>NZ_JBXWOS010000001.1:0-583991 GCF_059611005.1 Ruegeria sp. CDSB117
GCCCGTTCGTCTATCGGTTAGGACGCCAGGTTTTCAACCTGGAAAGAGGGGTTCGATTCCCCTACGGGCTACCACTTGTGCTTGTGCCATTAGCAGATGGCCCGTTCGTCTATCGGTTAGGACGCCAGGTTTTCAACCTGGAAAGAGGGGTTCGATTCCCCTACGGGCTACCACTTCCCTGACTTACACCCCAAATTTTTCGCGGCAAAGATCCTGAATCTGCCCCCACAGCGATTTGAATTCCGGTGTGTTTTCCGCGGCGTAGTGGAAGTTCTTCATAAGACCTGTGAGCTGGGTGAACACCTGACGCACTTCACCCTTATCTTCGAATTCCGCAGTTGATTGCGTAACATCATAGACCAGCTTGAATGTCATCTTCTGACGCTCTAGCGGGACGGTTGCGTCGACTTTGTCAAAGGCATCCTGCTGTAGGTACACCATGTCCACGAACAGCGCTTTTTGCTGCGTGACGAAGTCCTCGATGGTGACACCTTCTTCGCCGGTCACCTGCATCATCTGGTCGACCTGTTCGCCTTTTTCAATCAGGGCCAGCAGATCGCGCACCTTGCCTGTCCAACCGGGCGCGGCGTTCTTGTCGTACCAATCCGAAAGCTGATCGGTGTATCGCGACCAGCTAAGCATTGGGTCAACCGCAGGATAGAACCGTTTATAAGCCCGTTCCGAGGACAGCCCCAGAAAGCACTTCACGGTAGACAGCGTGGACTGCGTCACAGGCTCGTCAAAATTGCCACCCGCTGGTGAAACCGTTCCAATCAGCGTCAGACTACCCAGGTCGCCATCATTGGTCTTCATCGCCCCTGCGCGCTCGTACAGGCCCCTGATCGAGCTTTCCAGATAGGCAGGAAAACCCTCTTCACCCGGAATTTCCTCCAGCTTGCCGGAAGTCTCGCGCATGGCCTGCGCCCAGCGGCTGGTACTGTCCGCGATCAGCAGAACATCATACCCCATCTGACGATAGTATTCGCCCAGTGTGATGCCGGTGAAAATCGACGCCTCGCGGGCCGCAACGGGCATGGAAGAGGTGTTGCAAATGATGATCGTCCGATCCATCAGACTGCCGCCCGACATCGGATCGGTCATCTTGGGGAATTCGTGTATCGTTTCAACAACCTCGCCCGCGCGTTCACCACAGGCAACGACGATCACGATATCCACTTTGGAGTTCCGCGCGATCAGGTTTTGCAGCACGGTTTTGCCCGCCCCAAACGGGCCGGGAATGCAGGCCGTACCACCGCGGGCGATAGGAAAGAATGTATCGATCAGACGTTGCGAAGTCAGTACGGGTTCAGTCGGGTACAGTCGTTCCGACAGGGCACGTTTAAGAACTGTTTCGGGCAAGGGCCGCCGAACTGACCACTTCTGACAAAGCGTCAGTGTGTGTTCACCCCCCTGCTCGTCTTCAAGTCGGGCAACAATCTCATGAATCGACGCGGCCCCTTTCTGAACCCAGACGACCTTGTATTCTCCAACCCAATTGAAGGGCAGCATGATCTTATGTGTAAACCGCCCCTCGGGAACGGTGCCGATGCTATCCCCCGCCGTTACTGTGTCCCCAACTTTGACCGAGGGCGTGAAGGACCATTTGGCCTGATCGTCCAGCGGCGCCACATCAGCACCGCGCGGCAGGAAGGTCCCAAATTCGGAAGCGACTTTGGGCAAAGGCGATTGTAGGCCGTCAAAGACCTGACCCAACAACCCCGGCCCCAGTTCTACGGACAGCAACTGACCCGATTGTTCCACCGGGTCGCCAACAGCCACGCCGTCTGTGCTTTCATACACCTGTACATCAGCTGTGTCCCCGCGCACGCGCAGCACCTCTGCTTTGAGCCGTTCCTGGCGCCCGCCCGGCCCAGCACGGGTCGGCAAGATGAACACCACCTCGTTCTTGACCAGTTGCCCGGGAACTCCGGCTGCATCATGGTTGGCCTGGATCTGCACCAGCCCTTCCTGGACCGAGACGACACGGGCGGTTGCGGTTTGAACCGGGGGTGTTTGGGCAGTCATGCGCTAACTCTCTCAAAATCGAATTCTGCGACATTGGCCATGGCCTGCTGGGCCAGCTTCTCAAATCTCGTGGCTGCGTCCTGAGCGTTGCTTTGCGCCCATCGATCAAAAATGTTCCAGATCAGGACGTATATTGCCACGGCCTCAAAATCGAACAGGTGGCGGGCGGCGTACCGTTTCAGTTGCTTATGGCTGACCGACAACAACAGTCGCTCCAGCCCCAAAGGGTCCTCAGCTTCTAACAGCTGACGCGCTTCCTTGATCCACGGCATCGGCACCGAAAGTCGGAAATCCGGGTCCCCCCAGTTGGCTGGAATATGGCGGCTCCAACGTCCAATGCCGTACGCTCCCGAGGGCGGATTGCCTCCACGCGCGCGCAGGCGCAGTGCAGCAACTACAGTGCGCAAGTCCATCCGCTCAAGGAACAGTCTACGCAAGGTTGGTTGCGGAATTTTGCCCAACGCCTGATTGCATCTCTGTACCGCCTGCGCATCCGTGACATCTATGTCATATGCACTCCAGTTCAACGCCTGCTCCAACACTTTCAGAACACGCGCATCCTCAGGTGCAAGCGCCGTCAGGCGACGATCCAGCCGCAGCCGTGACAAGGGTGGCTGCTTGGCCACAAACAACCGTTCAGATCCCGGCAAGCTGCTGATCAGCGCGATATAGGCGTCAGGGTCTGACATCTCAGCGGATCACACCTTCCAGCACGGCACGGAACCGCGGCTGAAGATGCTCCATCAGCAGTGAGGCGACCGCCTTGTCCGTCAGGTCCAGCACAACGCCCTGATCTTCGGCCCGAACGCGGATACCATCTTGGTTATCGTCCGATGCATGCAGCTCTACCTGTTCGCGCAACATTTCAGCTGTCAGCCCAAGAACATATTTGGTCAGCTTGCCAGACTGGATGTCATCCGCGTTCTGCTTGATGTCTTCCTGCGTCGCGACTTTGGCAGGCAGAATGACCTGGACCTTGCCATCCAGATTGACGCCATCAGCCTCTCGACCGACGACCTCCAAAATCATCTGTTTCAGCAATTTCGGGTCAGCCATTTCCTTGGTCACCAGACGTTCGACATCTTCACGAAACCGGTCGGTCAATCCACCTTTCATGGTCAGAACTGCATCACGCATGGCGGTATTCAACGCCTCTTCCCCCGCCGCGCGGTATTTGTCGGAATCGCTGCGCGCCTTTTTCTGATAATCGTCCGCTTCGCGTTTCGCGTCAGCCAAGATTTTGGCGGCTTCGGCCTTGGCCTCTGACCGCAGTTTTTCAGCGTCAGCCTGACCAGCCGCCACGCCATCATTTCGCAGCTTATCGATCAGGGCATCCACACCGTGTGAAATCATGCCATCCTGCGCCATCAGCTGATCCCCGCGCTGATCACCAGAGCAAAGACAAAGGCAAAGACGCCGAACCCTTCGATGATCGCCGCCGGAGCCAGTGCCAGGCCAAAGATCTCGGGCTTTTCTTTGGTGGCGTTGATCGCCGCAGCACAGGCCCGACCCTGCCAGATCCCGCAATACATCAATGCGATGCCTGACAGGATACCTATCCCGAACAAGCCACCCGCGTTTTCGGGTGTCACATCTCGGTTCAAGGTAAACATGATGACGATGCCGTAAATCACCATGGTCGACGGAAAGGCTGATACGCCAACAAAGCGACCATAGCCGCCTTCAGTTTCTGTCATGGCGCCAATACTGGCCATGCCGGCGATGGAGCACCCGATCGCGCTGGAGGCCGCGCCCAACGCCATAGGCGCGTAAATGCCCAGCCAACCCAATGTCAAAACAAGCTCATTCATTCCTGAACCTCCTTGCGGGCGAACGGGCGAAAGACAACGCCTTCGTCCGGCAGACCCCATTTAAAGAATTCGATGTAATTGAGACGTAATCCGTGGACGACGCCGCTCATCATGGCGAGGGCGAAGTTGAGAATATGGCCGATGATTAGGATCAGCAGGGCAAGCAGAACGCCGAGCCCCTTGAGGGACTGCATCACCGACCCCGCCAGATCGTTGAACGTGATCGCCAATGAGGCTGAGGCCAGACCTAACGCAAACAGGCGCATGTAGCTTAGCACGTCTCCGAACGCCCCCATGGCCCCGGCAAGGCTTTGCAGCCCTTCGATCAGGCGCCAAACCCAGTCGGTTGGTTTCTTGATGACCCGCTCGCTTGAGAACCAGACGATGGCCAGAACCCCGATCCCCATCAAGGCCGCACCCGGCACCGGAGAATTGCCCTTCATGTAGCTAAGCCACAAAATGAATCCTCCAATCAGCGCCGCGATCCAGCCCAGATTGGCAATGGCGTTTCGGTGCCCCCAAGCCGCGCGGGCGGCAAGCGCATTGGCCAGCACCAGATGCAAAACGCCAACGACAATCGAAACCATCATCATCGCGCCGAAATTGTTGAGATCGAGCACTTGGAGCTTGGCCCAGATTGATCCGTCTGCCGGCGATACGCCGAAATAGCTGCCGACTAATATGCCGTACAGGATCGTCGCCCCCGAGATGATCACGCCAAAGCGTCGCCAGGAACGCTCATGTGGTGTGCGATCAAGCCGTTTCCAAAACAACAAAAGCCCCGCCAAGATAATTGCCCCGTACCCGGCATCGGCCACGATCATCGCAAAGAAGATCGCGAACGAAACGGCGACAATGATACTGGGGTCCCAATCCTTGTAACCCGGCACTTGATAAAACAGCGCCAAGTCCACTGCAGCACTACGCTTTTCCGGTTGTTCCAAAAAAGTTGGCGGGCTGTCATAGGGGCTGGGTTCTTCGATCAGTACGGCAGCATCCTTAGCGTTTGCCATGTCCAGAACCGCATCTATACGATCCTCGGGCACCCAGCCCTGAAGGGCAAACATCGCCTCTTCGTCGCGAACCTTTTGCGTGGCATGGGCCAGCTCGGCCGCGCTTTCGGCAACCGAAAGGTTCCGGCGCATCAGTTTTAGGTATCGGGTTTGCGCAACGCGTTCAGCCTCAAGCGCTTCGATGGCGATCTCAGCCTCTTCCAGTTGCGCCTCAAGCTCGTGAATGGGCAGCGATCCGGTGTGCGTGCGCGGAACTGGCAGGATATCGTCATCCGGCTCATCCGGGTCGATCAGTACGGCATAGATGAACCTATGGTCCTGCTCGAGTATGGCCCAGGGCATATCCAGGGCCTCCAACGCATCGCGATACTTCAGTGGCAGTTGATAAAACCATAACCGGTTCCCCGCCAACACATCGTCGGGTGGAAAATCCAGGTCCCCCCAAGGGCGAACCTGCGCGATCCGGTTGGCCAGAAAATCCCTTTGGTCCGTCATGTCACGGGTCCGTTGCATCAGGTCCAGCACATTCTTGACGAACTGCTCCATGTCAAAACCGGGGTCGCGCTGTATCTGGCGGCGCGGTTCGGGCACGTCATGCAGGAATCGCAACGCCTTATAGGCGTCCCGCGCACCGCGCTCGCTGATCTTTTCCGGTTCAGAGGGCGGCGGGGCCAGCGGCAGGACGTGCATGCATCCCAATTCCTGCAGCGCCTCAAGCGTTTCGGTCTTTTGATCTGCTCGCCCGACCAGTGACAGTTTCTTGAGCCTCGCGACACTCATGACACCGCCTCCTGCGCATGTTTGCGCTTTGAGATTTTCGACCGGACCACGGCCTGCATCTGTTCATCACTCAGATAAATGCGGATTTTCTTTATGTTGGCTTTGGCGCGCGGGATCAGAACCTTTTCGAACAGATTGACACGCTGGGTGATGGTGGCCACAGCCCTATCGAATATCTTCACCCGCTCTTCGGCCACTTTGACCCGTAGACGCGCCTCGATCATATCGTGCAGCAACCGGGCCGCCGCATCGACCCAATGAGGTTTGGCCAGATAGGAATACGGACGCACCGCGACCTCGATCCGGTCTAGCGAAGGCATCTTGACCCCCACAACGTTGACCTCTTTGACTTGGTAGTCCTTCAACTCGACCAACCCGCCCAGATCGACGCCCTGTTGCGCTAGCATCGGCAGCTTTTCCCCGACCTTTTGCGCCAGTTCCTGGACCTCATCCTGCAGGCGCTGTACATCCTCGCGCGCCTTGGCACGTTCTGCCATCAATTGTTGGCGCTTGAGGTCCAGCGACGGCAAGAACCGCTCATAGCTTTTCAGCTGCGTCTGCTCGCGCGCGAGCGACGATTTATTCAGCTGCAACCGCGCCATCGGCATCCTTTGGGAAATACTTTTCGATCAGGGCCTGTTTCATCAGTAGCTGCTCAGGTGCGAAACACTCGGCCAGAGTTTTCCACCCCAAATCCAGCGCATCTTCCAGCGAGATTGAAACGTTGATGTCCATGAACCGGGTTTTGAACAGGTCACCAAACTTCAACAACTGATGGTCGTAATCCGAAAGGTCGAACGCCATTGCCTGTTTCTGCGCGGCGTCGCGGCTTTCTGAATAGAACCGGATCATGGTGTTCATGATCTGCCCGTGATCCTCGCGCGTCGTCTTGCCGATCACGTTCTGCTTGAGCCGCGAGAGGCTGCCGAACGGGTCAATCACACCCGAGTGCAAATAGATCTGCCCCTCGGTGATATAGCCCGTGTTATCCGGCACAGGATGGGTCACGTCATTACCGGGCATCGTCGTCACGGTCAGCACAGTGACCGATCCGCCCTTGGCATAATCACAGGCCTTTTCGTACCGACGGGCTAATTGGGAATAGAGGTCACCCATATAGCCACGCTGCGACGGCACGCGTTCCTGGCTGATCCCGACCTCTTTCATCGCATCAGCATAGGCGGTCATATCGGTCAGCAGGACCAGAACGCGCTTACCTTCCTCCACCGCGAATTTTTCGGCCACGGCCAGCACCATATCGGGTACCAGCAGCCGTTCGACCAGCGGATCCATCGCCTGATTGACGAACATCACCGTTCGGGAAAACACGCCTGCATCCTCGAAGGACGTCCTGAAGGTAAAGTAGTCGTCAAAGATCAACCCCAGCCCGCCAAACACCACGATATCCGCGTCCGCCTGAATGCCGATACGACTGAGGAACGCGTTGAACGGCTCACCTGAAACCGAAAAGATCGGGATTTTCTGACTTTCGACCAGCGTGTTGAACACGTCGATCATGGGCACATCGGTTCGGATCATCTTGTTGGGAACGGCGCGTTCCGCCGGGTTCACGGTTGGCCCGCCAATATCCACGCGCGGCTCAGACGACAGGTCAGGTCCACCATCAATAGATACACCCGCGCCGTCAAAAACGCGGCCCAGTATGTTCTGTGAATATGGCGTCTGCATCGGGTGGCCCAGGAACGTCGCCGTCGCCTCGGTCGAGATGCCCTTGGTGCCGGAAAACACCTGCAGGGTGACAACATCCCGGTCAATGAAAATGGCCTGCGCCAGCGTCTTGTGGCCGTCCACGGTTTCGATTACGGCCAGATCATTGAAACGCACTGCTGCGTCGGTCGATCCGTCCAGAGGCACCCTGACTTTGATCGTGTCTCCGACAATCTCAAGAACACGCGTGTACTTCAAAAGACTTCCGGACATTGCTCATCCTCGGTCGTTAAAGGTGTTTTTTGAAATCAACGCCCCGTAATAACTTGGCGTTTTTTGCAATCATAAGCTCAGCTTACAACGAATTCATGAATTGGCAAATGAGGATGTCTTTGTTGCGACAAAGGAGACGAAAACTGCCTCTGGTGACCAAAAACGTTGGTATTCAAACGCGCTGGGAAGGCTCACCACCCCCTGCGCCCGAACAGGGATTGCAGCCGGCTTTGCCCGGCAAAAGGATCGACCTCTGATGGCGCGGTCAGGCCCGAGACAACGCGGCGCACCATTACCCAGCAGATTACAGCAAATATCACACCGCCCAGCGCCTGCCCCAACAACACCCCCGGAGCACCAGCCAAATAGGCCCCGGCGACCGCAAAAGGCCACGTGCCCAGCGTATGACGCCCCCAGTTAATCCACGTGGAATAAATGGGATAGCCAAGGTTGTTGAAGCTTGCATTCGCAACAAAGATCACCCCGTTGAAGAAGGACGCCAAGGCCAGCGGCCCGCAGAACAGGTAAATCAGCGCCCGCGTCTCGCCTTGGGCCTGAAACAAATCGGCGATGGGGGCACGCAGGACGAACAGCACCGCCGCCATCAGAACCACATAGACGGCGGTGAATTTTACGCCTGCCAGGAATGCGCCCTTCACCCGATCATACTGCCCTGCCCCAAAGTTCTGCCCCACGATTGGGCCTATGGCCCCGGACAATGCAAACACGACGGAAAAGGCAACAGGCATCAGCCGCCCTATTACTGCCATGCCTGCCACGGCATCTGTGCCAAACTGCGCTACTTCACGGATCACGATGGCGTTGCCGACAGGCGTGGCGACATTGGTCAGAACCGCCGGTATTGCAATCGCCCGCACCGGTTGGAGGTCTTCCATCACTTGCTTCAGCGACGGTCGCGCAAAACCACGGTGCACGCGCACGGCGGGCCGGATCGCTGCTACCAGCATACAGATACGCGCAATGACCGAGGCAATCGCCGCCCCGTCCAGGCCAAGACCAACAGCAAAGATCAGGATCGGATCCAATATCGCGTTGGTCAGCCCGCCGTAAATCGTAGCCTGCATAGACCGGCGCGCATCACCATGCGCGCGCAACACAGCCATACCCGTCATTGCCGCAGCCATCACCCACATGGTCGGCAGTATGATGCTGACATACCGTGCGGCCAGTTGCAGAACCTCACCCTGTGCGCCCAGCAAAGACAGCAGAAACTTGATGTTAATCATGACTATGGCAGACACAATCAATCCCATCAGAATACCAAGAAGGGCAACGCTGGTTCCGAATTGGCGGGCTTTTTCGGGCCGCCCGCCCCCCAACTCGCGGGCGACAAGGGCGCCGGCGGCAATCGACAGTCCCACATTGATTGAGTTGGTGAAAAACAAAAGCGTGCCTGCATAGCCGACCGCTGCGGCCAAGGCGTCATTGCCCAGCATCGAGATGAACACCATGTCCACAAAATCCACGGCAAAGATCGCCATAAGGCCAATGCTGGTGGTCAGCGACATTCGGGTCACATGCCGCATCAGACTGCCGATCAAAAAGACAGCCATGCCCTTGGATTGTTGTGTCATTGGCTGGTCCGTCCCTTTGTTCTGGAAATCAATCTGCCCCTGATGGGCACCAGTCAGCAACCTCAAACTGGTGCTGGTCGCGACGAATACAGCCCTACCATTTTTGGCAATCCGCATTTTGCACCGCTGCGATGATGTTGCAGTACGAAAATCCTTGCCGCTTTGGATATCGGCATCCAGCGCTGAGTCCACTGGCGCCTCGCACACAGCATTCTGCGCCAACGGATTTTGCCGGATTTGCCTGATCGACGCGAAGGTCACCGTTCTCAACGAACAGGACAAACTCACCCATCCCGGCGTGTATTACCTTTTCGGCACCAACGTTTCCGTAGTGTATGTCGAGGGCGGGCACGCATGTGGCCGCCGTGCGAAACGGTCGATGGCGGTGAGGTACTCTGACCGCGGGTACCGCCATGCGGGGTACCAGCCTGCACTGGACGCAGGTCTCATGGTAGAAAAATCAGTACCAAAACTCGCTCAATACATTATAAGAAATGAATATACTGAATTTACGATATTCGATTAGCGCGAAGACCTGGGGAGGATTCAATGCTTCGACTTACAACCTGTTTGATCTCTTTGCTGACACTACCAGCGCTTGTTTGGGCAGACGCGGTCCCCAGCAAAGAGGCTGCCGAGGGCACCTTTGCAGACCGCCCTTATTCGCCCTACGCCAACCGATCGTTCCCCGAACGGCCGCTTTGGGGTGATACACACCTGCACACCGGTTTGTCGCTGGATGCGGGCGCATTCGGAAACACCTTGCTTCCTGATGAGGCATGGCGGTTCGCAAAGGGGGAACAAGTTATTTCGTCAACCGGTCAGGCCGTCAGGCTGGCGCGGCCCCTGGATTGGATGGTGCTGACGGATCATACTGATTTGATGGGTTTCGCCCCTGACCTGCAGGCCGGTAAACCTGGCGTTATTGGTGACCCAAAAGGCTTGGAGTGGTACGAAGGTTACAAGGCGGGTGGTGAAGAAGCCGGGAAAGCGGCCTTCGACATTATTACAAATTTCTCTCAAATGACCCTGCCGGAAATCCTACTTGAGTCATACAGCCCAGGCGCGGACGCATTCGCATTTACATGGGAAAACATCGTTATGGCAGCGGAACGGCATAACGACCCCGGCAATTTCACCGCCTTTATTGGGTTTGAATGGACGTCCGTTCCCAAGGGATTCAACCTGCACCGCAATGTCATGCTACGTGACGGACCAATTCGGGCACTGCAAATGGTGCCGCCGGTGACTCAGCCTCCTTACGGCGACACCGACCCCAAGGCGCTTTATGCGTGGCTTGAAGAATATCAGGGTAAAACCGGCGGTCGCGCGGTTGCTTTTGCGCATAATGGCAACCTGTCAAATGGCTGGATGTTCCCCACAGAGGATACTTATCACGGCGGCAAGGTAGACGAAGAATACGTGCAGAACCGCGCCAAGTGGGAGCCGCATTATGAGGTCACCCAAATCAAAGGCGACGGAGAAGCACACCCCTTCCTAAGCCCGGAAGACGAATTTGCGGACTATGAAAACTGGGACGTCGGCAACCTCGACATTACCGAGCTGAAAACAGAGGACATGCTGGCCGGTGAATATGCCAGAGAAGCCTTGAAACGTGGCCTGATGCTGGAAGAAAAATTCGGGGTGAACCCTTATAAATTCGGAATGGGTGGGGCAACAGACAGTCACACATCGCTGGCAACAGCTGAAGAGGACAACTTTTTCGGAAAATCCGTCAGCGTTGAACCGTCGGCCACAAGAATCCAGCACCCCTTTATCGCCAATGATCTTGGCGAAATCCCCGGCGACCTTCTTGTCGCATCTGGTTACACTGCCGTCTGGGCCACCGAGAACACGCGTTCCGCGATCTTTGATGCTTTCAAACGGCGTGAAACCTATGCCACGACTGGTCCTCGGATCGGTCTGCGGTTCTTTGGTGGATGGGAATTTGACGAAGCAGATCTTGAGACCCGGTTCCTTGCGGACGTTGGCTACACCAAAGGCGTTCCGATGGGCTCGGACTTACGCCCTAACGAAGGTGATGGAGCGCCTTCATTCCTGATTGCAGCGCTACGCGATCCGGTTGGGGCCAATCTGGACCGGGTACAGGTCGTAAAAGGGTGGCTCGATGGCGAAGGAGAGTTGCACGAGAAAGTCTACGACGTTGCATGGTCGGATGACCGGGCTGCTGATGAAAACGGCAAAGTCCCGGCTGTCGGCAACACCGTCGATATCGAAACCGCCAGCTGGAGTAACACGATTGGAACCGCCGAGCTTGTGTCGGTTTGGGCCGATCCAGACTTTGATCCAAATGCGCGGGCCTTCTACTATGTCCGGGCGCTTGAAATCCCCACACCCCGTTGGGTCCTGTACGACAAGGTCCGGTTCGGTATTGAATTGCCGGAAGAGGCGCAGCTGATCCATCAAGAGCGCGCGTATTCGTCGCCAATCTGGTACACACCTAGCGAATAACCGAACAATACACTAATGACATTGCCGGGCGGTCAACCCCGCCCGGCAATATTGCGACACGACATTGAGAACCCGCATGCAAATTCTAAAACAACCTTTAGTCCACTTCATTTTGATCGGGGTTGCCATTTTCGGTTGGTTTGCATGGATTTCCCCGCAACAGGACATCGTTGAAGAAACCGACACGATCACAGTCGATGGTAACGATGTCGCCCTACTGAAAACACGTTTCCAAAACAGCTGGAACCGTCCGCCGACGGAAGACGAGTTACAGGCCCTGATTGACGGGGCGATCCGTGAGGAAGTTCTTGTACGCGAAGCGCGCAAGCTGGGTCTAGATCAGGGTGATCAGGTCATCCGCGCACGCTTGGCGCAGAAGATGGATTTTCTGACTGACGCAATCGCAGCCTCGGTCGAGCCCGAACCCGAAGTGTTGCAGACCTTTCTGAACGAAAACCCGGAACGGTTCACTAAACCGGCACAGATCGCTTTTGACCAGATCTATCTGGGCGAAAATCCCGAAACGGACGCTATCGAAAGCACCATTGCGTCTGCAAATTCAAAGCAGGATTGGAGCAACATTGGACAGACAACTTTGCTTCCGAAGTCCATGCCTCTGACGGCGCAGCGCGTGGTGGACGCAAATTTTGGCTCGGGTTTTTCGTCGGCATTGAGGGCATTAGAGCAAGGCAACTGGTCTGGCCCGGTACAATCTTCATATGGCATCCACATCGTTCGCGTCACAGAGAAACAAGACCCCATACTGCCAAAACTAGAAGAAATCCGCGATTCCGTTTTGCTGGAGTGGCGGCGCGAAACCGGCTCGGATCTGGCTCAGGCGCAGTATGAAAATCTGGCGTCGAATTATCTGATCGCAACACCTGCCATGGACCAGACGCTCGAATGAAGGGACTCTTTTGTCTTATGTTCTCGGGCTGGCTGATGTTCGCGGCACAAGCGGGACATGCACATGCGCTTGACCCCGGTTATTTGGACCTGCGGCAATTGGCGGCCAACACCTGGCAAGTGCTATGGCGCAAGCCTGATGTAAATGGCCGCCCCATGGGTATCGATGCCATACTACCCGCTCAATGTGCCCAAAACCGAGGACCCGAGCCACGATCCGACGGAACAGCTTGGATCACGACCTGGGTTCTTGAGTGCGAGGACGATATCGCCGGTCACACCATCACCATTGAAGGGCTGGAGCAACAACGAAACGACGTTCTGCTGCGCATCCAACCCATATCGTCGGAACCATCCACCTTGCGGTTCACACCCGAGACGCCTGCTTTGATCATACCAGAACAGCCAACGACCTGGTCAGTTCTGAGCAGTTACTTCCGCCTTGGGTTCGAGCATATCCTGGAGGGTTGGGATCACCTTCTGTTTGTTTTCGCTTTATTTGTGCTGGTGCGCGACCCATGGCGGTTGGTCGGGGCGGTTACAGCCTTTACCGTCGCGCATTCCATTACGCTGGCGCTTGCCACGCTGGGCGTTCTGAACGTGCCCGGTCCACCGGTCGAAGCCGTGATCGCCTTGTCGATCGTGTTCCTCGCTTTGGAAATCCTCAACCGAAAGGATGGTGAACTGCGCCTGTCCGAACAATATCCCTGGATCGTCTGCTTTTGCTTCGGATTGTTGCACGGACTGGGATTTGCTGGCGCGCTGGCCGATATCGGAGTTCCAACCGAGGATATCTTCGCTGCACTGCTGGCCTTCAACATCGGGGTCGAGGCCGGTCAGCTTCTGTTCATCGCCGCACTGTCGGCCCTGATCCTGTTATGGCGTCTTGCGCTGCCAACGATTTCGCAAAAGGCTGGCGTCGTCGCCGTACCCGTCACCGGATATGCCATCGGCTGCGTGTCGCTGTACTGGTTAGTTGAACGCGTCAGCGGGTTTTGATTGGCGTGTCCGCTAATTCGCGGCCTCTTGCAGCAGCAGTAAACACGCCTGAACCCGGTCCGTTTCGACCTGCGCCCAGCCTTCGTTTGTTAGTTTCTGGTGCTGGCGCGCCTCGATCAACACCTGCTGGGCGCCCTCGGGATCACCGGCCTTAAAAAATCAGCTTGGCGATCAAAATCAACGGGTACCGTTTGTAGTTCCCTGCACCACTGTCCCACCAGGCCTCGGCCGTCTGACGCACCCCACTGATGTTGTTAAAGGTCGGCGCATCATAAACAGTCGCCTATTTGTGCCCGGAAAATCGCAATTGCTGGTCCAGTTACCGGCGTCACCGACGGGGCATGTCACCATCAAGGACGACACTAAAGCTTTGGCCAAGTGCAACGACAAGGGCGGGTCGACGGGCGCATTTGGTCGGAACCTACGCGACGGAAAGGTGGCAACTAAAGGCGATACGCTCTTAACTCGGACGAAATCCAGAGAGAAACGGGAGGGGGCCGGTACGACCGGTTCAGAAAATCGATTGATCATCAAAGCGCTGAAAATTATCGCGAGCACGCTTATTCTGGGTGTCGTCGCAATTGTGGGTTATCTGCTGATCGCCCCGCCTGACCTTTTGAAGGTGGGAACAAATTATTCGGCCAAGATCGTCTGCTCCAATGTCTTCATTGCCGGGCGCGACCCGGAAGAGGTTCTGACCGTCGATGTTCAGGCCCCGGGGCATCCATTGCTTAAGCAGATATCGATCGACGTGGACGCCGAGGCCCAAACTGTGACAGCGCGGATATTCCGGTTCTTTGCCCCCGCGACCTCGCAATATCGCGAGGGGCTTGGCTGCACCAATATCCATGACGCGACACTCAGCACTGCGACCTTAGCCGCAATCGAGCCCTTGCCTACTGGTCTCTGGCCCGCCGGCGACGAAGTTCAATTGTCACAAGACCCGGAAATTGCGCGCATCCTGGCGGATAGCACCCTGCTGGGCGAAGGATACCGTGCAGTGGTAGTCGTGCAGGGTGGGCGTATCGTTGGCGAGACCTATGCGGAAGGGTTTGACGAAAACACGCCTTTGCTTGGGTGGTCGATGACCAAGACAGTTACTGCAGGCCTGATCGGCACCCTGATCGAATCCGGCCAGATGTCGCTGGATGATACGTTGACCGACAGCTATCCGGACTGGGCGCAGGATAGGCGCAAAAGCATCACCCTTAAGGACATGCTGGCCATGTCCAGCGGTCTGCAATGGAATGAGGAATATGGCGACGTCTCGGACGTGACCAAGATGCTGTATCTCAATGATGACATGGCAGGTTTTGTCTCGGACCGCCCGGCGGAAAGTGAGGTTGGGGCGGACTTCAACTACTCATCGGGGACGACCACAGCCTTGTCGCGCGTCTGGCAGGATAAGCTGATCGATGGCAGCCTGACCTATCCGCAAGAGGCTCTGTTCGAACCGTTGGGCATGACATCCGTCGTGCTCGAGACCGACGCGGCGGACACATTTGTCGGGTCCAGCTATATGTATGCCACTGCACGTGACTGGGCGCGTTTTGGACAATTGCTGTTGCAGAAAGGCGAATGGAACGAACAACAAATCCTGCCCGAGGGCTTTACGGACTGGATGTTTGAGCCGGTTGCCGCATCTGACGGGATGTACGCCAAAG
This sequence comes from Ruegeria sp. CDSB117, assembly GCF_059611005.1. NCBI lineage: Bacteria > Pseudomonadati > Pseudomonadota > Alphaproteobacteria > Rhodobacterales > Roseobacteraceae > Ruegeria > Ruegeria sp. CDSB117. Next base: position 15,207 of record NZ_JBXWOS010000001.1, read on the forward strand.
GTCATCTGTGGCTGGACTCTCCGGGAGGGTTGCCACCCTATGAGGACGCCGTCTGGCTTCAGGGGCATGACGGGCAGTTTATCGGTGTATTCCCATCCCAAGACATGGTCGTTGTGCGGTTGGGTTTGACGCCCTCCCGGTACGGATATTCCTCGTTACCGCTGGCCGAGGCGCTCATCTCTGCCTTGCAGAATTGATAAGAACGGCCCGCTGGTCGGGCCTTTGCTCTATTCCAGAATTTGCGTTGCGATACCGGTGGTTGTCAGCTCATCTTCTACCAGGGCATAGATCTGATCCGGCGGCGTATTCAGAGAATACAACATCAATGCAGGATCGACACCCATGTCGATCAGATGCTGCATCGTCTCGCCCTGCCCCTTTTGGATGCTTTCAACGGCAAAGACCACGGGGATCAGGCGCGGTTGGTCATAGTAATGCTGATGAAGTCCGACAATGCCTTGCAGTGACACGATACGCGCGACCCCATCGGCCAGAACATATGGACCGGCGGACGTGCAGACCGCGCCCGGCTGTACAGCCGATGACAACCCGGTCTCGCGAATCTGCGCGCCGATCAACAAGGCTTCGGACACGTGGCCGCCCGGGCTGAGCAGCGCGACCATGTCGGGTTGTTCTTGCATCTCGGACAAATGGGTGTCGAACCTTTCGGCATCGCCGGTTTCGATCTGACCGCTCACCAGAAGGACCCGCCTCAGATCACTGGATTGCTCCAGCTCAGCCAGATCTTCGAAGCTTTGACGCGCGCGTTCGACCTCGCGCCCCAGCGCCTGACCGCTGAGTGCAATGTCATGCGCTTGCTCAAGCGCCGCCTGGTAGTCGCGCACGGTGTTTTCCAGGTGCTGTTCGACCGCTGCGGCACCAGCCAGTGCAGCGGCGTTAAGCCAGCTGGACATAGCGATAATTGCAACGGAACCAACGATCGTCGAAAACGTCAGGCCAATGAACCGCGGGCTGTGCACATCGACGGAAGTAACCGCAGCATATAGCTCCAGAACACAAAGATGCCGACGGACACCGCGATCGAGTATGCGACCGCTGCGAAGAGGGTTACCACGCCATTGTCTTCCAACAGTGACGAAACACAAGGTAAGTGTAGATTTCCTAAGCGATCGCCAAAACACCCAAAGCGGCGGGCGTGAACGTGTCCAACCAGGCCAGATGCGCCTCAAGCTCTTTGGCCGTCCGAAGCCCCCTCGCCTCCTCCGCGGTCAGGCGGTCCCTTTTCTCCGTCATGTCACCCCACGCTCCCAATCGTTAAACTTAGATAATCACTAGATAATAACGCATGCGACCATTTGATTTGGTCCCATGCGTAACTTCAAGTTGAGCGGGTTGGGGCGAAGTGTTGTGATCGTTCCAGGATTACCGCGACGGGTTCAAAACACCGGCGAATCCAGCATGACAGAACTGCAACAGGTTCCGGATAGCACCCTCGGCGTCGCGTTTTTGGTCAGGGCCGGAAAGTGCCCCAATCCGCCACTCCGACGTGCACAACGCCAGCATGGACGACACTGAAAAAACCAACGCCCCGGCAACGTTCGCCGGGTCGGCCTTGGGGTATTTTGTGCACAGCTTGTGAACGACCAGCGAAGCGACGGGATCAAAATGGGTTTTGGCCAGCGCATGCCAGCGCGCATCAGCGGAAACAATCGCCACAATGCGCGCGTACGCCAGCCACTGCGGGTCATTGCTGAATGCGCGGGTCAACAGCGGCCGCATGAAGGCTGACATCAGGTCCGCGGCGTCCCAATCGCCGCGCTCCTCCAATCGGCTGATGGCTTCACGACGCTCTTGCGATAGCTCGCTGGCTCGGCGTGCCACGATGCGTTCAAAAAGCTCATCCTTTGGACCACCGTGAAAGTTCACGTTGGCCTTCTGAACCTGCGCCCGTTCGGCGATGTCGCGAATCGAGGCACCGTCGAATCCCTGCTCGGCAAAGACAAGTTCCGCAGCGTCAAGAATACGTTCTCGTGCCGCAATGGATCGCTGCGATGGCGCCCTTTTTCTTTCTTTTACAGCGTGTTGTGCCATTTCAAAAACTAATTTGCCTTATTTCGAACGATCGTTCAAGATAAATAGTGTCGCAGGAGGAGAGACGGATGGAACAGGTGCAAGTCGGAGCGGGCCAGCCGATCACGATGAAGGCCCGCCCGGAAGAGTGTTTTGCTCTGATCGGAGCTGGGCCCATGGGTCTGGCGATGGCCAAGACACTTGTCGAGCAGGGAGTGCCATTTCAGGGATTTGAACTGGCTGATGATGTGGGTGGTCTGTGGAACATCGATGCCCCTCGGTCTACGATGTACGAGACCGCCCACCTCATATCGTCTAAGAAAATGACCGAATTCACCGACTTCCCTATGCAGGAAGAAACGGCGGAGTATCCATCACATCGCGAGCTCAAGACGTATTTCCACGACTTCGCGAACGCATTTGACCTGTACCAGCACTATCACTTTGGTGCCGAGGTCCTGAGCACCACACCGCTGGACGCAGGCGGATGGGAGGTGAAGTGGCGCGACAAGGCAGGCACTAAGCACTGCCAGATCTTTGCGGGTGTTCTGATCGCCAACGGCACCTTGTCCGAACCCAATCTACCCAAGTTTGAGGGAGAATTTACCGGCGAGTTGATCCACGCTTCGGACTACCGTTATCCGACGCAATTCACAGGTAAGAGGGTTCTGGTTATCGGGGCCGGAAACTCGGGCTGCGACATCGCGGTTGACGCCATTCACCACGGGCAGTCTTGTGACATCTCGATGCGCCGGGGGTACTATTTTGTACCCAAATACGTCTTCGGTGTTCCGGCTGACACGATGGGCGGGAAGATCAAACTGCCCATGTGGCTGAAACGTAAAGTGGACGGGGCAATTCTAAAATGGTTCGTGGGTGATCCGCAGAAATATGGCTTTCCCAAACCGGATTACGCCCTCTACGAGTCCCATCCCGTCGTCAATTCTCTGATCCTGTTCCACGCCGGGCATGGCGATTTGAAGGTGCGCCCTGACGTTGAGCGTTTCGACGGCAAGACCGTCCATTTCCGTGATGGCACCAGTGCTGAATACGATATGATTCTGGCCGCGACCGGTTATAAACTGCACTACCCGTTTATCGACAAGTCGCACTTGAACTGGCAGGGCGACGCCCCGCACCTGTACCTGAACTGTATGCACCCAACCCGCGATGACCTTTTCGTCCTGGGTATGATCGAAGCATCGGGTCTGGGGTGGCAGGGACGGCATGAACAGGCCGAGATGGTGGCGCGCTATATCGCAGGGCTAAGTTCCGGAAACTCAGCTGCAAAGGCCATTCACGCGAGCAAATCCGAAAAATTCGAACGCGCGACCGGCGGCATGAATTATATCGACCTGCCCCGGATGGCCTATTATGTCGACAAAGCGACCTACCGCGGTGAAGTGACCCGACAGATCGCGGCGTTGAAAGCGGCCCAGTCATGAACGGGATCGACGATGTCGCGCTGAACTTCGATGCAGGTAATCTAAAGTTGCTTAATACCATCCTTGCCGTCGTGATGTTCTCAATCGCGCTGGATCTTAGGATAGATGACTTTCGCCGGATCCTGCGCGGACCGAAACCGTTGCTTATTGGGCTGGCGTCTCAGTTTTTGGTTCTACCCGCACTCACCTTTCTGATGCTGCTGGTGGTCAATCCACTACCGTCGGTCGCGATGGGGCTGATCCTTGTTGCTGCCTGCCCAGGTGGGAACATATCGAATTTCATGACGCACCGTGCTGGCGGAAACGTCGCGCTTTCGGTGTCGATGACCGCGTTTGCAACAGTGGGGGCCATCCTCATCACACCGGCCAATATTGCCCTGTGGGGGAACCTTTATGCGCCAACGCGCGAGATCCTGCAAAGGACCGAGATCGACCCGGTCGCAGTGGCCATTACGGTCGGTTTCATGCTGATCCTGCCGCTCATCCTCGGTATGCTGGTCAATGCGCGTTTCACAGCCGTCGCCGATAAAATCCGCCGCCCGATGCAGTGGCTCTCAATGGCGATCTTCATCACATTCATCCTGGTGGCTCTTGCCGCGAATTGGGTCAATTTTCAGCGTTTTGCCACTGCGATCATCGGGATCGTCATCCTGCATAACGCGCTGGCCTTTATGGGAGGGTATTTGACCGCGACTGTCGCCAACCTCTCGGAGCGCGACCGCCGGTCTGTCACAATCGAAACAGGGATACAGAATTCGGGTCTTGGCCTCATCCTGATTTTCGCCTTTTTCGGAGGGCTTGGCGGCATGGCAGTGGCCGCTGCACTTTGGGGCATTTGGCATGCGATCTCGGGGCTGGCTCTGGCCGCCTTCTTCGCAAGACGAGAGGTGCCCGAATGCGCCACATCCTGATCACCGGAGCCGCTGGTGCAGTGGGCACTGCCCTGCTGCAACGGCTGGGCGGTCGTGCCGACATCACGATCACCGCAACCGACATTCGAAAGCCCGCCAATTTGCCGAAAAATGCACGGTTCGTACGGATGGATGTAACCGGCAACGCGCCTCTCAACGTCATTCTGGCCGAAGAACCGGACACCATCGTTCATCTGGCGTCCATCGTGACCCCCGGTCCCAACTCGACCAGAGACCATGAATATCAGGTTGATGTCGAAGGTACCCGAAATGTGCTGAATGCGGCGATTGCCGCCGGGGTCAAGCGTTTGGTGGTTACCTCTTCGGGGGCCGCTTATGGGTATCATGCCGATAACCCGGTTGCCTTGCGCGAAACGGATACGATACGAGGCAATCAGGAGTTCGCTTATTCCTGGCACAAGCGGCTGGTCGAAGAAATGCTGGCCGAAGCCAGACAAAGCGCGCCCGACCTCGAACAGGTTGTTCTGCGCGTGGGCACAGTATTGGGGCCCAAGGTCGAAAACCAGATAACGGCTCTGTTCCACAAGCCCAGTCTGCTGGGCTTGAAAGGCTCCGACAGCCCTTTCGTGTTCATTTGGGACGAAGACTTGGCCGATATACTGGTTCGTGCGGCCACGGACGGGCCTGCCGGCGTTTTCAACGTTGCGGGTGACGGCGCGCTGACCATCTCACAGATCGCGTCACAAATGGGCAAATCGGTGCGTTGGCTGTCCCCTGCGGTGGTCAGAATCGCCCTGTCCATTGCCCGCCCGCTGGGTCTGTCGCGCTATGGGCCAGAACAAGTGCGTTTCCTTCTATACCGTCCCGTGTTGAACAATGCCGCGCTGAAAGGCGAATTCGGCTATCACCCCAAATTCACAAGTGCCGAGGCGTTTGATCGCTGGTGGGAGGCTGCCCAATGAAACCAACCGCTGTCATCACCGGAGGCGCCGGCGGTTTGGGTCGTGCGCTGTCCGCCGCGCTGAGGGCCGACGGCTGGCACACGGCGTTGATCGATTTACCGGGGCCAGAGCTTGACGCGCTTGCCAATCAGGATGACGTCAGCATCTATGCCTGTGATCTGACCGACGCTGATCAATGCAAAGACACCTGCACCCGGATCATTGCGGCAAGAGACTCCATAGATCTGGTTATTTACAATGCGGGCGTCTCGCAGATTTCTGCGTTTTCTGACAGCGATATGACATCTCACCGAAACCTGTTCGAAATCAATTACTTCGCTGCGGTTACTTGCGCCCAGAATTTTCTGGAGGCGATCAGGCAGGCCAAGGGAACGCACCTTGCAATCTCTTCCGTCGCGGGTTTTGCACCGCTCATCCATCGAACCGCCTATACAGCCAGCAAACACGCGATGGAGGGGTTCTTTAAGTCCCTTCGCGCCGAAGAATCCGCCCACGGGGTTCGCGTTTCCATCGCCGCGCCATCCTTTGTTGCGACCAATATCGGGCGACCCGAAACTGCTGACGCTGGGTTCGTTCGTCCCGGCTCAGCCTTAGATGGCATCGACTACATGGAGCCGGAAGCAGCGGCGCAGGTGATTTTGCAAGGTTATCGGCGACGTAAAGACTACATCCCTGTCGGACGGATCGCACGGATCGCCAATTTGGTGAACCGTCTGGCGCCAAAGTTCTACGTCCGGCAGATGATGCGCACAGTCGGCAAACGACCAATGCCCTGACCTGTCAACTGACCGAAGCCTCTAACACTGATTTTAGCTTTTGTGCATCAATCGGCTTATGCAGCAAAAGGTAGCCTGCCGTTTTGCAAGAGGTCGCCAATTCAGTCGAACGATCAGCGGAAATGATGCAACCGGGCAGTTGCCCGAATTCGCGCGCCAGTTCGGCAATGGCATCGGTCCCGGACTTGCCGCCATCCAGCTGATAATCGGCGACAATGACATCCGGTAAGATCCCGATCTCGCGCAGCAGGTTCGCAGCCTCATCTTTGCTGGCCGCTTCCAATACCTGAACGCCCCAGTTTTCCATCGTCATGCACAGCGCGCCGCGCAGGTTGTCATCGTTTTCAATCAGCAAGGCAACCGTCCTGTGCAGCACGTCCGAGCGCGGCGGTATCGACGGTTCACCACTATTCAGCGCGTCGCGTGCCTGGCCTGCTGATGGAACCGTGATTGAGAAAACGGTTCCGCGCCCCAGTTCGGACTGCAGACGTATCGGATGTTTCAACAAACCACAGGCGCGTTCCACAATGGCAAGGCCCAAACCCATCCCTTCGGCCGCACTGGCGTCTGAATGAATACGTTTAAATTCTTGAAAAACAACGTCTCTTTGGTCAGGTGCGATCCCAATGCCGGTATCCCAGACCTGAATCGATATGGTTTTCCCCAGTCGTCTTACACCGACCAGAACCCTGCCCGTTTCCGTGTACCGGATCGCGTTCGACAAAAGGTTTTGCAGAATACGCCGCAAGTAACTGGCATCGCTTCTGACAACCGCATCGGTACCCACAAATCCCAATCCAAGCCCTTTTGCTTGCGCCATAGGCCTAAAGGCGTCCTCCATCTGGGAAAAAAGCTCTCCGACCGGGACGGAAGACAAGTGAACCGATGCCCGCCCTGAATCCAGTTTCGATATGTCCAGCAGCGCCTCAAGAATGTGTTCTACACTGTTGAGCGCGCTTTTCGCCTTCGCAGCGACATCCCGCGCGTCAGCCTTGTCCAATCCACTGCCCAGCGTCGAGACGTAGAGTTTTGCAGCCGACAGAGGTTGCAACAGGTCGTGGCTGGCCGCCGCAACAAAGCGCGATTTTGATGCGTTCGCGCGTTCTGCCTCGTTCAGCGCGACCGCGAGCTCCATTGTCCGCGATGCAACGCGCTGTTCCAACAGTTCCTTGGCCTCGACCAGGGCTTGCGCGGATTTTCTGTCTTCCGTCACATCAGTGAAAGAAATCACAAATCCCTGATCCGGCATTTCCTGCGCAAAGACTGACAAAATCTTGGCACGACCGCTGTGCATCTGGAATTGCAGCGGCGGACGTTCGGTCGAGCGATTGACCCAGGCCAGCAGGTCAGCGTCGCTCACGCCGCCCTCAAAACTGATTGTCGCGCTTAACCGGTGAAACAACGTCTGGAACGGTGCGCCCATCTGAAATTGCGCATTGGGAATGGCCAGAAGTTCGCTGGCGCGGTTGTTCCACCCGACCAGACGCAGCTTGCTGTCAAAGATACAGACCCCCTGATCGATATGTTCCAGTGTCGCGCGGATCAGGCGCGCTTTGTCATCGAGGATTCGGTCCCTTTCCTGCCGCTCGAACCGCATGATGTCGGTCACATCCGTCTGCAGGATCACCGTGCCGCCATCCGTCGTCCGGTGTTCGGATACCTGCATCCAGCGGTTGCCGCTAAGGCGGATGTTAAAGACAACGTGATCTTCAGCATGGCGTGCCATGCGCCGCTGTACCCAGTCCTTTGGGGAAACGACCCCGGGCAAGGACAGGAACCTGGACTGGCTGACCAACCCGACATAATCGGTGAACCGCAACCCCGGTGTCAGCTTGGTCTGAATGTCGGGCATATGCAGGCCAAAGCGGCTATTGCACAGGACCATTTCTTCATCCCGATTGAACAGTGCAAACCCTTCCTGTACCGCCTCGATCGCATTGGCGAGGTTTGCGCGGGCGGCTTCGGTTTCCTGATTGGCCTGCGCCAAGCGTGCGTTCGAGTCGTTGAGCAAGTCCAACGCCCGCTCAAGGTCATCTGTTCGGGCCCGCACTTCCTGTTCAAGCATGGCAGCCCGCTGAAACTGTGCGTAAGCCGCACCCGAGGCGTCAGTGGATTCCTCGACCCGCCGCATCAGGGCCGAGACGATCTTCAGCAGCTTTTCATTCTGCCGATCAAGCGGATCATTGGGGTCGGTCAGGGATTCAATCATCGCCTACCCGTCTTCCGGAGGGTAAATCGCGACGCCGGTCAGCGTCTGATTCACATGGATCGAATTGAATTGCTCGCCATAGGTCGAAAACCCGACGACATGGTTCTCGGCCAGCAGGCGCGAAATTTCGCCCGTCTTTTGCTTTTCCTGTGCCTCCAGCCGGCGCAGGATGCAATCGCAGCCCAGGATCGTGTCCGGACGGGTGGTCTGTGTCAGCGCAGCGATTTCTTCCTCGAGATGCGAAACCATGTCGCGAGGTTCGGCCAGCGTCAGCACCAGCCCCTCATCAATCGCGGAAAAGAACACAAGGTCACCATTGCCCGCGACGCGCTGGATGGCCCGTACATGATGCTGGCCGCCGATCTGCACAACCAGCGGGTGGGCCGCAAAGGTAAAGGTCGTCAACTGTTCAGGATCTTTACCAAGCAGACGGGCATATTCGCGCGCGGCTGGCTCGGCGTTGATTTCCTGCACGATACGGTTTGCCGGATCGGCCTTGGTGACGACCATACGCCGCGCCGTTGGCAACAGGTGATCCGTCTTGAACACTTTGATCGGACAGCGCGTGCGAACCTGCGTCAGGATCGCCGCGTTCTGCATGGCCTGACCGTCCATCAACACATAAGTCGCGCCGAAATAGGTTCCGTCCCCTGCGGACCCGCCGAACAAGGGCACCGGCCCCAGCCCAACAGCGAGTTCCGACGTCAGCGCATCCTCTTTCGTCGACAAACCGTCGATCATCAAAAAGGAAAACTCGTGCTTCCAATCCGGTACGGACGCCGCCATATCGTTACGGTTGCGGATCATCTGGTCGATGATGTCCTGCGCCGAGAAATTCCCAAGGTCGGGCACCAACAGAGTGCGCACCTCGAAATGCGAAGACGGTAATCCGATGGCGACAATCTGATCTTCGCCATAGCCGCAATCTGCAAGCTCGCCCGCTGTGGTGCATCCGATTACAGGCGTTGGCGCAAAGGCAACTACTGCCTCGGAAATAACCGCCGCCGCATCCGCGCCGGAGCTCACGAACATAATAACCAAGGACAAAAGATCATCGCCCAAGGATCCCGCGAGTTTTTCAATCGCGTGATCCGTGTCGCGATGTACAAAGCCCGTTTTGACGATACCTGGCGCACGGGCAGCAGCTGTCGCCCACCCGACTGCTTGGTTCATCCTGCCCTCCTCCCTGAAGCGCAACGTCTTCATATGATATGGCGCGAGGGCTTATTCTTGCAAGACGCTGGCAAGAGAAGCCTTCTTGGCAAGCAGCACGGCTTGCGTACGGCTTTGCACGCCGAGTTTACGCATGATTGCAGTTACATGCGCCTTGACCGTGGTTTCGGCAATGGACAGATCAAACGCAATCTGCTTGTTCAGCTTACCCTCACAAATAAGCTGCAGAATGCGCGATTGCTGATTGGTCAATGTGGCAAGCCGATTGGCGGCGTCGCTGTGTTCGGTTTCCGCATCGTCGTCAATCAGTGCAAAACCGTCCGGCACAAAGACGCCCCCGGAATGAACTGTCTCGAAAGCTGTACGAAACACATCTCGCTGGCTGTGCTTGGGGACATAGCCTGAGGCACCCGCACGGATCACCTGACTGATCACACGGTTCTCTGAAATCGACGACACCACGATGACCGGTGCATCGGTGGCCGCTTTGACGCGCACCAAACCTTCAAGCCCGTCCACATCCGGCAGGTTGAGGTCCAGTATAACCGCATCTGGTCGCAACCCACTGGCAATCAGAGCAATCGCGTTTTCCAATCGATCTGCGGTGTGGATTTCACCAATTCGAGTGACACTTTGCAACGTCATCGACAAAGCATCACAAAACAATGGATGGTCATCGACGATCAGGACCTTGTCAAAATCAATCTGTCCGGCATTTTTTGCAAACATGAAACTTGGCCTTCGCAATCTGGTTGTCCCAACCCTAGCAACCAGCAGGTGCCGCGCCTACTGGCGAAACGTCGTATACCCGGAACCCATGCTTAGTTAACATTCCTTTTTTTAGGCAAAATCGACTGACGTAGTACTGCTGTCACCTTGGCTCCGATTTGGGGGGCTTCGCTTTCTCTGGGACCCGCGACGTTCAATACCGCATTGGGTCTCGCCATAACCCAATGCTTTACTTGGCGCGCGCACGCCTCAAGCCCCTGCCCTAGATCAACGACCAGATTAGGCTTTCCGATCTCTTGCGCGAAATCGACGGTCAACTGCGTTCCCGGACTGGTCGATCCATCCAAAAACACCAGCAACGCTTCGCAGGACAAAACGTTCATCCTTGTGCGCTCGGCAACATCTTCAGACTGCGTTTCAGACAAATTGGTGAAGCGATCCGGAATGCGGCCCGCCTCATTCAAGCGGCCTTTCGGAACCCAACCGCCATAGGGAATGTCGTTTTCCAAAGCGAACTGGAAAGCCGCCATATCTACGCCTGTTTGTCCGCCAGTTATGATTTTCACAAGACGCTCCTTACCCTAAATCAGCGCCTTGCTAGCCCAACAGACCGATTTCATGCCCGTCAATGATAATCGCCAGATCCCAGTATTTTCTGATTTCTTCCTCGGCGGCCTGGGCTGCAGCGGCCTCTTCGGGCACGCGTTCGACCCGAAACCCGAACCGTTCAAGACCGCAATAATCAACGCGGCTGAGAATGACGGGAAAAACCTCCCGCTCCATCGCGGCGGCGGCCAACAGCCTTGCGATACGATATGGCGTTTCTGGTGGTTCATGCACCCGCACGCCGATATGCACCGGGCCGCCGGGTTCCCGATCCCACAGCATGAGCGAGGGGGCCAGCCGCATATTCGGAAAGATAACCTTGCCAAGCGGCTTGGTGTCACAATCCTCATTGATCAGATCGTCCAGCGGCTCGGGTCGATTTGGCGACGCTCGGCTGAGGATTTCGAACCATAGATCACTGGTCATATCCGCGCCCCCAATTCGGTTAGCAATTCGGCGGCCTTGACTGCCCCCGTTTTGGGCAGCTCAAAACCATTCAATGCAGATCGGTAAAATTCGGCTCCGTCGTGATCCAGCCAATCTGCCACTGTGCGCTCGAGCGTCATGAATTCGCGTTCGGTGATGGCGGCGCACAAGTCTCGGTCGACCATAGCTGCGGCGCGCCGTTCCTGATCGTCCAGATAGGGGGCTGACTGCGGAATAAATATCGCCGGGATGCGATGGTACAGCATCTCAAGGACCGAGTTGTACCCGGCTGCAGATATAACCACATCCGCGGCAAGACAAAGCTTGGTCGCCTCTAACGTCTGAACCACGTGGGTGTTTTTCCAACCAAATGTGGCAGGCTGAACCGTGCTTCCGGGCCACGTTACAACAAGGTGCAGGCAATCTTTGCGCGCCTCAAGCATGCCCGAGATCGCCTGCAATTGTGCAGACCTGTCCGAGGCGACCCCACCCCCTAACATGCTGACAACCAGTTGCTTGAAGTCGCGCCCGAAACGTTCCGCCAGCCGGGTCTTGAGCTGTTCTATTTCCGCGGCGGATTGTTCCACCTGACGCACGATTGGCCCGACATAATGGACATGGTCACCATAGCTGTAAGCGTCGTTCAGCTCGTCAAATGCCTCGGAGGGCACGATGACACGGTCAAACACGCTTTCGCGGCGCAGCATGGTCTGCCTTGACCGGCCTTCGGGCCACAACCCGCGCCGGATCCAAGCCGCCGACAGTTTGCGTTCACGGATCACCCGGTAGACGGAGTCAAACACATAGCCGCCGTCAAAAACCAACGTGTCGTTTTCCTGAAGCACCCCACCAAGACGCCGATAGGTCAGCACGTCATTGCCATCAGAATTGGTCTTTGTATCGGTGCGCTGAACCAGCGGGATGCAGTCGATACCTTTGCGGCGAACAAGCGGAACGCAGCTGGGAAAGGCCGCGAACATTTTTGTCATGGTGTCCGGCATTTCACGGGCAATGATACTGCACCGCTGCGCGTGGCCCAGCCCCACCCCGTTTGTCGGGAAAAACAGAGTTTTAGGCTTGTCCTGTTCTGCCAGACGCTGTTTCGGCTTCAGACCCGCAGCCGTTTCCAGACGAGAAATATCAACTGTGTGCAACCATTGCGATTTCGAGGCCTGTTCGACAATTTGCGGCACGTTCCCGATCACATTGCCGATCAGATACCCATCCAATGCGAAAGGAGTCTTGGGGCCCAGCAATGCAGGTGCGCCCGAGGACATCAGAACCTCATCGTCGGTACAGTCAATGGCAACGCCGCCCGTTGCAATCAGCTCAACCGCAAAAGCGGCCATGCGAACTCCGGCAATTCCATTACCGAACATCGCCAGAATATCCGTCGAAATTGCCAAAGTCAGCGGCGACAGTCCGGTATACAAGTAGGTCGGCAAATCGTGAAACGGCGACGCCTTGATCGCCTCGTTCTGTGCGCCGCTAACAATGAGTTTCAGGTTATAGCCACTCTGGCTGCTCATCCGGGAAAAACAAGACAGCGTCTCGGGGTTGTCCAACTCCATCGAACCCAGAACAACGGTCACGTTCGGCACCACCCGTTTGGACCGCCGTGATACGGGCCGAACATCCGCCACCAAAGGGCTGGAGGTAGATGGCAACACCGGTCGCGGTTGAAAATCTGTCAGGTCGATCACCTGGGCTTCGCGCCCAAGTGCATAGGCCAGCCGGGCCTTGGCCGCGATATAGCTTTGCTGAGTCATAAAGCGGCCCGTCGCAACAACCGGGACACTCGGGTCGAGCTGTTTGTTGCGCAACGACGCAAGAAGAAAATCATCGATCTCTTCTGCACCCAGTACGAATACACTCTGCGCCTTGTTCTCACCCGGGTCGACAAGGAACTTGGCTGCCTCGTAGATCCTGCCACGCCCTGCATCCTCGGGCAGATAATCGGCATCAATGCAAACATTGAAGCCACGTGCGGCAAGCTGCTCAGCAAAGATCAACTGCGTGTCAAACGACCGCAATGAGCGTGTGCCCACTTCGACATAGATCATTTGTTCACCCCGCTATCGGCGGACAAAACCCCCGACAGCATCGCCTTGAATTTCCCTGCAGAGTAGTTCTGCAGCGCCGATTGCGATCTGGCCACCTGATCATGATACTTCTGCGGTTGGGCGATCAGGTCGGCAATGATTGCGTCCACCTGTGATGGCTGGCAAGCCAAGACAGCATTTCCGAACGTAGCGCCAGTATCAGCGTTGGTTAGAACCACCTTACCCGCAGCAACCGCTTCGGCTACAACGCGACCAAAACTTTCCTGCCAGGTCGGCGCGGTGAAATATACAAAAAAGTCAATCATTCCAAAGAACTCTTGCACAGTTATGGCATCAAAGGGAAGCAAGGTCCAATGCGCGCGAAGAACACGGGCATTCAACAAAGCATCCGCCCCTAGAATTACATTGCACTGCGAATGGCTTGGAAAACAGCTGTCCAAATCAGCAATAACCGGGAATTTCTCGAATCCAGGTCGCGAATGACGCCCACGGCGGTCCTGTGGTGTTTCACACGGGGCGCTCATCTCGGTCTTGCAAATGTTGAACCAGTCAGAGCCCAAAACGTACCACTGTCGCGCCACACGAGAGGTTGCCAACCAGTCGACTACGCCGCTTCGATTAAACGGTGATATCGGCGCGAGTGTTTTCCTCAGCGAAATTGTAGAGGCTTCGATCTGACTTAGACAGCTTGAAACATCAAACCCTTCCGCCCCGCCCGGACGCAGAAAATTCTCATGCGTGATCACGTACAGCTCGCGCGCAATGATCCTTGTGCCAAGCGTGTCCTGAAATTTCAAAAAAGACGGGTTGTGCAAAAACACGAAATCCGCGCTGATCCGGGGTGCATCCCAAATGATCGGAATGTTCAGCTCGTCCAGCACCTGCCGCAAAACCGGTGAAACGTGTTGGTTGGTGCCAAACGTCCTGGACGTGATCGCGTGCACGACCACCTGCCCGCATTCGGCGGCCACCGGCAATTCGGCCGCCACAGCCGCAGAAGTCCCGCCAGAGAACCGCGGCTCGATGACATAGGCGATCGTTGGTGTGTTCGATCGCCCGAAGGCAAGCATTTCTGACATCCGACTCAGTGTTGCCGCGAGGCATCGAATGCCTCGTTAGCCGCACGGTTCTCGCTGCTGGCCGGTGCACTGGTGGCATAGCTGAAATCCAGATTGCCAACAGATGCGACCTCGTGAAAGCTCCGCAGCTCCAGCGACAGTTCATCTTCGCCGGTCAATAGCTCCGGGTTTTTGTCGAGGTAGGAATACAGTGCCTGAATGTCATTGGTGGACAGCATTTGGTCGATGGCCAGCAGATGCTCAAGCGTAATTTCGGCACGCGCGTTTTGGGTCGTCGATAAGAATAGCAGAGCAGTTACGATGCCGATAAGTCGTCTATCCGTCATTTTGGATACCTCGTCGGAAACAATTAACAGTACAAAATCTTGAATCAGCCTTTTCAGTATAGCTTAAAAATACAGTCATTGGGTCGTCGCTTTCTTAAGTTTGCTCAGGACCTGACTTTTCAGTTGATTGACGCGGTTAGGGGCTTGGGTTCTGGCCGTGCTGCGTGTGTTGGTTCGCTTGACACTGGCGACGCCAGAGCCTTTTCCTGCCAACCATAACTCTACGATTCCACTAGGAGTTTTGTTGTTGGACCCTGTGAAATCCCGCAGCAATGCACCGGAGTCTCTGGCAAGGGTGGCGGCTCTTTCCTCGTCCTGCTTGTGATAGAAACGAACGTTTGACTGGGTGATCTTAAACCCCACGCGGGCTTGCCCGTTAAGCTCATGTCCGGTCGAAGTCAGGTTGGACACAACAGAATCCACAACGCTCTGCGGAACATTGGTCGGCGCATAGATCCGGAAGGTCACGGACATGTTTGCCGGGGCAGGCTCTGGTTCCGGGGGTGTGATTGCATCATTCAGTAGAGCCGGTGCCCGAGGCAAGACCGGTGGTTCCAGCGGGCTTGGTGTCACCGAAAGGACCGGTGCCCGTAAAGCCAATGATGTCTCGTAAGCGGCCGGTGTGATCAATGGGGCCGGCGCGTCGATTGGCTTTGGCGCGATTGGCAATGCCGCCAATTCGACAGGCTCGGGCTGGGGTTCGTATGGCAACGGTTTCTCAATCTCGGCAGCAAGACTTGTGCCCTCTGGCCGCACGGCAATGTCCGAACCATTTACTTCGCTTGTCTGAAGACCCTGTTCCGGCTGAGAACCAACCTCAGGCTCGGTCAAGAGGACATCCAAAGATACTTGCGTCACGGTATAGTCCAGTACAACGGGCTGGATCGGAACTACAGGCGGACGCATTGTTTTTGGGGTTGCAGCTACGTTTACGCCTTTCAAAAACTCTTCGGGTTTTACCACAGTCACAGTTGTTTCAAGCAAAGCGACAGAAGTGCTGAAAATTTCCGGCGTAGATTGAAGCCGGACAAAACCAAGATTCAACTCTTCTCGAGGTCGATAGCTTAGCAGGGTTATCGGCAGTGGTGGCTGGACAAGGGTCGGCACGAAAGACCGAACACTAGGTGCCAAGCGCGACAATTCTGGTTTGAAACCGCCCGGTTGCTCGGACAAATCTAACAAGGGTCGCGACAACGAGGCCAAATCCTGTGACGCGGCTGCGTCACCGTCAGGCAAATTCGATTCAGATGATTTTTCGAACACGGTTCCGGAAGTTACAGCCAGATCCGCCGCATCACTTGTAGTGTCGGACGGCGGCACCAAGCGCTCGGCGAGTTCCGCGTCTTGTTGCATGATCGCGCCTGTTGCAGCGGTCTCTTGGCTCACCAAACCTGCATTTTCGGTTGGACCGGGGGCGTTCAACCCAGACAAAATCAAAAAAACCGACGACGACGCAACAACACCGATGCCGCATCCTGCCGCGACCAGTCCCAACCGCATCTTGAGACGCTTACGATTCTGATCGTCTGTTCTTTCCTGAAGGGTTCTGCGCAATCGATCCGCGAACCCTCCCTCGGGAAGCTTTTGACCTGATTTCGGGTCGGCTAGATCCTCTGGCGTGTTGTCGGGATGGATGCCCGGCGCGGGCCTGCCATCGGGCGGCACAGTGTGTGCTTCTCCTCGAGCATCGCGTGTCACGTTTTCAGTCGCGCGACTGCCATCATTGACGGTTTGACTGTCAAATCGTCCTGCCGTCGCTTTTTGAACCGACTCACCAGATTGGTGAGAGCTGGTAGCTTGGGCAGACTTACCAAAGGTTCCCGACAGCCCCGCCGCTGCGTTTAGCGCGTTCGCTGGTTGCGCACCATCGGTTGAGTTCGTGGCTTTGGGTTGGTCTGGATCAGATGACTGTGAAGCAGCGGCTTTTGCCTTGCGAGTGGCGATGTTTATTTCTCGTTGTTTCCGAGCATTTTCAAGCATCTCCTGCCAGTCAGGAGATTGCACAAAGTCATAAACACCCGACACTTTGTTAGCGTCATTTTTGGCAACTTCAGGGCGAGCTTTTGGATCGCTGGCCTTTGTCATCAATACCCCCGAACTGGCCGCCGGAACACGCTCTTTGCTGTCGCAACTCGGGCAAACCAAATACACTCGTGAACATCAAAAAATTCAAAAAAATGTACAAAGTAGTATAAAAAATTGACCGCTGGAAGACAAGTAATCCGGTGTTCGACGTACATCTATTGCCGTTTTCGCAAGGGCAGAATGCGCCGCCGTTCGCCCCTTCTGCGCCCTAACGCTAACTGCGTTGGCGACGCGAATTCAGTAAAATTGGGTCCGTCAAATCATTGGTGATCAAGCTGATCAGGGCTGTTTCCGCAGATCAAAAATCTTGCCGTCGAACGGTTACAGGGACACAGGCGCGCGGCGCCACGCTGCGACGGTCAGCACACCGTTTCAGTCAGCCATTCGGAATCTGGTTAAACCCGCTTTACTGTCTCAGACCTCTAAATCCAGGACCAGAATTCCGTCGATGCCGCCCACGGCGTTTTCGACCAACTGCGCGCCCAGCGCTTTGTGCCTCTCGTTGCTTTGATAGCTTGCCAATGCGGCCCAATCATCGAAATCAATCACAAACCCATGCTTGTAACCGCGTTCGATCTGTTCAGGGCTTTCGCTGCGGCCACCGGCAAACCCGCCTGCACCCGGCAGGGCGTCGGTTAGGTCCGACAGGCCCCTGTAAATCTTCCCGATGGTTTCTTCGGTCACGTCGGACCGGAATTTTGTCAGAACGATATGGCGGATCATAGTTAGTTGCCTTGATCATGAGTGTAGGAGCGCACGCGCCCGAAGAATTCGAGCGTCACCATAACTAAGGCGTTTGCAACCAGAATGTACCTAAGACTTCGAGCCTGCCCTAGATGGCCAAATACTCCTCGCGAAGGCCGGTGTCTTGAAGCACCTCGTTCGCCGTCCCATCAAATACGATAGTGCCGGTGTCCAGAATGATCGCGCGATCGGCTAACTCCAATGCTCGGACGGCGTTCTGTTCGACTATGATCGTGGTCATGCCCTGTTGCTTGACGTGGGCCAGTGTTTTTTCAATCTCGTCGACAATGACCGGGGCCAGACCTTCGTAAGGCTCATCCAGAAGCAGGACCTTGATATCCCGGGCAAGGGCTCTGGCGATTGACAGCATTTGTTGTTCGCCACCCGACAACGTAATCCCCTCTTGTTTCCTGCGTTCGCCCAGACGCGGGAACAGTTCATACAACCGCTCCAGGGACCATCCGACTGGTGGCGCAATCTGGGCAAGCTGCAGGTTTTCCTCGACCGTCAGGCCGGGAATGATACGTCTATCTTCCGGTACAAGGCCAAGGCCAACAGACGCCGCTTCGTAGCTTGTCATATTGTGTAGCGGCTGATGATCCAGCCAGATTTCACCGTGCCTTACTTCGGGATCGCCTACCCGCGCAATCGACCGGAGTGTCGAGGTTTTGCCAGCGCCGTTCCGTCCAAGAAGGGCCAGAATCTCGCCTTCGTGCACATTAAAGCTGACGCCCTGCACGATATAGCTTTCCCCGTAGTACGAATGCATGTCCCATACAGACAGGAACGCAGGCGCGGTGCTTGCCCTATTGGCGTTTTTTGAAAAGTCGGGTTTCTCGTTCATAGCTTTTCCTTACGCCGCCTCGCCCAGATAGGCTTCACGAACCTTGGGATGTCCACGGATTTTTTCTGGAGTATCTTCGACCAGCGGCGTCCCTTGCGCCAGCACTGTGATGCGTTCCGCAAGGCTGAAGACGACATGCATGTCATGCTCGATAATGGCGATGGTTATGTCGCGCTCATCCTTGATCTGTTTTAGCAAATCAATAGTGTTGTTGGTGTCCGCCCGTGCCATGCCAGCCGTAGGTTCGTCCAGCAACAACAGCCGCGGATTTTGACTCAGGCACATGCCAATCTCCAGTCGCCGCTTGTCGCCCCGGGACAGCGACGCCGCGTGCATTTCGCGTTTGTCGGCCATGTTCATTTCTTCCAGCATGACTTCGGCCTGTTCGACGACCTCACGTTCGCGAGCGATGGTCTCATAGGCATGCATCCGGAATGCCCCATCCCGCATCGCGAAGATCGGGATCAGCATGTTCTCCATCACGGTCAGCTCGCCAAAGATCTCAGGCGTTTGGAACACGCGGCTAATGCCCATCTGGTTGATCTGGAACGGCTCGAGTCCCAGAACCGAGTTGTTGTTGAACAACACCGACCCGGTGTCTGGCATCAGCTTGCCCACCAGACAGTTCAGCAGCGTCGATTTTCCCGCGCCATTGGGGCCGATGATCGCATGAACCGAGTTCTCTTCGATATTGAGGTTCACATCTGTCAGCGCCTTAAGGCCACCGAAGCGTTTGCTGACGTCTTTGACTCTTAGAATTGCCATTTCTCGCCCCTTATTCCGCCGGTTCTGTTTTGCCCGACGGCGCATCGTCGGTGTCTTTTTCCTTGCGCTTGAAGCGCTTGAGCAAACGTTGCCCACCTTCGACCAGACCGCCTGGCAGATAGATGACGACGAGCATGAAAAGGATGCCCAACGTCAGGTGCCAGCCTTTGCCGATGAACGGATGGATCAGGAAAACGACCGCATCCTCCAGCCCATCAGGCAGGAAAGCGAACCAGCTGTGCAAAACGTTGTCGTTGATCTTCGAGAAGATGTTCTCAAAATACTTGATGAAGCCTGCGCCCAGAACCGGCCCGATCAACGTGCCCGTGCCACCGAGGATCGTCATCAGAACCACCTCGCCCGAAGCCGTCCATTGCATCCGTTCGGCACCTGCCAGCGGGTCCATCGCGGCCATCAGACCACCGGCCAAACCGGCATACATCCCAGAGATCACAAAGGCCGCAAGCGTATATGGCTTGGAGTTCAGGCCGGTATAGTTCATCCGCTGTTGGTTTGACTTCACCGCACGCAACATCATGCCAAAGGGTGAGCGGAAGATGCGGATCGACAAGTAGAACACGACCATCATGATCACTGCACACAGATAGTAGCCTGCGTTGAAGTCAAAGCTCCACGCGCCGACGTCCATCGTGTACGTCGCGCGCATTGGTAAGCCGAACAGATGCGGTAAGTCGGGCGCGTTGGCGCCCTGCAGAATCTGCGGATCGTCTGCATAAACCTGCAAGCCAGTTTCCCCGTTTGTCAGGTTAAACTTGGGGTTTGACAGCACTGAGTAGGCCAGCGCAAAGCTCATTTGTGCGAAGGCCAGCGTCAGGATCGAGAAATAGATCCCCGACCGCCGTAGGCTGATGAACCCGATAAGTAGTGAGAACAGGCCCGCGACGACGACACTCAGCGCGATGGCTGGAATGACGTTGTAGCTGAGCAGTTTGAACATCCAAACTGCCGAGTATGATCCTACGCCCAGAAAGGCCGCGTGACCGAAAGACAAGTACCCGGTCAGGCCAAACAGAATGTTGAACCCGATAGCAAAGATCCCGAAAATCACGAACCTCTGCATCAAATCCGGGTAACCCGCGTTGAACTGCGCCATGGCGCTGCCCTCTGGAAACGGGTTCAGGATGAAAGGCGCCAGCAAGGTCAGGAGTGCGACGACGATCAGCAGGCTGGTGTCTTTTTTATTCAGTCCCAACATTGATTATTCCTCCATCACGCCCTTGCGCCCCATCAGCCCGCGCGGACGCGTCAGCAGCACGATGATGGCGACAAGGTAGATGATGATCTGATTGATGCCTGGGATCGTTGTGGTGGCCCAGGTGGTCGAGGCAAAGCTTTCCAGAATGCCCAGCAAAAAGCCTGCCAGAACGGCGCCTGGCAATGACCCCATTCCGCCAACAACAACCACGACGAAGCTAAGGACCAGAAAGTCCATTCCCATGTGGTAGTTCGGCGGGTTGAGCGGCCCGTACATCACACCGGCCAGTCCGGCGACACCGGCGGCAATGCCAAACATAATGGTAAACCGGCGGTCAATATTGATGCCCAGCAGGCCCACCGTTTCCCGGTCAGCCATCCCAGCACGGACAACCATCCCGAAGGTGGTGAACTGCAGGAAGGAAAACACTGCGCCAATAATGCCTACGGCAAAGCCAAAATAGACCAATCGCCAGATCGGGTAGATGATTGCATTGGGATCAAAACCAACCATGGTACCCAGATCGACAGATCCGCTCAGCACATCGGGCGGAGGGGTCTGGATCGGGTTGGCGCCGAAGAAATACTTGACGATTTCCTGCAGAACGATCGCAAGACCAAAGGTCACCAGGATCTGGTCTGCATGCGGGCGCTTGTAGAAATGTTTGATCAGCCCGCGTTCCATCACATAGCCAACAAGCAGCATGATCGGGATCGCAAACAGGATGGACAGCGGAACGGACCAGTCGATAATCGTTGCGCCAATTTCGGGGCCGAACCAGGCCTCGATATAAGGGGTTTCGACCTTCAGCGGATTACCCAGAAAGTCTTTTTGCGTTTCATCCAGGGTCACGAAACTCAGGTTCAGCAGCTTTTGCAAAGTAACGGCGCAGAACGCGCCAATCATGAACAAAGCCCCATGGGCAAAGTTCACGACGCCGAGCGTCCCGAAGATCAGGGTCAGACCCAGCGCGATCAGCGCATAAGCCGAGCCCTTGTCCAGACCGTTGAGTATTTGCAGTAGGATGGCGTCCATTGGGCCCACCTCAGGGTTGGTCAGTGTGGATTGAGTGGTTGGGACCAGGCCCACAGGTCTGGCCGTAAGTCGTCTGACCGCCGAGAACGACGGTCAGACATTCGCCAAAAGGCTTACGCGCCCGGATTGCACTTGCCCAGTTCGCCACCGGCGAACATTGGGTGCTCGGGATCGTACTCGACCTGCGAACGCGGCGTGATCTCGACGATTTCAAGCGTGTCATAGGCGTTGGTCGGGTTCTCGTTGCCCCGCACAACCAGCACGTCCTTAAAGCACTGGTGATCGGCACCGCGATACCATGTCGGACCGTTGCCCAATCCGTCGAACTCAAAGTCTTCCAGAGCTTCGGCAACACCACAGGGATTGAAGGTGCCCGCACGCTCACATGCATCCGCATAGAGAAGCACTTGTGCATAACAGGTCTGAGCAGAGTTGGACGGCGGCTTGCCGTATTTCTCACCAAAGGACTTCACGAAGGCCTTGGTGCCCTCATCCTGCAGCTGCCAGTTCCAGTTCATCGAGCCCAGCACGCCCTTGATGTTCTCGCCCGCACCAGCGGCCATCAGCTCGGAATACAGCGGCACGACGATCTTGAAGTCCTTGCCGTTTGCAACCTTGTCGAGCAGACCGAACTGGATCGCGTTGGTCAGCGAGTTCACCATGTTGCCGCCATAGTGGTTTAGAACCAGCACGTCCGCGCCAGAGTTCAGAACCGGTGCGATGTAGGACGAGAAGTCCGTAGACGCCAGCGGTGTTTTGACCGTGTTGACCGTCTCCCAGCCCAGGGCTTCGGTCGAGGCAACGATCGACTCTTCCTGGGTCCAGCCCCAGTTGTAGTCAGCCGTCAGGTGATAGGCGCGACGTTCTTTGCCCATCTCAGCCGCCAGCACCGGAGCCAGAGCGGCACCCGACATGTAGGCATTGAAGAAGTGACGGAAACCGTTGGCCTTCTTGTCCTTGCCGGTGGTGTCGTTTGCGTGGGTCAGGCCGGCCATGAAGATGACGCCCGCCTCTTGGCACAGGCCCTGAACCGCAACGGCCACGCCCGAGGACGAACCACCGTTGATCATGATTGCGCCGTCTTTTTCGATCATCGACTTGGCCGATGCGCGGGCTGCGTCAGATTTGGTCTGGGTGTCGCCGGTGACGAACCCAACCTTTTTGCCGAGGATACCGTTCCCCTGCAGCGCCTTCGACGAGAATGTGTTCAAGCAACCACCGTCGCCCTCGCCGTTCAGATGTTCGACCGCCAGCTGTTGCGCCAGCAATTCGTCATTGCCTTCGTCGGCATAAGGTCCGGTTTGCGGAACATTGAAGCCCAGAGTGACAGACGCCCCTGTCGGCTCATTGGTAAAGGCAGCGGCCGACGAAGCCGTAAAGATCGTAGGCAGGGCCAGACCGGTACCTGCAACGGCACCGGACTTTAGCACGCCGCGGCGCGTGACATTATTCTTAGTCATGTATTCCTCCCATTTCCATTTTTCGTCCTTTGGCTCCTCTTCCAGCAGACGAAAGCGCACTTTTGTGCATTCCAATAATGGAAATCGGACAGAAAATTTCTCAATAAATTACTAGTATTGAAACAAAATTTTGTAAATTTGTTCACGAATTTTGGGAATTTTTGTAAAGAAAGTGACAACCAGCCATGCCCCGGCATTGTCGCGCAAGTCATCGTGGGGGACTTATCTTGTGCCTCCAGCATGGTAGCCGGAGCGCTTGAGCATTTGGGTACAAGCTGAGCATGAGACCTGGAATTGGCCACCCTGCGGCACTGCATCAATACAACGCGGCTCGCTGTCTATTTCGATCGATCCTGATGTAAACTAGGCGCTCAGGCCAAACGGCAAACGGGGCTAGACTGGATTGCACCGGACCGCAGCGGATTTTGCCGCCGCCCGAAACGCGGCAGTTCGAGCGCCCCGATATTTGGGTAAGGCGCTGCGGCAGAAAACACATTTGAATTGAGGCGGGTATGGGTGGCGGGGAGACAGGGATTCGAACCCTGGGAACGCTCTCACGTTCAACGGTTTTCAAGACCGCCGCATTCGACCACTCTGCCACCTCCCCGCGTGGGGCCGGGTCTAAGGCCATCGCGAACCGGTGGCAAGACCAAATAGGGAATTCTTGCCGAAGCGCCTGCTGCGGTCTTTCCATGACACTTTGGCCGCGTTATGATCTGTAGGAAAGACCGAAGCAGGCTGGCAATACAGAACCAGCAATCGGCGGCGGGTCTCGGAAAACGAGGCCCAATCAGGCAAGGGATGACAAGATGAAGCGAGCGACAGAGACACGCGCACATCCGCGAGCGTTAGCGGCTTTGGCCGTTATGTCCGTGGTTTTGGCTGGTTGCGATGAGGTGCTTTCCCCCGACAATGTCTCAGCAGATAGCCAAAGTTCTGATACCCAAGCAGACGGCCGGACCGACCTTTTCCCCATTCCTGACGGCAGCCCGAAAGATGATGTCGAAGCCCCTGAGGTGTTTCAGCTGTCTGAGGCAGGCTTATGGGACGGCCGCCCGTCATTGGGGGGCATTTGGATTGCCCACCCGGATGTGACACAGCCCGAACGTGTGCGCGTCAAAAATCCCAAGAACAACAAAACGGTCACTGCCGCGCTATTCCGCCGCGAGCGAAACCTGCCGGGACCCGAACTGCAGCTTTCCTCTGCTGCGGCCGAAAAGCTGGGTATTCTGGCTGGTGCACCTACAAATGTTGATGTCGTCGCCCTGCGTCGCAAAGCGCCCGAACCGAAACCTGAGCCGGTCGAAGAAAAGCCCGCAGCCGAAGAAACCCCTGTCGAAGAAACGCAAACCGCAGCAGCGGATGAGTCCAAGACCGTCATCGCCGAAAATGAGGCCGCGGAAGCTGAACAGCCAGCTAAGCTCAAGTGGTGGCAACGCAAAAAACCTGCTGCAGCGGCCGGTGCCGCGACTGCGGCTGCTGTAGCCACAGATGCCGCGACCGACACGGCAACCGACACAGCGGCGGAAATAGCCACCGAGGCAGTCGAAAACGTCACAGAGACTGAAAAACCGGCCAAGCCCAAATGGTGGCAGCGCAAAAAACCTGCCGAGGCGGCCGTGGCCGCTGATGCCGCGACCGATACGGCGACCGACACAGCGACTGAGGTGGTAGAAACGACGGCAGAAGCAGCATCGGCTTCACTGGTGGACCCTGAGGTTACCCCGCCGACTGAACAACCAGCCAAACGTAAATGGTGGCAAAAGAAGAAGCCCGATGAAATCACCGAAACGCCGCTGGACCCGATCGCGGGCGCGGCTGCGGCGATTGACGCGGCAGAACCCACACCGGCCGGCACCCCTTCTGCCGCAACAGCGGGCGCATCGACAGCCACGGCGGCTTCGGTATCGTCCTTGTCAAAACCGTTCGTCCAGGTCGGCACTTTCGGGGTTGAAACCAACGCCAATAGCGCTGCCAACAAGATCCGCCGCAACGGAATGCCTGCCGAGGTGCGAGAACTAACCTCGGACGGCAAAACGGTCTGGAGGGTCCTGGTCGGCCCAGCCACGTCGCGCTCGGAACGCAATGCCATGCAGCGCGATGTCAAAGACCTGGGCTTTAACGACGCGTTCACCGTCAAAAATTGAAACCTAGGAGGCCCCCATGCTGTCCTCACTGCGATCATCTGTTTTGACCCTCGGACTGGCGCTGTTTGCCCTGCCCGCCCACGCTTTCGACACAACCGCCCGCGCGGCCTATGTGATCGATCAGACGACCGGAACGGTTCTGCTGTCGAAAGAAGCAGACCAGCCCCTGCCGCCTGCGTCGATGTCCAAACTGATGACGCTCTACGTCGCGTTTGAGGCGCTGCGCGATGGCCGCCTGACCCTGGGGGAAACCTTGCCCGTGTCGGAACACGCCATGAGCTATGGTGGGTCGACCATGTTCCTGAACACGCAGGATCGTGTCAGCGTCGAAGATCTGCTGCGTGGCATCATCGTTTTGTCTGGTAACGACGCATGTGTGGTGATTGCCGAGGCGCTAAGCCCCGATGGGACCGAGGCCGGGTTTGCCCGCTACATGACACAGCGCGCCAAACAGATGGGCATGGACAACTCGAACTTCGCCAACTCGAACGGATGGCCGGCGGCGGGCCACATGATGTCGGTCCATGACCTTGCCGTATTAGCCAACCGGCTGATCAGCGACTTCCCCGAATACTACCCACTGTTCGCTGAAGAAGAGTTTGAGTTTGATGGCCGTGCGCCGTCTAACAAACGTAACCGCAATCCGCTGCTGAAACTGGGGATCGGGGCCGACGGCCTGAAAACCGGGCACACGCAAGAGGCGGGTTACGGCCTTGTCGGCTCGGCCAAGCAAGGCGACCGTCGGGTTGTCTTTGTCCTGACCGGCCTCGATAGCACCGCCCGTCGCGCAGAGGAGGCTGAGGCCGTGGTTAACTGGTCGTTTCGCAATTTTGTCGAGAGGACCATTGCCGACGCCGAAACGCCGATAGCCGAAGCCCAGATTTGGATGGGCGCCGAAAAAACTGTTGGGCTGGTGCCCGAAGGGGATCTGACCTTGTTGTTCCCAGTTCTCAATGACAAGGACGTCAAAGCTGAGGTCGTCTACGAAGGTCCGATCAACGCGCCTGTGGAAAAGGGGCAGAAACTGGCTGAGCTGGTGATCACACCCGAAGGATTGCCCGAAATCCGTCGCCCACTGTTCGCGGCCAAAGACGTGCCTGTAGGCGGCTTTGTCGTGCGCATGAAAACCGTTGGCGGTATTGTTCTAGAAGACGTGATCGGCAATCCGCTGGAGGCGATGTGACGAAGGCAGGGTTGTTTCTGACCTTCGAAGGTATTGACGGGTCTGGAAAGTCATCACAAGCACGAATGCTTGCCGAACATTTGCGTGGCCTCGGTTACGATGTCGTTCTGACCCGCGAGCCCGGAGGATCTGCAGGCGCTGAAGAGATCCGAAGCCTTGTTCTGGAAGGTGACCCGGATCGCTGGTCTGCAGAGACGGAAATCCTGCTATTTACGGCGGCCCGCCGGGATCATTTGGAACGCACGATCAGGCCAGCGCTGGCCGAGGGCAAAGTCGTGATCTGCGACCGCTTCGCCGACAGCACCCGCATGTATCAGGGCCTGTCGCGCGGCGATCTGCGGGGATTGGTCGATCAATTGCACGACCTGATGATCGGGCGCGAACCCGACATGACCGTTTTGATCGACATGGACCCCGAAACCGGGCTGTCCCGAGCCAAGGGGCGTCAGGGAACAGAAGAACGGTTCGAAGATTTCGGGCTGGATCTGCAACAACAGATGCGTGCAGGGTTTCTGGCCCTTGCGGATGAGTATTCCGACCGTTTCCGCGTGGTTGATGGTAACCGGGACATGGACAGTGTTGCACAGGATGTGACAGATATCGTTCTGCAAGCTTTGCGATAGACGGTAGATGAGCGACGACACCCCAACCCCGGATCAGGCACCCGGTGCCCCACACCCGCGCGAGACACTGCGCCTGTTTGGTCAGGACGCGGCGGAACAGGCTTTTCTAAGTGCCTATACCTCTGAGCGTCTGCACCACGGCTGGTTGATTACTGGTCCACGTGGGGTCGGCAAGGCGACGCTGGCCTGGCGGATCGCGCGATTTCTACTGACAACACCTCCGACTGAGGATGACGGGCTATTTGGTGCACCGCCACCGCCCGATAGCCTTGAGATCGATCCTGAACACCCCGTCGCGCACCGTATTCAGGCTGGGGCCGAGCCCGGCTTGGCCGCAATTACCCGATCTCTGAACGATCAGGGGCGGTTGCGTAATGAGATTGTGGTTGATGATATCCGCAAGCTTGGCAAGTTCTTCGGCCTTTCCTCGACTGACGGTGGCCGTCGCGTTGTGATCGTGGATGCCGCGGATGAGATGAATGTCAGCGCCGCCAACGCGCTGTTGAAAATGCTCGAGGAGCCCCCGGCCCGCACCACCCTGCTGCTGATCTCGCACCAGCCGTCGCGCCTGCTGCCGACAATCCGATCCCGGTGCCGGACACTGCGCCTGTCTCCGCTGGGATCTGAGGATATGGAAGCCGCGCTGATGCAGACCGGCACAGAAATGCCGGGCAAGGCGGATCATTTGGCTGCACTGGCTGCCGGATCCGTGGGTGATGCGGTGCGCCTGATCAACCTGGGCGGGCTGGAAATCTATGCCGAGCTGATTGCCATTCTGGGCACCCTGCCCCGAATGGACCGTCAGCGCGCGTTGGCCTTGGCCGAGGCTGCCGCCCAACGCGGCGCGGCCGAGCGGTTTGAACTGTTACTGACGTTGATCGACGTCGCCCTGTCCCGGCTTGCGCTGACCGGTGCAACCGGCGCGGCCCCGATGCCCGAGGCCGCGCCGAACGAGGCAGAAACCCTTGCCCGCCTGTCTGCGTCACCGCAGCAGGCCCGAAAATGGGCCGAGGTCGCAGCGGTGATCACCGCACGCGCGCGTCATGGGCAGGCGGTGAACCTTGACCCTGCCGCTCTGGTCCTAGATACGGTGTTCAAGATACAGGAAACCGCCGGTCAGAGCAGATGAGCAATCCCCCCGAAATCACCGACAGCCATTGCCATCTGGACTTCCCCGATTTCGAAGGTCAGTTGGATCAGATCGTGGCCAATGCTGCCGAGGCTGGCGTGACCCGCATGGTAACAATTTGCACCCGCTTGCGGAACGAACCAACCGTCCGCGCCATTGCCGAGGCCCACGCGCCCGTCTTCTACGCGGCTGGAACGCACCCTATGAGCGCCGCTGATGAGCCGATGGCATCGGTCGATGAACTCGTCGCCTTGTCCCGGCACCCTAAATTTGTAGGTATCGGCGAAACCGGGCTGGATTATCACTATACCGCCGACAGCGCAGCGGTGCAGAAGCAATCATTGCGGGTACATATTGAGGCCGCCCATCGCACTGGCCTGCCCCTGATCATCCACGCCCGTGCCGCCGATGACGACATGGCCCGCATTCTGGCTGAGGAACACCGCAACGCGCCCTATTCCTGCGTGATGCATTGCTTTTCGTCCTCTGCCGAACTGGCCAAAGCCGCCCTTGAGCTGGGGTTCTATTTGTCGATGTCCGGCATCACAGCATTCCCCAAAAGCCAGGAGCTGCGCGACATCTTTGCCAGCGCCCCAGTCGACCGCATCCTTGTTGAAACCGACGCGCCATACCTGGCCCCACCCCCGTATCGCGGCAAGCGGAACGAGCCCGCCTATACCGCCCACACAGCGCGCAAGGGGGCCGAGGTGTTTGGGATGGACTACGTCGATTTTGCTGCCCAAACGCAGGCAAATTTTGACCGGTTGTTCACCAAAGCAGCGACCTACAAGGCGGCTGCATGACCGAATTGCGATGCACCATCCTTGGCTGCGGATCATCCGGCGGCGTCCCCCGGCTGGGCGGGCATTGGGGCGATTGCGACCCCAAGAACCCCAAAAACATCCGTCGCCGCTGTTCAATGCTGGTGGAACGGGACGGGCCGGACGGTACAACCTCGGTGCTGATTGACACCACCCCCGACATGCGTAGCCAATTGCTCGACAGCGGGACCGGGCGGCTGGATGGCGTGATCTACACCCATTCGCACGCGGATCATGTTCACGGCATCGATGACCTGCGTATGATCGTGTTTAACATGCGCGAACGAGTGCCCGTGTGGGCCGATGGCGACACGCAAAACGCCTTGTTGGGACGGTTCGGTTACGCCTTTGTCCAGCCCGAAGGCTCGCCTTATCCGCCAATCCTTGACCTGAAGTCCATCGACGGCCCGTTCGAGGTAGACGGCCCCGGCGGCCCGATTCCGTTCCATCCATTCAAGGTCAACCACGGCTCGATCGACTCGCTTGGTTTCCGGATTGGCAACCTGGCGTACCTGCCGGATGTGGCGGAAATCTACGACGAAGCCTGGGCGACGATGGAAGGGTTGGATTGTCTAGTGATCGACGCGCTACGTCGGAAACCTCACCCGACCCATGCGCATTTGGAAAGGACGCTGGGCTGGATCGAACAACTGAACCCCAAGCGCGCGGTCCTGACCAACATGCATATCGATCTGGACTATGCCACGGTTGACGCGGAAACCGCCGACAACATCACCCCTGCCTATGACGGAATGGTGATCCATCAGGCGCTCTAAGACCCCACGCAACCGACCTGAGACGCAGCAATCCTGCGTCGGCCCAGCCTGCAAAGCGGTGCTATGCTTCAAAGTCTGATCGACGTCATTCTACCGGTTTTCCTTGTGATCGGAGCAGGTTATGCCTCGACCCGGTTGGGGTATTTCAAGGAAATTCACATCGATGGATTGATGAAGTTCACCCAGGGCTTTGCAATCCCATGCCTGCTGTTCCTTGCAATCTCACATCTGGATCTGAGTGCCAGTTTTGATCCTCGGCTTCTAGTCAGCTTCTACTCAGCAGCTGGATTATGCTTCACGGCCGGTCTGTTCGGTGCACGGTTTATCTTTGGCCGGGATTGGGAAGATTGCGTCGCCATAGGGTTTTGCTGTCTGTTCTCAAACTCTGTCCTATTGGGACTGCCGATTACCGAACGCGCCTATGGCCCCGAAAACCTGACCGGCAATTATGCGATCATCGCCTTCCATTCGCCCTTTTGCTACGGCGTTGGCATCACGGTGATGGAGGTTATTCGAAATCGCGGCCAGGGCGGTCCACGCATGGTCAAATCCATCTTGTCGGCCATGTTCCGCAATGCACTAATCCTTGGCATCGCGCTGGGTTTTGCAGTGAACCTGTCTGGTATTGGCATACCTGCGGTCGTGGACGAAGCCCTGGGCCTTGTGACCCGCGCCGCCCTGCCCGGGGCGCTGTTCGCGCTTGGCGGAGTGCTGGTGAAATACAAGCCCGAAGGCGACCTGCGCGCCATCGCCTTTGTTTGCGCGATATCCCTGATGCTGCATCCCAGTCTTGTCTGGTTATTCGGCTCAACAGTTGGTCTGCCACAGGACCTGTTCCGCTCAGGTGTGCTGACGGCAGCGATGGCGCCCGGTTTCAATGCTTACATCTTTGCCAATATGTACGGACGGGCAAAACGGGTCGCGGCCTCGTCCGTTCTGGTCGGAACCGGCGTCTCGATCCTGACAGTCTGGCTTTGGCTGACATTATTGGGATAGCGTGACGTCCCATGGATTGACTTTGCACCAGCCGGACACACCTAACTGAAAAGCCACAGGATACTCCTAAATGCCGCACGCCCTGATCGTCGCCCACGGCCAACCCTCGGACCCGGCCCCTGCTGATGCGGCGCTAGCTTCATATGCGGCAGAGGTCGATGCGTATTGCGATGGCGTCAGCGTTAGTTCAGCTACGCTTGCTGCGCCTGGATTGCTGGAGGCTCGTTTGGATGAACTGCCCGACGACACTGTCATCTATCCCCTTTTCATGGCCAAGGGGTGGTTCGTGACACGTGCGCTGCCTAAGCGTCTGGGTGATAGAAATATCCGAATTCTGGACCCGCTGGGCGTTGACTCTAAACTCCCCGCTTTGGCTGCGGGCGCGTTGCAGGATACGCTGTTGAACAAGGGGTGGGACGCGGACAAAACCGATCTGGTTCTGGCTGCACACGGATCGGGTCGCAGCCGCAACCCATCAGCTGTCGCCATTGAATTTTCTAAGGAATTGGCCGGGTGCGTGACCTTCCAATCCATCCGCGTCGGGTTTGTGGAAGAGGCCCCGTCCATTGCTGAAGCCGCGACCGGGGCTGGCGATCAATCTCTGTGCCTGCCCTTCTTTGCTTGCACGGGTGGGCATGTTTTGGAGGACGTGCCACAGGAGCTAGAGCGAGCGCGGTTCAATGGGCACGTGATGCCGGTTGTCGGAGAGCTTCCCCCAATCAAACGCCATATTGCGAGAACTCTGACGCGTGCTTTTACGCAGGATTAGCCTAAATAACTGACCGCGTGGGATCAGATGTTATTACGAACTGGCCGATTTCAGCCCATAGGCCGCAAGCTCCGAGAACAGACAATGCCGCGACCGTCCCTGCCGCTTTGCCTCGTACAGCGCCTGATCGGCTGCATTCAGCAGCTCTGCCGCTTCCGGATTGCCGAACTGCGTGGACAAGGCCGTTCCGATGCTTGCCGAAATCCTACACGGGGCACCCTGAAACATCATGGGTTGGCATAGCCGACTGATCAGGCGTCCTGCTATGTCAGAGAGGACATTTTCGTCGACCAGACCTTTAAAAATTATTACAAACTCATCACCACCGACCCGAGCGACCGTGTCCTCATTTCGGGTCTCTTCCTCCATTATGCGCGCAGCCTGTTGCAACACAAAGTCCCCCGCCGCATGGCCAAGGCGGTCGTTGACACTTTTGAAGAAGTCCAAGTCCAAATGCATAAGCGCAAAGGCGCAATTGCCCGAGATCAGGTGGCCAAGGACCACGTCCATCGCGCGGCGGTTTTTCAACCCGGTCAACATGTCTGTCACCGCCTGCTCTTCAGCGGCCAACATGGCCCCCTGCAGCCGCAGGTTCAGTGAGCGCGACGCCTCCATCGCGGCTGTTTTCGCCTCAACCAGATACAGCAGTTCAATCGACAGATCCGTGCCAGAGAAATCCGCGCTGGTCAGAGCATAGTCACGAACAGCGTCCAGGATAGAAATCCCGAAGGACAGGTTGATGATTGCCCCGCTCTCCTTTGGCAAAGGAGCGACCAGCCCCGTCAGCGCGGTCCGGGGTTCGTCGTGAAACTTCAGATGCACCTTGCCACCGGGCAGAGACAGCAGCGCGGAAATCGTTGTCACTGCTCGTGGTCTTACCAGTTCAAAAACGTCCAGAAAACCGCGACCCCGCATCGGATGGTCCGGGCGAAGCTTTTGCAGCGTTGGTCCCGCGTTTACGATCCTGCCTTTGTTGTCCACCATCACGAACATGGGGCACAACGTGTCCAAAAGAGCCGAGAGTTCAGAGGCTTGCATCATGACTTGCGCGCCCCAAGATCGAAATGACGCCCTTCGGCAAAGGCACTTTCCACGAGGACGATTGTGATGACTTCGGCCTCGCCCTGCGCCCCTTCATGCGACAGCATGGCCAATGCACCATAGTCATCCGCTATGGCCCGCAATACGCCCACCATCACGCTGGAATAGCCCGGCATGCCAGAATAGCAGTGCAGACGATACTCTGCTGGTGACACCTCTTGCAGTTCCAGCATCGGCAGGCGCAGATCCGAAACCGCTAGTCGGGCACGGTCTGACAGGTCATCCAGTGAGTGCAAAAACTCGACATATGTCACACCGCCGAATCGAAGCAGTCGGCGCAAACCTTCCATATTCGGGTGCGACACCAAATAGGTTCCAAGATCTTCCAGTATCTCGGCCCGTGGGCGATTCAAGTCAGCACTTAGCGCGTCCAAAACCTGCGCGGTCATGGCGTCGTCATAAAGCAGCATTGCCTCAAACTCGGAAAAACCCAGGCCCGCGGCCTCGGTCACCCGCAGCCAGCAGGGTTGTCCATAGGTCGCGCAAACAAATGACTGTATTGCCCGATTGATCAGACCATGCATGAGATGCCCCAAATTGGTTACACCCCAATCTGCTCAGATAATCCTTAACAAATACCAAAAAACACGATGCGTGGATGACTATCCGACAGAGTCTCAATCTGGAAGTTATTGTTGTTACATTAGAAATCCGTCGGCGCGCCACCCTCGTCCTTTCGGCGGGCAACAAAATCCTCCAGCTCTTCACGAATCCCGTCATCTATCGGCGGGGGCTCAAAGCTGGTTACGATTTCCTTGAACATGTGGTGGGCGCGCTCGGCCGTCCAGATACCACCTGCAACGTCCCAGCCTTCGTAATTTTTCCAATCGCTTAGGAACGGCTGATAGAACGCGGTCGTGTAGCGGTCCTGGGTGTGCTGAATACCAAAGAAATGGCCATCGTTCCCAACGGCCTTGATTGCATCCAGCGCGATTTCGTCCGGGCCTGTCGCTGTGATCTCGGGCTGCATGTATCGCTGGATTTGCTGTAGAATTTCGCAATCCATGATGAATTTTTCGGGGCTAGCAATCAGCCCGCCCTCAAGCCACCCGGCCGCGTGATACACCATGTTACTACCCGACTGCACCGCAGCCCAAAGCGAGTTCGATGTCTCCCACACCGATTGCCCATCCGGCACGTTTGCCGCACACACACCTGACGACCGCATGGGCAAGCCATAGTAGCGCGCCATTTGGCCGGTCATCTGGGTTGAGCGCATATATTCGGGCGTTCCAAACGCAGGTGCGCCAGATTTCATGTCAACGTTGGACGTGAACGTCCCGATAACACAGGGAATTCCGGGCCGGACATATTGGAACAGCGCAATTGCGCACAATGCCTCGGCCAGAGATTGCGCAACCGCGCCCGCCATCGTGACTGGCGCCATCGCACCTGCCAGTGTGAACGGCGTCACGACAATCGCCTGCCCGCGCCGCGCTAGGCGCAAACAGCCGTCAATCATCGGATGATCATGTTTCAACGGCGAGGTCGAGTTGATGTTGGTATACATCCGCGGAGTCGCCTCGAACTCTTCATGGCTGTGACCCCCAGCGATCCGGACCATTTCCATCACGTCCTCGACCCGTTCTTTGCCCAGCGAATAGGCATGCATTGCCTTGTCGGTCAGCGTCAGCTTGTCATAGAGAACGTCCAGATGCCGAACGCTGGCGTGGATATCGACCGGCTCGACCGGGTAGCCCCCGGCAAAGTGGATACAGTTGAAATACTGTGTCAGCTTCAGCAGATTCCGGCACATCTCGCGATTACCTGCCACCTTGGTGCCGATCTCAAGATCCCAGTAGTTCGGCGGAGAGGAGACGTTCCCGAACAGCAGGGTTTTGCCACCAACCTCAATCGTCTTGTCAGGATTCCGTGGAGTGATCGTGAACTTTGATGGCGCTTTGGCCACCATTTCCATCACAAAGTCACGACCCATACGAACGTTGTCGCCATTGATCGTACAGCCCGCCTCTTTCAGGATACCAAGCGCTTCTTCGTTGTAGAACTCGATCCCGATCTCTTCGAGGATGCGCATGGCCCCCTCGTGGATCGCTTCGATGCCAGCTTGATCCAACGGTTCGGTGGGTTTGTCGATGTTGATCGGCGGATTCCACGGCATTTGGTCGATCACCGCGCTGCCCCTGCGTGCCGCCGCACCTGCCCGTCCCCCTCCGCGACGTTTGCGAGTTTGTGTGTCAGCCATTGGAACCCTCCGGAACTTGCTTTCTTCAAGCAAGCCCCGAAGTCAGCCCAGTGGCCGCTCTATCTGCGACAAGGTTTGTCGGTTTTATTACTTGGACAGTCGAATTCAGCCGAAGCTGGATCAGTTTTCAGCCAACCAGGCGGGAATGTGACCGATGTCCGGCAGCACGACATCTGCCATCGGCGCAAGTGCCTCAGCCGGGGCCAGCCCGGTTAGCACCCCAATTGTAGTCATTCCCGCTGCACGCCCGGCCTGAAGATCATGCAGGCTGTCCCCCACCATGGCCACGCGTGACGGGTCGACACCAACATGGGTCGCAAATGCAATCAATTGCCCGGGTCCGGGTTTGAACCCATGGCCGCTGTCGTAGCCAGCAACAAAATCGAAGTGGTCGCGAATCCCGACCGAGGCGAGATGTTGCAGCGCAGGCATCTCCCCGTCGTTCGTGGCTACACCCAGTTTTAGACCCGCCTGCCGCAAAGCATCGAGGAAGGGAACCAGAGGAACAGCCGGCGCCTGTGTCGCCGTCGCCGATTCCGTGTTCAAAATGTCAATCAGCTCATCGCTGGGCATATCCGGGAAATAGGGCGCAAGAGCTTCGGCGATCTCTTCGACGGTCCCCGCAATCACGATGCTGTCGTCAGCATATTCTTCCGAAACCGGATCAAATCCGATGGCCTGGCCCAGTTCGGCAGCCCGTTTTTGGTCGCCATCTGACAGCTTTTCCAACACGCTGCGCCCGAAACCACCCCATGTGTTCGCAAAGTCAAACAGTGTTCCGTCCTTGTCGAACAAGATCGCATCGATGGGCATTACATGCTCCTGTCAGTGAATTGAATCAGGTCCAGTGAACGTCGCCACCGGACAAAACAGCCCGCGCCTGGCCCGGCAGGTCATAGGGCACGGAATTGGCGTCACAAAAGGCGATCACCCACGAATCGTCAAGCATCAAGAATTCTAGAACCGAATTCAGGAACTCCGGCTCTGATGCGCGAATCCGCAGATCCTTGGTGGATGCGCCCGTCGAACCCAGAAAAATCGGCAGCAATTCGTCATTCCCGACCAGCCAGCCAAGGACGTTCAGGGCAAGCGTTTCGGCGGATTGGGCGGTGATCGGCATAAAGAGGCCTCAGGTATGCACTTGGAAAGGGTTTGTTAACCAGACTCATAAACACTTTGGCAACGCATGCAATCAACGGTGATAGATATGTCCGTGCAAGGAACCATTCTTGTCCTCGACGGGACTTCGACCAATCGCATTATGCTAAAAGTTCAGCTGACGGCGGCGTGGTATCACGTGGTTCAGGCTGAAAAGCTCCATGGGCTGGCCGGGTTGCTAAGTCGTACGCGCCCCGATCTGGTGCTGGTGGCACAAACGCTGCCCGATGGCTCGGCTGCGGACGTCAAAAGACTGGTGATGGCCAATCCGGAACTGGCCGATGTACCGGTCGTTGCAATCGCACCGCAGAACGACAAGGCGGCAAGGTTGCAGGCATTGGCGGATGGGTTGGACGACGTGTTGGCGGCCCCGTTCAAGGACACCCTGCTTCTGGCGCGAATTCGCAGCCTGCTGCGCGCGCGCGCTGATACGCAAGAGCTTCAGCTGGGCGACGGATCACATCCAGTCGGATTTGCAGAACCCGCGACCGTGCTGATTACGCCGTCGAAATCGGCCCATGTGGCCATACTGACTCAGAACAGCCGGATCGGGACATTGTGGAAAACCGCATTGTCCGAGAGATCACATCACAGCCTAAGCACACATGCAGCTTCGAACATGCGCGCCTTGTTGTCGGGTCCGGTACCGGATGCGATTCTGGTCGAAATAGGAACGACCGCCACGGGGCTGAATGCGTTGGCGGATCTGAAGTCACGGGGGGCAACTCGGCATACCGTATTAATCGCCGTCTTGGCCGATGAAAACGCGACAATGGCGAGCGAGGCGCTGGATCGTGGCGCTGACGCCGTTTGCATGGGGGGGTTCTACGTCGAAGAGGTTCAACTGCATCTGGATAACCAGATCGCGCGAAAGGCCCGAATGGACCAAATACGCGCCTCATTAAGGCGTGGGCTGGCCGAGTCGTGGGTCGATCCGCTGACCGGGTTGCACAACCGTCGCTATGCAATGAAAGCCATGGATCAGATGGCGCGACAGCCATCGCGATCTGGTCACGGTTTTGTTGTCATGCTGGCAGACCTGGATCATTTCAAAACCATCAACGACCGTTTTGGGCATGTCAGTGGCGACCAGGTTTTGACCGAGGCCGCAAAACGCAT
Source organism: Ruegeria sp. CDSB117 (assembly GCF_059611005.1). Taxonomy (NCBI): domain Bacteria; kingdom Pseudomonadati; phylum Pseudomonadota; class Alphaproteobacteria; order Rhodobacterales; family Roseobacteraceae; genus Ruegeria; species Ruegeria sp. CDSB117. The sequence continues at coordinate 52,078 of NZ_JBXWOS010000001.1, forward strand.
GAAGCGCACGGTTGGCGCGGCGGGTTTTGTCGCGCGCATCGGAGGGGAGGAGTTTATTATCGGCCTGCCCGACAGCTCTCAGGCGGGGGCGATGGATCTAGCAAAGACACTGCGTGACTGTATCAGCAAGGCACCGTTTTCGCTTCCCGATATCTCGGCCGCCGTGCCTGTCACCATCAGCATCGGCCTGACTGCACCGAACCCGCCCCTGCCCCTTGGTGACCCGGTGGAGCGGTTGCTGAAATCCGCCGATACTGCACTTTATGCAGCCAAGAAGGCAGGTCGCAATCAAGTAAGGATCAGGCAGAGCGCTGCCTGAGACCCTCAGTCCTTTTTCTTGTGGCCACGCGGGCCTCGTTTAACGACCTCTTCCAACCGGTCGGCATAGACCAGACGATCTTCATCGCTCATGGCTTCAACCCGGGCCAACCACTCTTGCTGCAGCGCGTTCTGCAGGTCCGCCATGGACTGCGCTTGCTGGTCCAGCAGGGCCTGAACCGCTACTGCGTCAAAGGGATTTGCCCGCAAAGCAGTGCTGAGTTGGGCAAAATCCTGGGATCGGCTGTGTGCACCCTTTTTGTGTCGGTCGAACAGCTCGCCCCGCATGGCTTTACGCTCTTCCTTTGGCAGCGCACGATACAGCGCCGAACCAAAACCTGGCGGAGATTTTGCATGATCCCCCCCTTTGACCCGCAGTGCGGTCCCCAGGGCAACGCCGACGATCAGCAGGTTCAAGGCCAGCGAGATGACCAGTAGAACCGACATCCAGCGGTTTTTGGGTTTGGGACTATCGCTCATTCGGCGTCCTCCAGAAAACTCGTATCCAGACTTAGGTCAGCGACCACGAAACTAACATCCTGCGCGTAGATGTAATTGGCGGGATCAGGCAGAAATTCCGGTGCTGAAAAGCCGATCCAAACGCCCGCCATACTGGCTGCAACCAAACCGCCCATTCCCTGCCAGCCGCCAAACCCGGCCAGCAGACGCGCCCACAGAGAGTTGGTCTTTGGCTCATCTGGTTTCAGGCGACCCAGCCGAACAGATTCCGCGTCGGTGAGAATGCGCACAGCCAGATCATCCGGCAACTCTTGCCGATCCTGCCGGGCTTGGGCGAACAACAGATCCAGATTGTCTTTGTCGTCAGTCATCGTCGTACCCCAATTCATCACGTCGCCCGGCCAGAATCGCCGCTAACGACCGTTTTCCTCGTGCCGTAAGGCTTTCCACCGCTTCCACCGAAATGCCCATGATCCCAGCGATTTCGGGGTTGGGCAATTCCTCAATATGCCGCAAAACAACAGCTTGTCGCTGACGTTCAGGCAGTTCTGATAGTGCCATTTGCAGCGCATCCTTTCGGGCTGCGTCTTGTAGACGATCGGCTGCACTGGCCTTTTCATCTGCTGGCTCTGGCACATCCGCCAGTCGGTCCGGCGTCTTTTTGCGGCGCAGATCAACACACAGATTTAGCGTCACGCGATAAAGCCATGTCGATACTTTGGCCTGACCGGGCACCCAATCGGGTGCCATCTGCCACAGGCGCATCATCGCATCTTGTGTCACATCTTCAGCCTCGGCGCGGTTACCCAGAAATCGCAGGGCCACTGAAAAGCTGCGCGGTGCAAGCCGATCGGTGAGAACGCGCGCCGCTGCAGCATCGCCATTGGCAAACTGCCTGAGCAACACATCGTCGCCCAGTTCGTCCGCGGCGTAATCCACGCCGCGAACATCTTGTGGAGCAGAGGTCAGGTCCTCCATCCCGCATCAGCTGTCGTCAGAGTCCGCTTTCCCATGTTTCTTGTGGCGCTTCCCCATTCTGTCTTTTGCATCGGCAAATTCCCCTTCCGAGATGGCGCCATCGTCGTTCGCGTCGATCCGGTCAAACATCTTGTCAGCACGGCGCGGCTTGGGCAACTCGTCTTCGCTCAGAAAACCGTCCTTGTTGGCATCGTTGCGTTCAAACATCTTCGTAACACGTTCGTTGGCCTTCTTTTGACCTGCTGTCTGCATCTCTTCGACGCTCAGCTGGCCGTCGCCATCGGTGTCGGCATTGGTGAAACGCTGATTCCGATGAGCCTGCATTTCTTCCTTAGTCACCTGCCCGTCACCGTTCGCATCGAGCTGTTGGAAGGTCACAGGTTCGCGATCTTTACCGCCTGCGGCGAAAACGGATGTGCCGGTGATTGCCACTGCGGACACAATGATTGCCGGAATGAATTTGGCGCTTTTCATAACGTTTTTCCCTTGTTTTCGCGGCGCCATTGCCGCTGCTTACATAGGTTCAAACGGGGCAGGCACCCCATTCCGTCGCAGGAAGTGAAACTTTTTTGAAAACGTTATGGCGATGCAAAGCGACGCACCCCCTTTCCCGAAGCTACAAACAAGCGTTATATCCTCATCATTGGAACGCGCGAGTATCAACATGACAGATCAGACGATCGAAACCCACGATGTAGAAGACCGCCCGACAAAGCCAGCACTGGTCAAAGGGTTCCGTTGCCGTTGCCCAAATTGCGGCGAAGGCAAACTGCTGCACAGCTACCTCAAGGTTAACAACGAATGTTCGAATTGCGGACAAGAGCTGTTTCACCATCGCGCCGATGACGGGCCGGCCTATCTGACGATTCTTCTGGTGGGTCACCTGCTGGCACCGGCGCTGCACTTGTCTTATGTCCATTGGCGCCCAGAGCCCCTGACGATGTTCCTGGTTTTGGCAATTGGCTGTACTGCCCTGTCACTATTCCTGCTGCCACGATTGAAAGGGGCAGTTGTCGCCTATCAATGGGCTCGTCGCATGCACGGCTTTGGCCAGTCCGCGTGATCTTGGACCGCAAGTTGAGCAACGGATGACGGTGGACAAAACAGCCATACGCGACGCGGCGACAGTCATCGTTTTGCGGGATCGTCTGACCAATCCATCCATCCTGATGGGGCAACGCGGTGCAAAAGCCGCGTTCATGCCCAACAAATTTGTCTTTCCAGGCGGCGCTGTCGATGCGTCTGATGCAGATGTTGCACTGTCAACAGATCTGCCCGCTGTGTGCTGTGATCGCCTTGCGGAGCGGTCACAAGCCGGGCTGCAAAATGCCTTGGCGGCGGCGGCGATCCGAGAGCTTTGGGAAGAAACCGGACTGATTTTGGGCCAACCAGGTGATTGGGCGGGCCCGCGGACCGAAGATTGGGCGACATTTGCGCAGATGGGATACCGCCCATCGGCACAAGCACTTCAGTTCGTTTTTCGTGCCGTCACCCCGCCTGGGCGACCCCGCCGGTTCGATGCACGCTTTTTCCTGGTGGACGCCGCCGCAATACAGGGCGATCTGGATGATTTCAGCCACGCCTCGGACGAGCTGTCACATCTGCAATGGGTGCCGCTGGACCGGGCGCGCGAATTCGACCTGCCGTTCATTACAGAAGTCGTGCTGGCCGAAATCGCCGCTCGGGTGACAGACCCAACGCCACCTGAAACTGTTCCGTTCTTTCTGAACAGTGAGGAGGAAAGCCTTTTCCTCAAGCTTCGCGGTTATCCCATGCCAGAAGCAGACTGAGGGCCGGTGGCCCTCAGACACGTTATTTCATGCGGCTGATTACCGTGGTGACTTCGGGCTTTTTCCCAATCTCGGTCTTTGCTGTTTGGCGAACAATCCGGCGTATTGCCTCTTCCAGTTTGTCATCATCGCGCAGGGTCTTGGCATCGGCCCGCATCAGGAACTGATTCAGGTCTTCTTCTAGAACTTCAACCAATGCAGCCCGGGACGATCCAATCTCGGACAGACCCATCGTATCGCACCACGGCTCGCCCAGTGGTTCGTCCTCTTCGTCCAGAATGACCGTGACTGTGACGTGCCCGTTCAGCGCCATGCGAATCCGGTCACGCACCACCCCATCCAGGGCGCCAACTTTGACCGTGCCGTCCAGATAGGTCCGTCCGGTTTCGACATAATCGACAACCCGTGGCGCATTCCCTGTCAAATCCAGCATGGTTCCGTTTACGGCCAGAATACCGGTACGCCCACCAGCTTCGGCCAGTTTGGCATGCTCGCGCAGGTGACGATGTTCACCGTGCATCGGAATGATCATCTGCGGATCGACCAGCCCATGTACTTTCTCAAGATCCGGACGGTTGGCGTGACCAGACACATGGTACAGGCCCGCACTGTCATCGACCACATCCACGCCCTTTTCACTGAGCTGGTTCATGATGAAAATCACGCCACGCTCGTTGCCTGGGATGGTTTTGGACGAGAAGAGAAACAGATCGCCCTCTTTCAGTTCCAACCCGCGGTATTTGCCCCGCGCAAGTTGTGCGCTGGCCGCGCGGCGTTCTCCCTGGCTGCCGGTGACGATCAGCATCAGGTTCTGGCGCGGCATGTCCACAGCCTCTTCGGCGCTGACGACGCGTGGAAAGCTGGTCAGAATGCCCGTTTCGGTCGCGGCTTCGATCATCCGGCGCATCGCGCGACCCAGCAGAACGACCGAGCGCCCCGCCCGTTCACCTGCCTCGGCCAGCGTCTTAACCCGTGCGACATTCGACGCAAATGTGGTGGCGACAACCATGCCGCTGGCTTCCTCAACCAGCTTGGTGATCTCGGGACCGACCTCGGATTCCGAGCGACCCGCATGGGGGGAAAACACGTTCGTACTGTCACACACCAGCGCTTTGACGCCAGACTTGGCAACCTCAGCCCAGAGGTTGGGGTCAAAAGGTTCACCAACGATCGGATTTTCATCCAGCTTGAAGTCGCCGGTATGTACGATCCGCCCCTCTGGCGTGTCGATCACCAGGGCAGCGCTTTCGGGGATCGAATGCGAGACCGGCAGGAAACCCACCTTGAACGGACCAACGGAAATCTGTTCGGGCCAGGCCGATGCAGTATGCACGGCATCCTCGGGGTGTCCGTGCTCTTCCATCTTGCGGCGCGAGATGTTGGCAGTGAAGGCCCGTGCGTAGACAGGCGCACCCAGCGCCTCATAGCAATGCGCCACAGCGCCCACGTGGTCCTCGTGTGCGTGGGTTACGAACACGGCCTCCAGCCGGTCGGCACGTTCGCGCAGCCACGAGATGTCCGCGTGGATCAGGTCAACGCCCGGAGTGGTGTCCATGTCGGGAAATGTCACGCCCAGATCCACAAGGATCAGCCGTTCCTGTCCGGGTTTGCCATAGCCGTAGACATAGGCATTCATGCCAATTTCGCCGGCACCACCCAGCGGTAGGTAGATCAATCTTTCGCTGCTCATGTCGAGCCATTGTCCTTGTTATAGCGATGAATCACGGTCAGGCCGTGCATCGTCAGATCATCTTCGATTGCGTCAAACCCCACGTCCGCCTGATCGAACAGCGGCGCGAGCCCACCGGTTCCAACGACTTTCATCGGCATTCCATATTCCGCCTTGATCCGGGAAATCAGCCCCTCGATCAATCCGGAATAGCCCCAATACACGCCGGATTGGATACAGCCAACCGTATTCGTGCCAATCACATTTTCAGGGCGGGTGATATCGATATGCGGCAGGGCAGCCGCGCCCTGATGCAGTGCCTCGAGGCTGAGGTTCACGCCCGGCGCAATGATCCCGCCGACATAGGCCCCATCCGCCGCAACAACATCAAAGTTCGTCGCCGTGCCAAAATCCACGACAACCACATTGCCGCCATGCCGGTCAAACGCAGCGACCGCGTTGGCCAGACGATCCGGGCCGGGCACTGTACCCTCGTCAACACGCGGATTCATCGGCAACAGGCAATCGGGTTTGCCCACGACAAGCGGCCGACACCCAAAGAACCGATCAGCAAAGACCCGCAGGTTGAACACAACGCGCGGCACGGTCGAGGCGATGATCACATCAGTAATTTCAGCCTCGATCCCATAGTGTTTTACCAGCGTCGAATACCACGTGAAGTAAGCATCGGCCGTGCGCGCATGGTGGGTCGATGTGCGCAGGGTGCACAGAAACTTTTCACCGTCCCAGATCGAGAACACAGTGTTCGTGTTGCCGCAATCAATTGCCAGAAGCATCTGAGCCTCCTTCAGAAAAACACATCCGCCGCCGGAATACTGACGCGGCCTTTGGCGGTGTTTAGGACAAGGTTGCCCCCTGCGTCCACCGTTTCAAAGGTTCCAACCGTTTCCGACGCTGCGGTACGGGCGGTGATGACCTCACCCAACTTGGCAGCCCGGGCCAACCACGCGGTCCGGATCGGTTCAAACCCGTAAGTCACGAATTGGTTCTCGTATCTGGCATAGGCGACAGCAAGTTCTGTCAGGAAATCCTCGGGCGTTACGTTGCCTCCAGCTTCGGACAATAGGGAAACCGGTCGGACGGCGCCGGGTTCTACTTGATCTGCTCCGGGTGCCTCTGACAGGTTCACGCCGATGCCTATGGACAAGTGCGAGACGCCGCGCCCCTGCCCTGTACTTTCCAACAGGATACCCGCCAGTTTGCCGCCGTTCAGCAATACATCGTTGGGCCATTTGAGCGACAAGCCCGTCGCCAGTCCGGTCACTGCAACGCAGGCGTCAAACAGCGCCAGCGCAGCCACAAAGCTGCGCAGTGCGGCCTGTTCCGGATTTCCCTGTGGCCGCATCAAAAGGGTCGCGGCCAGATTTCCCTTGGGATTGGCCCACGCCCGACCCCGTCGCCCACGCGCCGCCGTCTGGTGATGCGCCATGATCCAAACCGGACCGGTCGTGGTCGGAGCCATGCGGGTGGCCTCGTTCAATGTGCTGTCGACCTCTTGCAGCACGTGCAGGCCGTATCCCTGTGGCCAGTCTGTCATGTCAAAAAGGCCCGGTCCGCTGACCGAGCCCCCAAGTTTGCTGTGTTACGCTGATCAATTGACAAGAGTGGCCGCCGCAGCTGCCGCCGCGCCTTCAATACCGAACTGATAGAACACACCCACCAGCATCAACGCGGCCGAGCCCATTAGAGCAACCCACAGAACCGGCGAAGAATGCGTTTCGATCGGGTCGTCGTTTTCAGCTCCGAAATACATGTAGAACACGATCCGCAGATAGTAAAAGGCACCAATAACAGACGCGATGGCTGAGGCGATCACCAGCCCGGTCAGGCCCGCGCTTACGCCGGCCTGCCAGACACCGAATTTGGCGAAAAAGCCCAGCATTGGTGGGACGCCCGCCAGGCTGAACATCAGGATCAGCACCGCCAGCGCCTTGCCCGGTTCGCGTTTGGAATATTGGCGCAGGGCGTCGATGTCCGTGACCGGTTTACCGTCCCGCTCCATCATCAGAATGAAAGCGAAAGTGCCGATATTCATCGTCACATAGATGGCCAGATACATCAGCATAGCCTTGATGCCCAACTCGGTTCCCGCAGCCAGTCCGATCAGCGCATAGCCCATATGGGCAATCGACGAGAACGCCATCAGCCGCTTGATGTCACGCTGGCCAATCGCTGCGACCGCACCCAGCAGCATCGACAGAACAGAAAGCAGGACAATCACCTGTTGCCAGTCCTTGATCACGCCTCCAAAAGCGTCGTGCATCACGCGTGCGAACAGGGCCATGGCAGCCACTTTCGGCGCTGTGGCAAAGAAAGCGGTGATAGGCGTGGGCGAGCCTTCGTACACATCCGGCGTCCACATGTGGAATGGCACGGCGGACACTTTGAACGCCAGTCCCGAGATCAGGAACACCAGACCAAACAGCAGGCCAACCGAAATCTCACCATGCTGAACCGTTTGGATGATACCCGAGAACAGCGTGGTGCCTGTAAACCCATAAACCAGCGAGGCACCGTACAGCAGCAAGCCCGAGCTCAGCGCACCAAGCACGAAGTACTTCAAACCGGCCTCGGTCGATTTGGCACTATCCCGGCGCAGCGCGGCCACGACGTAAAGCGACAGTGACTGCAGTTCCAGCCCCATATAAAGCGACATCAGATCGCCCGCGCTGACCATCATCATCATACCGACAGCGGCCAGCGCGACCAACAGAGGGAATTCGAACCGCAGCAGATCCCGACGCGCCATATATTCCTGACTCATCACCAGAATGGCAGCTGCTGATAGCAGGATCGCCACTTTCGAGAACCTTGCAAACCCGTCATCTACAAACATGCCGTTGAACGCGACATTGGTGCCATCGCCGTTGGTCGCGATCCAAATCGCCAGTAGTCCCATCAACCCAGCGGTTGTCCAGACCAGCAAAGGTGCCAGCCCGTCTTTCGTCGTGTAGACAGCCGCCAACAGCGCCGCCATCGCATATACGGCCAGAACAATCTCTGGCAGGATTATCGTCAGATCAGCCTGGATCATGTCTCCAAAGCCCCCTTAATGCGATGCGGCTGACTGGGTCGCGGCCTCAGCCGCGGCCAGAGCCATGTCATAGTTCGAAATCAGCGCGGCGGTCGAGTTGCCGATCACATCGGTCACCAGCGACGGGTAGACGCCCAGCAGGATGGTCATCACGATCAGCGGCGCAAAGATCAGCCGCTCGCGCGAGCTCATATCCGTCATCGCCTTGAGGCTTTCCTTGATCAAATCGCCAAAGACCACTCGGCGATACAGCCATAGCGCATAAGCTGCCGAGAAGATCACGCCAGAAGCCGCCACAGCCGTCACCCATGTGTTGACCTGGAAGGTGCCCATCAGTGTCAGGAATTCTCCGATGAATCCACTGGTGCCCGGCAGACCTACATTGGCCATGGTGAACAACATGAAGACCAGCGCATAGGCTGGCATGCGAATGACCAACCCACCGTAAGCCTCGATGTCGCGAGTATGCATCCGGTCATAGATCACGCCAACACACAGGAAGAGCGCGGCTGAGATGAACCCGTGGCTAAGCATCTGGAAGATCGCGCCGTCAATGCCCTGCTGGTTCGCAGCAAAGATGCCCATGGTCACAAAGCCCATATGCGCGACCGAGGAATACGCGATCAGCTTTTTCATATCTTCCTGCACCAGCGCCACCAGCGAGGTGTAGACAACGGCAATCGCTGACATCCACAACACCAGATCGGTCATTACTGCCGAACCCACCGGGAACATCGGCAGGCTGAACCGCAAGAAGCCATAGCCGCCCATCTTCAACAGGATCGCCGCAAGAACGACCGACCCGGCGGTCGGCGCCTGAACGTGCGCATCCGGCAGCCAGGTGTGTACCGGCCACATTGGCATCTTCACCGCGAAGGATGCAAAGAACGCCAGGAACATCAGTGTCTGCATACCGCCGACAACATAGACGCCCAGCACGCTGAACCCTTCGGACGAGAAGTGATGGCTCATCAGTGCTTCGATATCGGTAGTGCCCGCGTCCGCATACATCGCGACCATCGCCACCAGCATCAGCACTGATCCAAGGAAGGTATAGAGGAAGAACTTGAAGCTGGCGTAGATGCGTTCTTTGCCGCCCCAGATGCCGATGATCAGGAACATCGGGATCAGACCTGCCTCGAAGAACAGGTAGAACAGCACCAGATCCAGCGCCATGAACACGCCCAGCATCAGCGTCTCCAGAAGCAGGAAGGCGATCATGTATTCCTTGACGCGGTCCGTGACGTGCCAGCTGGCCAGAATGGTCAGGGGCATGATGAAGGTGGTCAACAAGACAAACAGAACGCTGATACCGTCCACACCCATCTTGTATTTCAGACCCAGCAGCCATTCGCCTTCTTCCACCATCTGAAAGCCGGTGTTGGACGGATCAAACCCCGTATAGATGCCGATCGAGACCAAGAACGTCACCGTGGTTGCCACCAGTGCGACCCATTTGGCATTGCGCTGTGCGGCCACGTCCTCGCCATGCAAGAACAGGGCCAGAATGCCTGCTGCCACAGCGGGGATGAAGGTGACGATGGAGAGGATATTATCCATTAGTGTGCGCCTCCGCCGATCGAAATCCAGGTGACAAGGGCAGCGATACCCAAAACCATCCAGAAGGCGTAAGTGAAGATGTAGCCCGTCTGCGCCTTGCCAGCGAGGCGGGTAAAGAAGGGTACAACACCCATGGCCACGCCGTTGAGGAAACCGTCAATGGTGTTTCCGTCACCCCGTTTCCACAGGAACCGGCCCAGGGCGATGGTGGGTTTGACGAAGACCGCATCGTAGATTTCGTCAAAGTACCACTTGTTCAGAAGGAACAGGTACAGAGGACGTTGGTTCCGCGCCAAACGCGCCGGCAGCGACGTGTTCACGATGTAGAACCAATAGGCCACGATAAAGCCCAAAGCCATAGCAACAAAGGGCGAAACCTTGACCCACTTGGGGGCAGCATGCGCATCGTCCAGAACATGGTTATCCGGCGCGATGTAAATCGCGCCCTCGCCCGGCTCACCCGCGAAGACGTAATGGTGGTCGTCGCCGTGCGCCGCTTTTTCTTCGTGTCCGGCGTCATCACCATGGCTTTCATCCGCGTGCGCCTCATCCGCATGCGTATCGTCACCATGGGTTGTATCGGTTACACCGTGATCACTGGCCTCTGCATGCTCGGACGCCTCAGCCACCGGTATACCGTAGAACTTGCCGACCTTGTCTGTGTGACCAAAGAAGTTGCCATACCAGATCATCCCGGCAAACACCGCGCCCAAGGACAGAACACCCAGCGGCACCAGCATGGTCATCGGACTTTCATGCGCGTGCTCATGCGTATGCTTGTCGCCACGCTCTTCGCCATAAAAGGTCAGGAAAATCAGACGCCAGCTGTAGAATGACGTGAACGCCGCCGCGATCACCAGCATCCAGAAGGCATATCCGGTGCCGCCGGCAAAAGCGCTTTCGATGATGGCATCCTTGGACAGGAACCCGGCGAACCCGATTTGGGTCAGCGGGATGCCGACGCCTGTAATCGCAAGGGTGCCGATCATCATCGCCCAGAATGTATAGGGGATCTTCTTCCGCAGGCCGCCGTATTCGGTCATCTCCTGCTCGTGATGCATCGCGTGGATCACCGAACCTGCGCCAAGGAACAACAGCGCCTTGAAGAAAGCATGGGTCAGCAAGTGGAACATCGCTGCCGAATACATACCAACACCCGCGGCCACGAACATGTAGCCCAACTGAGAACAGGTCGAATAGGCAATGACGCGCTTGATGTCGGTCTGAACCAGGCCAACGGTCGCGGCGAAAAACGCGGTCGAGGCCCCAAGGAAGGTGATGAACCCGGTGGCACCCGGCGCAAATTCCATCAATGGCGACATCCGGCAGATCAGGAACACACCCGCCGTCACCATGGTTGCAGCGTGGATCAACGCCGACACAGGCGTCGGGCCTTCCATCGCGTCCGGCAACCAGGTGTGCAGGATCAGCTGTGCCGATTTACCCATTGCGCCGATGAACAGCAGGACGCAGATCACCTCGATTGCGCTCCACTCACCCCAAAGGAAATGCAGCTTCTCTTCGGCCAGCGCAGGGGCCGAAGAGAAAATGTCTGAGAAATTGATGCTGTCCGTCAGGAAGAACAACGCGAAGATGCCCAGAGCAAAGCCAAAGTCGCCAACCCGGTTCACGATGAATGCTTTCATCGCCGCCGCATTGGCCGTGGGCTTGCGATAATAGAACCCGATCAGCAGGTACGAGGCTACACCCACACCTTCCCAGCCAAAGAACATCTGAACCAGATTGTCGGCTGTCACCAGCATCAGCATGGCGAAGGTGAAGAACGACAGATAGGCAAAGAAGCGCGGCTTATAGCTCTCGCCCTCGCGCCATTGCGGATCGTGATCCATATAGCCAAAGGAATAGAGGTGCACGAGCGCCGAAACCGTCGTCACCACGATCAGCATGATCGCGGTCAGCCGGTCCAGTCGAACGGCCCAGCTTGTCGACAGCGAACCGCTTTCGATCCAGCGCATGATCTCGATCTGCTGGGTCACACCGTCGAACGAAAAGAACACGATCCAGGACAGCAGACAGGCCAGAAACAGCAGGCCAGTTGCGGTCCACATGGCGGCTTTCTCGCCAATGAACTTCCAGCCGAACCCGCAGAGCAGCGCGCCCACCAGCGGGGCAAAGAGGATGGTGGTTTCCATGTTCTCTTACCCCTTCATCATATTGACGTCTTCAACCGCGATGGTGCCACGGTTGCGGAAGAAGCAGACCAGAATGGCCAGCCCGATCGCGGCCTCGGCCGCCGCCACGGTCAGCACGAACAGCGTAAACACCTGCCCGACCAGATCGCCGAGAAAGCTGGAAAACGCCACGAGGTTGATATTCACGGCCAGCAGCATCAGTTCGATGCTCATCAGCAGGATGATGACGTTCTTGCGGTTCAGAAAGAGACCGAAGATGCCGATGACGAACAGCGTCGCCGCGACCGTAAGATAGTGTTCAAGTCCGATCATCGTCTTAAAGCCCCTGCCCCGGTTTCACGTCCTTCAACTCCATCGCCTTGGCCGGGTCGCGCATCATCTGGCCGACGATGTCCTGACGCTTGATGTCCTTGCGGTGGCGCAGAGTCAGAACGATGGCTCCGATCATGGCCACCAGCAGGATCAGGCCCGCCAGTTGGAACAAAAGGAAATATTGATCGTAAAGGATGACACCCAGCGCCTCGGTGTTGTGGCGCTCCACCGGGATCGGTTGCGCAAGATTGGCGGTAGCTCCCTGCGCGCTGTCCCATGCGCCAAAGGCCATGACGAACTGCATCAGAATGACCAGGCCAATCAGCAGAGCCAGCGGCATATAGCGCGCCATCTCGGCCTTGAGCTCGGCAAAGTCAACGTCCAGCATCATCACCACGAACAGGAACAGCACCGCAACCGCGCCCACATAGACGATGATCAGCAGCATCGCCACGAACTCGGCCCCCAGCAGCACGAACAGCCCCGCCGAGGACAGGAAGGACAGGATCAGCCACAGCACCGAGTGCACCGGTTGGCGGCTGATCACCGTGAACAGCCCGCCGGTGATGGCGCTGATGGCAAACAGGTAGAAGGCAAAGACGGTCATTGATCCTCATCCTCGTTGTCGCCCATGACCTCTTGCGCCAGTTCCAACGCGCGTGTCATGGCCGGGATGCCGGCAAAGACCGACATCTGACCGATCGTTTCCACGATCTCTTGTTTCTTGGCACCCGCTTCCAGCGCGTGGCGCACGGTCTGGCGCACTGCCGCGTCCGCTTGCGCACCCTGACAGGTCAGCCCGGCCAACGTCAGCAGCAGGCGGGTTTTGGCATCCAGCCCGTCTTTGTTGACGGTATTGCCGAACATCATTTCCATGACCTCTTTGGGCATGGTCGGCCACAGCGCCTCGAACCCCTTGGGCGAGAAATTCTCCATCGCCGGGTTCATCGCCTTGGCCATGTCCTGCGCCTGCTTCATCATCAGGTCGAACGGATTTTGGGGCGTGTCACTCATCTGTACGGCGCGTCCATTTCCAGATTGCGGGCAATCTCAGCTTCCCAGCGTTCGCCGTTATCGAGCAGTTTTTCCTTGTCGTAGAACAGCTCTTCGCGGGTTTCTGTCGCGAATTCAAAGTTCGGACCTTCGACGATGGCATCGACCGGACAGGCCTCCTGGCAAAAACCGCAATAGATGCACTTGGTCATGTCGATGTCATACCGCGTGGTACGGCGGCTGCCGTCTTCGCGCGGTTCGGCGTCGATGGTGATGGCTTGTGCCGGGCAAATCGCTTCACACAGCTTGCAGGCGATGCAGCGTTCCTCGCCGTTCGGGTAACGTCTCAGGGCATGCTCACCACGAAAGCGTGGGGAGAGAGGGCCTTTTTCGTGCGGGTAATTGATGGTGGCCTTTGGGGCGAAGAAATACTTCAACCCCAGTTTCATGCCGACCCAGAAGTCTTGCAGAAGGAAGTATTTGGCGGCACGAGTGTAATCGATTTGGGTCATGGCTTAGGAATCCTTCTCGCAGCGTCCAATTGTGTCTTCTGCAATCGCCGACATCTGATCCACGATATCTGGCGTATCAGGATCGAGCGCTAATGTGCGACGGTCAAACTCTCTCATACGCGTGCATTCCGACATATTTGTCGCGCTCAGCAACTGATCCACCTTCATATCGCTCGGAAACTCACCGTTTTCGATTCCCCAATTGACGAACTCTTCCAAGTGAGCACGGTCTTCCTGTGTGATCCAAAGGCAATCAACCAGACCCAACAAAGCGATAGATTTGTTGTGCATCCCCTCTGAAATCGGATCACCATTGGCTAGGTGGCTCCGATAAACCGCCATGTCGCCAACCTGGATCGCGTTAACAAGGGCACCAATGGCAAACTTATCGAAGGCAGAATGCTGGTCCACATCAACCCTCGGGTCCAACCCACCTGTGTTATTTGCGAGAATGCCTAGAACCTTATCGTCGATAGCGGATACAGCGTCAATTTCAGATCCACAGAACCCGCGTGCCAAATCAAGCATGTTCCGCAGCTCCAATGGCTCAGCTTTATCAGCCGCGACAGGACCGCTTCCAGCAGCCACCGTGCAAGCCACCAACAGATTTAGAAGACTTATCCTCATCCCCCTACGCTCCAACGGGCGAACGCGCCCCAGAACCAGTCGAATTTCGCCGCAAAGGCCACGAAGACCACCCAGGCCAGCGAGAACGGCAGGAAGACTTTCCAGCCCAGACGCATCAGTTGATCATAGCGGTAGCGGGGCGTGATCGCCTTGACCATCGCGAAGAGGAAGAAGAAGAACGCCATTTTGGCTACCATCCACAGCACGCCGTCCGGTAGACCTGGGATCGGGGACAGCCAGCCGCCAAAGAACAGCAGCGTGGTCAGGGCACACATCAGGAAGATAGCGATGTATTCACCCGCCATGAACAGCAGGAAGGGTGTCGCCGAGTACTCGACCTGGTAACCGGCGACCAGTTCCGATTCCGCTTCGGGCAGGTCGAAAGGTGGCCGGTTGGTTTCGGCCAGCGCCGAGATGAAGAACAGAAAGACCATCGGGAAATGCGGCAGCCAGTACCAGCTGAAGAAACCGAACCGACCGTCCTGCGCCTCGACAATGTGGCCGAAATTCATCGAACCGGTCGAGATGATTACGCCGATAATGATCAAACCGATGGAGACTTCATAAGAAATCATCTGCGCGGCAGAGCGCAGTGATCCGAGGAACGGGTACTTTGAGTTCGATGCCCAACCACCCATAATTACGCCATAAACTTCCAACGAGGATACGGCGAAGACGTACAGGATGGCGACGTTGATATCCGACAGCACCCAACCATCGTTGAACGGGATCACCGCCCAGGCGATCATTGCCAATACGAATGAGGTCAGCGGAGCAAGTATGAACACTGTGCGGTCGGCCCCGGCGGGAATGACCACCTCCTTGACCACGTATTTCAGAGCGTCGGCCACAGATTGCAGCAGGCCATAGACACCAACCACGTTGGGGCCGCGGCGCATCTGAACAGCCGCCCAGATCTTGCGGTCGCCGTAGACAAGGAACAACAGCGAGATCATCACAAAGGCAACAACGGCAATCACTTGCGCCAGAATGGTGATGGCTATTCCGCCTGGGGTGTTAAAGAAATCAGCCATTGGTCCTCACACCGTGGGTATTCCGTTTTCCGCGCGTGATGTTCAGGCCAAGTGCCTGCGCATATTGCGGTTTGGTCGGCGCGTAGGTGTAAATAGCATCTACAGCCTTCGCGCTACCTTTTTCATCGCGTTTCATGCGCAATTCCCTGATCCCCACACCGCAGGCGGCGGTGTTGGCTTCTGAAAGCGATATGAAACGTGCTGTATTCATTCCGCCGCGATCTTCCCGGCGTTCCGTGCCTGCGCCTGAGCGGACAGCTCGGCCATCAGTTGCGACGCCCGTGCAATCGGGTTGGTCAGGTAGAAGTCTCTAACCGCAGTGCGGAACGTAGCCTGACCCAGAGGACCGGCATCCAGTGGCTGGACCTCATTCTCAATCACTTGGTCGATCTGGGCCAGATGTGGAACGGCTTCGATCAAAGCGGCACGCAGTTGCGCAAGCGAGTCGAAGGGCAGTGTTGCGCCCAATTCCGCTGACAAAGCCCGCAGGATGGCCCAGTTTTCCTTAGCCTCAGCGGGGGCAAATCCAGCCCGCATCGCCAGTTGTGGTCGGCCTTCGGTATTCACGAACAGCCCGTTTTCCTCGGTGTATGCGGCACCCGGCAAGATCACGTCGGCACGATGCGCGCCGCGATCGCCGTGGCTGCCCTGATAGATCACAAAGGCCCCTTCGCCGATTTCGATCTCATCCGCGCCGAGATTGTAGATCACGTCAGCCGCACTTACGGCATCCATGCCATTTTCGTTGGTGGCATCCACATCCATCGCACCCACGCGAGACGCAGCGCTGTGCAGGATCAGCAATCCACTTTCGGTATTGGCTGCAATCGTTTGCGCAGCGGCCAGCACAGCTGCGCCGTCAGCTTCTAGCAACGCACCCTGCCCGACGATGACCAGCGAGGCTTTGCCCTTGATCTCAACATCGCCGCCCATATCGACGACCTTTTGCAACGCCGCGCGGTCGTCGCCCAAATGGTGATACGCGTAGGTCAGATCGGCCGCCGGCCCAACCAAGGCCACCTCGGTCCCATGTGCCCAGGCTTTGCGGATACGCGCGTTCAAAACCGGAGCTTCGTCGCGCGGGTTCGTTCCGATCAGCAGAATACGCTCGGCTGTGTCGATATCCTCGATCGTTGACGTTCCGGCATAGGCCCCACGATTGCCCGCAGGCAGTTTGGCCCCATCAGTCCGGCATTCAACAACACCGCCTTGCCCTTCGATCACCTGCTTCAGCGCAAAAGCAGCCTCGACCGGCGCCAGATCACCGATAAGACCGGCCGGCTTTTCAGCCCCTTTCAACGCCTCGGCCGCCTTGGTCAACGCCTCGGGCCACGAGGCCGGGCGCAGCTTGCCGTTTTCACGCACATAAGGTTTGTCCAAACGCTGGCGACGCAGGCCATCCCAGACAAACCTGGTCTTGTCGCTGATCCATTCCTCGTTCACGCCGTCATGGTTGCGCGGAAGAAAGCGCATGACTTCGCGCCCTTTGGTATCGACACGAACGTTCGAGCCCAGGGCATCCATGACATCGATGCTCTCGGTCTTGGTCAGCTCCCAAGGGCGCGCTGTGAACGCATACGGCTTCGAGGTCAGAGCTCCAACTGGGCACAGGTCAATTATGTTGCCCTGCAGGTTCGAATCCAGCGTCTGGTTCAGGTAAGAAGTGATCTCGGCATCTTCCCCGCGCCCGGTCTGACCCATCTGTGTGATCCCGGCGACCTCGGTCGTAAAGCGCACGCAACGGGTGCAGCTGATGCAGCGGGTCATCGCGGTTCCGACCAGCGGCCCCAGATCCAGATCGTCTACGGCGCGCTTGGCTTCCTTGAAGCGCGAACCCGACACACCATACGCCATCGCCTGATCCTGCAGATCGCACTCGCCACCCTGATCGCAGATCGGGCAGTCTAGCGGGTGGTTGATTAGCAGGAACTCCATCACCCCTTCACGGGCTTTCTTGACCATGGGCGAGTTCGTCTTGACCTCGGGCGCCTGTCCTTCCGGCCCTGGGCGTAGATCGCGTACCTGCATCGCACACGACGCTGCAGGTTTGGGCGGGCCGCCGACAACTTCGACCAGACACATCCGGCAATTCCCGGCAATCGACAGACGCTCGTGATAGCAAAAGCGCGGCACCTCGACCCCGGCCTGTTCACAGGCCTGGATCAGCGTCATCGCACCATCGACTTCGATTTCCTGCCCGTCGATATTCACTTTGCGGAGGTCAGACATGGTCTAGTTCGCCCTCAAATACACGCCAATGGCGCTGTTTCTTTCAATCTCTGACTGCCCCAGCGTGCAGAAAGATTTGGGATTGTCATAAGACACACCGTTCGCGGCCAGATACGTCTCGCCTTTGGCACGCATCCGGTCCTTTTCGGCATCCGATTCCACGTAAGCGCGGATTTCGCCGTCCGAATACCCCAGACTGTTCGCTTTGGACTTGAGCCCCCACATCACGCCAATCGCCTTCAACCTGCGCCCGCTGATCGACGGGCAGTAATCCGAAATCTCGTTTGCGATAGCGATGTAATAGAGTTCGTCGTCAATCTCTTTGACTTCGCGCAAGGGCGGTTTGGCCTCGACCGCGACAGGGAACGTCAGAACAGACAACGCAATAAGCAGTTTCACACCAGACATGACAAATCCTTTTGTTTTGGACAGGCCAAAACGATCCGGTGCCGGAGTGCTATTCAATAACACGTCCTGCGTCATGGGCTGATATGCAAAAAACCGCATCATGGTCGCTGGCAGGTTCCTGCAAAGGTCAATTTATTGTCGGTGATGCGCAAATTCTGCGGTTCGGTGTCGGGTCCGACTTTCCAGTTGATTTTAGAAGTCCCAAAGGCGTCGATACAGAATTTGGTTCCCTCGTGCCGTCCCGCTTCGCGCGCTCCATCCAAAGACGCGGACACGCCGTTCACCACAACCGTAAAATCCGTCGGAGCGTTCCTTTTGTCGACGGCCTTCGCTTTGGCCCGGAAGGCTTTGCCATCAAAGAGGATTCGGTCACTGGACGACGTACCGCAAGCCGAGACAAAAACTGCAGCACCCAAGGCGGCGGTCAGTACCACGCGTCCCATCCTGAATTTTGATCCAGTCAACGAATAAGTACCTTTCTTTTCCATTAGAACGCCGCCACCAATGCCATGAAGCCCATCACAACCATACAGGCCCATCCGACAACGTAGGATACGGACCGAACGCCGCTGTGCGGTTGTCCAATACCACGCATGTGAATAACCAGCATGACGATGCGCGCAATCAGAGCGACCGATGCCAATAGGTTCACCCAGAACGGGCTGACCCCAAGCAACATGGCCGCGACCGTGACAGCGATATAGGCCGGCAGCGTCTCGGTCCCGTTCAGATAAGCCCGGTTCAGGCGATACGCCTTGTCGGAATAGTCCTGTTCCGGCGTTGCCCCGGGGGCCAAGCCCTTGCCCTGTTTGGCCAGCGCGGAAAACGGCGCAAGCGCCAGAATGATCAGCGTAAAGACCACGAGGGATGCGATTGCATGTGAATACTCAGCAAAAGATTCCATTAGTTCAACTCCCTAATCGCAACTTGGTTTGGGTTTGATCCGATATCCTGCAACTTGATCACTCCGCCGCCATCGCGCCCATACGGCCCGATTTCTGGGCCTTGATGCGATCCTCGATTTCCTCACGGAAATTGCGGATCAGGCCCTGGATCGGCCAGGCGGCAGCATCGCCCAAAGCACAGATCGTGTGGCCTTCGACCTGCTTGGTCACGTCAAACAACATGTCGATCTCTTCCAGTTCGGCCTCACCCCGCACCAGACGGTCCATCACGCGCATCATCCAGCCGGTGCCTTCGCGGCAGGGCGTACACTGACCGCAGCTTTCATGTTTGTAGAACTTCGACAGCCGCCAGATCGCCTTGATGATGTCCGTGGATTTGTCCATCACGATCACCGCCGCCGTCCCCAGACCGGACCCCAGATCATTGCGCAAATGGTCGAAATCCATGATGGCGTCGCGCATGTCTTCACCGCGCACACAAGGCACCGATGAACCACCGGGGATCACCGCCAGCAGGTTGTCCCATCCGCCGCGAATGCCGCCACAATGGGTTTCGATCAGCTGTTCAAACGGGATCGACATCGCCTCTTCGACAACACAGGGGTTGTTTACATGGCCCGAGATGGCAAACAGCTTGGTGCCTGCATTGTTCTGGCGACCAAATCCAGCAAACCAATCCGCACCACGGCGCAGGATCGTTGGCACAACGGCGATAGATTCCACGTTGTTCACCGTGGTCGGGCAGCCGTAAAGCCCCGCCCCAGCCGGGAACGGAGGTTTCATGCGCGGCATGCCCTTTTTGCCCTCAAGGCTTTCGATCAGCGCGGTTTCTTCACCGCAGATATAGGCGCCGGCCCCGTGATGCAGGAACAGGTCGAAATCCCAACCCGAACCGGCGGCGTTTTTGCCCAGCAATCCGGCGTTATAGGCCTCATCAATCGCGGCCTGCAACGCCTCGCGCTCGCGGATGTACTCACCACGCAGGTAGATATAGCAGGTATGCGCATTCATCGCGAAAGACGCGATCAAGCAGCCTTCGATCAAGGTGTGCGGATCGTGGCGCATAATCTCACGGTCTTTGCAGGTGCCGGGCTCGGATTCGTCCGCATTTACAACCAGATAGGCCGGACGTCCGTCGCTTTCCTTCGGCATGAACGACCATTTCAGGCCAGTCGGGAAGCCGGCGCCGCCGCGTCCGCGCAAGCCAGAGTCCTTCATCGTCTGGATGATCCAGTCGCGCCCGTTTCCGATCAGGCCAGCGGTGCCGTCCCAATGCCCGCGGGCCTGCGCGCCTTTCAAAGTGCGCTCATGCATCCCGTAGATGTTGGTAAAGATCCTGTCCTGATCCTTCAGCATCGTGTCTTACCTTCAGCTGTCCTGACGCATGCGCCAGAGTTGAAAAATGTTCACGCCCGCATAGATGAACCCTGCCAAAGCGGCAAAATCAAACAGCAGCGCATAGCGCCCGGGCAATCCCAGTGCTGGGCCGATGAACAACGATATCGCAAGCCACAACAGCATGGTCACCGCGATGACCACCCCGATATGTCGGCCCTTGCGGGCCATGGCCTGTTCTTTTTCTTTGTCCATCTCACCTTGATGCCCCAAATGGCCACCGTCCTATTCAGTCTTCGTAGGTGCCGTCTTCTTTGGCACGTTTTGCAAACTCGGTTTCTTCGCCTGTCGCCAGTTGGGCTGCTTGTTCGATCCAACCGTCCCGCTCGATCCGGCCCTTGAACTTCAGCCGCGCATCTACCCAGGCCACCTGTTCCTGCGTCCATGCAGCGATCTGGTCAAAGTGGAAAAAGCCAAGTTCGTTCAGCGTCTGTTCAAGCTTGGGGCCCACACCTTTCAGCATCTTGAGGTCGTCCGCTTTGCCATCCCGCGCGGCGGTCAAAGTTTCGGGCTGATCCTCTTTGATCAGGGCCTTCTTTGCCTCTTCCGCCTGCTTAACGGCGGGTTTGGCCGCTGCCGACGCCTTTGGTGGCTTTGGCACGGCCTTGGTCGCCTCAGCCTTGCCGTCTTTGCCCAGCCATGGCGTCAGGATCGGAACCTCGGTCCCATCGATGCGTTTGACCGTATCACCAAGATCTTCGGCCAGTTCAACACTGGCATTGTACTGCGGTTTCCCGGCATCGTAGTCTGTGAGGCTGGTCAGACCGCTCAGCGGTTCTGCCGCGTATCTGCCATTCTGCGGGCCCGGCGTCGGTACTTTACCGGCGGCCAGATCGTCGATGATCTTGCCAAAGCTCTCGGCAGTCAGATCTTCGTAATAGTCCTTACCGATCTGCGCCATCGGCGCATTGGTGCATGAACCAAGGCATTCAACCTCTTCCCAGCTCAGCTTACCATCGGCGGACAACTCATGCGATTTGGCGGCGATCTTTTCCTTGCAGACCGCGATCAGGTCTTCGGACCCGCAGATCATGCAGGAGGTCGTTCCGCAGACCTGAATATGCGCGACAGATCCAACCGGTTGCAACTGGAACATGAAGTAGAACGACGCAACCTCGAGCACCCGGATGTAGGCCATGCCCAGCATGTCGGCAACGGATTCAATCGCCGGACGGCTAAGCCAGCCCTCTTGTTCCTGCGCGCGCCACAAAAGCGGAATGACCGCGCTGGCCTGACGGCCATCGGGGTATTTAGTGATCTGTGCTGTGGCCCACTGCTGGTTGGCTGCGGTGAAGGCAAAGCTTTCAGGTTGTTCGGGGTGCAGACGGCGCAGCATTAGCAGGCATCTCCGATAACGATAATATAGGGGTCTTCCTGATGCGCGCGACCTTGATCGACAAGGCGGACAATCAGGTCAGACGTTTCGGCCTGTGTGAAACCAGCGGGGCGCAATTTGATCTGGGCCTCTTCTTCTACCATGCGGCACCCGTTCAGACGTACAAAATCATAAAGCGCATCGGCACGGCCCGCCGCATCCTCGGGAGCCAGCCCGTGCGCACCGCAAATCGCAGGCGCGACCTCGAATACAGAACCATCCAGCCCGGCCAACCCCTGTTCAGCCCAGGAGTTTATCACAGCGCTGACATCTTCTGGTCGCAAGTCATGGGTAGAAAAGGCTTCCTCGGCGCGCGATACATCCAGCCGACAGCCGTTTTCGCGCATCACCTCAAGCACTTTTGCCGTCGGATGGGTCGAGGCGGCCTGCAACGGTGTGGCGGCTGCAAGGGCCAGGATCAAAACAAGGCGTCTCACCGGTCAATCTCTCCGAACACGACATCCATGGTGCCGATGATCGCGGCGACGTCGGCCAGTTGGTGCCCCCCGGCAATATGGTCCATGGCTTGCAGGTGCAAGAAGCCTGGCGCGCGCAGCTTGGCGCGGTAGGGTTTGTTGGTGCCGTCTGCAACCAGATAGACTCCGAACTCACCCTTTGGGGCTTCGACGGCGGCATAAACCTCACCTGCAGGGACGTGGAAGCCTTCGGTGTAAAGCTTGAAGTGATGGATCAGGCTTTCCATCGAGGTTTTCATGTCCGAACGTTTCGGCGGAGTGATCTTGCCGCGCGCCAGGACGTCACCGGGGCAGTCACGGATTTTGACAATGGCCTGCTGGATGATCGACAGCGATTGACGCATCTCTTCCATTCGGACCAGGTAACGGTCATAGCAGTCACCGTTTTTGCCGACGGGGATCTGAAACTCGAACTCGTCATAGCATTCATAGGGCTGCGCTCGTCGCAGGTCCCATGCCAGACCCGATCCACGCACCATCACGCCCGAGAAGCCGTATTTCTGGATATCTTCCTCGGTCACCACACCGATATCGGCATTACGCTGTTTGAAGATGCGGTTTTCGGTCAGCAGACCGTCGATGTCATCGAGAACGGCAGGGAACTCATGGCTCCATGCCTCGATATCGTCCAGCAGCTCCGGCGGAAGGTCCTGATGCACACCACCGGGACGGAAATAAGCCGCGTGCAGGCGGGCACCACAGGCACGCTCATAGAACACCATCAGCTTTTCGCGTTCTTCAAAGCCCCAAAGCGGCGGAGTCAACGCGCCAACGTCCATCGCCTGTGTGGTCACGTTCAGCAGGTGGTTCAGAATGCGGCCAACTTCGGAATAGAGAACACGGATAAGCGAGCCGCGTCGGGGAACCTCGACGCCAGTCAGCTTTTCAATGGCCAGGCACCAAGCATGTTCCTGATTCATCGGTGCCACGTAATCCAGACGGTCGAAATAGGGCAGGTTCTGCAGATACGTCCGGCTTTCCATCAGCTTTTCGGTACCACGGTGCAGCAGGCCGATATGCGGGTCGCAGCGTTCGACGATCTCGCCGTCCAGCTCGAGCACAAGACGCAGAACCCCATGTGCCGCAGGGTGTTGCGGGCCAAAGTTGATGTTGAAGTTGCGGATCTTCTGTTCTCCGCTCAGCGCGTCCGTGCTGCCGTCATCGTATCTTGAGCCGTCCATCAACGCCCCCGTTTCTTTTTAGCATCAGCCCGAACCCGGACCTTTTCCGCCTCGGCAGCCTTGGCCGCAGCCCCTGCCAGCAAGACCCCCAGCGCACCCAAAGCGATCAGTTCCCCCAGCAGCATCAGCATCTTATCGGCGCTCCAGCTCTTGCAGTTTCAGCCCGACCCACCACAGCAACACGATCGTGCCAAAGGGAACCAGACAGAGAAGGCACCAGAATTTGTTGATCCCGAAAAACGGCAATATCTTCACCATCGGAATGATGGTCAGCGCAGACAGGATCAGCCACCAGATGCCACCCATTATTCAGCCTCCTGCTTTTCATCACCCGGTAGTATGTAGTTCGCGCCCTCCCACGGGGACATGAAATCGAACTGACGGTATTCCTGAACCAGCGAAACCGGCTCGTACACAACGCGCTTCTGCGCCTCGTCATATCGAACTTCGGTGTAACCTGTGGTCGGGAAATCCTTACGCAGCGGATAGCCGCGGAAACCATAGTCGGTCAGGATGCGCCGCAGATCCGGGTGGCCTGAGAACAAGATGCCGAACATGTCGAACACTTCGCGCTCAAACCAGTTGGCCGATGGATGTACGTCCACGATTGAGGGCACCATGTCCTCTTCGCGGATCGAGACCCGCAGGCGGATGCGCTGGTTCTGATACATCGACAGGAAGTGATAAACCACGTCAAAACGCTTGGCCCGTTCCGGGTAGTCGACGCCGGTGATATCGACGAGCGTGGAAAACTGGCAGCTGCGGTCAGACTTCAGGAATTCAATGAACTCCACAACGTTCGACAGCGCCACATCTACGTTCAACTCACCATGGGTTACGTCCCAGGACAGAACACAGTCAGTTCGCTTCAATTCCAGCTGGGTGCCGAGTTCTTTGAGTGCTTCGCTCATCAACTCTCTCCTCAGCGCACGATGGTGCCGGTACGGCGGATTTTGCGTTGCAACTGCATCAGACCGTACAACAGCGCCTCAGCGGTCGGGGGACAGCCGGGGACGTAGATGTCCACTGGAACGATGCGGTCGCAGCCACGCACGACTGAATAGGAGTAGTGGTAATAGCCGCCGCCATTGGCGCAGGAGCCCATTGAGATCACGTAGCGCGGCTCGGGCATCTGGTCATAGACCTTGCGCAGTGCCGGTGCCATTTTGTTGGTCAGGGTGCCTGCCACGATCATCACATCTGACTGACGGGGGGAAGCACGGGGCGCGATGCCAAACCGTTCCGCGTCGTAACGGGGCATCGAGGTGTGCATCATCTCAACCGCGCAACAGGCCAGACCAAAAGTCATCCAGTGCAACGATCCGGTGCGGGCCCAGTTGATGATGTCCTCGGTCGACGTCAGCAGAAACCCTTTGTCCTGCAGCTCGGCATTCAGGGCCTGGGTGGCGACTTCTTTGTCGACGCCGGCGGTGTTTGCACCCGTCATCACTCCCATTCCAGGGCCCCCTTCTTCCATTCATAGGCAAAGCCGATGGTCAGAACACCCAGGAACACGATCATGGACCAGAAGCCAACATCGCTGATGTCCTTGAAGCCGACAGCCCAGGGGAACAGAAACGCGATTTCCAGGTCGAATATGATGAAGAGAATCGCGACCAGATAGAACCGGACATCAAACTTCATCCGCGCATCATCGAACGCGTTGAAACCACATTCATATGCGCTGACTTTCTCGGGGTCGGGATTGCGGACCGCCAGAATGACTGCCGCCAGAATCAAAACGATTCCAAGGCCCACAGCTACGGCCAGAAACACCAGAATCGGGAGATACTCCCGCAATAGGTCTTCCACGTACAGCTCCTTTCCTGCGCATACCCTGAAAGGGAGCGCCGTCAATTGGCGTGTTGACTGGACATTCTCTATCCCTGCGGGGTCAGAGGGTCAACCGAACACAAACGCACAGGGGGTTAATATTCGACTTATCGAAGCTCTGTCCCAGAAGGTCACCCACACAATCGCGGCCACATCACAAGTGGCGCCTAAACCTTACTAATCCATGCAGGTTTTCTTTTTTCAAAGAATGCGCCGATTCCCTCCTTGGCCTCTTCGGTTTCCCACCTGTCAACTAGCTCGCGGATCGTGTGGTCGATCACGGCATCGTCAATGCGCGGCCCCAGCTGGCGAACCAATTGCTTGGCCGATGCCACCGCGCCGGGTGCACAGGCAAGATAGGGCAGGACTTCGGACTCAACCGCATCATTCAGGTCGGCAGCGGGTACAATTCTGGCCAGCAGGCCCAGCTCCACAGCTTCTGCGGCTTCGAAGACCCGGGCCGACATGAGCACGCGCCGCGCGCGGGCTTCGCCCATGCGGGCGATGACATAGGGGCCAATCGTGGCCGGGATCAGCCCCAGCTTGGTCTCTGTCAGCCCCATTTTGACCGTGTCCACTCCGATCGCTACGTCACAAACCGACGCCAAGCCCACACCGCCGCCAAAGGCATTACCGTGGATCGCGCCGATTAGCGGTTTGGGCAACGTGTTCAGCGCCTGCAACATTTCGGCCAGCTTACGCGCCTCGACAAACCGGGTCTCGGATTCTGCCGCCATCTGGGATTGCATCCAACCCAGATCACCGCCAGCACAAAAGCTTTTGCCCGCACCGGTCAGTACAACAACACGCACGGCGTCGTCGGTTCCAAGCTGGTGCGCGGCTTGCGTAAGATCGGTGATCATCTGCGCCGACATGGCATTGTGCTTGTCGGCACGGTTCAGGGTCAGAGTGGCCACACCACGCGCGTCCGTGGTCACCGCAATCGTTTCAAACATGTCCGCTCCTTACTTGGATCGCATGGCGCTTGCCATCTGAGCGGCCTCTTCGATGACCGCAAGGTCGAGGCCGGTCTGATATCCAAGCCGCTCCAGATGAGCCACAACAGCTTCGGTGGCGACGTTTCCGGCAGCGCCCGGCGCGTAAGGACACCCACCCAAACCTCCAACGGCGCTGTCGAACACCCGAACGCCCAGCGCCAGCGCAGCGTCGATATTGTCGATGGCCCGTCCGTTGGTGTCGTGGAAATGCCCCGCCAGCCGCGTCATCGGAACGCGTTCGCGCACGGCCAGCAACATATGGGCGATAGTGTCCGGCGTGCCCTGCCCGATCGTGTCCCCCAGCGATACTTCGTAACATCCCAACGAGAACAGCCGGTCCGCAACTTCAGCCACTTTCTCGGGCGGTGTTGGTCCGTCAAAGGGGCAATCAGTCACGCAGGACACATATCCACGTACAGGCAGGTCGATGTGTCGCGCAGCTTCAAGGATCGGGGCAAAGCGGTCGATGGATTCTTCGATAGTCGCGTTGATATTGGCTTTTGAGAACCCTTCCGAAGCCGAAGCGAATACCGCGATCTCATCCGCCTTTGCAGCTAAAGCGTCTTCGTATCCCTGCATATTCGGCGTCAGCGCGCCATACCGGACGCCGTCGGCCCGTGTGATCCCGGCCAACACCTCCGCGCTGCCTGCCATTTGCGGCACCCATTTGGGCGAGACAAAACTGGCCACTTCGATGCGGTTGAAACCGGTCTTGCTCAGGCAATCGACCAGCGCCACCTTTTCCGCCACGGCAATTTCGCGCTTTTCGTTTTGCAGACCGTCGCGCGGACCCACCTCGAAGATTTCGACCCGTTCACCCATTGCTGTGTCCTTCTCTGATTGCCGCATTCGATCCGACTGTGCCACGTTGTTCGAGAAGGGGACAGTTCATTCCTCCTCCAGCCGGACCAGCGCGGCCCCGGCCTCGACCTGCGCCCCGGCATCCGCCAGCACTTCGGCAACGATCCCGTCCCGCGCGGCCAGCAGGGAATGTTCCATTTTCATGGCCTCAAGGATCGCCAACCGGTCGCCTTCCTGCACGGCCTGACCTACCTGCGCAAAAACAGCTTTGACCAGACCGGGCATCGGGGCCTCAATCACATTGGTGTCGCCACCTGCGCTGGCGTTACGATCCAGCGGATCGACAAGTTCAAAACTCAGACCGTAATGGTCAAACACAGTGACAACCGGCCCGGCGATGGCCACGTCCGCTAAGGAACGGCTGTTCACAGTCGAGCGCTGTTCGCTAAGCTCGACCGTGGCAACGTCGTCCACGATCTGCCAAAGTTGCCGGGTGGGGCTTTCGACCTGCACATCAATGTCGATCACCTCATCCTGCCAGCGCAATTGCACAGCCCGATGCAGTGGTGCCCAAAGGGAAAAGCCCGTCATGTCGTCAGCCTTGTGCAATCCCAGCGCCACCATCGCCGCCGCTACCTTGTGCCGGGTTTCCGGTGCGGGCGGCTGCATCAGTCTGTCCAAATCGCGCCCGATCAACCCGGTATCGACGTCACCCGTCGCAAACCCCTCATGGCGGGTCAGTGCGCCCAGAAACGCCAAATTGGTCACGGTGCCCGCGACCTGCGTGTTTTTTAGGGCCTGATCCAGCCGCGCCAGCGCTATATCACGGGTAGGCCCATGCACGATCACCTTCGCGATCATCGGATCGTACCAGGGGCTGATCGTATCACCCGCGCGCACGCCGCTATCTGCGCGGCACGCCGCGGGGAAGCGCAGATGGGTCAGTGTGCCGGTCGCAGGCAAAAACCCTTTTGGCACGTCCTCGGCATAAAGCCGCGCCTCGAACGCGTGGCCCAGGATCGACAGGTCACTCTGCTTCTTCGGTAGGCTCTCGCCAGCTGCAACACGCAACTGCCATTCAACGAGGTCGACGCCTGTGATCGCCTCGGTCACCGGGTGCTCGACCTGCAGCCGGGTATTCATCTCCATGAACCAGAACCGGTCCGGGCGCAGCCCGTCCGAGGCATCCACGATGAATTCAACCGTCCCCGCGCCTTTGTAACCGATGGCCTCGGCGGCACGTACGCCCGCCTGCCCCATCGCTTCGCGCATCTCAACGGTCATGCCCGGAGCCGGAGCTTCTTCGATTACCTTCTGATGTCGCCGTTGCAGGGAACAGTCGCGTTCAAACAGATGCACGGCATGAGTGCCATCGCCGAATACCTGAACCTCGATATGGCGGGGCTTGGAGACAAATTTTTCGACCAGAACAGCATCATTGCCAAAGGCGGTGCGGGCCTCACCCCGGGCGCTGTCCAATGCCTCGGTAAAATCTGCGGGCCGCTCGACCAGCCGCATGCCTTTGCCACCGCCACCCGCGACGGCCTTGATCAGGACCGGGTAGCCAATCGTGTCGGCCGCAACCGCCAGATGCTCGGGGTCCTGATTGTCGCCGTGATACCCCGGAACAACCGGCACGCCCGCCTGCTCCATCAATACCTTGGCCGCGTCTTTGAGACCCATCTTGCGGATCGCATCCGCCGAAGGGCCAATGAAGGTCAGGCCAGCCGCCGCGACCGCATCCACGAAATCGGGGTTTTCCGAGAGAAATCCATAACCCGGATGGATCGCCTGCGCCCCCGTATCGAGCGCGGCTTGAATAATCACGTCGCCCTTGAGGTAGCTCTCAGCCGGCGCCGAACCACCGATATGAACCGCCTCGTCCGCCATCTGCACATGCTTGGCCGACGCATCGGCATCTGAATACACAGCCACGCAAGTTACGCCCATTTTCTGAGCGGTTTCCATCACTCGGCAAGCAATCTCGCCCCTGTTGGCAATCAGGATTTTATTGAACATAGTTTAGCCCTTATCCACCAGGTCTTCGATCAGGCGGAACCGTTCGCAAAGCAATTCCATCTCGGGATCAAACCCGCCGTTACGCTCAAAGTAACGCCGGTGATCCGCGCGCCATCCGTCTAACGTTTCGTTTTCACCTTCGGCCAAAGCGAAGTCTTCGGTCATGTCACAATAGCGGCAGATCGAAACCTCGACCGTCTCAATCACCAATGCTGGGCGATCATCCCATTCAAGGGCAATATCGCGCCGCCCAACAACCGGGGTATCAAGGCTGCCTTCGGGATAATCGCGCAGAGCGCCGCAGGTTGCCGTTTTTTGCCCTGCCCGAACCAGCGCTAAAAGCTCGGCACTCAGGATTGCACTGTCGCCGAATTTGAACGTCTGTGCATCGGGATAACGCGCTTTTATTATTTCCAGGTCGGTGCTCATCTTACATCCTGAACACGCCAAAGCGTGTCTCCTCAATCGGCGCATTCAGTGCCGCGTTCAACGACAAGGCCAGCACGTCCCGGCTTTTGCGCGGGTCGATAATTCCGTCGTCCCACAGTCGAGCCGAGGCATAGAGCGGGTGGGATTGTTCTTCGAACATCTCCAGCGTGGGGCGCTTGAATTCGGCCTCTTCTTCCGCCGACCAAGTTCCGCCCTGACGTTCAATCCCGTCGCGTTTTACAGTGGCCAGAACACCTGCCGCCTGCTCTCCACCCATCACGGAAATGCGCGAGTTTGGCCATGTCCAAAGGAACCGCGGTTGGTAGGCCCGGCCTGACATGCCGTAATTCCCCGCTCCGAACGAGCCACCCACCAGCATCGTGATTTTGGGCACATTGGTCGTCGCGACCGCAGTCACCATCTTGGCCCCGTGCCGCGCAATACCTTCGTTTTCGTATTTGCGGCCAACCATGAAGCCGGTGATGTTCTGTAGGAATACTAACGGGATTTTGCGCTGCGAGCACAGTTCGACGAAATGCGCGCCCTTCTGTGCCGCCTCGGAAAACAGCACGCCGTTATTGGCGATGATCCCGACCGGGCAGCCTTTGACATGAGCGAAACCGGTCACCAGCGTTTCACCAAAGCGCGGCTTGAATTCGTCAAAGCGCGAGCCATCGACCAACCGCGCGATCACCTCTCGGATGTCATAGGGCGTGCGCAGATCGGCAGGGACGACGCCCAGAATTTCTTCGGGGTCATAGGCCGGATCCTCGGGGTTGGCCCAATCCACCGTCTGTGGCTTGCGCCGGTTCAGCGATCCGACAGCCCGCCGCGCCAAAGCCAGTGCGTGGGCGTCATCCTCGGCCAGATAATCCGCCACCCCGGACAGGCGGGTATGCACATCACCGCCACCCAAGTCTTCGGCGCTGACCACCTCACCGGTCGCGGCCTTAACCAAAGGTGGTCCGGCCAGAAAGATGGTGCCCTGTTCCCGGACAATTATCGTTACATCCGACATCGCGGGCACATAAGCTCCACCTGCCGTACACGACCCCATCACCACAGCGATTTGCGGGATGCCCTTCGCGCTCATCCGCGCCTGATTATAGAAGATGCGGCCAAAGTGATCGCGATCGGGGAACACCTCATCCTGATTGGGCAGGTTCGCGCCGCCACTGTCGACCAGATAAATGCACGGCAGTTGGTTTTCTTCAGCAATCTCTTGCGCGCGCAGATGCTTTTTGACTGACATCGGATAATAGGTGCCGCCCTTCACGGTGGCATCGTTGCACACCACCATGACCTCTTGCCCCTGCACCCGGCCAATCCCTGCAATGACCCCGGCACAGGGCGCAGCGTCGCCATACATCCCGTGCGCCGCCGTCGCGCCGATCTCAAGGAACGGCGACCCCGGGTCCAGCAAGTTCGCCACCCTACGACGCGGTAGCATCTTGCCCCGCGATTCATGCCGTGCACGGGATTTCTCGCCTCCGCCCATGCGTGCGACGTCGGCTGCGTCGGCGATTTGCGCCAACGCGTCCAGATGAGCCGCACGGTTTTGTTGAAAACCTTGAGACGAAGGCAGAGCAGCAGATTGCAGCTTCATTCAGAGTACTCTCTTATCAAGTCGCGAAATGGATTCTCACCCGAGCCAAGTTCCTGCAAAAGCTCGCCATAGCCTCGGGATACGTTTTGAGGGCAGACAGCGTTCAGCTTTTCGATCTCTGGATCCTCTGAAATCGTGTCAACGCCCATCAGCGGGTAAATCAGGTAATAGTCGAACGGCAGCATCTCGGCCGCACGTTCAATAGAGGGTTGCGCACTTGCCTGGTCACCGCGACACAAATAGGCAAGCGCAAGAGTATGGAACGCACTTTCCAGCCCCTCAAAATCACTCTCGACTTCGTACTGATGCACCGCGAGATTAAGCCGCCCGATGACCTGGGCATCAAAGAATGCATCGTCTCCGCGGGCCTCCGGCAGGAACATCGAGACGTATGCGAGGTATTCATCATGCCAACCGTCGGTCTGCATTTCGGTACTGAATACATCTTTAAGCAACCGGATTTCCGGTTCGTATTTCAAGGTGTTATCTGACTGCGCAACCGCGTCCAAATAGTTGTCGTAAAATGCAATTTTGCGTTTGTTGCCGCCTTCAAGACCGGAAATTCTTTCGCTGATCAGCTTGAGTTCCGAGATGGCCTCGTCCGGATAGCCATAATAAACCAGAAGGTCAGCCAGTTGCAGTTGCTCAAGTATGACAACCTTGTTTTCGACCGCCTTATTGATCGTGTCCTGCATCCAGTTTTCGAAATACGCCTTGCCTGCCCATACAGCGCCAATGACCGCAATTGCGGTGGCGCTAAATTCAATTCCCGTTCTGACGCTGGATTTATCCGGCATGACATTCCTCCTCAGACGCGCGACGTTTCAATTCCTTTCGGATTACTTTTCCGGTCACGGTCAAAGGCAACTCTTGCACAAAAGCCACTTCACGAGGGTAAGAATAATGCGCAAGGCGGGATTTAACCCAGTCTTGCAACTCTCGTTCCTCAGCCTCAGCATTCGGTTTCAACACCACATATGCCTTGACGATCTCGGTCCGCAGCTTGTCAGGTTTTCCGACCACACCGACCGTCGCCACCGCCGGGTGGGTCAGCAGGCAATCCTCGATCTCTGCCGGGCCGATACGATAACCGGACGAGGTGATGACATCATCGTCGCGCCCAACGAAACGCAAATATTCACCCTCCCACACACCGCGGTCGCCGGTGATCAGCCAGTCGCCACGAAACTTCTCAGCCGTCGCATCGGGTCGGTTCCAATATTCCAATAGCATTGAGGCCGAGCCTCGCCGGATGGCCACGTCACCCTCATCAGCGGTCGGGTTACCGTCCTCGTCGATCACCGCAATTTCGTGCCCCGGGACCGGTTTGCCAATGCAGCCGGGCCGCACTGGGAAGTCATCTGAGCAGGAAGAGACAACCATGTTGCATTCGGTCTGGCCGTAGAATTCGTTGATCGTTAGACCAAACGCCTGTTGCCCCCAGGCTAACATCTCGGCCCCCAGCGGCTCCCCTCCCGACGCTACAGAGCGTAGCCCGGAAATCGCCTGATCTGAGGCCTTGAGCATCCGAAGGGCCGTTGGGGGAAAGAACACGTTCCGCACACTGCCGCGCGCGATCACATTGGTGCAGGCTTCGGGGGTGAACTTGTCCAGCCGGGCCGCCACAACCGGAACGCCCAGCGCAAGACCAGGCATCAGCACATCGAACAACCCACCGATCCAGGCCCAATCGGCCGGTGTCCAGAGGCAGTCGCCCTCTTGCAGGTTGTTATGGCTGATCGAAACCCCCGGCAGGTGGCCGGTCAGCACCCGGTGGCCATGCAACGCGCCTTTCGGGCTGCCCGTGGTCCCGGACGTGTAGATCAACACCGCCGGATCCTCTGGCCCGGTGTCGGCAAAAGGCACAACGCCCCCGTCTTCACCAATCTGGTCCGCCATGAGCGGTTCTGCCAAGTCGCTTAACAGCGTCGCGCCGTCCGGGTCGGTCAGCACAACCTGCGCCCCGGCATCACCCACTCGGGATCGCAAAGCATCCTGCTTGAACAGTTTGAACAAGGGAACCGAGATGGCGCCGATCTTCCAGATCGCCAGATGCGCCGCCGCACACCACGGTGACTGGCTGAGCAGCACGCCCACGCGATCCCCCGGCTGCACTTTCTTCGACAGTGCGCGCGCGATGCCGTCTGTCATTTCAGCAAGCTGCCCGTAGGTGACGCGCCGCTCTTCGATTCCGGTCAAGTCGATCACTGCAACCTGATCCGTTGCGTGATCAAGACACTGGCGCGCCATGTTCAAACGAGATGGCACGTCCCAGCCCCCCGCTGAACGCAAACCCGGTATGCGATTAGCTTCTGGCACGCTGCAATTCTCTTATTTTCAAGGGCCTTACCGGGGAATCCTCCGATGACCCCGTCACACAAACTTGATGCAGATCAGAGTGCGCGGACCGCGCGGCTGTCAATTCGATCTCATCAACTGAACCAAAGGCAAGACCATGACCAACAAACTCGCCGCTTTGACACTTTCCACCGCGCTGGTGGCGCTTGCCGCCCCCGCCTTTGCCCAATCGCAGGGGGATTGGACCGTCGGTGTCGGTGTCGGTTACCTCAACCCCAAATCCGACAATGGCACGTTGGCCGGACAAAAGGCCGAGATCGACTCGGACACCCGCCCGATCTTCACCGCCGAGTATTTCATCCGTGACAATCTGGGCATCGAACTGCTGGCCGCGACACCGTTCAAGCACACCGTAACCTTGGGCGGAAGCACCGAGGCCGGAACCGTCAAGCACCTGCCGCCCACCTTGTCGCTGAACTATCACTTCCCGACCAACAGCGCATGGAAGCCCTATGTCGGCGCCGGTCTGAACTACACCATCTTCTTCGACGAGAAATCCGGACTGGGCGATCTGAAGGTTGATGACTCTTTCGGTGTCTCGCTGCAGGCCGGTCTGGACTACATGGTCTCGGACAACGGTGCTGTCCGTCTGAACGTACGTTGGTTTGATATCGACACGGACGTCAAACTGAACGGAACCAAGATCGGCAAAGCCGATATCGATCCCTTCCTTGTCGGCGTATCCTACGTTCATAAGTTCTGATCCTTACAAGGAAAGCGCTTCGCAGTTCCCTCGTCTGCGAAGCGTTTTCTTCTCTCAGCGCATCTCGTTCATCAGTTCACGCCCGATCAACATACGGCGGATTTCGCTGGTGCCCGCGCCAATCTCCATCAGCTTTGCGTCGCGGAAGATTCGGCTGACCGCCGAGTCGTACAGAAAGCCCGCCCCGCCCATCGCCTGAACGGCCTGGTGCGCCTGCGACATGCCCTGTTCTGAAGCATAAAGACAGCACGCCGCCGCATCCTGACGGGTTACATCCCCCCGGTCACAAGCCTTGGCAACCTCATAGACATAGGCCCGCGCCGAGTTCATCGCGGTGTACATATCGGCGATCTTGCCCTGCATCAGTTGAAAGCTGCCGATCGGTTTGCCGAACTGCTTACGCTCGGCCAGGTAGGGCATGATCTCATCCAGACAGGCCGCCATGATGCCGGTCCCGATCCCGGCCAGAACCACACGTTCGTAGTCCAGCCCGGACATCAAAACCGCAACGCCTTTGCCCTCTTCGCCCAAAACGTTTTCGAACGGCACCTCGACATCTTCAAAGATCAGCTCGGCCGTGTTCGACCCGCGCATCCCCAGCTTGTCGAAATGGGGCGAGGTCGAGAAGCCCTTCATCTCTTTCTCAATCAGAAACGCGGTGATGCCCTTCGATCCGGCCTCCGGGTTGGTCTTGGCATATACGACCAGCGTATCCGCGTCCGGCCCGTTGGTGATCCAGTATTTGTTGCCGTTCAGCCGGTAGTGATCATTGCGTTTTTCCGCACGCAACTTCATCGACACAACATCGGATCCGGCGGAAGCCTCGGACATGGCCAACGCACCAACATGTTCGCCCGAGATCAGGCGCGGCAGGTATTTCGCCTTTTGCTCGTCATTACCGTTCAGCTTGATCTGATTGACGCACAGGTTCGAATGCGCGCCATAAGACAGAGAGACCGAGGCCGATGCCCGCGCAACCTCTTCCACAGCTACAGTGTGGGCCAAATAGGACATCCCTGCCCCACCGTATTCCTCGGATACAGTGATGCCGAGCAAACCCAGATCGCCCATCTCTTTCCAAAGCTCGTTTGGAAATGCGTTCGAGGCATCGATTTCACCCGCCATCGGCTTGACCCGCTCCTGCGCCCACCGGTGTACCATTTCACGCAGGGCATTCACGTCCTCGCCCAGATCAAATTGCATGGCCGCCGTGAACATAAGCGATCTCCTCTTTCGCATTAATGAACAGTTGTTCAATAAATAGCAGCGAATCTGAATTGGGTCAACGACGGCATCCCAAAAACAAACCGCCGCCCTGATCGGGGCGGCAGTTTCATACAAATAAAGCGTGCGCGTCACGCGCACTCGATTGGATTACGACTGATA
The DNA here is from genome assembly GCF_059611005.1 of Ruegeria sp. CDSB117. NCBI lineage: Bacteria > Pseudomonadati > Pseudomonadota > Alphaproteobacteria > Rhodobacterales > Roseobacteraceae > Ruegeria > Ruegeria sp. CDSB117. The sequence continues at coordinate 87,640 of NZ_JBXWOS010000001.1, forward strand.
CACTGCGCTCACCTCTGCCCGAATGATCCGTGCGATCAGCGCGCAATCATCAAGCGAAAAGGTTAAGGGAACGCGCATGTCGACGATCCCGGCGAGGATTCGATCACTTTTTGGCATCGGCGCGCTGTCGGCATATCGCCAGCTGTCATAGCGCGATGTAAAGCCGTTCGGCTCGGCCCCGCCGAACCACTTAAGCTCGACCCCCCGGGCCGCGCAGCGCTGGATAACCTCGTTTACCCGCTCCGCCGACCAATCGAGCAACAGGAACTGGATCGAGGAACCGACAAATGTCTCGGCCTCTGGCCGGTCGACAACGCTCAGACCTGGCGTCTCGCGCAGGCCTTTTTCGATTTCGAAATAGCGTTCGTTCCAGCGTTCGATCTGCCGATCCAGATCGCGCAATTGCGGGCGCAGGATTGCGGCCCGCAGATTATCCATTCGCCCCGAGACATTGGGGGTATGATACTTGATCCGCTCAAACACCTCTGGCCCCGGTGCCGCAAGGTGGCGTTCGTACAGCATGTAGGACCCCGACAGCATCGTTGCCTTTGCCGCCAGTTCCTCATCATCGGTGATAAGCAAGCCGCCCTCGCCCGAATTGACGTGTTTGTAGGTCTGGCAGGAATAGCAGCCAATCGCGCCTTGTCGGCCCGAAACCTGCCCATGCCACGCAGCGCCCATTGTGTGGGCGCAATCCTCGATCACCGTGACACCTGCGGCATCGCACATCTGCATCAGCCGATCCATGTCACACAGATGACCACGCATATGGCTCAGCATCAAAACGCGGGCCTGATCCAGCTTGGTTTCGAGATCGCCCAGATCAATCGTAAGGTCTTCGGTCACACCCACAAAAACGGGGCGCGCACTGACCGAAGCAATAGATCCGGGCACAGGTGCCAGAGTGAACGTGTTCGTCAGCACCGGGTCCCCCGGGTTGACCCCCACGGCCCGCAGTGCCGTTGCCATCGCATAGCCGCCCGAGGACACGGCCAGACAGTATTTGGCACCTGTCTGGGCGGCAAATTCCTGTTCCAGCAGGGCGGTTTCGCCCAATTCGTCAGGTACGACGTTATAACGATGCAGACGCCCGTGGCGCAGTACGGCCAGGGCGGCCTCGACCGCCTCTTCGGGGATGGGTTCCTGCTGGGTGAAACTGCCAGTGAATATCTCGGTCATAAAAGTGTTCTGGTCCTGCAAAACGTTCGGGTCAAGGGATTACGCGGCCACGCCAATCAACTCTGCAACCAAATCTGGCAAATCATGGAAATGGTGCAGCAAGGCTTCGGGTTCCAGCGCGGCCATATCATCGCCGGACGGGCCGAAGGTAACCAAAACCGACGGCACACCTGCGGCACGGGCCGTGTTTCGGTCAGTGTCGGAATCCCCAATCAGAACACATAAATCAGGATGACCTCCCGCCCGGCGCGCAGCTTCGCGCAGCGGCTCAGGGTCAGGCTTGCGCACCGGCAACGTGTCGGCCCCAACCAAAGAGGCAAACAGATCGCGCACCCCCATCTGCGTGAGCAACTGATGGGCCAATGCCTCGGGTTTGTTGGTACAGATGCCAACCCCGTAACCTGCGGACTTCAACACTTCCACCGCGTCCAGCGCGCCAGGGTAGAAATGGGTATGCGAGTCGATATCTTCGGAATACGCTTCAAGCAGCATCGGGTAGTAGTCTTGAACCGTTACATCGTCATAGGCGCCCACCCGTTTCAACCCATGGGTCAGCATCATTCGGCCTCCGCGCAAGGCAACGCCCGCATCTTCGCCGTGAACCAACACATCCCCATGCCCCATATGCCGAAAACAGTGGTTGGCTGCGGCCAGCAAATCGCCCGATGTATCGGCCAAGGTCCCGTCCAGATCGAAGATAACCGTACGCATATTGCCCCCTAATTCGGCGAGTCTTCGCCATAAGTGTTGCAAACGGCAATCTTGTTTGATGCCCGAACCGCTTGCGCCTTTGAACTCAGCGGATAAAACGGGTCGCAACAAAACACAAAGAGAAATCGTTTTTATGACCATCGCCCTTGTTATCCTTGCTGCCGGAAAAGGCACCAGGATGAATTCGGATACCCCAAAAGTAGTACACCCGATTGCCCACACTCCGATGCTGGTACACGCGATGCGCGCTGGTGCAGTACTGGCACCGGAACGCACTGTCATCGTGATCGGTCACGGTTCCGAGGCTGTTGGGAAAGTCGCCCAGGCCGAAGATGAAACCGCGCAGATCGTTGTTCAGGAAGAACAGCTGGGAACGGCACATGCTGTCGCGCAGGCGCGGGATGCGCTGGCCGGTTTCGATGGCGATGTGATCGTCCTTTACGGCGACACACCCTTTATCGACCCCAGAACACTGGAGCGCATGATTGAGGCGCGCGCATACTTTGATCTGGTCATGCTGGGCTTTGATATTGCCGAAGTTCAACCCCGCTATGGCCGGTTGATCATGGATGGCGAAAAACTGGTCGAAATCGTTGAATACAAAGACGCAACCGAAGAACAGCGCGCCATTCGCTTTACCAACAGCGGACTGTTGGCCTGCAATGCAAAACTGCTGTTCGAACTGATTGACGAGGTTAGCAATGAAAATGCGTCGGGCGAATACTACCTGACTGAAATCGCGGCACTGGCGAACGCACGCGGTCTGTCGGCAACGGCGATCAAATGCAACGAGGCTGAAACGCTGGGCGTGGACTCTCGTGCTGATCTGGCGGCGGCCGATGCCGAATTCCAGACCCGTGCGCGCAACGAGTTGCTAGAATTGGGCGTGACATTGATGGCCCCAGAAACGGTGTACCTGTCCGCTGATACAATAATTGGCCGGAACACGGTGATCGAACCCAACGTCGTCTTCGGCCCAGGCGTTACAGTTGAAAGTGGCGCAACGATCCGCGCGTTTTCGCATCTGGAAGGCTGCCACGTCAGCCGTGGCGCTATCGTGGGGCCCTTTGCGCGCCTGCGCCCGGGCACGGAACTGGCCGAGAACACGCGCATTGGCAATTTCGTCGAGCTGAAGAACACAGAAATCGCCGAAGGTTCCAAAGTCAACCACCTAAGCTATATCGGCGACTCAATAGTTGGGACAAAGTCCAATATTGGCGCGGGTACGATCACCTGCAACTATGACGGCTTTAACAAGCACCGAACAACCATTGGCGAGAACGTATTTGTTGGCTCGAACACAATGTTCGTTGCGCCGGTGAAGGTGGGTGACGGCGCAATGACTGCCGCCGGTACAGTTGTAACGCGAGATGTTGAGTCTAACGCGCTGGCTATGGCTCGCGCCGAGCAAGAAAATAAGCCCGGTTATGCAAAAAAATTATTTGATATGTTGAAGGCGAAGAAAGCGCGCCGAAACAAAGGAGCCTGATTTATGTGTGGAATTGTAGGTGTGCTCGGTGAGCATGAGGCCGCGCCAACTTTGGTCGAGGCGTTAAAACGTCTTGAATACCGTGGCTATGACAGTGCCGGGATTGCAACGGTCAATGGTGGCACGCTTGGACGTCGTCGTGCGGTCGGCAAGCTGGTCAACCTGAGCGATCTGCTGGTGCACGACCCCCTGCCCGGAAAATCCGGTATCGGTCACACCCGCTGGGCCACTCATGGCGCACCATCGGTAACCAATGCGCATCCGCACAAGGCAGGCCCAGTGGCGGTGGTGCATAACGGTATCGTCGAGAACTATCGTGAGCTGCGGGCAGAACTGGCGGAACATGGGATCGATTTCACTACAGAAACCGATACCGAAACCGTCGCTTTATTGACCGAACATTATCTGAAGACCGGCCTCTCACCCATTCAAGCCGCGTTTAAGACGATCGATCGACTCGAGGGCGCATTTGCATTGGCGTTCCTTTTCGATGGAGAGGACGACCTGATTATCGCCGCGCGCAAAGGATCTCCACTGGCCATCGGGCATGGAGATGGCGAGATGTATGTGGGTTCAGACGCCATCGCACTGGCCCCACTGACCGACCGTATCACCTATCTTGAAGAGGGCGACCGAGCAATACTGACCCGGACCTCTCTGGAGATTCGCAACGAAGATGGTGAATTGGCGAACCGTGAAACGCGCCGGATCAAGCTGGATCACACGCGAACCGGCAAAAACGGCCACAAGCACTACATGGCCAAGGAAATCGCCGAACAGCCCGTGGTGATTGCCGACGCGATCCGGTCTTACTTGCCCGGTAACGGCGATCAAGTGGTGCTGCCTGGCACCGATCTGGATTTCGCCAAACTGGATCGGTTGACCATGGTGGCCTGTGGCACGGCATTCTACGCCTGTCTGACGGCGAAGTACTGGTTCGAGCAATTGGCGCAAATGCCGGTCGAGGTCGATATCGCCAGCGAGTTCCGCTATCGCGAACCTCCGATCACGGGGCGCACGATGGCGCTGTTCGTTAGTCAGTCGGGTGAAACTGCCGACACTCTGGCGGCACTGCGCTATTGCGAAGGCAAGGCGGACAAGATCGTCTCGGTCGTCAACGTCCCCGAAAGTTCGATCGCCCGCGAAAGCGATATCGCCCTGCCCATCCATGCAGGCGTTGAGATCGGCGTGGCTTCGACCAAGGCGTTCACGTGTCAACTGAGCGTTCTGCTGATGATGGCGCTCAAGGCGGCTGCGGATCGTGGTACGCTGACCGACGACGAGCTGGCCGACCACTATGCTGCGCTACGCGGCCTGCCAACGGTGATGAATGCAGCGCTGGATCAGAATCCGGCCATCAAGACGTCCGCACAGCGCCTGTCCGAAGCCCGCGACGTTCTGTTCCTGGGTCGCGGCCTGATGTATCCGCTGGCGATGGAGGGGGCGCTGAAGCTAAAGGAAATCAGCTATATCCACGCCGAAGGTTATGCTTCCGGTGAGCTGAAGCACGGCCCCATCGCCCTGATCGACAAGAATATGCCTGTAGTGGTCATGGCCCCGCGCGACGCCGTGTTCGACAAAACGGTGTCGAACATGCAAGAGGTGATGGCGCGCAAGGGCAAGGTCATTCTGGTCTCGGACGATGACGGGATTGCCGAGGCTGAAGATGGCGTCTGGAGCATCATCCGGATGCCGCATGTCCACCCCAGCCTGGCGCCGATCCTCTACTCGGTCCCGGCGCAACTGCTGGCCTATCACACGGCGGTGGCCAAAGGCACGGATGTAGACCAGCCGCGCAACCTGGCAAAATCGGTTACAGTGGAGTGAGACATGGCCAAGCAATTTCCGGAACTGGACGACGGGCAGCGTAAATTCATCGAAGAACAGCACATGTTCTTCGTCGGCACTGCGGCACCCAACGGACGGGTCAACATCTCGCCCAAGGGCATGGATTCGCTGCGCGTTCTTGGCCCGAACCGGATTGCCTGGATGAACCTCACCGGCAGCGGCAACGAAACCGCCGGTCATCTGCTTGAAGCGAACCGCATGACGCTGATGTGGTGTTCGTTCACGACCCGCCCCATGATCCTGAGAACCTATGGCACCGCGCGCACGCTGCATGTGGGGGATGAGGGCTGGGATGAATTGGCTGGCCTGTTCCCCGATCACCGTAGTGCGCGTCAGATCTATGATCTGGATATCGATGTGGTCCAGACTTCGTGCGGCTATGCCGTGCCGTTCATGGAATATCAGTCCGAACGCGACACGATGCAGAAATGGGTCGATGGCAAGTCCGACGAGCAGATCCAATCCTACTGGGTTGAAAAGAACCATCAGACCATTGATGGCAAACCCACGCGCACCCGACCCTGAGTTTATTGATGATTGAAGCCTATCTGGACCAGATCAAAGCCCATTCCGATCCCGAGCGCGCCGAACAAATGGCGGCCTACCACAAGGCCGACCGCCCCCATCTGGGCGTGGCAAACCCGATCCTGAATGATCTGACCAAAACCTGGCGACAGGAGTTGGATTTGGCAGCGCGCGTCGAACTCGCAGATGCGCTGTGGCAAACCAATATTCACGAAGGACGTCTTGCCGCCGCAAAACTGCTGACACAGGCGCGCATCCGACCGGATGATACCGTTTGGGACCTGCTGCAAAGCTGGTTGCCGGATTTTGATGCCTGGGCCGTGGCGGATCACGCCTGCATGGCGATGCAAAAGCGCCTGTCAGCCGACCCTTCGCGGCTGGATCAGGTGGAAAGCTGGACAAAATCGGACCACATGTGGACCAGGCGCGCGGCGCTGGTGGCGACCCTGCCCTGGACCAAACAGAACCACCCCAAACCGGAAGACCTGCAACGCCGAGACCGCATTCTGGGTTGGGCTGCAGGCTATGTGCCCGACCGCGACTGGTTCATCCAAAAAGCCGTCGCTTGGTGGCTGCGCGAATTGTCCAAGCACGACCCGGACCGGGTCATCGCCTTTTTGAAAACACACGGCGACGCGATGAAGCCATTTGCGCGAAAAGAGGCCGGCAAGTATTTGAAAGGTCAGTTGGAATAAACTTCCAGCTCAACCAGTTCATCAAATGGCAGCAGCAGGGCCCGCATCGCATCCAGCGAAAGGCGGCTGCCGCCCCCGGTTGGCCCGGATGCCGGAATCAGCGTGATATAGGCCTGCGCGCCCGTCCGCGGTACAACCACGCGCCCGGTGAATTCAGTCTCCACTAAAGACGTTTCCAGCCAACGGCCGGGTGTTGTGGGGTCTCCCAGACCGGCAATCGTGGTTTTTGGACCAACCCAACCAGTGGCGGCTACCGCGACAGGCTGCGGCTCGACCACCTCTTCTACAACGGCGGGTTCTGCCTCTTCAGGGGGCTTGTCACCACCAAAGACACGATCGGTGGTCGACCGCACGGTGTCACATCCCGCTACCAGAACACAAAAAGCCAAAAGCGCATATCTCATGACGCAAACCTAACCCCCTGCGTGCATCTGTTCCAGCGCAAAGCGCAGTTCGCCCTTGTCGGAGGGCGGTTGCAGCTTTACCTATGTCGCATGACAGCTCCGCTTATCGACCCGTTCGCACGTGCCATCACCTATCTCCGCGTTTCCGTTACGGATCGCTGCGATTTCCGCTGTGTCTATTGCATGTCCGAGGACATGACCTTTCTGCCAAAGAAAGACCTGCTGACACTGGAAGAACTTGACCGCATGTGCTCGACCTTTGTGAACATGGGCGTGGAAAAGCTGCGCATTACTGGCGGCGAGCCACTGGTGCGCCGCAATATCATGACGTTTTTCAATTCGATGACCCGTCATCTAGACAGCGGCGCCCTGAAAGAGCTGACGCTGACCACCAATGGCTCGCAACTGCACAGATTTGCCGATGATCTCTACGCTGCCGGTGTTCGTCGCGTGAACGTATCGCTGGATACGCTGGACGAAGACAAATTTGCCAAGGTCACCCGTTGGGGACGCCTCAAGCAGGTGCTGAACGGGATCGACGCCGCGCAGAAAGCGGGTCTGCGGGTAAAGATCAATGCGGTCGCCTTGAAAGGGTTCAATGAACCCGAATTGCCAAAGATCACCGAATGGTGTGCCGAGCGTGACATGGATCTGACCTGGATTGAGGTCATGCCCATGGGTGATATAGGAAACGAAGACCGCCTGGACCAATACTGGTCTCTCGAAGATGTGCGCAAGGAATATGAAAACCACTATTCCGTGACGGATCTGGCCGAACGTACCGGTGGACCTGCGCGTTATGTACGGCTTGAGGATACGGGCCAGAAAATCGGCTTTATCACACCGCTGTCGCATAACTTCTGCGAAAGCTGCAACCGCGTGCGCCTGACCTGCACCGGTGAGCTGTACATGTGCCTTGGGCAAGAGGATATGGCCGACCTGCGCGCGCCGCTGCGCGATCATCCCGACAGTGATAAATCATTGGAAGAGGCAATCAGGTCCGCGATCACCCTCAAGCCCAAAGGGCATGATTTCGACTATTCCCGTCAGGCGGTCGACGGCCAGATGAGCCGCCACATGAGCCACACGGGCGGCTAAAGTGCCAAACAACCCCGACCAGCCAACGCTGCTGTACAAGCTGTATTGCGGCCTGACTTCCGTTGCCGCCCCGCTGGCATGGCGCACGGTTCGCAACAAGCTGCGGGCGGCGGGCGTTCCCGAAACGCGCCAGCAGGAACGCCTTGGCCACGCCACGCAAACCCGCCCGGATGGGCAGCTGATCTGGTTCCACGCCGCCAGCGTTGGCGAAACTCTGTCGGTCATCAGCCTCATCAAACGTCTGGGCGAACGCCTGCCCCAGGCTGAGTTTCTGATTACCTCCGGAACCCCAACTTCGGCCGCGCTGATCGAAAAACGAATGCCACCGCGCGCACGCCATCAATACCCACCACTAGACACAGCCGGACCGGTGAAGCGGTTTTTGGATCACTGGCGCCCTGACGCCGGCGTCTTCGTCGAAAGTGAAATCTGGCCACGCCTGATTGTCGAAGCATCTCGGCGCGAGGTTCCGCTGGCGCTGCTCAACGCGCGTCTATCGGATCGCTCGGTCGAGGGATGGAAGAAGCGACCCAAAACCGCGCGATTTATTCTGGACCATTTCACACTGTTCCTAACCCAGAATGACAAGACGGCGGGAAATCTTATCGACATGGGTGCACTCCCCGATCGGGTACAGCCCGGCACCAACCTCAAAGCCATGTCGGACCCCCTGCCGGTCGATCGGACCACGCTGAGCGATATCCGTGCTCAGATCGCCGACCGCCCGGTCTGGATCGCCAGTTCGACCCATGCAGGTGAGGAGGAAACGGTTCTGGCCGCGCATGCCAAGCTGTTGCAACGCTGGCCCGATCTGCTGCTTCTGCTGATCCCCCGGCACCCCGAACGACGGTCAGAGGTTGCAAGTCTGCTGGAGTCCGCCGGGCAGTCTGCCGCCTTCCGCACCAAGGGCGACAAGATCGCGCCGCAGACTCAAGTTTACGTTGCTGACACACTGGGCGAAACCGGCACATGGTACGCATTGTGCCCAATCGTGTTCCTGGGCGGCTCGCTCAAGGAAATCGGCGGTCACAACCCGTTTGAGCCCGCACAGGCCGGTGCCGCTGTGATCACTGGTCCTGGGTACTTCAATTTTGCGGAAACCTTCGCGCCACTGATCGAAAGCGGCGGCGCGACCGAGGTCAATTCCGCCCCGCAACTCGCGGATGCCGTTGCGAATTGGGTGTCAGACAACACTGCGCTGGACAAAGCGCGGGCTGGCGCGAAATCCTGCGTAAACAACCAGAAATCCGCGTTGGACGATGTGATCAACACCTTGTGCGATACACTCAACCTCACCTGACGCAGCAAGGGTCCAACTTCATCTGGCCATAGACATCCCGGGGAGCGCGAGGGGCTGGCCCCTCGCTTCCTTACGCCGTCATCAGGCCGCAGGCATCCGTTGTTCTACGATCCCGGCCCACCAGCTGCATCCAGCCGGAATAGCTTCGTCGTTAAAATTGTATTCAGGATGATGCACAGCCGCTGTGTCGCCATTGCCAACCAGGATGTACGCCCCAGGCCGTTCCTCCAGCATAAATGCAAAATCCTCACCGCCCATGATCAGCGGCGCTTCGTCACAGTTTCCAGACACCGAGCGCGCAACATCTGCGGCAAAATCGGTCTGCTCATCGCTGTTCACCATCACCGGATAACCTCGGTAATAGGTCACATCGGCCTGACCACCAAAAGTGGTGGCGATACCTGCGCAGATTTCCTGAACGCGCTTCTCAGCCAAGTCGCGCATTTCCTTGCTCATCGTACGCACGGTCCCTTTGATCTTCACTGATTGGGGGATCACATTGAACGCGTTTGACGACGTCTCAAACGACGTGACCGAGACCACAAGGCGATCAATCGGGTCAGCATTGCGCGATGCAATGGTTTGCAGCGCCAATACGGCCTGGGCAGCCATCACGGTGGTGTCGACCGTTTCATGCGGCTTGGCGGCGTGCCCGCCTTTCCCTTCGAAAGTGATGTCGAACTGATCTGTTGCCGCAAAAAAGGCCCCAGGCCGAATGGCGAAGCTGCCCACCGGACGACCTGGCCAGTTATGCATGCCATAGACCTCTTGAATGCCCCAGCGGTCCATCATGCCGTCTTCGCACATCTCGCGCCCACCGCCGCCGCCTTCTTCGGCGGGTTGGAAGATCACAATCACAGTGCCGTCAAAATTGCGCGTCTCGGACAGGTATTTCGCGGCCCCCAACAACATCGCCGTATGCCCGTCATGGCCACAGGCGTGCATCGCGCCATCGGTTTTTGAGGCATAGTCCAACCCCGTCGCTTCGTGGATCGGCAGCGCATCCATGTCTGCACGCAACCCGATCACCTTGCCGCTTGTGTCCGTCTTGCCCTTGATCACGCCGACAACGCCGGTACGGCCGATACCTGTCACCACTTCATCACAGCCAAAGTCCCGCAACCTGTCGGCGACCAAAGCACTGGTGCGGTGGGTGTCGAACAGGATTTCCGGGTTTTCATGAATATCGCGTCGCCACTCGGTGATTTCACCCTGCAACTCGGCGAACCGGTTTTTGATCGGCATGTTGGTCTCCTAACTGTTGGTTTTCCGGCCTGCTGCTCCGCGATGACATCAATCTGTTTCGGCAGGTCGCAACGAACCCGCCAACAGGACAATGAATACGGCCAGCGGCAACAGCGCCGTGAATGCTATGCGCAATGTAAGCATCTCTGCGAGAAACCCAATAAGCGGTGGGCCAATCAACAGGCCTCCGTACCCCAGCGTGGCGACGCTGGCGATCGCCTGCCCCGGTGGCACATTGGGATCACTTGCCGCCCGGCTGAACGCCAACGGCATGATCACCGCGTATCCGACCCCCATCATCGCAAAACCTGCCAATGCCAGCCCTGCCTCGGCAGCGGACACAACACAGAAAACACCCAAAGCGGCGCAAGCCCCGCCATATCGCGCTGTCGCCACCGGTCCAAACCGCGCAATGACAAACCCGCCTGCCAAGCGAAAGGCAACCATGGCTACCGAGAATACCGCATAGCCCAAGGCCGCAGTGCTTTCGGCGGCGTCGGTCACGTCCCGTAGGAAAATCGCACTCCAGTCCGCCACTGCACCTTCCCCCAAAGCTCCGCACAGAGCGGTGAAGCCCACAAGGATCAATGCGCCTGAAGGCAATGCAAAAACCTTGCCTCTGGACACGGCCGCGCGGCGCGATGTCCAGCGTACCCATGACGATGCCAATGCCAGCCCTACGACGATCCCGCCCGCCAATAAAAAATGTTGGATCACCGTCAGCCCCACTTGCACCGCGGCAAATCCGCTGAGGGCACCCAATCCTGCCCCAAGGCTCCACATCGCGTGGAATGATGACATCACGGGTTTCTTGTACACCTGCTCAACCTCCGCCGCCCAGGCGTTCATCGCCACATCCATCGAGCCGTGGAAAGCCCCGAATACAAACAAAAAAGCCGCAAGCGACCAGAAGCTACCCGCGAGGGCCAGAAGCACCAAAGAAACCGTATAGAGAACGGCAATGTACCGCGTCAGAACCACCGCGCCGAACCTGTCGGTCAACCGGCCTGTAATCGGAAATGAACACACTGCGCCCGCCGCCATGAACAACAGGCCATATCCCAGTGTCTCATGCGTCAGGTCCAGTTTGTCCCGAACCGCTGGAATGCGCGATGCCCAGATGCCGAACAATGCGCCATTCAATATGAACATGGCGGCCACGGCCCGCCACGCCGACACGATTCCAATCACAGAGAATTCCTCGACCCAAGTGTCAAACGCGTTTGTTGTACAACTCGCAGGTCCAAAGGCAAATACGGATCTACTCCAACCGCTTTCGAATCCTGCGAACGGCAAACCATACCGCCAAGACAACCGGAATCGTCACCGCTGCGCTTAACATCCCTTTACTGATCCCGGCACCCGTCAGGGGGAAGAGCAAATAGCTGACCAGCGATACGGCATAATAGCTAATCGCGACCACGGAAAGCCCCTCGACCGTGTGCTGCAGGCGCAAGGCCAGATCGGCGCGGCGATCCATGCTTTCCAACAGGGCCTGGTTCTGCGCGCTGCGCTCAACATCGACACGGGTTCGCAGCAACTCCCCCGCACGGATGGCTCGATCAGACAGGGCTTGCAGGCGACGTTCCGTGGATTTCACCGTACGGATCGCCGGGTCGTATCGGCGCATCATAAAGTCCGCAAAGTTCTGACCGCCTTCAAAACGCTCTTCGCGCAGGACCTCAATCCGCTGATTTACGATGGCCTCATAGGCACCCGTGGCTCCGAACCGGAACGAACACTGCGCCGCCAAAGTTTCCAGTTCGATCGAGGTCGACAGCAAGTCCTGTAGCAACTCGTCGGGTTGGGCAGAATTGTCGGTCATCTGCCCCATCAGGCGCGTCAGCTTTTCATCCAGCTTTCCGATGCGAGGCATCAGCTGTTTGACCCGCGCAAAACCCAGCATAGACATTGCCTTGTAGGTCTCGATCTCACACAAACGCTGGACGATCCGTCCCGTCCTGCGCCGCCCGGTACCATTCGCGACAAACAGTGCAAACCGCATGTGCCCTGCCGGATCTATACGAAAATCACTTGCACAAACAGCTGCGTCATCCAGCACCCGAGCAACAGCCAGGCTTTCTGGTTCAAACCAATCCAGCAGCTTGGATTTGATCACCTCGTCGCCTTCGCGTTCGACAACACGCACCATGGCCGACGTGACCCGCTGACCGGGGCTAGCCATCAACCAGTCTGGGGGGAAAACCTCAAAATCAGCCGGGTTGAACGCACGCTCGCTGACGTTCTGGGCGATGGCCGTATAGGTCACGAACTCGGTATGTTGTTCCCACTTCAACCAATGGCGGCCGATTTGCCCGGCATAGTGCGTGGCGTCCGGCTGCGGATGCTGAGCACCGTGGCGGTCGAGAAGGTCGATGAGGTGATCCAGATCCTCGCGGCGGTCCCGTGCGACGGCGGCGACAGATTTCTTGATCGCAAGAAAGACCACAGTACAGGGCATTGCCGCCACCGGAAACGGACGGGCGTGCAATTCATTGGCCAGCGCATAGCGCAGCGGATGGTCATCTATCGGCGTCATCTTGGGCTCCGTTTCGTCCGAGGCACTATACGACACCTATAAAATTCATCAATTCTCTTTTTATTTCATATACTTACAAGGATACTACGGTATACAAACCCGCTATCTCATTGATTTGGCTGCCACAGCTCGATCGGGTTGCCCTCTGGGTCATGGATGCGCGCGAACTGGCCAACCTCACTGTCCCACTCTGCGTTGGTTTCAACCTTGATCCCTGCGGCTTCAAACTGCGCAATCATGGTGGCCAGATCATCGACACGAAAATTGATCATCCACTGCTGCTCGGATCTTCCGAAGTACGCGGTGTCCTGCGCAAAGGGGGCGAAGACTGTGTAACCCTCGCGCTGTTTCCATGGCTCCGGGATATAGTGATTTACGCCCAGATGCTTTTCATACCACGCGCTCAAGGCCTCGGGATCACGAGCGCGAAAGAACACGCCGCCTATGCCGTTCACTTTTTCCATCGGGCACCTCCTTTTCAATTCAGGATACACCAAAAACAGAAAAGGCGCCCACTGGGGCGCCTTTACGATAGTTTTACTGACCCGGCTTATTCGATCATGGGCAGTAGTTTGTCGAGGCTTGCCTTTGCGTCGCCGTAGAACATGCGGGTGTTTTCTTTGAAGAAAAGCGGGTTTTCGATGCCCGAGTACCCGGTGCCCTGGCCGCGTTTGGACACGAAGACCTGCTTGGCCTTCCAGCATTCCAGAACCGGCATGCCGGCGATGGGGCTGTTGGGGTCTTCCTGCGCCGCTGGGTTCACGATGTCGTTCGAGCCGATGACGATGGCCACATCCGTTTCGGGGAAGTCGTCGTTGATCTCGTCCATTTCCAGCACGATGTCGTATGGCACCTTTGCCTCGGCCAGCAGCACGTTCATGTGGCCAGGCAGACGGCCCGCGACCGGGTGGATCGCAAAGCGCACATTCTTGCCCTGCGCCCGCAACTTGCGGACCAGTTCGCTGACCGATTGCTGTGCCTGCGCCACCGCCATGCCGTAGCCGGGGATGATCACCACGCTGTCAGCATCGTTCAGCGCTGCGGCCACACCGTCGGCTTCGATGGCGATCTGCTCGCCCTCAACCGCCATCTGTTCACCCTGTGGGCCACCAAAGCCGCCCAGGATAACGCTGACAAAATGACGGTTCATCGCCTTACACATGATGTAGGACAGGATCGCACCCGACGAGCCCACCAGCGCACCAACCACGATCAGTAGGTCGTTGCCGAGGCTGAAGCCGATCGCCGCAGCCGCCCAGCCCGAGTAGCTGTTCAGCATCGACACAACCACCGGCATGTCGGCACCGCCGATACCCATGATCAGGTGATAGCCGATGAACAGCGCCGCCAGCGTCATCAGGAACAGCGGGAAGAAGCCGCCCGATGCGGTGTACCAGATCAGACAGATCAGCGAGAGACCTGCCGCCGCCGCGTTCAGCGCATGACCGCCCGGCAGCTTGGTTGCCGCAGACGTCACTTTGCCCGCCAGCTTGCCATAAGCCACGACCGACCCGGTAAAGGTGATCGCACCGATGAAGACGCCCAGAAACAGTTCGACATGCAGAATCGACAATTCCGCCGGGGTTTTCTTGGCGATCAGTTTGGCAAACCCTCCGAGACCCGTGTACAGAACTTCTTTCGATGCATCCGAGACTGCCATCACCTCGGCGACGTTCAGAACTTCAAAATGCGCGTTGTATCCGACGAACACAGCCGCCAGACCAACCAGCGAGTGCATCGCAGCCACCAGCTGCGGCATCTCGGTCATCTGCACGCGCTGTGCGACGTACTGACCGATCAGACCACCGCCCGCGATCAGCAGCAGCGACAGCAGCCACAGACCCGAACCGGGACCAACCAGCGTGGCGAAGACCGCCAGCGCCATACCGACGATGCCATACCAGACCGCGCGCTTGGCGCTTTCCTGGTTCGACAGGCCGCCGAGCGAAAGGATGAACAGAACAGCCGCAACAACGTAGGCGGCAGTAGTGAAGCCAAATTCCATGTGCCCGGCCTCCTTAAGATTTCTGGAACATGGCGAGCATGCGCCGGGTTACGAGGAAGCCGCCGAAGATGTTGATCCCGGCCATGAAGATGGACAGCGCCGCCAGCAGAATGACCAGGATCGACCCCGATCCGATCTGCATCACAGCCCCAACGATAATGATCGACGAGATCGCGTTGGTGATCGCCATCAGCGGTGTGTGCAGGCTGTGCGCGACGCCCCAGATCACCTGGAAGCCCACGAAGATGGCCAGCACAAAGACGATGAAGTGCTGCATGAAGCTGGCCGGAGCGATCAGCCCCACCAGCAGCATCAGCGCGCCACCGACACCCAGCAGGGTGAACTGCTGCTTGGTCTGCGCCTTGAAGGCCGCAATTTCCTGCGCCTTTTTCTCTTCCGGGGTCAGCTCCTTGACTTCCGGTTTCTTCTGGGCCGCGATCGCCTGCACTTTAGGCGGCGGCGGCGGGAAGGTGATGTCGCCTTCAAAGGTCACAGTCGCACCGCGGATCACGTCATCTTCCATGTCGTGGTTGATCTGACCGTCCTTTTCAGGCGTCAGGTCAGTCATCATGTGACGGATGTTGGTCGCATAGAGCGACGAGGACTGCGCCGCCATCCGGCTGGGGAAGTCGGTATAGCCGATGATGGTCACGCCATTGTCGGTCACGATCTTCTCATCCGCCACGGTCAGCTTGCAGTTGCCGCCCTTTTCCGCCGCAAGGTCAACAATGACCGAGCCCGGCTTCATCGCCTCGACCATATCCTTGGTCCAAAGCTCGGGCGCTTCGCGGTTCGGGATCAGCGCGGTGGTGATCACGATGTCCATCTCGGGTGCCAGCTCGCGGAACTTGGCAAGCTGCGCCTCGCGGAATTCCTCGGATTGAACGCTGGCATAACCGCCGGTGGCGGCACCGTCCTGCTGATCCTCACTGAAATCCAGATAGACGAACTCGGCCCCCATCGATTCGACCTGTTCAGCCACTTCGGGGCGCACATCGAACGCGTAAGTGATCGCGCCCAGCGAGGTCGAGGTGCCGATGGCCGCCAGGCCAGCCACACCGGCCCCAACGATCAGCACCTTCGCAGGCGGAACCTTACCGGCAGCCGTCACCTGACCGGTGAAAAAACGGCCAAAGTTGTTGCCCGCCTCGATCACCGCGCGGTAACCGGCGATATTGGCCATCGACGACAGCGCGTCCATCTTCTGCGCGCGGCTGATCCGCGGCACCATTTCCATGGCGATGACATTGGCACCCTTGGCCTTGGCCGCTTCCATCCCCTCTTCGTTGCCCGCAGGGTTGAAGAAGGAAATCAACGTCTTACCCTTGGTCAGACGCTTCAGCTCAGCCTCGTTCGGTTGACGCACCTTGGCAACAATGTCGGCCTGCTTCCACAGCGACGCAGCCGTCTTGACGACCTCAACCCCCGCTGCCTCATACGACGCATCCGAAAATCCAGCCGCAGCACCAGCACCCTTCTCAATCAGACATTCATAGCCCAACTTCTGAAGCTGCAACGCTGACTCTGGCGTCATCGCAACACGGTTCTCACCGTCATAAATCTCTCTCGGTGTGCCTATCTTCACTGGCAGTCCCCCTAATTTTCACTCTGACCGAGCGGGTGGTCGGTATTGTTTGTTAAGCAAAGGTGTATCCTGCGCAACATTATTTCGCAAGCGCAGCATGTTTACGTTGTGTCATTACCACATCACTTCATATCCATCGGCGGGTTTGGCGCTCATATCGGGCAAAGTCGGCGCGAAAAGTTCTGCGTAAACGGTCCTCTTCGGGCATGATGAATCGACGTTCCAAAAGCCACACGAAAATCGGAATCAGAACCAGTGATGCAACCGCATCAAACCTTAGTATCAGGCCGGACAAGATCAGCACATCGCCAACGTATATGGGGTTTCGGCTACGCTTAAATATCCCCGATTGCACCAGCGATGTTGGCATTTCATGCGGGATGATCGTGGTGCGGTGGCGGCGAAACTCGGCCGCAGCCAAGACGATCAGGATGATGCCGCCCCCGATCAGAACACCGCTGAGCAAATCGACAAACCCATTGTCGAGCGACAGCCCCATCGGCATATGCCGCGCCTGCAGCCATGCCAGCACCGCAAAGCCCAGCAACCACACCGGAGGGACGTCGATTTTTCGCATGTCAGGCAGTCTTTCATATCCGGGCGGGACAAAATGTCGCTTTTGTCCGATGACCTACCGCTTTTCGCTGGGAAAAGCAAAATCACAGTTGGTCGCAGCCGTGCAATCGGCTCGCGTCCGGACATGGTTGCAGAGAGGGTCTTCGATGATGGACAGCCGCTTTTGGATCAGATAGCCATTTTGCATCAACAATTGCCCACACAATGATGAGAAAACGATGACCGACTTTGCCGCGACCAAAGCCATGTTCAACCTTTCCCAAGGCGTCGTTTATTTGGACGGCAACTCGCTTGGACCGCTTCCCCGAGCGGCCGGAGTTCGGGTTAATGACATGATGGTTCAGGAATGGGGGCAGATGCTGATCACCGGCTGGAACAAGGCAGGCTGGATGTCGATGCCGACCGGTTTGGGTGATCGCATCGGACGGCTGATTGGCGCAGAACCCGGTAGTATCGTCACCGGTGACACCCTGTCGATCAAGGTTTACCAGGCCGTTGCTTCAGCGCTGGAATTGTGCCCGGACCGCAAGGTCGTGCTTTCGGACAACGGTAACTTTCCTTCCGACCTCTACATGGTGGATGGCCTGCTTCGCTCACTCGGGCCGGAATATGAACTGCGCGTCGTCGCACCGGAAGACGTAGCTGAAAATGTGACCGAGGATGTAGCCGTTTTGATGCTGACCGAGGTGGATTACCGCTCGGGCCGGATCCACGACATGAAAGCCTTGACAGAACTTGCCCATGCAAACGGTACAGTGACAGTCTGGGACCTAGCCCATTCAGCTGGCGCGATTCCCGTCAATTTGGCGGCATGCAATGCAGATTTCGCGGTTGGTTGTACCTACAAATACCTGAACGGCGGGCCGGGTGCGCCCGCATTCATCTATGTCGCCCCGCGCCTGACGGAACAGGTGCGCCCCGCTTTGTCCGGGTGGTTGGGCCACGAGTCGCCTTTTGCCTTTGATCTGGACTATCGTGCCGGCAACGGGATCGAAAGAATGCGTGTCGGTACGCCTCCGATCCTTCAGATGGTCGCCCTATCCGCGGCGATGGACATATGGGATATGGCTGACATGCAGGACGTACGGACCAAATCCATTGAATTGACCGAGTTGTTCATCAAACGTGTCGAATCCGCCTGCCCCGATTTGCAACTGGCAAGCCCGCGTGATCCTGCCCAGCGCGGTAGTCAGGTGTCTTTCCGATTTGCCGACGGCTATGCCGCCATGCAGGCCCTGATTGCCCACGGTGTGATCGGAGACTTCCGCGCGCCTGACATCATGCGGTTTGGCTTCACGCCGCTGTACATTGATGAGCAGGATGTTGAAAATGCAGTCGAAATCTTGGCGGACATCATGCAGAACCGCCTGTGGGACGCACCAGAATTCAAGGTGCGTCAGCGCGTTACCTGACTTCTAGCCCAGCTCCTATCAGAGCGGCAAACTGGGCAACACGGGTTTCATATTCTTCCGCGCCAATAGCGCTTGCCTTCAGCCCCTTGAGAGTAGCGGTTATCGTTTTGCCCGTCTCGCCGGCATCCGCCAGTAATCTTACGCGCCCGGCTTTATGTTCGCGTGTCAACCACTCGGAATACAGGCGGGCCAATTCAGCCTCGCCTTGCGAAATGATATCTGACGACATGGATTTGGTCGCATCCAGCATTTCAAGCCCGTGGGGCGATGCAAGGATCATTGCCATCCCCTCGGTTTGGGCTTGAACGGCATCCTTCAACACGTCCGAAACCGAACCCGACACAGTCAGCGCCGCAGCGACGGCGGCGATCTTCTCGGCATAGTAATGCTCGGTCAGCCTGGTGACGATCGCCTCTTTGTTCTTGAAATGCAGATAAACGGCCGGCCGGGACATCCTCGCGCCCCGCGCTATGTCATCCATTGAGGTTTTTCGGAATCCATAGGTGGCGAAGGCCTGAAAAGCTGAGTTCAGGATCGCCTGCTGCCGTGAATCTTCTGCTGCATCTGCCATTCTTAAACTCGTGACATTTTCTGTTCATTTTGTCAATTGACATACTGACATTTTTCACCAATTATGTCAGAAACCAGCCACAGCTACGAGAGGTGCGCCATGGCGACCGACTTGAAGATCAACGGAAACCAACACCAAATCGACCTTCCCGATGACGTACCCCTTCTTTGGGTTCTGCGTGATGAAGTCGGACTGACGGGCACCAAATTCGGCTGCGGCGTTGCTGCCTGCGGGGCGTGCACAGTGCACATTGATGGCAAAGCAGTTCGGTCATGCCAGGTTGCGCTGTCAGATGTCTGGGGGGATGTTACCACGATTGAAGGGATTGGCACGCCGGACGCGATGGCTGCAATTCAACAGGCCTGGGTGGATCATCAGGTAGCGCAATGTGGTTACTGCCAGTCAGGCCAGATCATGCAGGCTGCCGCTCTGTTGGCAGAAAACCCTGCACCTTCAGACACAGAAATCGATGATGCCATGCAAGGCAACCTGTGTCGCTGTGGCACCTACCCCCGCATCCGCGCAGCTATCCACGACGCTGCATCCAAGCTGAAGGAGGCATAAACGATGGCATCCGTTGGAAAAATCCTCCGTCGTACTTTCTTGATCGGCTCAGCAGCGATTGTCGGGGGCGTGGCCTTTGGCGCTTACTACGTCAGCCGTCCAGCCGCCAATCCGCTGAAACCAGCAGAGGGAGAAACCGCACTCAGCCCCTTTGTTCTAATCGACCAGCAAGGCGTCACTCTATTCGCACCACGCGCCGAGATGGGACAGGGCGTGATGACCACGTGGGCGGCATTGATCGCCGAAGAGTTGGACGTGGAACTGGACCAGATCCGCGTTCTACATGGGCCAGCGGCTGCGGCCTACTATAACTCGGCACTTGTTGGTGAAGGGTTGCCGAACAAGGGCTATGACATCTCTGACTTCCAGCACAATCTCGGTGAGGCTCTGGGCGTTCTTGGCCGAACGCTGAGCTTGCAGGTCACTGGCGGGTCGACTTCGATGAAGGACGGGTTCGAGCGTATGCGCGAGGCCGGAGCGACCGCACGCGAAACGTTGAAGCAGGCGGCAGCCGATCGGCTGGGCGTGGATCGTTCCGAACTGAAAACCGAAAACGGCGCGGTGATTGCGCCTGATGGAACTCGCATTCCGTACACCGAACTAGCGGAAGCCGCGGGTCAGATCGAACCTCCGCAGGTCGAGCTGCGCGATCCGTCCAACTGGCGCTTGTTGGGGCGGAACTTGCCGCGTGTGGATGTGGTCGGCAAATCCACCGGAACGGCTGAGTTCGGGATCGATGTGCGCCCCGAGGGTCTGAAATTCGCCTCGGTCCGGATCAATCCCAAGCTGGGCGGCGAGATGAAAGGCTTTGATGCCAGCGCGGCCGAACAGATGCCGGGCGTTGAAAAAGTGGTTGATCTGGGCAACGGCGTGGCTGTTATTGCCACCAACACATGGCTGGCCATTCAGGCCGTCGAGGCGATTGACGTAGATTGGGGCGACGCCCCCTACCCGCCGGAAACCGACGCCATTTTCACCGAAATTGCCAATGCATTCGACGCGTCCCCCAATTCGACCATGCGCGATGACGGGGATGTTGACACTCTGCCCGACGGCGCCACCGAAATCACGGCCGAATATACGGTGCCCTATCTGGCCCATTCCACGATGGAGCCGATGAACGCCACAGCGCTGTTCACGGGATCGGCGCTGGAATTGTGGTGCGGCAATCAGGCCCCGACTCTTGTCCAGATACGCGTGGCCAACACGGCCAACCTGGATAAAGACGCCGTTCAAATCCACACTACCTATCTGGGTGGAGGGTTTGGCCGCCGGGGTGAGCTGGACTTTGGCGAGATCGCCACAAAGGTCGCGATGGCCATGCCCGGCGTTCCTGTTCAGACCACCTGGAGCCGCGAAGAAGACATGCGCCACGACTACTATCGCCCCGGCGCGATGGCTCGGATGCGGGGCGCAGTCAAAGACGGCCAAGCCGTTCTGATTGACGGCAAGGTCGCAGCGCAATCCTGCACGCAACAAGCGGTTCAGCGCTATACTGGCTTGCCGGCTGGCGGCCCTGACAAAGTGCTGGTCGAAGGGTTTTTTAACCAACCCTACGCGGTGCCCAACTATCGCATGAGCGGGCACATCGCCGATCTGGATATTCCCGTCGGCTTCTGGCGTTCGGTCGGGAACAGCCACAATGGATTCTTCCATGAGACATTCTTGGACGAGATGGCCCATGCCGCAGGTCGTGACCCGCTGGAGTTCCGATTGGAATTGGCTAGGGACGAGCACGCGCCATCGGCAGGCTGCCTACAGGCTGTGAAAGAGATGTCCGGCTGGACCGGAGAAACCCCGGACGGTGTCGGGCGCGGTGTGGCGATGACCTATAGCTTTGGCACGCCGGTCGCTCAGGTGATCGAGGTCGTCGATGAGGACGGCACTATCCGTATCTCCAAGGCATGGATCGCCTGTGACGTCGGTCTGGCCCTGGACCCCGGCACAGTCGAGGCGCAGATGTTCGGCGGCATGATCTATGGCCTGTCGGCGGCCGTGATGGGTGAGATCACATTCTCGGACGGTGAGGTCGAACAATACAACTTCCCCGACTACGACGCTCTGCGGATGCACAATGCTCCGGTGACCCAGGTGAAAATTCTGGAAACCAACCACCACATGGGTGGCGTTGGCGAACCGGGGACACCCCCGTCCATGCCGGCCCTTGGCAATGCCCTTTTTGACCTGACGGGTGAGCGCGCACGCACCCTGCCTTTGATCAATCAGTTCAATCTGCTGGTTTGATCGCGCTGCGCCGGTCCGGACCCTCTCTCTCGGATCGGCGCAGGACTTACGCGGATTGTTGGACCAACGCCCTATCCGACCCGGTTGCCCATGCATGTACAGCAGCACCGAATGCCTTGAATAAAGGGCGGGACACGGGATCATTTTCAGCATCCCATTCCGGGTGCCATTGCACTGACAACGTGAATCCGGGCGCGTCCTGAATGTATATCGCCTCGGGCGTTCCATCGGGGGCTTGACCATCAATCACAACCCGACGCCCAACCGATTTGATCCCCTGTCCGTGCAACGTGTTCGTCATCACTTCGGTCGCGCCCATCAAGCGGTGGAATCGACCGCCTTCGTTAAGCGCAACGACATGTCGCAGGGCAAATTTCTCTTCCAGAGTCCCATCGGGCGGCATGCGGTGGTTCATCCGACCCGGCAGATCGCGAATTTCCGGGTACAGTGTCCCGCCCATCGCCACGTTGACCTCTTGGAACCCTCGACAGATGCCAAAGAAGGGCTGCCCACGCTCCACACAGGATCGCACCAGCGGCAGGGTAATGGCATCGCGCGCCCGGTCGAACTCGCCATGGGCCTCGGTCGCGGACTCGCCGTATTCCTCGGGATGTACATTCGGGCGCCCGCCGGTCAGCAGAAATCCGTCGCAGACCTCAAGCAGCTCATCGACCGAGACATAGCGCGGATCGGCTGGGATCAGCAGCGGCAGACAGTCCGAAACATTGGCAACCGCGTCCGAGTTCATCGTGCCACCGGCATGGGTCGGATATTGATCATTCATCAAGTACGAGTTGCCGATGATACCGACGACGGGTCGAGACATGCTGCGTTCCTGCGTTTTCTGTTTGCTTTCTAAAAACTATCGACCGCAAGAACAGCGCGCAATAGCACAGGCCCTGCGTGTCAGCGCAAGCTCTTGTTCAACTGTGCACATGTTGGAAAATGATCGCGCTTTGTCTGGTACTTTGGACATTGCCCGTTTTTGTGGCTTTGCACGAACATCGCATTGGGTCGGAGAGCCCAAAAGGCTCTCCGCCAGTCATCAGGTTCAGATCTCGCCAATCAGGCCGGCAGTTTCGATCCCGGCCAATGCCGCTGCGGCATCATTGTCGGACGTATCGCCGGTCACGCCGACCGCACCGATCACTGCGCCCTTTTTGTCGCGCAGCAACACACCACCCGGAACTGGCACGACCTGCCCGCCATAGACGCCATTCACAGCTGCCATAAAATAGGCCTGCGCTTCGGCCCGCTGCATCTGCGCGGTGCCAGCCAGGCCAAGCATCACCGAGCCATAGGCCTTGCCATGCGCAATCGCGAACCGACCGGGGGCCGCGTCGTCTTCGCGTTCAAATGCGATTACGTGGCCGCCTGCATCAAGAACGACGACGGAAAGGGGTTTCAGCTCCATTTCGTGCCCCTTTTCAAGGGTCTTTCGGATGATGGTGCGGGCTTTGCGGAGGGAAACTCCCATATCGTGTCCTATCGTTCCTGTTGGTTTAAAGGCTGGCTTTCAGTTCCAACCGGCGGGCATGCAGGACCGGCTCGGTATAGCCCGAGGGTTGCACACGCCCCTTGAAGACCAGATCACAAGCCGCTTGGAAAGCAATTCCGTCGAAACCGGGTGCCAACGGGCGATAGTCTGCGTCATTTTCGTTCTGGCGATCCACCACAGCAGCCATTTTTTGCATCGCAGCCATGACCTGCCCTTCCGAGACAACTTCATGGTGCAACCAGTTGGCCAGCGCCTGAGATGAAATCCGGCAGGTCGCACGATCCTCCATCAGACCGACATCGTTGATATCCGGCACCTTCGAACAGCCAACACCCTGATCAACCCAGCGCACCACGTATCCAAGAATGCCCTGCGCGTTGTTCTCGATCTCGCGGGCGATCTCGTCCTCGCTAAGGCTTCGACCGCCCAGCAGCGGAATGGTCAGCAAGTCCCCCAGCGTCCCCCGCGCGCCACCAGCAGCCAGTTCATCCTGGCGCGCCAGTACGTCGATCTTGTGATAGTGCGTCGCGTGCAGTGTCGCGGCTGTCGGCGAAGGCACCCAGGCGCATGTCGCGCCGGATTTCGGGTGGCCAATCTTCTGCTCCAGCATATCACCCATCCGGTCGGGCATAGCCCACATGCCCTTACCAATCTGTGCCTTGCCCTTCAGGCCACAAGACAGACCGATATCTACGTTGCGATCTTCATAAGACGCGATCCAGGGCGTGTTCTTGATGTCGCCCTTGGGCAGCATTGGTCCAGCTTCGATCGAGGTGTGAATTTCATCCCCAGTCCGGTCAAGAAAACCGGTGTTGATGAAGGCCACCCGCGATTTCGCAGCGCGGATGCATTCCTTGAGGTTGACCGACGTGCGGCGTTCTTCATCCATGATGCCCAGCTTCACGGTATTGCGCGGCAGGCCAAGGATGTCTTCGACCATGTCAAAAATCTCGACAGAGAACGCGACTTCTTTCGGGCCGTGCATTTTGGGTTTCACCACATAGACCGAGCTTTGGACCGAATTTCCGCCGTCTCGCTTAAGATCGTGCATGGCAATCAGCGTCGTGCAGAGTGCATCCATCAACCCTTCGCCGATCTCATTGCCCTGTTCATCCAACACAGCAGGGTTTGTCATCAAATGCCCGACGTTGCGGATCAGCATCAGCGAACGACCCTTCAGGCTGGCTGCCCCACCGGATGCTGCAGTAAAGCTCAGGTCCTGGGCCAGTTTACGGGTAAAGATCTTGCCACCTTTCGCGACCTCTTCTGTCAGGTCGCCCTTCATCAGACCCAGCCAATTGCCATAGGCAACAACCTTGTCCTCGGCATCGACACACGCAACCGAGTCCTCGCAATCCATGATCGTGGACAGGGCGGATTCCAGATAAACATCGGAAATGCCAGCAGGATCCGCCGCCCCGATGTTGCTGGACGGGTCGATCACGATCTTGATGTGCAGACCGTTGTTTTTCAGCAGCACAAAATCGGGGTTCTCAGTCGAACCGCCATAGCCAACAAATCGCGAAGCGTCCGTCAGTGCGGGCACCAATGCCCCCTCTTCAACCCGCAGTTCAGGCGCATTCGCCCACGAGCCATTTGCCAATGGAACGGCGTCATCCAGAAACCCCTTTGCCCAGGCAATCACCCGCGCGCCGCGCGCCGCGTCGTAGTCGCCAGCCGCAGGCAAATCACCCATAGCGTCCGTTCCATAAAGCGCGTCATACAGACTGCCCCAACGTGCATTGGCTGCGTTCAGTGCAAATCGCGCATTGGTAATCGGAACAACAAGCTGCGGTCCGGGGATCGAGGCGATCTCGGGGTCGACATTGGCGGTTTCAATCTGGAAATCCGCACCTTCCTCAACCAGATAGCCGATCTCGTGCAGGAAAGCCTGATAGGCCTCGGCGTCGTGGTCCTGCCCTTGGCGCTCAAGATGCCATGCATCGACCTTGCCCTGAATGTCCTGCCGCTTGGCCAGAAAGGCGCGGTTCTTGGGGCCAAGCTCGGCGACCATGCGCGCCAGACCATCCCAGAAGGCATCTGCTGTGACACCGGTTCCCGGCAGGGCTTGGCATTCGATGAACTCGGCCAGAACCGTATCCACCTGCAATCCGCTGCGCGCCTGTCTGCTGCTCATTTTGTTTCTCCCGGGAATGTGCACGACTGTATGCCGTCAGCATTTAGGACGAAAGTTTCCGATAGGCAACGTGCGCCGCAGCGTCGCGGTCAAAAAGACTTACCAAAATCAATTTTCGGGACATTCCGACGCGCGGATCGCACCGCTTGCAGCCAACCGCCACAGCCCATACGTTCGCGCAAACACAAAATCACGCGAGGCCCCTGATGCGCGACGCTGCCCCAACGACGATCTATCTAAAAGACTACACACCCTTTGGTTATCTGGTGGACAGCGTGCACCTGACGTTCGATCTGGCCGCTCACGCAACCCGCGTCACCTCTCGCATCGCATTTCGCCCGAACCCGGAGGCCAGCGACAAGACGTTCTTCCTGCACGGCGAAGACCTCAAGCTGATCCGCGCATCCATCGACGGTGCGGATATCACTCCCGAGATTACCGACAGGGGCCTGACCGTTGCCGCCCCCGACGCGCCATTTATCTGGGAGGCCGAGGTTGAGATCGATCCCGGCAATAACACGGCGCTCGAAGGCCTATATATGTCGAACGGCATGTACTGCACTCAGTGCGAGGCCGAAGGTTTCCGCAAGATCACCTTCTACCCTGACCGCCCTGATGTGATGTCCACCTTCACTGTGCGCATCAATGGTGATCTGCCTGTTTTGCTGTCCAACGGCAACCCTTCGGGCAAAGGCGAAGGTTGGGCAGAATGGACCGACCCGTGGCCCAAACCCGCTTACCTGTTCGCGCTGGTCGCGGGCGAGTTGATCGCCCATCCCGGCCAGTTCACCACCATGTCGGGTCGCGATGTGGAGCTGAACCTCTGGGTCCGTCCCGGCGATGAAGGTAAATGCGATTTCGGTATGGAAGCCCTGAGGAAGTCCATGAAATGGGACGAAGACGTCTATGGTCGGGAATACGATCTGGACGTTTTCAACATCGTTGCCGTGGACGATTTCAACATGGGCGCGATGGAGAACAAGGGGTTGAATATCTTCAACTCATCCGCTGTTCTGGCCAGCCCCGAAACCTCGACCGATGCCAATTTTGAACGGATCGAAGCGATCATCGCGCATGAGTATTTCCACAATTGGACCGGCAACCGGATCACCTGCCGCGACTGGTTCCAACTGTGCCTGAAAGAAGGGCTGACCGTTTTCCGGGATGCGCAGTTTACCTCGGACATTCGCTCGGCCCCGGTAAAGCGGATTGAGGACGCCATCGACCTGCGCGCGCGGCAATTCCCCGAAGATAACGGGCCCTTGTCGCATCCAGTCCGGCCTGAGAGTTTTCAGGAAATCAACAACTTCTACACCGCGACCGTCTACGAAAAAGGTGCCGAGATCATCGGTATGCTGAAACGTCTGGTTGGTGATGAGGCCTACTCCAAGGCTTTGGATTTGTATTTCGATCGTCACGATGGGCAAGCCTGCACCATTGAAGACTGGATCAAGGTGTTTGAGGACACCACCGACCGCGATCTGAGCCAGTTCAAGCGCTGGTACAGCCAATCCGGCACGCCGCGCGTGACAGTGAGCGAAGATTGGAATGACGGCACATATACGCTGACATTGGCGCAGCACACCGAAGAAACACCTGGGCAGTCCGAAAAGCTGCCGCAAGTGATCCCTGTCGCGGTGGGTTTGCTTGGACAAAATGGTGACGAAGTACGCGCGACCGAAGTTCTGGAACTGACTGAGGCGGAACAAAGCTTCCAATTCACTGGGCTGGCGGCAAAACCTATGGCCTCGATCCTGCGAGATTTCTCGGCCCCTGTGATCCTTGAGCACGATCACACCGATGCCGAACGCGCCTTCCTTCTGGCCCACGACACTGATCCTTTCAATCGGTGGCAGGCGGGACGGTCATTGGCGCAGGACACGCTGTTGCGCATGATCCTCGAAGACGCAACGCCGGGTGCGGATTACTTGGACGGGGTGCTGGCCGTTCTGCGCGACGGCGAATTGGACCCGGCGTATCGCGCCCTGATGCTGGGTCTGCCTTCCCAATCCGAACTGGCCGCTGCGTTGTTCGACCGGGGTGAAACACCTGACCCGATGGCGATCTGGACAGCGGTAGAAACACTGCGGCAGGCAACCGCGCAGCACGTTCAGGACTTGCTGCCGCGCTTGCACAGCGAAACCTTAATCGAGGCACCATACAGTCCCGATGCAGATCAAGCCGGCAAACGTTCGCTTGGCAATGCCGCACTGGCCCTGACGTCACGGCTTGATGGTGCGGCAATGGCAGCCGAGCAATACGCGGCGGCTGGCAACATGACGCAGCAGCTAAGCGCGCTGTCCTGCCTGCTGCGCGCAAGCAAAGGCGAGGCCGAGCTTTCTGCATTCTACGAACAATGGCAGCACGACCGCTTGGTGATGGACAAATGGTTTGCCCTTCAGGTCGGGATGGCCTCGCCGGCGGCCACGGCAGACATCGCCCGCACCCTGACCGAGCACGCCGATTTCAACTGGAAAAACCCCAATCGTTTCCGGGCGGTGATGGGTGCGCTGGCGATGAACCACGCCGGTTTCCACCGCGCAGATGGTGCGGGTTATGCGTTGCTGGCCGACTGGCTGATCAAACTGGACCCTGTCAACCCGCAGACCACGGCGCGGATGTGTTCGGCCTTCCAGACCTGGAAACGCTATGACGCGGACCGTCAGGACCTGATCCGCGCACAGCTTATCCGCATCGCAGAAACGCCCGACCTGTCGCGCGACACGACCGAAATGGTTTCGCGCATTCTCAACGCATGACAGAATTCAAGTTTACACGTCAGAACCGGGCACCGCGCACTGTCGGTGTCCTGATCTGCGTTTATGCGGCCTTGCTGGCACTTGTGATCCTGTTCGACGCGGCATGGTGGCTGATGGCGCTGTTGGCGTTGCCTACGTTACCGGCTATTTGGGATATCACACAGAACACCAGCGCAGGGCTGGTTCTTGATCAGAACAAACTGCGCTGGTTTACCGGCACCCGAGAGGCCGAAATTGATCGTTCGGACATTGATTATTTCCGCTTCGACACGCGCTGGGATTTCTCGGTGCGCGTTTCACTGGTTCTGACATCCGGCAAACGGATTCGGCTGCCTGATGAGTCGTCTCCGCATCACAGGGACTTCGAACAGGTCCTGCAACAGGCTGGTTTTCGAATTGAACGTCATCACTTCGTCGCATTTTGAAACAATAGGTTCATTTTTGAAAAATTAGAGGCAAATATTAACCAGTCCCCTTCAAAGACCTTGAATTTGACACCGATTGCGGCAAAGCTCTTACCCTCAAGTTTCTGGTTTGTTTGTTTCGAGTGCCGCCATGTTCTGGTTTTTGAGGGACCGTTGGTCCCGTTCCCGATCTTCTACTACTCATCCCGCTGCATCCGGCGCGTATTTCGCTGACCCGGCTGTTTCGCCCGTGTTGCCGGACCAAGGGCAACTGAACATACCATTGGCTGATGTTCAGGCCCAGGATGAGATTGGGCGCAGCTCGATAGAAAAAGGCCGTTTCCTGGCCAGGCAGGATCGCTGGGCAGAATTGTCCGACCTGATGCGCAAAGCAGACGACGCACGGGACACTGCACCCGACGGAATGCCCGTCGCCGAATTGCTGGCGTTTGGGGCACGAGCCGATGTGGTTCTGGCCGCAGAGCACGCGCTGTCTGACGCCAAAGCGCTATCAGAATTTGATGTCATGAACGGCATTTCCGAATTGGAAGACGAGATGCGCGCGCACTCGGGCGACCCGATGATCGCCTTGGTTGTCGCTTTGGCCCACATTGACATGGCATGGGCATGGCGCGGGACAACGAACGAAGCAACCCTTCCCTCGCTGCACCAATCCCGCTGCGCCGCCCATTTCGATCGGGCAGCTGCAATCCTTCCCGATTGTCGCGAGGCCGCAGCGGAGAGCCCCATTGTCGCCTCGGCTGGCTGCGCAATTTTGGCGGGTCAGCGTAGAGCAAACACACGGGTAGCGGATGAATACGAGCGGTTGATCAAGCTCGACCCGATGAACCATCGACACATGCGCGCGATGGGCACTCACCTGCTGCCGCGCTGGTTCGGAAGCTATGGCGAGCTTGAGGTCCAGGCGCTTCGTATGGCGGCCCAGACCCGGGACATCTGGGGGGCCGGAGGCTATACTTGGGTTCAGTTCGATGCAATTGCTCTGGACGAAGAGGCCTGCGCGCGTCTGGATGTCGATTTCTTCCTGGAAGGCATGCACGATATTCTGCGCCTTCGCCCTGACCAGCAAACCGTCAACATGCTGTCGGCATACTGTGCCATCACGATCCAGAACGGCGCTGGCCAGTGCGACAAGGCTGATCTGGTGCGCAGCCAGATACACCAGGCTGCAAACTGGCTGATCCGCGACCACCTGACCGAATTGCACCCGTTGATTTGGGCCCATGCAGCAAATGGGTTCAACAACAGTGTTCGGATCAATTCACCTGAACGGTTTGCGGCCCGCGGGCAACGCGATGCTCTGCGTGCAATTGGCGATCTGTTCCGTGATGAGCTGCGCAGCGGATTGGATGTGACCTTTACTCCGACGGGTTTGCGCCTATCCGGGCACTGATTCCCCCTTGCCCCTAGGCCGTGCCGGGCCTAATACGCAGGCTTAGACTTCTGCGGAAATGAGGCGCGCCATGCTCGACCTGACATACGAAATGCCCAAACCCAAAACCATTGCCGGGGCCAAGCACGATTGGGAACTGGTCATCGGGATGGAGGTGCATGCGCAGGTCTCGTCCAATGCCAAGCTGTTCTCGGGCGCATCGACCCAATTCGGGGCTGAGCCGAACTCGAATGTTGCATTCGTGGACGCCGCGATGCCGGGAATGCTGCCGGTGATCAATGAATATTGTGTTGAACAGGCGGTACGAACCGGTCTGGGCCTGAAGGCGGATATCAACCTGGTATCGGCCTTTGACCGCAAGAATTATTTCTATCCCGACCTGCCGCAGGGTTACCAGATTTCTCAGCTGTACCAGCCCATCGTGGGCGAAGGTGAAGTGCTGGTGGAAATGGGCGACGGCACAGCACGCATGGTGCGGATTGAACGCATCCACATGGAACAGGACGCAGGCAAATCGATCCATGACATGGACCCGCATATGTCCTTTGTCGACCTAAACCGGACCGGTGTTTGCCTGATGGAGATCGTCAGCCGCCCCGATATTCGCGGCCCCGAAGAGGCGGCAGCCTACATCGCCAAGATGCGCCAGATTCTGCGTTATCTGGGCACCTGCGATGGCAACATGCAAAACGGCAACTTGCGGGCGGACGTCAATGTTTCGATCTGTCTACCCGGTGCCTATGAAAAGTATCAGGAAACGCAGGACTTCTCGCATCTGGGCACCCGTTGCGAAATCAAGAATATGAACTCGATGCGCTTTATTCAGCAAGCGATCGAAGTCGAAGCGCGTCGTCAGATTGCCATCGTTGAAGGTGGCGGCAAGGTCGATCAGGAAACCCGGCTATATGACCCGGACAAGGGCGAAACACGGTCGATGCGGTCCAAGGAAGAGGCGCATGACTATCGCTACTTCCCTGACCCAGATCTGCTGCCGTTGGAGATTGAGCAGGCATGGGTGGACGACATCGCCGCCAAACTGCCCGAACTGCCCGACGACAAGAAGGCGCGGTTTATCAGCGAGTTCGGCCTGACGGATTATGACGCATCTGTTCTGACAGCCGAGGTGGAATCGGCTGCCTATTTCGAAGAGGTCGCCAAAGGCCGCAACGGCAAGTTGGCCGCAAACTGGGTCATCAACGAACTGTTTGGTCGCCTGAAGAAAGAAGACCACAGCATCACCGACTCGCCGGTTTCGCCTGCGCAGTTGGGCGGGATCATCGATCTGATCGCCTCAGACGCCATTTCTGGCAAGATCGCCAAGGATCTGTTCGAGATTGTCTACACCGAAGGCGGCGACCCGGCACAGATCGTTGAAGAACGCGGCATGAAACAGGTCACCGACACCGGTGCCATCGAAACTGCGCTGGACGAAATCATCGCGGCCAACCCATCGCAGGTCGAAAAAGCCAAGGTGAACCCCAAACTGGCAGGCTGGTTTGTTGGTCAGGTCATGAAGGCAACTGGCGGCAAGGCGAACCCCAAAGCCGTCAATGAGTTGGTCAGCAAAAAGCTGAGCTCGTAAACCTTTCGGTTCAAGAAACTGCAACGGAGTGGTCCGTGCATCTGGCGCGGACCACTCCGGCCCCGCGCGCGGGGCGCAACAGACAAAACAGAATTTGCCCAATGGGCGATGATGACTGTTCGAAACCCGACAACATGTTAGATTGCCAGGGATCGGCAACCAGGAAAATCTGATGCAGCGCTACGAATACAAAGTTGTCCCCGCCCCGCAGAAAGGCACCAAGGCCAAGGGCGTCAAAACTGCCGAAGGGCGGTTTGCAGTGTCGATCGAACAGATCCTGAATCAGATGGGGCAGGATGGCTGGGAATACCAGCGTGCGGAACTTCTGCCCAGCGAGGAACGCGCTGGCCTGACCAGTTCCACCGTGAACTGGCGCAACGTTCTGGTGTTTCGGCGTGAGATTGCAGCTGAATTTTCTTCGGAGCGTGAGGCGGTTGAGGACAGCGACGATGCCCCCGTGGCTCAGCCGGTGCCTGGACCAGAAGAAGTGCAGGCCCCTGCACCGATTTCAGAAGAGGTCAAAGATCCGCCATTGACCCTGAAGCCAACAGACCTGTCCGAAAAGGACAAAGAGCAGACCTAAGCGGTCTGCTCGGGTTTTCATAGCCTGCAGCTGAATTTTACTCGGCAGCGCTTGCTGCTTGGCTCAGATCCTGCGCCAGCATCAGTGCATTTCCGTCCGGGTCGTAGAACGTTGCGGTGCTGACCATGCCCTCGATCGTTTCAGTCGCCCCATCGAACCTGACGCCCGAGGATTCGAGCGCCTGACGCGCCGTCGCAATATCCGACACCCCGAACACCGGCACCGTATTGCCAGGCGCAGGCTCGGCCTGTTCACCCAGGCCCAAGGTCACACCGTCGGTTTTGGTCTTCATCTCGCTCCAACCGGCCTCGTCAATATGGTGGATCAGCTCAAACCCCAGCTTGGCCTGATACCATTCGGCACTGACATGCCTGTCTTGCACGGACATGGCGAGCGTGATCGTGTTTTCCAGTGAAACGAGTGGCATTGAACTATCCTTTTGGCGAAAATTAAAGTAACTATACTTTATGGACATAACGATTCTTGTCAAGCTTACATCCCGCGCCTGGTCCCTGAACATTCTGGCGTTGATGCATGAAGGCACGCCGGGACGACAGGCACCGCTACTGGCTGCGACAAGCGCCGGCAGAACCGCTTTTGCACAAAGCCTTGACCATTTGATTCAATTGGGTTTTCTGGAACGGAATCCCGGCCACGGTCATCCGTTGCGTCCCGAGTTTCGATTGACCCAAACGGGTGAAACTGCGGCCGAAATCGCCAGCCGAATCGTGAATGCCGTGCCAGATGACGCTGATTTCGCGTTACTCAGACGCAGTTGGACGGCACCTATTCTGGCGTTGACCGACAGGCCCCAACGGTTCTCGACCCTCAAATCCGGTCTGATCACGATTTCCGATCGCGCACTTTCGACGTCGCTTCATCGCCTGGAAAAGCAAGAGTGGATACAGCGAGACATTGATGCGACGCACCGGCTGCCTTTTCCCACCTATCGCGCGGTGAATCAGGGAATCGCGGTTAACAGGGCCATTTCTCTGGTCGCCTAGGCACCGACCAAAGGGCCTGTTCAGGTATCAATATCCAGCGCCAGCGCATGAATGCGGGGCACGATGTCACCCAGTGCCTTATGTACGGCCCGGTGGCGGGCGACGCGGGATTGACCCTGAAAAGCGCTGGCACGAATACGGACGTTGAAATGGCTTTCGCCGCCCTCTTGAAACCCGGCGTGTCCTCGGTGGCTTTCGCTGTCATCCACGACTTCCAGCTCACGCGGTTCAAAGGCTGCCATCAGGCAGGTTCGGATCTCGTCGGTAACAGTCATTTTTTTGCTCACGGGCGAAAATTTTACCGCCCCCCCTCTTCTACTTTCGGCTGCTTAGACTAAACTGCTGCCTCCGAGTCGAAAAGATGCGTTCTTAAGGATGAGCACATGGTGAAGTCAGACCCCTTCGGATTTGATATGTCCGTATCCACTTCGAAGAAAAAGAACCCGCGCGGGCGTCGCGGAATGTCGGGCGCGTCTGAAACCTCGACGCGTATCTGCGATCACGAAGGTTGCGAAGAACCGGGCAAGTTCCGTGCACCCAAGGCCCCTGACGTTCTGGACGACTTTTTCTGGTTCTGCCAGCAGCACGTTCGCGAATACAACAACAAATGGAACTTCTTTGACGGCACCACCGAGGCCGAGCTGAACGCCCAGCGCTCCAAGGACAAAGTGTGGGAGCGCGAAACAAAGCCAATGGGCGATCCCGAAGCGCGCGCATGGGCGCGTCTGGGCATCGAAGACCCGCATCAGGTACTTGGGGCAAACAGCACCCAAAACAAAGGGCGCACGTCAGGTGGTGGCGGTCGTCGCCTGCCCCCCACGGAACGCCGCGCGATCGAAATTCTGGAAGCCAACGACAGCTGGACCAAGGCCGAGGTGCGCAAAGCGTACAAAAAGCTGATCAAGGTGCTGCACCCTGACATGAACGGCGGCGACCGTTCCCAGGAAGAGCAGTTGCAAGAGGTCGTCTGGGCGTGGGATCAGATCAAGGACAGCCGGAACTTTAGGTAGTCGGCTTATCGACGACCGTACATGCGCAAAAGCGCCTCTGTTTCGGGGCGCTTTAGGCACCGCACGCGAGTTTGTTCCAAAGTGGGTTTAGGGCTGAAACGATCCGGGAATAGCATACCAAGCTCCTCGACATCTTCGCGATCGAATGACAAAAGCGCCATGTCGCCCAGAAACAAGCTTTCTGTCGGCAAACCATGCGAAATCAGTATCGCATGGCGATCACAGGCAACGTGGAAATACGTCACGGCCTCATCGGGCCGCACTTGTCGAATTGTTTTGTCATTGACCAAATGAATTGCCGCAGCAAAAACTCTGGGCTCTCCAAACAGCAATTCGGCGCGCCACCCTTCGAGAACAATCCTATGCTGTGGGGACACGTATAAATCACGATCAGGCAAACCGTCTCCGATTGCCCCTTTCTGGATGCAAACAGGGCGCAATCGCGGGTTTCGCTGCAACGCTTCTGCGCTCATGGTCTTTTTGCCAATCCAAAGGATAGGCAACAGCGCACCGCTGGAAACACGAACTTTGTCCCCAACCGATAGTTCTTCGACGGGGCAAGGACCTTTCCCGGTTTCAATCAAAGTTCCCTTTACGAAACATGGCACTGTTCCGGCAGGAAGGTCGACTGTCACACTGAGAGAGGCATTGTTACCATTTCCCGGGTTCCCCGTCGTCGCGCGTATTAGAACCGTGAGTTGCGTATTCGGGGGAATGTCTGCCCCCTCAGTTAGCTCAACCGTCAAAACTCCACTAGGTGAAATCGAAACAGTGTAGTCTGATGGATCCAATCCACCATCGCCAGTTACGGTCACGCTCCAAGTCACAGCTTTGGTCGTGGTATACTGCTCCATAACCGAGGTCGACCCACTGGGGATCGAGATAGAAGTCGGACCTGAGATTACTAACGACATTTGTACCTACACTCATAAAAAACAAAACCGGGAACCGCTTTTGCACAATCATATATGCATATTTAACTCATCATATATTATTATTGCAATGTTAATGCTTCACGGGACTGTGTGGCGGCGTTCTGGACCCAAAATTCGAGCTGTCCAAGATTTGAAAGATTAGCTCGAGCCATTGGACGCAACGTCGATAAGGCCAGTTTCAAAGAAACATCCGCCTAAGTACCTACCAGCACGGCTTTCCCTTGCCCTTGCCCGCAATATGTTGCACCACACACGAGTTCAAACCCGGCAACGCGGGGCAAAGGATAAGGACAAGGCGAATGGCTGACGGATCGATCGACGTAAACGCAAAACCCACCGAAGAAATTTCGGTCCGTGACGTGTTCGGTATTGAAACCGACATGGCGATCAAGGGCTTTGCTGACCGCAGTGACCGCGTACCCGCGATCGACCCTACCTACAAGTTTGACCCGGAAACCACGCTGGCCATTTTGGCAGGCTTCTCGCACAATCGTCGTGTGATGATCCAAGGCTATCACGGCACAGGCAAATCGACCCATATTGAACAGGTCGCAGCCCGGCTGAACTGGCCCGCCGTCCGTGTGAACCTCGACAGCCACATCAGCCGGATCGACTTGATCGGTAAGGACGCGATCAAGCTGCGTGATGGCAAACAGGTGACCGAGTTCCACGAAGGCATCCTGCCCTGGGCGCTGCGCAACCCCGTTGCCATCGTTTTCGACGAATACGACGCAGGTCGTGCGGACGTGATGTTCGTGATCCAGCGTGTTCTGGAACATGACGGTAAGCTGACCTTGCTGGACCAGAACGAGATTATCACGCCGAACCCGAACTTCCGCCTGTTTGCCACCGCGAA
This sequence comes from Ruegeria sp. CDSB117, assembly GCF_059611005.1. Lineage (NCBI taxonomy): Bacteria > Pseudomonadati > Pseudomonadota > Alphaproteobacteria > Rhodobacterales > Roseobacteraceae > Ruegeria > Ruegeria sp. CDSB117. The sequence goes on from NZ_JBXWOS010000001.1 coordinate 123,812, forward strand.
CACGGTCGGTCTGGGCGACACAACTGGCCTGTATCACGGAACGCAGCAGATCAACCAGGCACAGATGGACCGTTGGTCGCTGGTCTCGACGCTGAACTACCTTAGCCACGATGCCGAGACGATGATCGTTCTGTCCAAGGCGCCGCATTACAACACCGAAAAGGGCCGCAAGACCGTCAGCCAAATGGTCACCGTCGCCGACCTGACCCGGACCGCCTTCATGAATGGCGACCTGTCGACTGTCATGTCGCCCCGGACCGTGATCAACTGGGCCCAAAACGCCGAGATCTTCCGCGACGTCGGCTACGCCTTCCGCCTGTCCTTCTTGAACAAATGTGATGAGCTGGAACGCCAGACCGTGGCCGAGTTCTATCAGCGTTGCTTCGACGAGGAACTGCCGGAAAGCGCGGCGAGCGTGAGTTTGGGGTGATAATCTTCTTTGTCATAGCATCTATCTGGGTTGTTCTTGATTCAGCTTGGCTTTTTGACAAAGTAGATTGGAAAAAGACGGCGCCTTCAGAAATGACGGCGCCGCAGCATGTCCACCTGACACGGCTGCGCTGGGAATTCTTAGTGCTTTTCTTGGCAGCAATGATCTGGAGTACGTTCATTGTCTAAACCAAACGACAACCCCGCCGATCCGTTCAAGAAGGCCTTGGCCGAAGCCACCAAGGTGATGGCCGATGATCCCGAACTATCGGTGAGCTATACTGTCGACCCCTCGGGTCTGTCGGGCGAGTCGATGCGTTTGCCGCAGGTTTCTCGGCGCATGACTCGCGAAGAGGTTTTGCTGGCGCGCGGCACGGCGGATGCTTTGGCGTTGCAGCGCCGATATCATGACGATGCGACCCATAATCGCTATGCGCCTCCGGGTGATATGGCCCGGGATCTATATGAGGCCATGGAAGTTGCCCGGTGTGAGGCGATGGGCGCGCGGGATATGCCCGGCACCGCATCAAACATCGATGTCAAGATCGGGCATGAGGCGCTGCGCCGTGGGTACGACCAGTGCAAGCAGCCCGCTGATGCACCACTATCGGTTGCTGCAGGATATCTGATCCGCCATCTGGCGACCGGGCGGGACCTGCCGGCTGCGGCTGAGAACATCATGAACCTGTGGCGCGGCTTCATCGAAGAGCAGGCTGGCGGCACGCTGGAAAACCTGCAGGAGATCCTCTCGGATCAGGCCGAGTTTGCCAAGTTTGCCCGTCAGATGATCAAGGATCTAGGGTATGGCGACCAGTTGGGCGAAGATCCGGACGAGCTGGACGAAGATCAGGAAGATCAGGCAGAGGACGACGCCGAGGAGCAACCCGATCCCGACAGCACCGGTCAGGATGATCAGGACGAGCAGGACGCCGACGCGACCCCCGAGCAAACGCAGGAAGAGCAGCAGGACCAATCTCAGGCCCAGGTCTCGATGGACGAGATGGCCGAAGATGAGATGGGCGATGAGGCCGAGATGCCTGACGGTGAGGCCCCGATGGAGCCGCCGTCCCCGCCACCTGCATCCGAGGCCGATCCGGACTACAAGGTTTACCTTGGCACATATGACGAAGAGATCGCAGCCGAGGATTTGGCCGAGCCTGCTGAATTAGAACGGCTGCGCGCCTATCTGGATCAGCAGCTTGAGCCGCTTAAGGGTGCCGTCAGCCGTCTGGCGAACAAACTGCAGCGCCGATTGCAGGCGCAACAGAACCGTTCTTGGGAGTTTGACCGTGAGGAAGGCATTCTGGATGCCGGTCGTCTGGCGCGTGTTGTGGCCAACCCGACCACGCCGCTAAGCTTCAAGGTTGAGAAAGACACCGAGTTCCGCGATACAGTGGTGACGCTGCTGCTGGATAACTCGGGCTCGATGCGCGGTCGCCCGATCTCGATCGCGGCGATCTGTGCCGATGTTCTGGCCCGGACGCTGGAACGTTGCAACGTGAAGGTCGAAATCCTTGGCTTTACTACGCGCGCTTGGAAAGGCGGCCAGGCACGTGAGGCATGGCTGAATGACGGTCGCCCGCAACAGCCGGGGCGTCTGAACGATCTGCGCCACATCATCTATAAAGGTGCGGATGCCCCGTGGCGTCGAGCGCGACCCAACTTGGGTTTGATGATGAAAGAAGGCCTGCTGAAAGAGAACATCGATGGCGAAGCACTGGAATGGGCGCATCGCCGGATGCTTGCGCGACGCGAGCAGCGCAAGATCCTGATGGTGATCTCGGACGGTGCGCCTGTTGATGATTCAACTCTCAGCGTTAACCCTGCCAATTATCTGGAAAAACACCTACGTGACGTGATCGGGATGGTCGAAAAACGCAAGATGGTCGAGCTTTTGGCCATTGGTATCGGCCACGACGTGACCCGATACTACGACCGCGCGGTAACTATCACGGATGTCGAACAGCTGGCAGGTGCGATGACTGAACAGTTGGCGGCATTGTTCGACAGCGATCCTCGGGCACGTGCACGCGTGATGGGGATGAAAAGGGCCAGCTGACGCTGGCCCTGCCTCCGGCAGGAGTATTTTTCAAAAAATGAGGGGGACTGCCCCCCGTTTACGAGAGGTGTCACATGTTTCAGTCCTTTGCAGTCACTGCACGTCCGGAACAGGGACCGCCCAGACTAGCCTCTTTGCGATCCCAGATGGCACAGGATGGGTTGGACGGTTTCCTGATCCCGCGCGCAGATGCGCATCATGGCGAGTATGTGGCCCCACGCGATGAACGTCTGGCATGGCTGACGGGTTTTACCGGGTCGGCCGGTTTCTGTGCAGTGTTGTCCGATATTGCCGGCGTTTTCATCGATGGCCGGTATCGCACACAGGTCAAGGCTCAGGTTGCGGCGGATTTCACGCCTGTGCCCTGGCCTGAAACCAGTTTGGGCGCGTGGCTTAAAGAACAGCTGCCCGACGGCGGCAAGGTTGGTTTTGATCCTTGGCTGCATGCAGCGGGGCAGATTACCAGTCTGAAGAAAGAGTTGAACGCAAGCGGCGTCGAACTTGTTCGTAGCGACAATCTGGTGGATAGGGCTTGGTCGGATCAACCGGACGCCCCGATGAACCCGGTTAAGGCGCATCCGATTGAGTTTGCAGGGGAAACAGCCACAAGCAAAATTGCGCGGGTGGCGGAGGATCTAAAACAGAACGGGTGTGATGCGGCCATCATTACATTACCGGATTCGATCATGTGGCTGCTTAACATTCGTGGATCAGATATCGGGTATAACCCGGTAGCCCATGGGTTTGCCATTCTACACGTCGATGGACGGGTTGATCTGTTCAAGGCGGCGCAAAAACTTGCCGGGGTGTTAGATCACCTGGGCGACCAAATTCAGGTTCACGACCCTCGGTCTTTTCTGGATGCGGCCGCGGATTTGGGCGGCGCGGTTCAAGTCGATTTGGGAACCCTGCCGCAGGCAGTTGCGGATGTGCTGGGTGACAAAATGATGGATGCAGGTGATCCCTGTGCCCTGCCCAAAGCTCGCAAGAACGCCGCCGAAATCGCAGGCAGCGCCGAGGCGCATCTTCGTGACGCGGTGGCTGTTATTGAAACCCTGTGCTGGTTGGACGCACAGACCCCGGGCACTGTGGCGGAAACACAGGTGGTCACGCAGCTTGAGGAAAACCGCCGCCGGGATAACGCGCTACAGGATATCTCGTTCGACACGATTGCGGGCACCGGTCCCAACGGTGCGATCATGCATTACCGGGTAACCGAAGAAACCGACAGCCGGCTGGAGAATGGTCACTTGTTGGTTTTGGATAGCGGCGGTCAATATCTGGATGGCACAACCGACATCACCCGCACCATTGCAATCGGAGAAGTGGGCGTTGAGGAAAAAGCCTGCTTTACCCGCGTGCTGAAAGGGATGATCGATCTGTCCATGCTGCGCTGGCCCGCCGGGCTGGCCGGACGAGACATCGAATGCATCGCACGCGCGCCCTTGTGGGCAGCGGGGCAGGATTTCAATCACGGGGTCGGCCACGGGGTCGGCGCATACCTGAGCGTCCACGAAGGGCCGCAGCGCTTGTCGAAGGTCAGCCATGTTCCGCTTGAGCCGGGGATGATCCTGTCAAACGAGCCGGGATATTATCGCGAAGGCGCATTCGGCATTCGCATCGAGAACCTTGTTGTGGTTCAAGATGCCCCTTCCTTGCCCACGGCAGACACCGAGCGTGCGATGCTGAACTGGCGGACGCTCACATACGTTCCAATTGACCGGCGGCTGATTGTAGTCGATATGCTTACGACAGAAGAACGCGCGTGGCTAAACGCATACCACCGCGACGTTGCGGAAAAAGTTCGTCCAAGGCTGGGCGACGACGCTCAACTGTGGTTGGATGCCGCAACTGCGCCGATCTGACACTGGACTGTCACATAAACCGGGCAGAGGAGTGATCCGTACTAAAGACGAGGGAAGAAGCAGAGATGACAGACATAACGATCCGCAAAGCAGCTGGTAAATGGAGCGTTCGTTCCGGGGGCGCCGTTCTCGGAGAGAGCATGAATGCGCTGGAGCTGCTGGAAGGTGATCTGGAGCCGGTGATCTATTTCCCTCGTGCCGATATCGGAATGGCATTTCTGGACCGTACAGAAAAGGTCACGCATTGCCCGCACAAAGGCGATGCAACGCATTTCTCAATCGTCAACAAATCATCGGTGACCGAAAACGCAGCGTGGAGCTATGAGGATCCGGTCGCCGCAATGGCCGAGATCAAGGGTTATGTCGCGTTTTACCGCGTCGATTCCGTTAAGGTCGAACAGATCTAAATCCCTCAGGTTGGCTTTCTGACCCGCTCGGTCGAGGCCATGTCGTGACACGAACGCCCATAGGCCTGCGCCATGGATGCCAGTGACCTTAGGTGGGCTGCTGCCGTTCGTACGCGACCAAGAAATCCCTGGCCGGGCCGCCTTGGCATGGCCAGAATTTCGAACTCATAGCAAAAATTATCATTTTTGGCATCGTGACAAAAAATATCTGTGACATTTTTTGGATACCACTAACCGGAAAATTTCACGAAAACATGCAGGCATATAATCTTCGCTGGTAGCTCAACGGCGCGCTCGCAACTGACAGGGCTTGATCACGATCCAATCACGGGGCTGTTGCATGCATTTGAGGCATCAAGCGTGCACAATGCCATCAAACACCGCCCAGAGGATGCCATGTCACTTACCCGTCGCAGTTTCGCAGGATCATTGGGGGCCACGCTCTTGTTGCCTAGCGCGTTGTCCGCGCAACAAGACCCCGTGCTGGATGCTGTGCGTTCCACCTTGTTCGGAAGCAACGCGGAGTTTGAGCAAGGCATGGCCATTCTCGTGCAACGCGACAACCCGGATGTGGTGCCTGCTTTGCTGACCGGTATGCGATACGCCAGACGTCGCAGCAGCGACATCGTGAAGGTCATGCAGACCCTGACAGGTGAGAGTATCGGCCAAGACTGGTTTGAGTGGATGCTCTGGCAGGAAAAGAACCCGCAAATCGTGCCGCACCCCTCGCTCATCCCGTTCAAGCGCGAGGTTCTTTTGGGGATAGATACGAATTTCGATGTCTTCCTGAAGCCAAAGTACTTGCAGCGCGACAAGATGAAGATCCGGCTTGAAGAGATCGCGTGGGGTGGTGTGAACAAGGATGGTATCCCATCGCTGGACAATCCGGCGCTGATCCCTGCCGCGCGCGCAGATTACCTTAAGGACGATGACCTGGTCTTTGGCGTTTCGATCAACGGGGACGAACGGGCTTACCCGCTGCGGATCATGGGCTGGCATGAAATGTTCAACGAGGTGATTGGCGGGGTTCCGGTAGCCTTGGCCTACTGCACACTGTGTGGTTCAGGCATTCTGTTTGAAACGCAAGTGCCGGGTCGCAGCAAACCGCTGATCTTCGGCTCATCCGGTTTTCTGTACAGATCCAATAAACTGATGTTCGATCGTCAGACGCATTCCCTGTGGAACCAATATACCGGTAAGCCAGTTGTTGGCGCGCTTGTCGGCAGCGGTATCGAGTTGAAACAACGCCCGGTGGTTATCACCACATGGCAAAGTTGGAAAACATCGCATCCCAAAACGAAAGTTCTTTCAATGAACACCGGTCACCGGCGGAACTATGGGTCGGGTGTCGTGTATCGGGAGTATTTCGCTTCGTCCGAATTGATGTTCCCGGCGCTGGTCGATCAGTCCAGCCACAGGCAGAAAGACTATGTTTTCGCCATCCGGCAATTCGGCGCGGCGCGAGCATGGCCCCTGGATGCGTTCGGCAGGAGCCGGGTAATCAACGACGCCATCGCCAACCGGCCTCTGGTGCTTATCGGAAACGACGAGAAGCGCGCAGTGCGGGCTTATGAACGCGCATCCCACAAGTTCGCTGCGTCTGGCAGCGAATTGGTGGATGAAACGGGTCAGAAGTGGACCATGACCGAAGAGGCGCTGGTTGGACCGGGAGGCACGGAATTGCCCCGGGTCGCAGGCCATATTTCGTACTGGTTTGCTTGGGACAACTACCTAGGCGATACCGCGACCGTGTATAAACGCTAAGAGTGCTCTTCAGCCGCCGTGGCAGCCAAGGCGCGATTATACGCTTTCAGTGCATCGACGTGGTAAAGCGCTCCGACCGGGTTTTCACTGCCGTCCTCTTCGACAATCACCACCGGAATACAGGGGATGTCATCCCTGTCGAAATAAGGCATCGCGGCCTCTAGCGTGGCGCTAGCTTGAACACATAGCCCTTGTTCGATCAATTCGACCGCCTGTTCTTTCGTGATCGAGCGCGAATCGCCCAAGGGGCGCATGACCGCCCCGGTTCGCAGCATCGCCAGCAGATAGGCTTGCGGCCCTGCGGCCAGATGCACGTTACGACGTTCCAGCTGGGTCAAGAAGAAGGACCGATCCACAAGACGCGAGGCCAGCGCTGTCGACATCGACACCGAAACCATCACAGCCAGGCCGATCTGCCAGTCTCCGGTCAGTTCAAAGACAATCATCGTGGTCGAAATCGGTGCGCCCAGAACCGCGGCAGCAACGGCCCCCATTCCGGCAAAGGCATAGAGCGTATGGGTGCCAGAAACATCAGGCAGCAGCCCGGTTGCGATCAGGCCGAAGGCCAGTCCGGTCAACGCCCCAATCATCAGCGATGGGGAAAACACCCCGCCGCCCATACGTCCGCCCATGGTGATCGCCACGGCAACCGTCTTGATTACGGCAAACAGGATGGCAAAACTCAGGGTCAGGTCACCTGCCAAAGCGCGGATCGTCGTTTCATACCCGACGCCGATGATGTGCGGGAACCAGATCGCCAGCAGCCCCAACATCGCGCCTGAAACAGCTGGGCGCAGCCAGCCAGGCAAGGCAAGCCGGTTCTGGATATGGTTGCCGATATCTTCGGCAAAAAAGATCGACCGCATGAGCAGAAGCGAAACCAGCCCGCAGATTAGGCCAAGTAACAGAAAGGCAGGCAATTCCACGTAGAATTGCAGAGAACCGGGTGTATCCAGAACAAACTCGGTCACGTCGCCATATTCCAGCCGGTTGATCACCGTCCCCGCAACCGAAGCGATCACGATGGGCGCAAACGCATGCACTGCAAAGTGGCGCAGTACGACCTCAAGCGCGAACAGTGCACCTGCGATCGGTGAGTTAAAGCTGGCCGAGACGGCGGCGGCGACAGCGCATCCCAACAGGTCGCGCCCGGTGATGCCATCAGCATGGATGCGGTTGCTGACCCAGGTTGAGATCACACCAGCCATGTGCACGACCGGCCCCTCTCGGCCCGTGGACCCGCCTGTGCTGAGCGTGACGAGCGAGGCAAAGAAAGACGCGATACCCGCCTTGCTTTCCACGCGACCATCGGTCACCGCGGCCCCTTCGATGACGTCAGCGACGGATCGCACGCGTCCGTCGTCGGTGAACTTGTTCAGGATCACGCCCACGATTAGCCCGCCGATGATGGGAATGATCAGGATCAGAAACCAAGGCAGCTTTTCCGCATGGCTGTGCAGCAACAAAATGTCATCCGTATCATAGACATAAGCCTGCAGCGATCGGATTGCCTTGCGGAACCCCAATGCCATGAAACCTGCCGCAATCCCGATCGCCAGCGCGATGAACCAGAATTGAATCTGGCTGGGCCCACGCCGTCGCATCACCCGCCAAGCGTCCTTGATCGCGGCCAAAGCCTGATTGAGCTGGTTGCGCAGAACAGTGCGGGTTGATTGGGTCATTGGCCCTCGGGGATCACGTCTTTCCCCTTAGTAAGCCACGGAGCGCCCTTATAAAAGTGGGATCGCGACGGATTGAACACGCGAAAGCGGCAGAATTGCCTCAGGCCTGCAAAAGGGCTCGGGCGGCAGCGCGGGCTTCGTCCGTGATCGTGTCACCTGCGACCATACGGGCAATTTCATCCACGCGGTCGGGTTCGGCCAGCGGCACAACGGTAGACAGGGTCTGCCCTTCGGTGACGTGTTTTTGAACCCGCCAGTGATGCGCCGCGCGGGCCGCCACCTGCGGAGAGTGGGTCACAACCAGCACCTGACCGCCATGCGCTAACGACGCAAGGCGCCGCCCGACAGCATCAGCGGTCGCGCCGCCGACACCTCGGTCGATTTCGTCGAAAATCATCGTGCGCGCGCTGTCATCACCGGCCAGACAGACCTTGAGCGCCAAAAGAAAACGACTGAGTTCACCGCCTGAGGCGATCTTGTTCAGCGGTCCCGAAGGCGCGCCGGGGTTGGTGGCAACCGTGAACGCCACAGCGTCAATCCCCTCGGGGCCCGGGTCTGCCACCGTGATTTCGGTTTGGAACACAGCGCGTTCCATCTTCAACGGGGCGAGTTCGGTCATCACGGCGGCATCCAGCTGCCCGGCTGCCTTCTGGCGCGCAGCACTAAGCTTGGCCGCTGCGTCGTCATATGCGGTCTGAGCGGCGTCTACCGCTGCCCTCTGATCGGCCAGATCCGCGTCGCCCGCATCAAGCCGGTTCAAACGGTCACGCAATGTTTCGGCAAAGGTGCCCAAATCATCAGGCACAACATCATGTTTGCGGGCCAATGCGCGGATGGCGAACAGGCGTTCTTCGGCCTGCTCCAATTCCGCCGGATTGAAATCCAATTTCTGCAGACAAGCATCGACACCGTCCTGCGCCTCACCCAATTCGATCAGGGCGCGCCCCAGGGCCGCAATTGGTGCCTCCAATTGGCCGCCGGCATTATCCGAGACGCCTTCGAGCCAACGCACAGCGTCTGCCATGGCGCCCTCAGCCCCGTCCCCGCCAAGCAGAGAGAAAGCCCGAGCGACATCATCGCGGATACGCTCAGCCCCTTGCATCATGCGACGGCGGGCGTCGAGCTCTGCATCCTCACCGGGTTGCGGGTCCAGCTGATCAAGCTCGGATACCGAATGCCTCAGAAATTCCTCTTCCGCGCGCATCGCCGCAAGGGTCGATTCCGTTTGAGCAAGAGCTTTGCGCGCACGTGACATCTCGGACCAGGCCGACCGCACCTTTGCCAGTTGGGATTCTGCTCCGGCGTAATCATCCAGCATTGCCCGGTGACCTCGCGGGTTCAACAGGCCGCGATCATCGTGTTGACCATGCAGTTCGATCAGGGTCTCGGACAATGCCCGCAGCACCTCGCCCGAACAACGACGATCATTGACCCACGCGGTCTTACGCCCCTCGGCCGTATTCACCCGCCGCAGGATCAGCTCTTCTCCGTCGGGCAGGCCCGCTTCGGCCAGAATTGCATGTGCGGCGTGATCTTCGTTCAATTCGAACTCGGCCACGACTTCACCCTGAGCGGCGCCCTGACGGACCAGTTCTGCCCGGCCACGCCAGCCCAGAACAAATCCCAGCGAATCCAGAAGAATCGACTTGCCCGCACCGGTTTCACCGGTCAACGCATTCAGGCCCGGCTGAAACGTCAGTTCCAGCCGGTCGATGATCAGCATGTCACGGATATCGAGGGCGCGCAGCATCGGGTCTTAGCGTCCCACCCCATTGGCCATGGCGATTACAACCACTCACCTTTGACGGTCTGACGGTAGATCGTGCTGAGCCAGTTGTTGCCACGGCTCTTGAGATCCAATCCGCGTGACGTCAGCAGCGAATAGCCCGCATCGTACCATTCGGACGACTGATAGTTGTACCCCAGAATGGCCCCCGCCGATTGTGCCTCATCCACAAGACCCAGTGCCAGATAGGCTTCAATCAAGCGGTACAGAGCTTCGGCGGTGTGAGATGTGGTCTGGAAGTCTTCAACCACCACACGGAACCGGTTGATGGCTGCAGTATAATGGTCCTGGCGCAGATAATAGCGTCCAATTTCCATCTCTTTGCCAGCCAGGTGGTCAAAGGCCAGATCGAATTTCAGCACCGCAGAGGTCGCGTATTCGCTATCCGGGTAGACCTCGATCACGGTGCGCAGCGATTGCAACGCCTGAAAAGTCAGGCCCTGATCGCGCCCGACCTCGTCAATCTGGTCATAATAGCTGAGCGCCAGAAGATATTGGGCATAAGCCGCATCTTCGTCCGTCGGGTAAAAGTCGATGTACCGTTGTGCGGCGCCTCGGCTTTCTTCGTAGTTTTTGTCCGAGTGGTATGAGAATGCCTGCATGATCAGCGCACGCTTGGCCCAATCGGAATACGGATACAGACGTTCAACTTCTGAAAAATACCACGCCGCATCATCCGAACGATTCTGCGACAGCTCATATTCGCCGCGCGTGAATATCTGTTCAGGAGTGAACCCTTCCAGGTTCTGATTGCGGTCTGCGCCTTTTCCAGCGCATGCCGTCAAAACTGCTGTCAGAAGAATCGCGCTTGCGAACCTGACTGCCGCTTTGGTGCCAACCATTCCGCCTATCCTTGTCGTATTACTTGACGGGGTTAAGCCCCGATTTATGCCAAGGTCTAGCACATAAAATTCCGGTGCAAAACGCCTTATGCGCCCGTTCGCAGAATTGTCGGAAGAGTTGATCCAATCAGGCGACTTCCGGGATTTCGTCCCGGACCAGGCCCTGCCCCGGAAGGCGGGCTGCCTGTTCAGGCGTGCACAGGATCGGACGGACCGCACCCGGCGTCTCGAACAGCTTGCGCAGCAGAGTATTGGTCATTGCATGGCCTGATTTGTCACCGGTAAAGTGACCAAAGATCGGACCGCCTGCCAAATACAGGTCACCAAGGGCATCCAGCATCTTGTGACGCACAGCCTCGTCCGCGCGGCGGAAACCACCCGGCGTAAGGACTTCGTCACCCTGAACAACGACGGCATTTTCCAGCGTGCCGCCCAAAGCCAGCCCGTTTTCGCGCATCGCCTCAACATCAGTACGGCGGCAGAACGTCCGGCAGTCACACAGCTCACGTGCGAACGAACCGTTGCGCATATCCAAGGTCTTGGTCTGGTTGCCAATGGCACCGTCTTCGAAGTCGATATGAAAGTCGATGATCAGACCGTTTGCAGGCGCAATCGAAGCGCTAGCACCTTCGCGCACAGCGGTCACCGGCTTAAGAACCTCATAGGCCAGAACCGGGCTGGCTTGGCGACGCACGCCCTTCGCCATGATACCGCGAACGAAATCAATCGAAGACCCATCCATGATCGGAACTTCGGGACCATCAATCTCGATCAGCGCGTTATGTATTCCGCAACCGGCCAACGCGGCCATGATGTGCTCGACCGTGGACACAGACACACCCGCGTCGTTGATCAGGCGGGTGCACAGCGGGGTACGCTCGACCACGTCATAGATCGCAGGGACAAGGGCATTGCCCAGCTCAATATCCGTCCGTTTGAACCAGATGCCGTGACCGGCGGCTGCCGGTTTCAGGACCATCGTCGCAGGCTTACCGCTATGCAGTCCGACGCCTGTAAACGTGACCGGAGATTTGAGCGTATGTTGCAAGGTGAACCTCGAAGAGTGGTGTCCGGCCTCGGTTGGCCGTGTTGGACACTCAGTTAAGGAAGGCGGCGTCAAGGCTCAACTCACTCTTTGCAACCGAATGAAACATGTATGTGACAGATCGGCAAATCCCTGCTTACACCCCATTAAGCATCTGTAAAACAAAAGAAAAGGGCCGCCATTTGGCGACCCTCTGCATTCATTTTGTTACCGCGATCAGTTGGCCTGGCGCCGCAAAAAGGCGGGAATTTCGATCCGGTCCTGTTCGGGATCGACCTCATCCCTTGCAGGTGCCGTAGCGTCAGATTGGCGCATAACGGGCTGCTGACGCGGTGGTTGCGCCGGAGTATCTGCCGCGTGACCGGTCATCCGATCGATCAGCCGGTTAAAGCCAAAGCGGGGACGATCATGCGCTTCTTCCTCCGGCACAGGGGTCGGCTGTGGGGTCGCAGGGCGAGCCATCGAAGGGCTCCGCTCGGACGGCGGAACGTTCTGGACTGCGGCCTGCAAGCGCTGCAGCGCCTCGGGCGACGGTGTTCCCGCTGCCGGTTGAGGCTGCGGCGCGACATAGTTTTCGGACGCAGGCTCAACCGGTTCGGGGGTCGGCTCGAATTCGGCAACGCGCGGCTGATAGGCCGGCGGAGGCAGACCATCATCATCCTGCCGGGCGCGCGACTGGAACTGCGACTGTGCAGGCTCTTCCGGCGCTTCAAACAGCGAGGGTTCGCGGATAATATCTTGTTGCGGCGCGTGCTCAGCGACTTCCGCAGCAACCGGAGCCTCTTCCTGCACCGACTCTTCTGCCGAAACGGTGCGGGTCAGCGGTGCCGACATTGAACGGCGCGCGACGGGGACATCTTCCTGCTTTTCACTGGCATCGATACCGGTCGCCACAACCGATACGCGCATGCCGCCTTCCATCACGGTATCTAGAGTCGAACCAACGATGATGTTCGCCTCGGGGTCCACTTCTTCGCGGATGCGGTTAGCGGCTTCGTCCAGTTCGAACAGGGTCAGGTCGTGCGAGCCGGTGATGTTGATCAGAACACCCTTGGCACCCTTGAGGCTGATTTCGTCCAGCAGCGGGTTGGCGATCGCCTTCTCGGCAGCCTGAACCGCGCGATCTTCGCCGGTGGCCTCGCCCGTTCCCATCATCGCTTTGCCCATCTCGTCCATCACGGCGCGAACGTCTGCAAAGTCGAGGTTGATCAGGCCCGGACGGACCATCAGATCGGTCACGCCTTTGACGCCCTGATAGAGAACATCGTCCGCCATCGAGAACGCCTCGGTAAAGGTGGTCTTTTCGTTGGCCAGACGGAACAGGTTCTGGTTCGGGATGATGATCAGAGTGTCGACGACCTTTTGCAGCATCTCAACGCCGTCTTCGGCCTGACGCATCCGCTTGGCACCCTCAAACTGGAAGGGCTTGGTCACAACACCAACAGTCAGAACGCCCAATTCCCGTGCAGCTTGCGCGATGATCGGGGCCGCGCCTGTACCGGTGCCACCGCCCATTCCGGCGGTGATAAAGCACATATGCGCGCCGGCCAGGTGATCAACGATCTGTTCAATGCTTTCTTCGGCTGCTGCCGCACCCACAGTCGGACGGGCCCCTGCCCCCAGACCTTCGGTGACTTTCACGCCCAGTTGAACCCGTGCCGAGGACTGGCTTTGTTGCAGTGCCTGTGCATCGGTGTTGGCGACCACAAAATCGACGCCGTCCAGCTGTTTCTCAATCATGTTGTTGACAGCGTTGCCGCCTGCACCACCAACGCCAAATACTGTGATCCGAGGCTTCAGTTCGTCGTGCCCGGGCATCGAAAGATTCAATGTCATGCTCTGTCCGCCTGTTTTTTTGTTCCCGCCAAAGCGGTGTTTTTCTTACCTATCCACTAGCAATCCTACCGTTTGAAACGGCAAACGTCACGCCAAAAATCGCGCAATTCCACAAAATATGGAGGAAATAAGGCGCTGACCGGCAGTATTTCGCAAATACCGCCAGATGTTGCGTAAAGAACTCAATGTAGCACAAAACAGGCGATTTGCGCGCGGCACTCAACCAACGCATCACCAAAGGGACTCATAAACTGTCAAACTGCGGAAAACTGCTCAGGTCCTGCCGCGGGCCTCTGTCGGGCCTTGTGGATATCTTGCGGGATAAACGAGTCAGCTGCAACCCATTTCTTTAGCTGATCGGGGCACTTGGACAATTCAAACCGTCCTCGGTGATGCTGCGCACCTCCTGGATTTCGCTGTCCGCAAAAGTGGCCAGTCGCACCATCAACTTGCCCTTATATTCGAAAGGCCACCAACACACCGCTGGCCCTTCGACGGCATCATCATAGAGAAAACAGATTTGGCCGTTCGGCGTTGTGATATGCCCATAAACGCACCCTCTTCCTTCACGGCGCCAAACCGAAACGGTGGAGCTGAGAAATTCTTCGGTGCCAACAAGGTCGCCGCTGCGAAAGTCATGAAAGTCGACGGTTTTGCCCAGAACCGCATCCAGAAATGCCTCAGGGGTGATCCGGGTTTGCGCCTGAGCGGTCAGCGGTGTCAGGGCCAGCAGCGCTGCGACCCCTAGCTTACCAATTGTCACGGAACCAACGCACGGCCCGCTTGAACGGGCGCGCGGCATAGGTGTCGACAGGGATTTCAAAGTCCCACCATTCGTCCTGCGGGTGCGCTGCAAACAGGCTGAGCCCCACTGCGGACGAGAACCCCGGCCCGGTCGCCGATTGCGGTAGACCATGCACACGCAGCGGCCGGCCAAGGCGGACACGCTGCCCAAGGATGCGGGTCGCCAGGCCGTCCAGACCCATGATCTGACTGCCACCACCGGTCAGAACAATCTGCTGGCTGGGCATATGCTCGAACCCGGCCGCATCCAGACGAACGCGCACTTCTTCAAGGATTTCCTCGACGCGGGGGCGCATGATCCCGATCAGTTCAGCACGGCTGACGGTGCGGCGATCATGTTCCCAGTCGCCAGTATCCCCACCGATGTCGATCAGGTCCCGATCATCCGCGCCCGTTGCGTGAACCCCGCCGTTAAAGGTTTTGATCCGCTCAGCCACAGAGGCCGGAATACCCAACCCCATCGAAATGTCCGAGGTTACGTGATCGCCACCCATGCGCACGCAGTCGGCATAGATCATGTGCTTTTTCATAAAGATCGAAACGCTGGTCGTGCCGCCACCCATGTCGATACAGGCCGCGCCCAGTTCCTGCTCATCCTCGACCAAGGCGGAAACACCAGACACATAGGCCGAGTTTGCAATTCCGGCCAATTCCAGATCACAGCGTTTGATACAGCGCACTATGTTCTGGATCGCGGTCGCGTCGACGGTCAGCATGTGCATGTCGACGGCAAGGCTCTGCCCCATTTGGCCGCGCGGGTCGATCAGTCCCGAGCGGTTGTCCAAAGCGAAGTTGACCGGTTGGGCATGCAACACCTCGCGCCCTGCCCCGTAGTCCGGCACGTCACAGGCGTTCAGTACTCGGCCAACTTCGGCCTCCGTCACGACCTGCCCCTCAAGATCGACCTGCGCATCTAACCCGTAAGAGCGCGGGTTCGCACCCGAGAAGCTGGCAATCACATGATCGACCCGGATATCAGCCATTTTTTGCGCCGCTTGCAAAGCGGTCCGGATAGCCCGTTCCGTTTCCTGCATGGCGGTGACTTCGCCAAATTGAACGCCCCGCGACCGTGTGGTCGCAGCACCAATCACTCGAAAGCCGGTCTGCCCGGCCATCGACCCGATGGTGTTGTCCTCGCTCAGGCGGCCGGTCCCGTCAAAGCGCAGTACAAGACAGGCAATCTTGGAGCTGCCAACATCGAGAATGGCGACAACACCGCGCTGCATGGCTTGTCTGCGCATCTGCCGCATGGCGCGCTGGGACTGATAAAGATCGGTCATCATGGTCGTTACTGCTCGCTACCCACTGTCACTTTTGTATTCCACCAGTCTTCGCTGGCAGCTTTGGTCATTCTTATTGTCGGACGTTGCCCAAGGCGCATGTCGACTACCGCCACGTCACGTTCCAAAAGGTCCTGCACCTCATTCACGGCCAGAACGCGTTCCAACGCGCGTACGGGGCGCTCGGTCGGCAACATGATGCGCTGGCCGCGGTCCATAACCAGGTCCCAGCGACGCTCACCGATCCGGACCAGCCCGCGCACACGGCCGCCCAGGCTGCGGGCGGTTGTCAGCAATTCAAGCGCCTCACCCACGTGACCGTCTGCACCTTTGCCCGCGATCAGAGGTAAATTAGAGTGCTCCTTGCGCGACGCGATGCGTTCCACATGCGCGCCGGTCTCATCCAGCAATTCGATCCCACGGCGCGTACGCCAGACGATGACGGGCTGACGCTCGACCACATCCACCTGCAGAATGCCGCCCGGTCGCACCCGTACCGTGGCGGATTTGACCGGATTCAGCCCGGTAATCGTGTCGCGGATTTGCTCAACATCCAGATCCCATGAGCTGACAGGGAAATCCAGCGGCACGACCTCACGAATATCCTCGGACAGGTTGGTCCCTGCCCCGTCAATGGCCATTAGGTTGACCATGAACTCTGGCCGTTGCTGGATCGAGGTTTTGATGTCGATGACATAGGCCACCACCGCATCGCGACGCTCTTGCGAGCCGAAATAAATGCCAACTGCGGCGCAGATCGCAAGCACCGGCAGGCCAAATTTCAGGCTACGCCGAACGCCCCGCGTCAGCATCCAGCGCTGCAGGCGGTAGCTAAGGCGCGACGGGGCGGGGTCGAGGCGATCGCCCTTGCGGCCAAACATCCCGCGCAGCCGCAATTTGGGTTCGGCTCCAGTACGTGCGCCGGATTCGAAATCGGCGTCGGGGCCGGCCAATTGCTTGGGCCGGTGCACAACAGGCGCTCGGGTGGCTCTCAGCGGTCGCATGATGCGTCCTCCACCATCCAGGCGCAGAGCTGCCCGAAACTCATACCCATATGCGCGGCCTGTTCAGGCACCAGCGACGTCGGCGTCATGCCGGGCTGAGTATTGGTCTCGAGCAGGAACAGCCCATCGGCACCCATACTGTCATCCCAGCGGAAATCCGTACGGCTTACGCCCTTGCATCCCAGCGCAGAATGAGCGCGCAATGCATAGTCCATGCACAGATCAAATATCTCGGCCGGAACGTCAGCGGGCAAAACATGCCATGATCCGCCGGGCTTGTACTTGGCGTCATAATCGTACCAACCGCCATCGGTCATAATCTCGGTAACGGTCAGCGCCTTGTCATTCATCACCGTCACGGTCAGCTCGCGCCCGGCAATGTATTTCTCGACCATCACCTGATCGGGCATTTCATCCGACAGTTGCGGAGGGCCATTGGACCCTTCATGCACGATGTAGATCCCAACGCTGGAGCCTTCGTTGTTGGGCTTTGCCACGTAAGGGGGCTCCATCACATGAGCCTTGACCACCTCGACCTTGGGTACGATCACACTGGCAACAACGGGCAGGCCCTCGGCCTCAAACACCTCTTTGCTGCGCTGTTTGTCCATCGCCAACGCCGAGGCCAGAACTCCAGAGTGCGTGTACGGAATACGCATCCATTCCAGCAGACCCTGAACGCAGCCATCCTCGCCCCAGCGGCCATGCAGGGCGTTAAACACAACGTCTGGTTTGATTTCCAAAAGGCGCGCATAGAGGTCAGGACCTGCGTCCAGCTCGACTACTTCAAAGCCTTCTCCCACAAGGGCGGCTGCGCATTCGCGCCCAGAGCTGAGAGACACCTCGCGTTCCTTCGAGGGTCCACCCATCAATACCGCCACTTTGGGGCTTGTCCTGCTCGACATACCCAACGTGCGCCTCAATGTCCCCGGACCTTATGTGGTGGTCCGTACTGCGTTTATCTCCTTGATCCGTCGCCTTAATTTGCCTGTTATGGTCTGACGGTCAGGGCTTTATTCTGTCAGCGGATCACCGACCCGCATGATTTCCCACTCTAGCGTGATGCCGCTTGTTTCGTAAACCTTTTTTCGCACCTCTTCGCCCAGACCTTCGAGGTCCGCGGCAGAGGCATCACCCGTATTGATCAGGAAGTTCGAGTGCTTTTCGCTCATCTGTGCGCCGCCGCGCGTCGCGCCGCGCATGCCCGCATCGTCAATGACCTTCCACGCTTTGAGGTCGTGCACATCATCTGCCCGCCCGGTCGAGGAAAACCCCGCTGGGTTGCGGAAGGTTGACCCGGCGCTGCGGTCTTTGGTCGGCTGGGTTTCGTCGCGTTTTTGCAACTGCGCGGACATCCGGGCGCGCAGCTCTTCCGGATCGCCGGACGGACCTTCGAAAGTGGCCGAGATTAGTACCGCGCCTTCGGGCAGATCGGACTGGCGATAACGAAAATTCAGGTCTTCCGGAGTCAGTTCCACAAGCTCACCCTGCCGGGTAACAATGGTCGCCTTGCGCAGCACGTTCGCCGTGTAGCTGCCATAGCACCCTGCGTTCATCCGCACCGCGCCGCCAATCGAGCCGGGAATAGTGCGCAAAAAGGTCAGGTCCACGCCCGCATCCGCTGCCTTGCGCGCCACATGCGCATCCAACGCGGCAGCTCCGGCGGTGACGATGTTTCCCTCAACCGAGGTAGCATTGAACCCGCGCCCCAATCGGATCACAACCGCGCGCAAACCGCCATCGCGAACGATCAGGTTTGACCCGACACCCATGGGAAAGACCGAGACGTCGCCGGGCAGATCACGGAGGAATTCCTGCAAATCCTCGGTGTCAGCAGGTTGAAACAAATAATCAGCCGGGCCGCCAACACGCAGCCAGGTCAAGTCATTAAGAGCCCGTTTTTCCGAGAGTTTGCCGCGTGGCTTGGGAAGCAATTGATCCATGGTGCTCTGGTAATCTGCTTGAACGGTTTTGTCACCCAATTGCTTGGAATTGTTCTTCCACCGCGCCAGAACGCGGTGCAGCCCCCCGGTGACAAACCCAACGCATAAGGCGGCAATCAACGGAATGGAGACCGCTAGCACGTAGATCACAATCCAAGCGTCTATCGTTGCGGTTTGTTTATCGATAGATACTGGCTCGAAATGTATACGGGTAACAAAGCCGTAAAGTCCCGACGCAATCAAAAACAAAATCAAAATGAGTGGGCCGCGAAGTTTGCCTGCTTTCGTACGTAGATGCGAATACATCGCGACCATAACAGAAACTAAGGTAAGCCCGCAGAGAAACGCGAATATTCTGGGGTCCAATTCTATTCTCCGACCATACGCCGCACCCACCGCCCCAGATAGATCACAGGCCAACGCAGTACCGACATACCCGCCGCCAGAACGATCAGCCCGATCCACGGGCCGTTCTGCAAAGTGACGTAACCCAGTATTGGAATCCCCACAGCGATCAGGACATAAGCACGGGTCCAATGGTTGTCCTTGCTGGGGATCATCGCCAGCACATTTGCGGCGATCCCCCACAGAGCGGCAAGGGCGATCGACCAGTTCACTCCTCGACCTCCTGCCCGGTCCAGCGGCGCCAGTAATAGCGAATGGGATTGCGGAACATGGATGCAAAGGCAGCAAAGGCCAGCAACGAGAAAAACCAGCCAAAGTCATGACCCAGCCAGACGATCAGCGCAGGAGCGGAAACGAACAGCACAATGCCCGGCGGAAATTGCAGGCGCATTGGCAGCATGGCGACGATCGTTGAGGCCAAAACCCACAAGCCAGCAAAAAGCACCGAATATACCAACTGCCCCTCCGAGGACGATCCTTGCTGCAACTGCAACATCACACTTTAAAGTTGCAATGCTAGAGAGTCCATTCCATCAAACGGCTTGTTTTTGTCGCAGCCCTTCTGGCAGCCCGTTGGCCCAAGTGCTGATCGTACCAGCGCCGAGACAGACGACCATGTCGCCGGGGCGGGCCTGTTCGCGCACAAGGCGCTCCAGATCGTTTTCGTTCAGCAATGCACGCGCGTGGCGGTGACCGTGACGGATCAGGCCTTGCACCAGATCATCTCGGCTGGCTCCTTCGATCGGGTCCTCTCCGGCAGAGAAAACATCAGCGATGGCGACAACGTCCGCGTCATTGAAGCAGGTGCAGAAATCGTCAAACAGATTGGACAGGCGCGAGTACCGGTGCGGTTGGTGCACGGCGATCACGCGCCCATCGGTGGCCTGGCGCGCAGCTTTAAGAACGGCTGCAATCTCTACCGGATGGTGGCCGTAATCGTCGATAATGGTGACGCCATCGACCTCGCCGACCTTAGTGAAGCGGCGGTTGACGCCGCCAAAATTAGCCAGCGCATCACGGATTTCCGAGGCCTTCATACCCAGATGGCGGGCGACGGCCACTGCAGACAGCGCGTTTGAGACATTGTGGTCGCCGGGCATCGGCAATGTGCAGCCCTCGATCATCTTATCTTCGTACTGAAGGTGGATGTCGAAATGCGCCACGCCGCCCCTGTAGGTCAGGTTCAACGCACGAACATCAGCCTGCGCATTGAACCCATAGGTCCGGACCCGGCGGTCGGTGATACGTCCAACCAACGTCTGCACCTCTGCATGGTCCGTGCAGCACACAGCCAGACCGTAGAATGGCAGGTTCGAGACGAACTCGTAGAACCCGTCGCGCAGTTGGTCGAAGTCACCCCAATGCTCCATATGCTCGGGGTCGATATTCGTAACAATGGCAATGGTCGCGGGCAGTCGGTTGAACGAACCGTCGGATTCGTCGGCCTCGACCACCATCCATTCACCCTGCCCCATCCGTGCGTTCGAACCGTAGGCATGGATGATGCCGCCATTGATGACGGTCGGATCGAAATCGCCGGCCACCATCAGCTCGGCCATCATGGTGGTCGTGGTGGTCTTGCCGTGGGTTCCGGCAATGGCGATGTTGGATTTCAGGCGCATCAGCTCGGCCAGCATGTCGGCGCGACGAACAACCGGCAGGCCTTGCGCCCGGGCGCCGTCCAGCTCGGGGTTGCCAGGCTTGATCGCGGTCGACACCACAACAACGGCCGCGTTTTCAAGGTTTTCGGCACGCTGGCCGACAAATATCTCAGCCCCAAGGCTCGCCAGACGATCAGTGATCTTGGACGCCTTCAGGTCGGACCCCTGCACGCGGTAACCGAGGTTCAGCAAAACCTCGGCAATGCCCGACATCCCAATTCCGCCGATCCCCACAAAGTGAATCGACCCTACGTCTTGCGGCAGTTTGGTTGCAGGATTCATGTGGTCTCCTTCTGCGCCAGTTGTTCGACAAGGGCCGTCAGACGTTCAGTCGCGTCGGGGGCACCGGTCGAGAGGGCGGCATGGGCCATCTTTTGGGCGGCTTCGGGGTTGGTAAGAACGGCGCTGATTTGCTCTGCAAGCGCGGGAACGTCAAGTGCGTTTTCCGGGATCATGATCGCGCCGCCTGCCTGAACCAATCCTCGCGCGTTCGCAGTTTGATGGTCGCCTGCGGCTGCGGCGAACGGGATCAGGATCGATGGACGTCCGATGACCGAGATATCCGCCACGCTGGATGCGCCGGACCGGCTGATGACAAGTTGTGCATCCGACATGCGACGCGGAACGTCGTCAAAGAAAGGTTTGACCTCGGCCCGGATACCATGTTCGGCATAGAACGCCGTAACACGTTCCCCATCCTCGTCGCGGGCCTGATGTGCAACACGGATATGGCTGCGCAAGTCGTCAGGCAAGGCAGCAATCGCGCCAGGGACAATATCGCTGAGAATGCGCGCACCCTGACTGCCGCCCATAACCAGAATAGACATAGGATAGTCGCCCGGTGGGATGTAACCTGCGGCCTCGCGCTCAAGCACGGCGGCGCGGACCGGGTTTCCGGTGTGGATTCCATTGGCCCCTTCGGGCAGATCGGTTGGCCAGACACCACAGGCGACGTTGGCAACACGCGTGGCAAACAATTGGTTCACGCGCCCCAGAACCCCATTCTGTTCGTGGATCATGCGCGGAACTTTCAGCATCGTCGCGGCCCCCAAAGCCGGGATCGACGGGTATCCGCCAAAGCCCACGACAACGTCCGGTTTGTCCCGCATCATCTGGAACGCCATGCTGCTGACGCCGCCCGCAATCCTGGGGCCGACCAATGCCTTAGCGGCCAGTCCGCCGCGCGCGAAGGTGGCAGAGGCAACCTCGACAATCTCGACCGTTTGCGGAAAGGCGCTTGTGTAGCGCGCGCCACGCTCATCCGTGGACAGGCGCACGCGCCAGCCTTTATTCAGCATCGCTTCGGCCAACGCCTGCGCCGGGAACATATGGCCCCCGGTGCCGCCAGCCGCAATCAACAGATAAGGTTTCCCCATCATCCTCTTCCGCGCAGAATATCACCAAGTTCGCCCTGTGGGCGGCTTCTGGTGAAGGCCAGCAACATACCAACAGCGATGCCGCCCGCAATCAGCGACGACCCACCATAGCTGACAAAGGGCAGCGTCATGCCCTTGGCAGGCAGCAGGCGCACAGCCACACCCATGTTAATCATGGCCTGAACGCCGAACATGCAGGCCAGACCGGTCCCGGCCAGACGGATGAACATATCGCGCTCGCGCATCAGCCGCAGAAGCGAACGTACAACGATCAGTGAATACAGCGCGATGATGATCAGCACCAGGATCAGCCCGTATTCTTCGGCCGCAACGGCGATGATGAAATCCGTATGGGCATCGGGCAAGGACCACTTCACCTGTCCCTCACCCACGCCGACACCGAACAGACCGCCTTCGCGGATGGCGTTGGTGGCATAGCCAAGCTGAGTGGTCGGGTCGACCTCCTGGTTCAGGAAGCCATCAATACGGCGGGCAAAGTGTTCCGAATTCGAATAGGCGAACATCCCACCTAGGACAACGACCCCTGCCATGCCAACCAGCAGCAGCATCGGCGCGCCGGCCACAAAGTACATCACACCCCATCCAAACAGGATCAGGCAGGCCTGACCGAAGTCAGGTTGCAAAACCAGCATCGCCACAATTGCAATGCACAACGCAAATGACCACAACCGACCCGGAGGGCCGTTGATCTGTTGCGACGCAGCCAGTAGCCACGCGGCCACGACGACAAATCCGGGTTTCAGAAATTCCGACGGCTGCAAAGATGCAAAGCCCAGCGAGTACCAGCGCACCGCCCCTTTTCCGAAATCCGTTCCGAAGACGGGCAGAAAGGCCAGCGCCACAAACGAGGCAAGGAACCCAAGTACTGCTAATCGGCGCACCAGTGTCGGCGACATCATCGACGTCAGCAGCATCGCAATCAGCGCCAGTCCGCCGAACAGCGCCTGCCGTTCGACATAGTGGAACGGATCAAACCCGTTGCGCCCTGCCAGCGGTGGTGATGAGGCCAGCCCCAGCAACAATCCGATGACAAACAGGATCAGAACGCAGGACATCGTCCAGCGATCAATCGTCCGCCACCATTTCGGAAGAATCGGTTCTCCGCGCTGGTCCTGGACCGCGCCATACACCATCTCAGTCATGAGATACCGCCACTTTCTGCCTCGTTAACGTCCCGTTTTTCAGGATCTGACTGAGAGTCTACAGGCATTTTTGCGTTTGGGCTAGTAGGATGACATGCTGTTCAGCATTTTGACGCCCAATTCTGAACAGCAGTGTTTTAATGTCGGTCATCGATGAGGTCACGGGGCATAAACCACCATTCCGTGATGCCAATAGCCTCCAAAGCAGCACGTGCTTCCTCTGTACACATGACTTCACGCGTATAGGCATCGCGCCAGATTGGAGTTTCCAATGTGGCACTCAGTTTCACGGCGCGCCTTGCTCCAGAAGAACCGTAGCTGCCCTTATACCGTTCTGCCACATCCGTACTGGGTAACAAGTCTGAATGTTGCAGATCAAAGGATGGGCGCAGCGGTAAAAGCGTCGCAATGTAAAATGCCCCATCCCAAGGTGGGCAATCGCGTCCTCTGTCCCAGACCTTCTCGTGCTGGACGAAACTGAACAGCCGATCATCAAATGCTGACATCGCGTCGACAAAAGTTTGGTCGACCACCGTGTCAATCCAAGGCTGCGTGTCCGGCGCGCCAATCACGTGGCTGTCGCTCAGCGGCTCCTCGCTGCCTGTACCGATCCAGAAGTCCTTTAGGCATTCGACAGTCTCGTCCGTCAGGGCGCCAGCTGCTTGCCAAGTGTTTCCCCCGACTTGGTACTGCAAATCCTCCATCGGAGCCCATTTGTCCCAGTTCTTGTTGCGCTTGTGGATATATGGCCCGTCTTTTTCAGCCATCCAGCCGACCGTACTGTAGGTCGGCCCGTAACCGCCACAAACTCGGTAACATTTCATGTGCTTAGCTGTTTCTTTTCTTGTATTTGGCGCGCTAGGCGCAGGACCGAACGTTCGTCATCTAGATAGTGTTTCCACGAGCATCCTAAAAATTCAACCCGCGCTTTTGCTGGGGTTGGATTTGCAGTCACTTCGATTTCTCGGATTTAAACCCACCCCTTGCCATCCGGTCCAAACAACGCCATCCACCCGCGCATGACCTATGACACGATCATCCTTGGTGCCGGTGCAGCCGGCATGATGTGCGCCGCCAATTGCGGCGGGCGCGTTCTGGTGATCGACCACGCGAAGGCTCCGGGTGAGAAAATCCGCATCTCGGGCGGTGGGCGCTGCAACTTCACCAATATGTACGCAGGACCGGGAAACTTCCTGTCGCAGAATCCGCATTTCTGCAAATCCGCGTTGGCGCGGTACACGCAGTGGGATTTCGTTGATCTGGTCGGCCGACATGACATCGCATGGCATGAAAAAACACTGGGGCAGTTGTTCTGCGATGGATCATCAAAACAAATCATCCAGATGCTGCTGGACGAAATGGGGCGTGCTGGTGCCGAGCTGTGGGTTCGAACCGAAGTGAAAGATCTGCACAAGACCGACAGCGGTTTTATTCTGGACGTAGAACGAGAAGGCCAGCGGCACGGTCTGAGCTGCAACAATCTGGTCCTCGCCACTGGCGGCAAGTCGATCCCCAAGATGGGCGCAACCGGGATGGCCTATGACATCGCGCGGCAATTCGGGCTGGGGATAACAGAAACGCGGGCGGCACTCGTTCCGTTCACGTTCTCGGACGGTCGGTTCAAAGACCTGTCTGGCGTATCCTTGCCTGCGCGGCTGTCGAATGACCGGGCCAGCTTTGACGAGGCCCTGTTGTTCACCCATCGCGGGCTTAGCGGACCATCGGTTCTGCAATTGTCTTCCTATTGGCGCGAGGGCGAGGCGATCCGGATAAACCTGGTCCCGGACCTGCCACTGTTTGATTTGCTGCGGGAACAGCGGCAAAGCGGTGGACGCAAGGCGCTGACCACGGAACTGGCGCGCCACCTGCCCGGGCGTCTGGTCGAGTACCTGAGCCATCACATCCCTATGCCAGGCAATCTGGCCGATCAGTCGGACACCGCACTGTCCGACCTGATCGCAGCACTGTCCGACTGGCAGCTTACCCCCTCGGGCACCGAAGGGTATCGTACAGCCGAGGTGACGCTGGGCGGGATCGACACTGATAGCCTGTCGTCAAAAACGATGGAGGCCAGGGATGTCCCCGGCCTCTATGCGATTGGCGAAGCGGTGGATGTCACCGGCTGGCTGGGCGGTTACAACTTCCAATGGGCGTGGTCCTCGGGCCACGCCGCAGGAATTGCAATCGCCGGGCAGAGTTAGCCGACGACGTTGTAACCACGTCCGCGCATACAGTTGCGCACGATTACTTCTTTGTTCTGGTTTTTGTTGATCACGTCAGCGCCGGCGCCAACAAGCGCACCGGCAACTGCCGCACGGCCCAGATTGTCGCTGCTGTCCTGAACAATCCCGGTTACAGCCGCCGCACCTGCCGCGCCTATCGCTGCGTTTCCTGCGGTAGAGCCATCAACGCTGGCTTGTGATGCCGCCAGTTGTTGGCACTGCTGAAGGTCTACGTTGTAGTTCGGGCCGATCGGGCCGTCGACGATTGGTTGATAATTGGCACCTGTGTTGGTGCAGGCACCGGCAACGAGAATGGCAGGCAGGATCAGAGAAAACTTACGAAATGGCATAGTCATAACCTCGTGTTGAATTTGCAGGCAAGCAAAACCAATAATGATGGCGCGTCAAGCTGATAGCATCGCAGCTTGGCCCAACCGGCGGTCTATTGCAAATGGCTATTCCGGAAGCCTTTGCCTGACTTCCGCTACGAAGTCCTCTCCGCGCTGCTCGAAATTGTCGTATTGGTCGAAACTGGCCGCGGCTGGTGCAAGCAGAACGGTCTCGCCGGGTTGGGCCTCCTTCATGGCTTGCTCAACAGCCTCGGACATAGTGGTGCAAACCAGCGCATCGGCCTTAAGTTGCATGGCGAAATTCGCGGCCTCGCGACCAATGACATAAGCTTTGACCACCTGGTCTGCGGCTGCGTTCAGAGCGGCGACACCGCCTTCCTTCTCAAGCCCCCCACAGACCCAGCGGACCTTCCTGAAAGCGCTCAACGCCTTGAGAGCGCTGTCCACATTGGTGGCTTTTGAGTCATTCACATAAGTAATACCGCCTACCTCTGCGATGATCTGACTGCGATGCGGCAGGCCCGGATAGCTGTGCAGCGCGTCTTCGATCACGCGCGGTGCCAGCCCAAGCGCGCGACAGGCGGCATAAGCCGAACAGGCGTTTTGGTGGTTATGCGCGCCGGGAAGGCCTGTGATTCCGCGCAGGTCAATCGAACCCGCTTGCCGTCCCTTGCGGTATTCCGACAAGAACCCTTTTCGGGCAAACACCTGCCATCCGGGTCCCGTCAGTTTGCGCGCAACCGACACCCGGATAACCCGATCGTCCGCGCGGCCCTCTGCCAGTTGACCGGCCAAAAACGCGCCCTCTTTCTCGTCAATGCCAATCACGGCGCGATCCGGGCCACCTTCGGCGAACAACCGACGCTTGGCGGCAAAATAGCCCCCCATCCCGCCGTGGCGGTCAAGATGGTCGGGCGACAGGTTGGTGAAAACGGCCACGTCCGGGGTCAGGGCTCGGGCCAATTCTGTTTGATAGCTGGACAACTCCAGCACAATGACCGAACCGTCGCCGCCCGGATCAATATCCAGCACCCCACGTCCGATATTACCCGCCAGCTGCGCCTCGCGCCCGGCCTCGGTCAAAATGTGATGGATCAGAGCTGCGGTGGTCGATTTTCCGTTCGACCCGGTCACTGCGATCACACGCGGCGGAGTGTCATAGTTGTTCCACTCAGGCCCTGCAAAGGATCGGAAAAACAGACCGATGTCGTTGTCGACCGGGACACCGGCCTCAAGCGCCGCAGCAACAACCGGGTTCGGTTCTGGGTAAAGATGAGGAATACCGGGGGAGACAATAAGCGCCGCGATGTCTTCAAAAGCGCCATGACGGCGCAGATCGGCACAGACGAACCCTTCGGCCTCAGCCACTTCCCGGGCAGCAGGATTGTCATCCCAACACACAGGCTCAGCTTTACCTGCCTGCAGGGCACGCGCCGTGGCCAGCCCCGACCGGCCAAGCCCCAGAACCGCAACCTTCTGCCCTGAAAACCCTTTGACCGGGATCATACTGCCCACCTTTTTTGACGTAAATTTGGCCGCCACACTGCACAGAAGAAATCACCGATGGCAAGGGTGGCAAAAGGCTCGCGCGTCAGCGCGAGCCGGGCCCAACAGGTGACAGGTGGACCGCAGGTCCGCTGAACCTGGCGGGAGCTTTAACGGATCTTCAGCGTTGCCAGACCGATCATCGCCAGGATCAGCGAGATGATCCAGAACCGGATCACGATCGTCGGCTCTGCCCAGCCCTTTTTCTCGTAGTGATGATGGATCGGCGCCATCAGGAACACGCGCCGCCCGGTGCGTTTGAAGTACAGCACCTGGATGATCACGCTCAACGCTTCGACCACGAACAAACCGCCGACGACTGCCAGCACCAGTTCGTGCTTGGTGGCCACCGCAATGGCACCCAAAGCACCGCCCAACGCAAGCGACCCGGTGTCGCCCATGAACACCGCAGCCGGAGGTGCGTTGTACCAAAGGAACCCAAGGCCCGCGCCAAACAAAGCCGAGGTAAAAATGAAAATCTCACCGGTTCCCGGCACGTAATGAACGTCCAGATATTCGGTAAAGTCGACCCGTCCCACGGCGTAGGCAATCACCCCCAGCGTCGAGGCCGCGATCATCGCCGGCATGATGGCCAGACCATCCAGACCATCGGTCAGGTTCACCGCATTGGCCGCGCCAACGATCACGATGATCGAGAAGGGAATGTAGAATATGCCTAGATTGATCAGTGTATCCTTGAAAATCGGCAAGGCCAGCTGGTTTTGCAGCGCCTCGGGATGATGCAGCGTAGCCCAGGCCGAGGCCAAAACTGCGATTATCACCCCTAGCGCCATACGCATTTTGCCCGAAACGCCCTTGGTGTTCTGCTTCGATACCTTTGCATAGTCATCTGCAAACCCGATCGCCGCATAGGCCAGCGTTACAAATAAGACCATCCAGACGTAAGGGTTGTCCCACCGAGCCCAGACCAGGGTCGATGTCACCAGCGCGCCTACGATCAAAAGCCCGCCCATTGTTGGTGTGCCCGCCTTCGAAAAATGCCCCTCTGGGCCGTCATCCCGAATAGGTTGACCTTTGCCCTGTTTTTTGCGCAGCACATTGATCAGTGGTTTCCCGAAAAGAAAACCAAAGATCAACGCAGTCAAAAAGGCGCCGCCAGCGCGGAACGTGATGTATCGGAAGAGGTTAAAAAAATCCCCTCCGTCCGACAGGGCGGTCAACCAATAGAGCATTTCAAAACCTTTCTCACACTGAGGTGGCGGGCGCGATCATCAATCAAGCGCGCCCCCTTGCCCCATTTTACGCAAACCGTCAACAATCTGCGCCAATGCCATGCTCAGCGATCCCTTGGCCAACACAGTATCACCGGCCTGAACAAGCTCGGGCAGTTGAACCGCCATCTCGGAGCTGGTCTCGAACCAAAGCCCGCGTTTATCCGCCGGAAGTGCATCGTACAGCGCCTTCATCAGCGGGCCGACGCAATGTACTTTGTCCACGCGCTGCATAGCCGAAACATCCGCCATCGCCGCATGCATAGCAGTTTCTTCCTGCCCCAACTCCTTCATATCCCCAAGAAAAGCGATACGACGATGCCCTTGCGCCGCGGCCAAAACATCCAGTGCGGCCTCCATCGACGTCGGGTTAGCGTTATAGCTGTCATCCAGCAGTTCGATCCGGCCACCGTCGGTCAACGCGATCTGTTCGCGCACCCCGCGACCCTTGACCGGCGACCATCCGCCGAGACCTGCAATCGCCTGATCCAGATCGATGCCCAATTCGACACAGGCAGCCAATGCCCCCAGGGCGTTCATGGCGAAATGCGTGCCCGCTGATTGTACGTCAAACGCAAACTGGCGTCCTGCGACCGTTGCCTTTGCATGAACCGAGTCAGCCTCTTGGGTTACATCGGTCAATGTGTAGTCGGTGCCATTGCGGCCGAAATCCACCGTTTTCGCGCCCAAGTCCCGCGCACAGTCGCGCAGGATGTCCGCATGCTCGATATCCGCGTTCAGGATGGCCGCGCCGCCCTCGATCAGGCCGTCAAAAATTGCCGCCTTTTCATGCGCAATACCGGCCACCGACTCAAAGGCTTCTAGGTGCACTGCCGCCACGGTCGTGACCAGCGCCACATGCGGGCGGGCTTGCTGCGCCAGCGGAGAAATCTCTCCGGGGTGGTTCATACCAATTTCGATCACCGCGAATTCTGTGTCACGCGGCATCCGCGCCAAGGTAAGCGGCACGCCCCAGTGATTGTTGTAGCTGGCAACGCTGGCATGAGTTTTTCCCTGCGTTTCCAAAATCGTGGCCAGCATTTCCTTCGTCGATGTCTTGCCGACGCTTCCGGTCACCCCGAGCACCCGCGCATTGCAGCGGTCACGACCCGCGCACCCCAGCGCCTCAAGCCCCAACTGCACGTCTTCGACGATCAGCAAGGGCGCATCTTCGGTTACGCCCTCAGGAATACGCGACACCAAGGCCGCCCCAGCGCCTTTTTCCAAAGCCTGTGCCACGAATTCATGCCCGTCCCGCGCGGCTGTGAGTGCGACGAAAAGATCACCGGGCTGGATAGTACGCGTGTCGATTGACACACCATTGACCGCCCAATCCGAAGTGACGCGTCCACCGGTTGCCTCGGAGGCCTCGGCTGCAGTCCACAATGTCATGCCACCCTCCCGTCAAGTGCGGCCACACTGATGCTGGCTTGTTCGACATCATCAAATGGCAGAACCTGATCACCAACGATCTGACCGGTTTCATGCCCTTTGCCCGCAATCAAAAGCGCGTCCCCGGGTTGCAGCGCGTCTATCCCGCGCAAGATGGCCTCGGCCCGATCGCCGACCTCGGTGGCCTCTGGTGCCCCGTCCATCACGGCGGCGCGTATGGTGGCCGGATCTTCGCTGCGCGGGTTGTCGTCGGTGACGAAAACCACATCTGCGTGGTTGGCGGCGGCTTGCCCCATCAGCGGGCGCTTGGTCGCGTCGCGATCACCACCCGCGCCAACAATGGCGATAAGGCGGCCCATTACGTGTGGGCGCAATGCCTTGAGGGCTGTCGCCACCGCGTCGGGTGTATGCGCATAGTCCACAAACACCGCCGCCCCATTCTCTCGTGTCGCCGCCAGCTGCATGCGCCCGCGAACCGTAGTGAGATGCGGCAGGGTTTCGAAAACGTGTTCAGGCTCTTCCCCTGCAGCAATAACCAGACCGCAGGCCAACAAGATATTTTCGGCCTGAAAGCCGCCGATCAGATTCAAACGAGTTTGGAAGATCTTGCCCTGCCAAGAAAACCGCAGGTCCTGACCTGTTGCGTCAAACCGCTGATTCATCAGGCACAGGTCTGCTTCCCCAAGCCCAACGGTCAAAACCTTCTGCCCCCGGTCTTTGGCAATTCGGAGGACCTGAGCGCCCTTGGGATCGCTCATGTTGACGACAACAGTGCCGTCTTGCGGCAGGACCCGATCAAACAGACCTGCCTTAGCGTTGAAATACGCCTCAAACGTTTCGTGGTAGTCCAGATGGTCCTGAGTGAAGTTCGAGAACCCCGCCGCAGCCAGCTGTACCCCGTCCAAGCGGCGCTGTTCCAATCCGTGCGAGGATGCCTCCATCGCAGCATGAGTCACTCCGTTCTCCGCAGCCTCGGACAGGCAACGATGCAAAGTGATTGGTTCGGGCGTTGTATGGGCTAGTGGTGCGGTCCACGCCCCCTCAACCCCTGTGGTCCCAAGGTTGACCGCGGCGTGACCAAGTTCGGTCCATATCTGGCGAACAAATGTCGCGACCGAGGTTTTGCCATTGGTGCCAGTAACCGCAACGATGGTCTTGGGCTGCGCTCCGAACCACAGCGCAGCGCACCCGGCCAGCGCCTGACGCGGGTCCTCGAGCACGATCAGCGCCGCATCTGATGCGGCCAGTTCCTCGGCTGCGATCTCTGCCCCTTCGGCATCCGTCAGGATGGCTGCGGCCCCCATACGCAAAGCGTATTGAATGAACTCACCGCCATGAACACGTGTACCGGGAAGTGCCGCAAAGAGGAAACCGTCTTTGACTTCGCGGCTGTCGACCGCCAGCCCTGTGATATTAGGATTGGTGCCACCTCGGGCGGTCAGGGCCAGTTGGCTGAGTTTCTTTGTCCTTGCGCCCATGACCCACCTCGTTTGGACAGCCTAATTTGAGGTCAGCGTTATAGCAGCGCCGGCCTCAGGCTCAACCCGAGGACGCAGGCCCAGCAAAGGCGCGATGCGCCCGATCAATTCTGCGGCTACAGGAACCGCTGTCCAGCCTGCCGTACGGCGCTTTTCGCCATAAGCAAGGATGGATGGTTCGTCCAACGTTACGATCAGGACGTATTTTGGGTCATAGGCGGGAAAGAACGTCGCAAAGGTCGCAATCACCTTGTCGTCGTAATAACCACCACGCGGCTTGGGCTTATCCGCGGTGCCGGTCTTACCGGCCACATCATAGCCTGCCACATCGCCAAAACTGGCGGTGCCATCTGTTACCACCCGGCGCAACATGTTCTGCGCCTGTTTCGCGGCGTTGTCGGACATTACCCGAGGACCGTATTGCGGCCCATTTTTGCGCAGGATGGTCGGGCTGACGTAATGCCCGCCATTGGCAATCGCCGCGTAGCCCGCAGCCAGATGCATCGGGCTGGTCGACAGGCCATGACCATACGAGATGGTAACCGTGCTCAGTTCGCCCCATTTCTTGGGCTTCAGCGGCTCACCACCCTTGGCTTCGACGATTTCGAACGGGGTCGGATCGAACATACCAAGCGATTCCAGGAAATTCTGCTGGCGCTGCGCGCCGATCTGCAACGCCAGCCGCCCGGTGCCTCGGTTCGAGCTGTGGACGATCACATCCGCGACGCTGATCTTGCCATAGTTCTTGCCGTTGAATTCACCAATCGGGAAACGGCCGATCTTCATTGGCCCTGAGGTATCGATGATCGTATTTGAATTCACCAAACCCAGCTGAACCGCCTGCGCAGCGGTGAATATCTTAAACACGGACCCCAGTTCGTAAACGCCCTGAACATAGCGATTGAACAGCGGGCTATCTGATGGATCGAACCCCGAGGTCGGCGGGCGCGGACGGTCATTGGGGTCAAATGACGGCAACGAGGCCGCCGAGATCACCTCGCCCGTATGCGCGTTCATCAGAACCGCCGACGCCCCCTTGGCGTTCATAATCTTCATGCCGCCAAACAGCACCTGCTCAACGGCGGCTTGAACCGTCAGGTCCAGCGAGAGCTGCAGCGGCTTAGTCCCATTCGCGGGATCACGCAGGTAGTCGTCGAATTGCTTTTCAACACCGGCCACACCGATCACTTCGGCAGCACTGACACCTTCGCGCCCAAAGCTTGACCCGCCAAGGATATGCGCCGCCAGACGGCCATTCGGGTACAACCGCATCTCACGCGGGCCGAACAGAATGCCTGGGTCACCGATATCGTGCACGGCTTGTTTCTGCTCGGGCGAGATACGCTTTTTGATCCACAGGAATTTGCGATTACCAGTGAAATCCTTGACCAGGCGTTCTTTTTCCAGATCGGGGAAGATCGCGACAAGCTGATCAGCGGCAGCAACCGGGTCGATCATCAGCGGCGGCTGCGCATATACCGAATAAGTGTCCAGATTGGTCGCAAGAATGCGCCCTTCCCGGTCTACGATGTTGGCCCGCTGCATCGCAATGGCTGCACCAGGGGCCGAGGCCACGGGTTCTTGCGCTTCGGACGTGGCTAACATGCCCATCCGGACGCCCACGACTGAAAAGGCGCAGAAAAAGAAAAGACCCAGCACCAGCAAGCGGCCCTCTGCACGGGTGCGGCTGCGGTCTTTCATGTCTTCGTGACGCTTGCGGATATTTTCGCGCTCAATGGCTTTGGGATTCTCGCCCCGCGAGCGCGCGTCGAGGATTCGAGCCAGGGGGCGCAGCGGCGTTCGGGTCATGGGATTTGCACCTCACCCAACGCTTGAATGTTTGTGATGGCCTGAAGCTCGATCGGATCGACGATCGGCAGGTCAGGATCTTCCGCAAAGGCAATCTGATCGGCGCGACCGAACTGCTCGGCCCGCAGGGGCAAAAGGCCCAGCCGTTCAAAGTTCAGATCAGCAAGCTCACGCAACCTGTCGGGGCGGTTCAGATAGGCCCATTCGGCGTTCAAAACCGCCAGCTTCACCTGCGCCATACCAATTTCGCGCTGCAGCTTCTGCGTTTCCTTCACCACCTGCTGCGTGCGATAGTTTTCCTGATACGCCCACAGCGCCAGTCCAAACACGGACAGAGCAGTCAACACATACAAAACACTCTTCATTTTGCTCTTCCCCCTAGTTGCGGCATACCAACGGCGCGGGCATCAATTTCCCCCGACGGCGCATCCGTTCGAATTGCAACGCGCAGCTTTGCCGAGCGTGAACGCGGATTTTCCTGCAGCTCCTGATCATCCGGCCCCACGGCTTTACGAGTCTTGAGCGTGAACTGCGGCAGCTCCTGTTCAATCTCGGGCGCATAGCGATTGGCCCGGCCCGTCTTGCCCGCACGAGACTGAAAGAACCGTTTGACCATCCGGTCTTCGATCGAATGAAACGTTACGACTGCCAGTTGCCCGCCCGGCTTCAACGCACGTTCCGCAGCCATCAGTCCTTGATACAGCTCTTCATATTCAGCATTCACTGCGATCCGCAGACCCTGAAAACTCCGCGTTGCAGGGTGGGACTGCCCGGGCTTGGGTCGCGGCAAACAGGATTCGATGATCTGGACGAGGCGCAGAGTCGTTGTAATCGGCTCTTCCGCACGCGCTTTGGCGATGGCCTTGGCAATGCGGCGGCTGGCACGTTCCTCGCCATAATGATACAGGATATCGGCAAGTTGTTCCTCGGTCGCGGTGTTGACCAAATCAGCCGCGCTTTCGCCTTCCTGACTCATTCGCATGTCGAGCGGGCCGTCTTTCATGAAAGAAAAGCCGCGTTCCGCCAGATCCAGCTGCATCGACGACACGCCCAGATCCAGAACGACACCATCCAGATCCTGTGCGTATTCGTCCATGCGTGAGAATACACCTTGCTGCATCACAAGCCGGTCGCCATAATCTCCGACCCAATCCGCCGCCATTTCAAACGCCAACGGATCACGGTCCACGCCGATGACTTTCTCTGCGCCGGCGTCCAGCAGGCCCTTTGTATATCCGCCTGCGCCAAACGTTCCATCCAGCCAGACGCCCGACACGGGAGCCACAGCAGCCAGCAATGGACGCAGTAGAACGGGAATATGAGGTTTGTCGGAAGGGGTTTCAGCGCCGGCCATGCCGTTACGCATCCCCGGTGCCGTCAAGGAACTCCAAAGGATCGAAATCCTCGGGCTGTTCGTCCAACCACTCTTCGGCTGCAGCGAGTTCTTCGGATTCGTAAGTTTCCGGCTTCCAAATCTGGAACGTGTCACCCGCGGCGATAAAGAATGCCTCACCTTCAAGGCCAATCTTGTTACGCAGCTTTGCCGGCAGCACCAGTCGGCCGGTTTCATCCACTGTGGTCGGGAAGGATTGACCGTGGAACATGCGCTGCAACATCTTCCGCTGCATAGATCCGCGCGGCAGCGCGTCGATCTTGGCATCGACCTCTTCGATCGCCTGCATGGTATAGCATTCCAGGAATTTGCGACGGTGGTCGCCGTAGACAATTACAAGCTCAGGAGTGTCACCAGGCTGCCAGTTCGGGTCCGAGGCCTCAAGCACACGGCGAAACGAGGCCGGGATCGATACCCTGCCCTTCGTGTCCACCTTATGGTGGCTTTCACCTCTAAACCTGCGCGCCAAGACGACTGTCCCTTCCGCTTGCGCCCCACTTAAAATTCACTCCCCAAGATGAAAAACGGCGGGTTGATCTGCTGCCACTGATCAACCCGCCGCATTGACCCGCCGTGCGGGATGTCCAGCTGCGCGCGCCACCTGGGGGGATGTCTGCTCGCCCGCGCGCCGGATCTCTTGATTGATGAAAGCGAGATGCCTGTATGAAACCTGATTTTTGTTGTTTCGGGGTCGTTTGGTGCCCCATGTGCCTCGTCCTCATCGGATGAATTAGGGATGACATGGGAATTCATGGAAATCAACAAAAAATTTGCAGACCTTATGTTCAGACTCGCAGTTTAGCCAACGCGATTGAGAAAGAAAACCACCCTGTGGACACCAATTGTAGATAATTACGGCAATGGTTGCACTAAATAAGCCAATTTTTAACCCACTCCAACTATTCCCATAATTTCCCAGATATTTCTTCAAAGGGTGAAGGTTTATGATGAGCGTAGCGAAAATGGGCCACTTGATTAGCGAATCACTCCAGCTTTAAACCTCAACCACATGTGGATTCTTCGCCGCTCCAGCTGACGCCCATGAATTCCCACGAACCGAAATCAATATGTCAGCCGCCGCGCGCCTGGCCCATCCAATACACAAAGCGCACAAGAATTGACAAACTCCGCTCAAAAGACGCGCAAACACGAAAATCCAGAAAATCTTGTTGAAACCTTCCTTTGGGGAAGCATCAGCTGAAGGCCTTATTTTACTGGCCCTTCCCAACCCCCATCGACAACCAGTTGATATCTATGCACTTGCTGCATAGCAGCATTGACGTTGTCGGGTATTGTGCAATTGCAGCATTTGCTTATTTTCAGTCTCAAGCAAGCGCCGGACAACACCGGCAACAACGAATACATCGAGTAAAGCAAATGGCTGCAGCAACACATAACACCGCGCTCAAAGGCGCACCGGCAACTAGCCTGGCTTCGCTATTCGAGGCGGCAAAGACCCGGTTCATCCAATATCGCGTCTATCGCCAGACAGTTCACGAACTGTCTGATCTGTCGAACCGCGAACTGGCTGATCTGGGGCTTCACCGCTCGATGATCCGCCGCCTGGCTCAGCAAGCGGCCGAAGAACACGTCGCACGTTAAGCGACACAGAAACACCGAGATCAGGTCCTTCCTCCTCCCTTTTGGACCTGTATTTCAGCGGCGGCATCTCTCCTCCTCCCTGATGTCGCCGCCCCTAATACCGGCCCTGATCGCCGGAAGCAGACACACCGGGTACTCCTCCTCCCTTTCCCGGTGTTGAAAGCGCGCGGCGACGTCTCTCCTCCTCCCTGACGTCGCCGCGTCTTCCTCATACCGGGATCAAACCCGGGTTCGGATACATCGGGGCTCTCCTCCTCCCTGCCCTGATGTTGAAAAGAACGGCGGTTCCCTCTCCTCCTCCCTGGGAACCGCCGTTTTTGTTTTTCGTACCGA
Organism: Ruegeria sp. CDSB117; assembly: GCF_059611005.1. NCBI lineage: Bacteria > Pseudomonadati > Pseudomonadota > Alphaproteobacteria > Rhodobacterales > Roseobacteraceae > Ruegeria > Ruegeria sp. CDSB117. Next base: position 160,519 of record NZ_JBXWOS010000001.1, read on the forward strand.
GATGTAAACTGAAGCCCTGACCAGAATTTCAGGAGTTTCCGATGGCCGCATATTTCATCGCCCAGATTTCCATTCACGACCCTGACGGGTACCAGAAATACCTTGAAGGTTTCATACCGATCTTTGATCGGCATGGAGGTCGACTGCTGACGATATCCTCCAAGCCCGTGGAACTGGTCGAGGGCGTATGGCCCGAAGATGGAATTGTGTTGATGGAGTTCCCATCGCTTGCTGCGGCCAAGGCGTGGAAAGACGACCCAGACTATATCAAGCTGGCGGAAATCCGGCACAAAACCGCGACGGCGAACATGGTACTGGTTGAAGGGCTATAGCGTTTAGAACGGCACATCATCCTTGGCGGACAGAAAGCGGGAAACCACTTTTTTCAATCCAGCTTTTTCGAAATCGACCTCAACCTTGTCGCCTTCGATGCCGATCACCGCGCCATAGCCGAATTTCTGATGAAACACGCGCTCGCCAAGGGTGAAACTGGCGACCGCAGTCGCGTCAATCACCGTATTGCGGCTTTCGCGGGGTTGGGACGTTCCATACTGCCCCTGCCGGGCCTGCAATCGCCGCCAACCGGGGGAGTTATAGACATTGGCCTCGGCCGCACGGGTTTCGATACCGGCAGTCGGCTGACCACCCCCATACAGCCCCGGCGGTGTCAGAACTTCGACATGATCTTCGGGCAACTCGTCAATGAACCGCGACGGCATCGCGTTTTGCCATTGACCAAACACCCGACGATTGGCCGCAAATGAGATCGTACAGATCTCTTCTGCACGGGTGATGCCCACATAGGCCAGTCGCCGCTCTTCCTCGAGTCCCTTGATCCCAGATTCGTCCATCGACCTTTGCGACGGGAACAGCCCGTCCTCCCACCCCGGCAGGAACACGGCCGGAAACTCCAGCCCCTTTGCCGCGTGCAGGGTCATGATCGAGACTTTTGCCCCGTCCGATTCCTTCTCGTTATCCATCACCAGGCTGACATGTTCCAAAAACCCTTGCAGATTCTCAAAATTATCCAGTTGGTTGACCAATTCCTTGAGGTTTTCCAACCGCCCCGGAGCCTCAGGCGTTTTCTCGTTCTGCCAGTGGGCCGTATAGGCGGATTCGTCCAGGATGATCTGCGCCAACTCGATGTGTGACACCTCGGGCTCACCAAACCGCATCGGCGCTGCTTCGTCATCTACGACCGAGTCGTCATCCACCTCAATCCTCGGCCCGCGTGTCATTTCATTCCAGCGCGCCAACCCGTCGATAAGCTCGCGCAGTGCTTTGCCGCCTTTGCCTTTGATCAACCCATTGTCGACAGCAATCCGCGCGCCATCGACCAGCGACACGCCATTTTCCCGCGCCGTCATCTGAATCGTCTGCTGCGCCTTGTCACCAAGCCCGCGTTTCGGGGTATTCACGATCCGCTCGAATGCCAGATCGTCGCCGGGGCTGACCACCAGGCGGAAATAGGCCATCGCGTCACGAATCTCCATCCGCTCATAGAATCGCGGGCCGCCTATGACCTTGTAGGGCAGACCGATAGTCAGAAAACGGTCCTCAAACGCGCGCATTTGATGGCTGGCCCGCACGAGAATCGCAATTTCATCCAGATTAAAGGGTCGCGCACCGCGCGTTCCCCCCTGCATCGCGTCGATCTCTTCACCGATCCAGCGCGCCTCTTCCTCGCCATCCCAATGACCGATCAGGCGGACCTTTTCACCGTCCTGCGCATCGGTCCACAATTCCTTACCCAGCCGACTCTCATTGCCACGGATGACGTTGGACGCAGCCGCCAAGATATGGGGGGTCGAGCGATAGTTTTGCTCTAACCGCACGACATAAGCGCCAGGGAAATCCTTTTCAAACCGCAGGATGTTGCCCACTTCGGCCCCGCGCCAGCCATAAATTGACTGATCGTCATCCCCCACGCAACAAATGTTCTTGTGCGCCCCGGCCAGCAACCTCAACCACAGATATTGGGCGACGTTGGTATCCTGGTATTCGTCCACGAGAATGTAGCGGAACCAGCGTTGGTATTGCTCCAACACATCCTGATGGGTCTGGAAGATCGTGACCATGTGCAACAGTAGGTCGCCAAAATCCACCGCGTTCAGCTCTCGCAGACGAGTTTGGTACTTTTGGTACAATTCCGACCCCGTAATGAGGTTGCGACCTATTGCACCACTTTCAGGGTTCCGCCGATTGAACTCATATGCTTTTTCCGCTGATGCGACTTGTTCCTCAGAAAAAAGCCGTTCGCACCAGAGCTCAACTTCAGCGGAAGCAGGTACTTTGTCGGGTGTCCAAGCATTGTTCTTACATTTATCGATAAATCCTGCGAACCAACGTGGAGGGTGACGTTTCTCATCAACGCTTTCCGCAATCATCAATTGCTTTAGCAGCCGCAACTGATCGTCCGTGTCCAAAATGGTGAAATTCGATTTCAGATCGACCAACTCCGCGTGCCGCCGCAGCAGCTTGACGCAGATCGAGTGGAACGTGCCGAGCCACGGCATCCCCTCGGCAGGCTGCCCCAACAAACGGCCCACACGGTTCTTCATCTCGCGCGCGGCCTTGTTGGTAAAGGTCACGGACAAAATCTCATTCGGACGCGCCCGCCCGGTGCTGAGCAGATGCGCGATTCGCGCAGTCAGCGCCTTGGTCTTCCCCGTGCCCGCACCGGCCAGCATCAGGACAGGACCGTCCAACCGCTCGACCGCGTCGCGCTGCGCCGGGTTCAGCTCATCCAGATAAGGCATGGGGCGCGCGGCCATAGCGCGCGCGGACAGGGATGCGCCCTCAAAGGCGTCCATTTCGTCGAAACTGCTCATCTTTCTAAACTACGCTGGATGTTGGCCGAGGGAAAGGGTTTGTTCACGCCTTGTTCGCATAGATTTTGTTATTCCGTTACGATCAATTCTAATCAAGCGACTTGGACTGAGAACGATTTCATTAACCATCTGTAAAACACCCGCCGCGATGATCAGTAAATTGCTGTGGGAGCGCGAAGGTATGACTCAGGATAATCGGGGGGCCGTAAATCACCGGCTGAAATGGATCGGTATCAGCATATTGCTGATTTCTCTGGCAATTGGATGCGGCTGGGGAATTTACAAATTGCCTGCGCCGCTGGTCGACAGGATGCTAAAGGTCGACATTCTCAAGCAAGCCGAGCTGTGGAAGCGCCGCGTCGTCTTGCATCTGGAGTACCCCGAGACCGCGCTTAAGACGGGCGTGATTGATGCGCATGACGCCGAATTTCTGGCCGCGATGCCCGAAGCTTCTGATGTTTACCGCTTCAAATTGCTCGACTCGAATGGGCGTGTCACCTGGTCGACTCGTCCGACAGAGGTAGGCAGTGTTGAAAACCGTGATTTCTTTCGCAGCGACGTTGCCAGAGGAATGGTTCACTATATTCAGGAAGTTGTTCCACTGTCCGAGATCGACGGGCTTGATCTGCATACCGACAATATCCTGAACGCAACGCAGCACCATGTTGCCGAAGTCTTTATGCCGGTGGCCAAGAATGGGCGTTTCATCGGCGCCATCGAATTCTTTACTGATATCTCCGATTTGCGCACCACGTTCATCACGCGGCTTAGGATTTCTTTGACCGTTCTGAGTGGCATAGCCCTGCTTGCGCTTGTTGCCGTGTCCTTTGCCAGCTACCGGGCGAACCGCTTGCAACTGCGGGCCCTGCAAAAACAATCCGCCAAAGAGCGTGATCTGATGGAAGATCAGCTGCGCCTGGCCCGCGAAGTACGATTGTTAGGCGAATTGAACGAGTGGTTGCAATCCAGCCGGTCCTTGGACGAGCTGTTCGATATGGTCTCGCGCTTCATGACCCATATCCTACCCGAGGCTGAGGGCAGCGTTTACGTGTATTCCAACTCGCGCGACGTCCTGGATGGCTGTGCCAGTTGGAATGGCGGGACCCATAAGGCGCACATCCATCCCGAAGGGTGTTGGGGGCTTCGGCGTGGCCGAACCTATGAATACGGCGCGTCCGAGATCGACTTTGTCTGTGAACACGCCGAACCACATGACGGACGGCCCTATTTCTGCTTTCCGATACTGGCGCATGGGGAAACGGTCGGCCTTCTGCACCTCCGCGCCCTTGAGGGGACAGATGAGGCGTTTCATACAAGTAAAAAGCTGGCACAGCTCAGCGCCGAACAGATCAGCATGGCGATTGCCAATGTACGGATGCGCGATCAGTTGCATGACCAGTCCGTCCGGGACCCGTTGACCGGGCTGTTCAACCGGCGGCATATGCTTGAAACCCTGCGCAAATCCATCAATCGCAGTCAGCAAACCGGAGCGCCGCTCAGCCTGATTGCCGTGGATGTCGATCATTTCAAGAAATTCAACGACACCCATGGGCATGATGCAGGTGACATGGTGTTGCGCGCAGTTGGCGCAGCGTTGGAACAGGGCTGCGACCGGGACGAGGTTGCCTGTCGCATTGGTGGCGAAGAATTCATGCTGATCCTGCCCGACAATACATTGGACGACGCAATCACCCGCGCCGAACAATTGCGGCAAGCGGTCGAGGCCGTCGCGGTGCGCTACGGTGAGAAATCCCTGCCCCGTATCACGATCTCGGTTGGGGTTTCGCATTATCCGGCACACGGCAGCATGCCGCAGGATCTGATGCGCGCCGCCGATGATGCGCTGTATACGGCAAAGGATAAAGGTCGCAATCAAGTTCAGGTCGCCGGCAGCGAGGATGGCACACGGCAGATTTCAAAGCTCAAAAAGCCAATAAAAGCCGTTAGCGGGCAATCAACGGCTTAAAATCCTTGCCGAATCGCACCTTAGGTCCGATCAATCCCCATGGACCTTCATAGTCGCTTTCCCGGCATCGCCGATCTGAAACACCGCGCCCAGCGCAGGATACCTCACTTTGTCTGGGAGTATCTGGACAGCGGAACCGGGGTTGAAGCCACGCTGCGCCGCAATCGCGATGGATTGGACCGCGTCGGTTTCCTGCCGTCTATCCTGCACGGACCATTGGAATTTGACACTTCGACCGAGTTCCTGGGTCAGACCTACCCATTACCGTTCGGCGTTGCCCCGATCGGTATGGCAGGCCTGATTTGGCCTGATGCCGAAGCCCATCTTGCCCGCGCTGCCGCAAGCGCCGGTCTGCCCTTTACCCTATCCAACGTTGCCTGCCAAAGCCCCGAGGACGTCGCGCCGCATCTGGGTGACAACGCGTGGTTTCAGCTTTATCCGCCAAAGGACCCGGACATTCGCAAGGACTTGCTGGATCGGGTTCGGAACGCTGGTTTTACGACGCTGGTGATGACGGCAGACGTCCCGGTTGCATCCCGGCGCGAGCGCCAAACACGCTCGGGTCTGACCAATCCACCGCGGTTGACGCCACGCCTTCTGGCCCAGATCGCGATGCGGCCGGAATGGGCGCTTGGAATAGCGCGCAGCGGGCCGCCGCGGATGCGGACACTGGACAAGTATACGGACAACTCCAGCAACCTGCCCCCGACAGCCCATGTTGGGTACCTGCTGCGGACGTCCCCGGATATGGAATATGTGCACTGGCTGCGCGATGCCTGGGATGGCCCGCTGATCGTGAAAGGCGTCCAGCGTCCTGAAGATGCCGAACCGTTGCAGCAAGCGGGAGTGGACGCTCTCTGGCTTTCGAATCACGGCGGTCGGCAATTTGATGGTGCCCCGGCCAGCATCGAAGCCCTGCCCGCCATCCGTGCGGCTACGGACTTGCCCCTGATCTTCGACAGTGGGGTCGAAGGTGGTTTGGACATATTGCGTGCTAAGGCCCTTGGCGCCGATTTCGTGATGATGGGGCGCGGCTTCATGTATGCCCTCGCCGCCCTGGGTGCCAAAGGCCCTGCCCACCTCATCGACATTTTGCGGCAGGACATGCACGCAAACATGGGCCAATTGGGCGCCGAGTCGCTGAATCACCTTCCGCCCACTACACCGCTTGTTCATGCCGCGATGCAGCGTTATTAGAAAGATAGCGCTAACAGGGGGCGTTTGCGAGCGTTAACATGCCGGTTCTACCCAGAACGACTGATATACGTACGCGTATTGTCCGCCTATCAACACGGCCAAACAAGTAGGACCGGGACCCGACATGACTGATTTCAACAAGATCCTGATCGCCAACCGCGGCGAAATTGCCATCCGCGTGATGCGCGCCGCCAATGAGATGGGCAAACGCACCGTTGCCGTCTTTGCCGAAGAGGACAAGCTGGGCTTGCATCGCTTCAAGGCGGATGAGGCCTATCGCATCGGCGAAGGCATGGGGCCTGTTGCCGCCTACCTAAGCATCGATGAGATCATCCGCGTCGCTAAAGAGTGCGGAGCAGATGCGATCCACCCCGGCTATGGCTTGCTGTCCGAGAACCCGGACTTTGTTGATGCCTGCGTTCAGAACGGCATCACCTTCATCGGTCCCAAAGCCGAAACCATGCGTGCACTGGGCGACAAGGCCAGCGCACGCCGCGTGGCCATCGCGGCAGGTGTGCCGGTGATTCCGGCGACCGAGGTGCTGGGCGATGACATGGATGCGATTCGCGCCGAAGCGAAGGAAATCGGCTATCCTCTGATGCTCAAAGCCTCCTGGGGCGGCGGTGGACGCGGCATGCGCCCGATCCTGTCAGAAGATGAACTGGAAGAGAAAGTTCTGGAAGGCCGTCGCGAAGCCGAAGCCGCGTTCGGCAATGGCGAGGGCTATCTGGAGAAAATGATTATCCGCGCCCGCCATGTCGAGGTGCAGATCTTAGGCGACAAGCATGGTGAGATCTATCACTTGTACGAACGCGACTGCTCGGTCCAGCGCCGGAACCAAAAAGTTGTCGAACGCGCCCCTGCCCCTTACTTAAACGAAGATCAACGCGCCGAGATCTGTGAGCTGGGCCGCAAAATCTGCGCGCATGTGAATTATGAATGCGCAGGCACGGTTGAATTCCTGATGGATATGGAAACCGGCAAGTTCTACTTCATCGAAGTGAATCCGCGCGTGCAAGTCGAACACACGGTTACTGAAGAAGTCACCGGTATCGACATCGTTCAGGCTCAGATCCTGATCGCCGAGGGCAAAACCCTAGCCGAAGCCACGGGTGCTGCCAGCCAGGCAGACGTGCATCTGACCGGCCACGCGTTGCAGACCCGGATCACTACCGAAGATCCGCAAAACAACTTTATCCCCGACTATGGCCGCATCACTGCGTATCGCTCGGCTACCGGCATGGGCATCCGTCTGGACGGTGGTACGGCTTATGCAGGCGGCGTGATCACGCGGTACTATGACTCGCTGCTGACCAAGGTGACCGCCAAGGCACCAACGCCCGAAGCGGCGATTGCCCGGATGGACCGCGCCCTGCGCGAGTTCCGTATTCGCGGCGTCAGCACCAATATCGACTTTGTCATCAACCTGCTGAAGCACCCGACTTTCCTGTCGAACAAGTATACGACCAAATTCATCGATACGACGCCGGACTTGTTCTCCTTTAAGCGCCGCCGCGACCGGGGCACCAAGGTTCTGACCTATATCGCCGACATCACGGTGAATGGTCACCCCGAGACCAAGGACCGCCCAGAACCACGCGCCGATCTTAAAGACGCAAAGCCTCCGGCACCGAAGTCCGAACCGCAGATGGGCGCACGCAACCTGCTGGAACAAAAAGGCCCGCAAGCCGTTGCTGATTGGATGAAGGCGCAGCGCCAGCTTCTGATCACCGACACAACCATGCGCGACGGCCACCAGTCTTTGCTGGCGACCCGGATGCGGTCGATCGACATGATCAAGGTCGCGCCAACCTATGCAGCTAACCTGCCGCAGTTGTTCTCGGTCGAATGCTGGGGCGGTGCAACTTTCGACGTGGCCTATCGGTTCCTGCAAGAATGCCCTTGGCAGCGTCTGCGCGACCTGCGCGAGGCGATGCCGAACCTGATGACCCAGATGCTGCTGCGCGGTGCAAATGGGGTTGGATATACCAACTATCCCGACAACGTGGTGCGGGAATTCGTTCGTCAGGCGTCGCAGAATATCGACGTGTTCCGTGTGTTCGACTCGTTAAACTGGGTTGAGAATATGCGCGTGGCCATGGACGCCGTGGTTGAGAACGGCAAAATCTGTGAGGGCACCGTCTGTTACACCGGTGACATTCTGGACCCGGATCGCGCCAAGTATGACCTGAAATACTATGTCGGCATGGCGAAAGAACTGCGCGATGCGGGTGCTCATATACTTGGCCTCAAGGACATGGCGGGGCTATTGAAACCAGCCTCGGCGCGCATCTTGATCCGTGCACTGAAGGAGGAGGTTGGGCTACCGATCCACTTCCACACACACGACACAGCCGGTATCGCCAGCGCGACTATTCTGGCCGCATCCGAGGCAGGTGTGGACGCTGTGGATTGCGCGATGGACAGCTTTAGTGGCAACACATCGCAGGCGACTTTGGGCACAGTGGTCGAAGCGCTGCGCCATACTGAGCGCGATACCGGTTTGGACATCAAGGCCATACGTGAAATCAGCGACTATTTCGAAGCGGTTCGCGGCCAGTACGCAGCCTTCGAATCCAGTCTGCAGGCTCCGGCTTCTGAGGTTTACTTGCACGAGATGCCCGGCGGTCAGTTCACCAACCTCAAGGCGCAGGCGCGTTCGCTGGGGCTGGAAGAACGTTGGCACGAGGTCGCTCAGATGTATGCCGACGTGAACCGGATGTTCGGCGACATCGTGAAAGTGACACCGTCATCCAAAGTGGTCGGTGACATGGCGCTGATGATGGTCAGCCAGAACATGACCCGTGAACAGGTCGAAGACCCGAATACAGATGTGGCCTTCCCCGACTCGGTGGTCGACATGATGCGCGGCAATCTGGGTCAACCTCCGGGCGGTTTCCCCGACACCATCGTCAAGAAGGTGCTCAAGGATGAAGCCCCTAACACCGATCGCCCCGGCAAAGACGTCCCAGCAGTCGACTTGGAGGCGACCCGGGCGGACTTGTCCAAACAGCTTGAGGGCAAAGAAGTCGATGATGAGGATCTGAACGGCTATCTGATGTATCCCAAGGTGTTCCTTGACTACATGGGGCGTCACCGGGCTTACGGACCTGTACGCACACTTCCCACGCGCACCTTCTTCTATGGCATGGAACCGGGCGAAGAGATCACGGCTGAGATAGACCCCGGCAAAACGCTGGAAATCCGCTGTCAGGCCATCGGTGAGACCGATGAAAAGGGCGAGGTCAAAGTGTTCTTTGAGCTCAACGGCCAACCGCGCGTGATCCGGGTTCCAAACCGTCTGGTGACCTCAACCACGCAGTCCCGTCCCAAAGCCGAGGCGGGCAACCCCAACCACATCGGCGCGCCGATGCCCGGCGTGGTGGCCACCGTTGCCGTGACCGCGGGCCAGGAGGTCAAGGAAGGCGACATGCTGCTGACCATCGAAGCGATGAAGATGGAAACCGGCATCCACGCCGAGCGCGATGCGACGGTCAAGGCCGTGCACGTTCAGCCGGGCAGCCAGATTGACGCAAAGGACCTACTGGTCGAACTGGAATAAACGACCTAACCTTTTCGGGAACAAGGGCCGTTCGGGGAACCGGGCGGCCCTTTTTTGATCCTGAAAGGAGCAGACCATGCTGTCCATCACCCCAGTCTATGCCGCATTGCTGGCACTTCTCTATGTCGCGCTCAGTGTGCGGGTCATCCTGCAGCGCCGCGGCGACAAGATTTCTTACGGCGATGGTGGCAACACCGACATGCTCAAAGTGATGCGCACGCATTCCAACTTTGCCGAATATGCACCGTTTGCCCTGTTACTAATCGCCATGGTCGAGCTGCAGGGCGCCGGTGGCTGGCTGGTCAATCTATTGGGCCTTGGCATTCTGGCCGGGCGCGTACTGCATGCCTATGGGTTCGGCCGCAAACCGCAGATTGTGATTCTGCGCCAGATCGGCATGTTGCTGACCTTTGCCGTGATTGTGGTTGCGGCGATAGCCAGCCTTTTGATGGCGCTGTGATCGGGATGGCGGGGATTACCCCGCCAAAATCCGCGTTTCGATTCGAGGGGATTTCGTAAAAATTGATTCGACATCACCCTTTCGATCCTCGCCTTTGCCAGACACCGCCGTAGCCAGCAAAATCATCGCTGCCAGGGCCGCCATCTTCAGGTCCTTAATATACGCCATTATTGTCACCTCCACCGTTCTTATTCTTGGATGCTCTGGTTCTTGAACGGTTAAGAGGCGGGCTTCCGTCGCAAAGAATTTTCCTCTTTTTTGCTTTTTCCGCTTGCAGGTATGCCTGGGAATTTATACATCCCTCCTCACTCAACGGCGCGGGCGTAGCTCAGGGGTAGAGCATAACCTTGCCAAGGTTAGGGTCGGGCGTTCGAATCGCCTCGCCCGCTCCATTGAGAGACCGAAAGGTCGAAAATATGTATCTGATGCGGGCGTAGCTCAGGGGTAGAGCATAACCTTGCCAAGGTTAGGGTCGGGCGTTCGAATCGCCTCGCCCGCTCCAGATACAAACCTCTCTGAACATGCTGGTTCTTTGTCTGGTGTTGCGGCATTCTCGAATGGCACGCAATCACGACAGAGGTCCGCCGATGCCCGAATATGTTATTCGCGCTTTGACAGAAAACGAAGTTCAAACCGCCGTCGACTGGGCCGGTCAGGAGGGGTGGAACCCGGGCCTGCACGATGCGGTTTGTTTCCGCAGTTCGGACCCAGAAGGATTCAAGGGTGGATTTCTGGATGGGCAGATGATCGCCTCTGCGTCCGCTGTGAATTACGACGATAACTACTCGTTTTTAGGCTTCTATATCGTGCAACCCGAGTATCGCGGATCGGGATATGGGTTACAGGTTGCCGAGGCGGTCAAGGCGCATTGCCAGCACCGGAACATGGGCATGGATGGCGTTGTCGAACAGCAAGACAATTATCGCAAATTCGGGTTCGAGCTGGCCTATGACAATTATCGTTTTTCGGGCACGGTCGGTGAGATTCTAAACCAATTGGGCCGGTCCCTTCACGATCAGATCACACCCCTACGCGCCCTGACGGATCAACTGAAAACGTATGACCGGGGCTTGTTCCCTGCCCCGCGCGACACGTTTCTTCACGCTTGGTTCGGCGCGCCCAGCCACGTCTCTCACGTCTTCGAAGAAGATGGTCAGATCAAGGGCTATGCAACCCTGCGGCGGTGTTTGAGCGGGTACAAGGTGGGCCCCCTGTTTGCGAACAATCCCGAGATCGCAGAGGCCCTTTTGGTGTCGCTGCTGGCGACACTTCCCGCCGATCAGATGGATGCAGAGGTCTTCATCGACATGCCCAACCCCAACGCGCATGCTATGGCAATGGCGCAACAGTTGGGTTTGACCAAAGTGTTTGAAACTGGCCGCATGTATTCCAGCCACGCACCGGACATTGATCTGGACCGGATTTACGGCATCACTACATTCGAATTGGGGTAATTTCATCCCACACTCGACATTCCAAAAGCGCAATTGCAAAAAGGAAATCTACTGAATGCCCAGCGATACCCAAAAGCGATTGCTGCTTGAGATGTTTGAGAATCTGCCGGGCGTGGTTTTCATGCTTTTGTTTCGGGCCACGGATGATATGCGATTGGCTGGGTGGGTCGGCACGGTTCTGGCTGCCTCAGTTTGTGTTACCTATGTCAGGAAAACACTGCCTCCACAGCCAATTTTACTTGGCATCAATCTCTTTATGGTGGCGATCACGCCACTGATCGAATGCCTGATTTTGCTTGGCTATCGCGACACGGCGACGATTTTGACCGGGAACATCGCGACCCTCGTTCTTATGAGCGTGTTTTTGACGGGTGTCATTTTGACGGTTCTTAGAACGAACGGTTTTCTGAACTATCAGACCAACGGCGCGAAACAGAGAAACACACACTCTGCCGTTTTGCTGATTGTCTGCACAATCGGTCTGGTTTGGTCGCAAGTGGCCGGAGACAACTATCTGGTCACGCTTGGTGTTCCGCTGATGGTATTGTTCGGTGTACATCAGTTGCTCCGGGCAGGAACAACTGATCAGCAGGCGCGTAACGGCGCGATTTTGGCATGTGCCGCGCCGCAAGGTTCGGTGTCCGACGTTTCGGCCTGACTCAGAACGCCTTGAAGGTCATAGTGGTCAGCGATCGCTCGATATTCGGGATCACAAGCAGGTTTTCATTGATGAAATGACCGACATCGTCGGGTTCGGGAATGTAGAGCTTGAGCAGCAGGTCATATTCGCCGCTGGTCGAGTAAAGCTCGGAGTGAAGCTCGCGCAGCGCGATCTCTTCGGCGACTTTGTAGGTGGTGCCGGGTGTGCAGCGGATTTGAATGAAAACGCAGGTGGACATGATTTGGACCTGTTGGTTGAGTTTCCGGCAGGCTGGCATGGCACGTCACCGGGCGCAATCCCCTGCAACAGATTGCAGTGAAAGCAACGCTTGGTCTGGATAAGCCGACCAATCCCCGTCTATAAGCGCGCCTGTAGCAAAAGGAATTCGCCCATGCGCAGCGCAAAGATCAGCCGTCAAACCGCCGAGACCGAGATTTCGGTCGAGGTCAATCTTGACGGCACCGGCACCTATGACAATCAGACCGGCGTCGGGTTCTTCGATCACATGCTGGACCAACTTGCGCGCCATTCGCTGATCGACATGACGATCAGCGCCAAGGGCGATTATCATATCGACGACCACCACACTGTCGAAGATACCGGTATTGCACTGGGCCAGGCGTTGACGCAGGCCTTGGGCGACAAGAAAGGCATCCGTCGCTATGGCGAGTGCCACTTGCCCATGGATGACGCGCAAGTACGCTGCGCGCTGGATTTATCGGGCCGTCCGTTCCTGATCTGGAACGTGGACCTTCCGACCCCAAAGATCGGCAATTTCGACACCGAACTGGTGCGCGAGTTCTTTCAGGCACTCAGCACCCATGGCGGCATCACCTTGCACATTGACCAAGTGCACGGATTCAACAGCCACCACATTGCCGAGGCTGCCTTCAAGGCCGTCGCGCGCGCATTGCGTCTGGCCGTTGAGACAGACCCGCGCAAAGCTGATGCGATTCCGTCGACCAAGGGCGCGCTGTAAATGCTAACCGCCATTATCGACTACGAAAGCGGCAACCTGCATTCGGCCGAAAAGGCGTTTCAGCGCATGGCGCGCGAGATGGACGCGGGTGAGGTTGTCGTGACCTCAGACGCCGACGTCGTTGCGCGGGCCGACCGACTGGTTTTGCCCGGTGACGGCGCTTTTCCTGCCTGCGCGGCTGAGCTGCGCGGCCACAAAGGCATCTACGACGCGATGGTCGAGGCAGTCGAGCAGAAAGGTCGCCCATTTCTGGGCATCTGCGTCGGCATGCAACTGATGGCCTCTAAAGGCCATGAATACTCCGAGACCGACGGTCTGGGCTGGGTTGCAGGCGATGTGGTGCGGATCGAACCATCGGACAGCGCGCTGAAAGTGCCCCATATGGGCTGGAACGATCTGGTTTTGGAAAGCGACCACCCGGTCTTTGCTGGAGTGCAGTCAGGCGATCACGCCTATTTCGTGCACTCCTACCATTTCCGGGTCACCGATCCGGCGCAGCGTTTGGCTTATGTGGAATATGGGCAGGAGGTCACGGCCGTGATCGGCCGCGACACAATGGTTGGGATGCAGTTTCACCCTGAGAAAAGTCAGGATGTTGGCCTGCGGATGATCGGGAACTTCCTGACCTGGACGCCCTGAGCGGTTACTGAACCCGCGTCCAGTCCTGCCCGCGACACACGAGACCGCCTACAGCACAGCCTTTGACGGTCAGCTTGTTCTGGCTGTCCAGCGTCATTTTCGAGCTGTAGGTCTTGTCCCGGTCCGGGGCCCAGATCTTGCCGCCGCTATAGCTGCCGCCGCCATCGGGCACCATATCCCAGATGATCTGCTTGCCGAGGTTTTCATACTCCAGCTGCTCATTGCCGTCTTTGTCAAAGGCGGTGTCGATGGTGCCACAAATCGCGCTGCCGCATTCCGAAATCGAAACGTGTAGATACCCTCCGGTATCCCCGGGCTGAGTCTTCCAAAGCCCGTCAACCGGATCGGCTGCAAAAGCAGCGCTGGCCAATACCGCAAACCCGGCTGCAAGTGTGAATGTCTTCATGATTTCCTCCCTTAATTCCGCTCAGTCTGGCCCGGCTGGGCAATTCCAGCAAGATTGACTTGGCGTCGCGTTGCATCCCCTGCCCTGCATGTGCGATATCCCGCGCGAACAGTTCAGATATAGGGCCGCCTGACATGATCCTCTACCCCGCCATCGACCTCAAAGACGGACAGGCCGTACGCCTGCTGCGTGGTGAAATGGATAAGGCAACCGTGTTCAACGACGACCCTGCAGCGCAGGCACGGGCTTTTGTGGAGGCAGGCTGTGAATGGCTGCACCTCGTCGATCTGAACGGCGCTTTCGCGGGTGAACCGGTCAACGCCGCCCCGGTTGAAGCGATCCTGAGAGAATGCAACGTGCCCGCGCAGTTGGGCGGTGGCATTCGCGACATGTCCACGATCGAGACATGGATCGACAAAGGTCTGGCGCGCGTGATTCTGGGCACCGTGGCGGTCGAAAACCCCGATCTGGTGCGTGAAGCTGCCAAGGAGTTTCCGGGCAAAGTTGCTGTCGGCATCGATGCGCGCGACGGCATGGTGGCCACTAAGGGCTGGGCCGAAGAGACCAACGTGAAGATCACCGATCTGGCCCGCAGTTTCGAGGACGCAGGCGTTGCGGCCATCATCTATACAGACATTAATCGCGACGGGGCGATGCAGGGGCCGAACATCCGGGCTACGGCAGATTTGGCCCGCGCGGTTTCAATCCCGGTCATCGCCTCGGGTGGGGTCAGTTCGCTGGATGATCTGATCGCCCTGCGTGATTGCGGCGTGGCATTGGACGGCGCGATCTCGGGCCGGGCGCTTTACGATGGCGCGATTGACCTTTCCGAGGCCATTCGCGCCTTAAGCTGATCACTCGGCCGCAACCGAAGTCAGCTTGGCAAGCGCACCGCGCATCTTTTCGATGACAGGTGATTTCTCGACTTCGTCTAGCTCATCCATCGTCTCTTTCGGGTCCTCATAGGCCAGCCAGACCTGCCCGGTCTCGTCTTCGTATGCCTGCACTTTGAGCGGCAGGAAAAGCCCGGCACGTGGATCAATCTGCATCGCGGGTGTACCCAGTGCCGGGTTGCCAAAGATCAGAACCTGATTGGCGGGAATGGTTAAGCCAACCTTTTCCGCACCCGCTGCGTGATCGACGCGGGCAAAGACGGTCGCGCCCGCGTTACCAACGGCAGCTTCCAGGGCGTCCATCGCCTCTTGCACCGATTTGTTCGAATTTACCTTGATGATGTCGTCAGCCATGGCAGACATCGCCCCTCCAAAAGTCAAAATTGTTGCCAGTATCAGATTTCGCATATCGGGTTTCCTTTTGTAAATTTCATCCAAATTGTCTCAGCTTTTCGCGAACTTGCAATCACATCTCCAGCATCGGCGAAGCCTTGCCGCGCCCCCGAATCTCACAGCTTAGCAACCTGCGCAGACCGTCCCGCATTTGAGAACAATAGCCCATTCTGACAGATATTTTACCAAGCTTGGCCCAAACTTGGTCTTATTTCGCCTGTAGCAGTTTGAAAAATAACTCGAGCAGGGTTTGCCACCGTGAGTATTACGAGCACAGAATATTCGAACAATTCTTGGTTCAGAATTGCGATCATATTCAGTTTTTGCGTCACAATTTTTGTCAGCGCATCTCTTCTGTTTTTTGTCCAGCCCCTGTTTGCCAAGCTGGTCCTACCGCAAATCGGTGGCGCTCCTGCGGTTTGGACGACCGCGATGCTGTTCTTCCAGATGGTTTTAATCTTGGGCTACATTTACGCCCATGTGCTGACGAAATGGATACCTCTGCGCTGGCAGCTTGTTACTCACCTGGTACTTTGGACGGCTGCGCTGACGTATCTGCCCCTCTCAATAAACGAGGGCTGGAGCTATGACGCATCCAGCTCGACCGCACTGCAAACCCTTAAGTTGTTTGCCCTGGGTGTCGGCCTGCCATTTGCCGTTCTTTCTGCGAATGCGCCATTGCTTCAGGCGTGGTACTCACGGTCCGGCGGGCCTTCGGCAGACGACCCCTATTTCCTGTACAGCGCCAGTAATGTGGGATCACTGCTGGCTCTTTTGGCTTTTCCTTTGCTGGCAGACCCTCTTCTGGGTGCCAGTGCGACCAGCAAAATTTGGTCCGTCGGTTTTGTCATTTTCGGTGGGTTGATGGCGGTAAGTGGCCTTATTGCGCTACGCGGGTCGAGCAGCGACCTTGCGCCGATCGCAGCTGATGTCGCGAAGAGCACCCCAAAGATGAAGCAGATTGCAACCTGGATTGTGATCGCTTTCGTACCCTCATCCCTGATGCTTTCCTTTACCACGAAAGCCAGTACGGATCTGGGTTCAATCCCGCTTATCTGGGTTGTGCCCCTTGCGACCTACCTTCTTTCCTTCATATTCGCCTTTGCGAAACTGAATTGGCTTAGTGTCAAATCCTTACACATCCCGATGATTTTGGCGCTGGCGATTGGTGTCGTCCTACTTTCCAACCTGATCGACCATCACACAAACCCCATCGTCTTTTTGTTGTACGTTCCCATTCTATTTGTAATCGCCTTGTATGCACATAGGTTGCTTTATGAAATGAGACCGCCGGCAGAGCAATTGACAGTGTTCTACATCGCACTGTCGATAGGCGGTGCTTTTGGCGGATTGTTCAATTCCATCATTGCACCTTTTGCATTTGCCCTAGAAGTCGAGGCGCAAATGACGCTTATTTTGGCTGGCGGGTTGCTCTTGATCGGGAAAGGCGCAGTTACGCCCAGGAATCTGGCATTTGGCCTGATTATCAGCTACCCGATCCTTTTGTGCTTCGGCATGATCGATGGAATAAACCCTCTTGGAGATGGAGCCTTGCGCGCGGTTGTCGCAACCGCGATCCTGTTGGGTGCACTGATCCTGTTCCGTAATCAACCTGCGCGTATCATAGCGATTATCGCGGCACTTATGCTGCCGGTACTTTGGCCACAAAAGGACTCGTTGCTTCAAGATCGAAGCTTCTTTGGAACGCACAGGGTTTTCTCAATTGCGGGCCTCAGAATGTATCAAAACGGGACCACACTGCACGGTTTGCAGTTGGAATCAGAAATTGGTCAAAAACCTACGCCGAAGTCTTACTACTATCCCAAAGGGCCAATGGCTCAGGTCATAACATCTGAATTCGGACGAGAAGCCGACAGCATCGGTATTGTCGGCCTCGGAGTTGGTGCTCTGTCCTGCTACAAGCTTCCATCTCAGAAATGGGCATTCTTTGAAATCGACGCCATGGTTGACCAAGTGGCGCGCAACCCATCCCTTTTCACCTACATCTCGGAATGCGCACCAGATTCGCCAACACACCTTGGTGACGCACGCATTGTCCTGGCGCACACAGATTATTCCTTCGATATTCTCGTCCTGGACGCATACAGCTCTGATGCTATTCCTGTGCATCTGATCACTGAAGAAGCGGTGCGGATGTATACAGAGCGACTGGCTGATGACGGAATATTGGTCTTTCACATCAGCAACCGGTACTACGATCTGGTCGACCCGCTTTCGCGTATTGCAGACAAACTTGGGTTCCACGCGGCCAAACAGTTCCATCGGGTTGAGCCGGGCGCAAACGAACTAGGCGCATCGGATTCCCAAGTGGTGATTGTCAGCCCAGATCAGAGAAGAGTCGACGGTTTTGTCCAAAATGGAAAATGGCAGTCCGTGGTTTCTGATGGGGGTGAGCCGTGGACGGACGATAAGGCAAACTTGCTGTCCGCGCTCATATTGCTCAAAGACAAGTAGCAAACGCACTAATGTGAGACAGCGTTTTCTCCCAACCGGCGGAAATTTCGCTTTTAAGGTTCAAATGACCCCGCCGTTTTCCTCAAGGTGCCTTTACGGCACTGGAAAAGGCGGGGTTTTGCCGATACAGGTGCGCCAACAAAGGACGCCGGTATGCTGAAAAACCGTATCATTCCCTGTCTGGATGTCGCTGATGGCCGTGTTGTCAAAGGTGTCAATTTCGTTGGCCTGCGTGACGCGGGCGATCCTGTAGAGTCGGCTAAAGCCTATGACGCAGCAGGCGCGGATGAGATCTGTTTTCTGGACATTCACGCCACCCACGAAAACCGCGGCACCATGTTCGATGTGGTTCAGCGCACAGCTGAACAGTGTTTTGTTCCGCTGACCGTCGGTGGAGGCGTTCGTACCAAAGACGACGTTCGGGCGCTGCTGTTGGCTGGTGCCGACAAGGTCAGCTTCAACTCGGCCGCTGTCGCCAACCCCGATGTCATCGCCGAAGCTGCGGATCAATTCGGTAGCCAGTGTATTGTCTGCGCCATCGACGCCAAAACCGTCCGCCCGGGCAAATGGGAGATTTTCACCCATGGGGGTCGCAAACCGACCGGCATCGACGCAATTGAGTTCGCCAAAACCGTTGTCGCCAAAGGGGCCGGCGAGATTCTGTTGACCTCGATGGACCGCGACGGCACCAAAGCCGGGTTCAATCTGCCCCTGACCCGCGCGATCTCAGACGCGGTGGACGTGCCGGTGATTGCCTCGGGCGGCGTAGGCAACCTGGATCATCTGGTCGAAGGTGTGACAGAGGGCGGGGCCAGTGCCGTACTGGCGGCCTCAATCTTCCACTTTGGCGAATACACCATCCGCGAGGCCAAGGAACACATGGCTGCTGCTGGCATCCCCATGAGGCTGACATGAACATCCTGCACGATCTGGCCGCGACGATTGAGACCCGCAAGGGGGCCGAGCCCGACTCCAGCTGGACCGCAAAGCTACTGGCTAAGGGGCCTGAGAAATGTGCCGAGAAATTCGGGGAAGAGGCTGTTGAGGCCATCATCGAAGCCGTCAAGGGTGACAAAGACAAGCTGACCGCTGAGGCTGCGGATGTCCTCTATCACCTGCTGGTCATGCTGGCCGCGCGGGACGTGGCGCTGGATGACGTATTGACCGAGTTGGCCCGCCGCCAGGGCACAAGCGGCATCACCGAAAAGGCATCGCGCCCAAAGACCTAAGCGCGGGTTCCGTCCTGCCGCCCTGCCCTGTATAGTCAGGGATCAGTGTGGGACCGACCGAGGAACGCGGGAATGACCAAGGCTCTGGCCAGTGTAATGGCTTTGCTTTCGCTTGTGATGATTACCGCGTGTTCGGCCCCGCCGCGCACGACCGGTGATGAAGTTCAAAGACTGGCAACGGAAATCCGCAGCCTTGGTCCCGACATCGACCCAGAAGAAGCCGATCGCGCGGCCCGCATCGCCTATTCATATACCGCGCAGCTGGTTCAGGAATACGAAATCACCGACCCGCCGCTGATCCACAATGCCAAGGTCAACAAGGGTCTACGCCCGCGTGGGCTGTGCTGGCATTGGGCCGAGGATATCGAACGTCGGCTGAAGCAAGAGAACTTCCAAACCTTGGAATTGCACCGTGCGATAGCAAATGCGGACAACCAGTTCAGAATCGACCACAGCACGGCCATCATAAGCCGCAAGGGTGAGACGATGTATGACGGCGTCGTGCTGGACCCATGGCGGTACGGCGGTGTTCTGTTCTGGTCGCCCTTGGTGGAAGACACCAAGTATGAATGGGTGCCGCGCAGCGTTGTTCTGGAAAAGCGCCGCCAGGAACAATACGGGGACTTGCTGCCCTATGTCGGCGGCTAGCATTCACAACCGGGAAGAAATCACTCCGGTCGCGAATCCACCCATGCGCAGCTCGCCAAACAGACGCTGATATTCGATCTTCGGGCAACGATTCATTACAACGTCAATGCCCCGCGCCTGTGCTTTGGCGGCGGCTTCGGGATGTTCAACGCCGATCTGCATCCAGATCGTGCGCAGGTCGGGAAAAGAAGACAAGGCTTCGTCGACTATTGGCGGAACGGCCTCGGACCGGCGAAAGATGTCAACCATATCCACCGGCTGAGTAATGTCAGACAGTGACGCGCGGACGGTCTGGCCAAAAAGAAACTTCCCGGCATGGCCCGGGTTCACCGGGATCACTGTGTATCCCTTAAGTGAAAGATACCGGGCGACATAATAGCTGGGCCGCACCGGGTTCATCGAAACACCCACCACGGCAATCACCTTGGTTCGACGCAGGATGTCTTTCAGGAATGGGTCTGTGTAATTCGCCATGCGGCCACCCTAGACTTGGCGCAGCAAAGAAAAAAGCGCTCAGGTCAAACCTGAGCGCCAGTTGTTGGAACGAGGGACAGTGAAATGACCCGCGGCAGTTCCGTTCCGCGGTCACTGTGACATTTAGGCATAAGTTCAGAGAAAAAAAGAGGGGCGTCGCATTTTTGTGATGACAGGCCGAAGAAAGCGGAAATTCGCCTAGTCTTGATACAGCACCACAGGCCAGTTTTTCTCGGCCATGTGAATGTATTCTGCACGATCTCCGCGCCAGAGCTGCTCAATCTCAGGCGAGTGGGTCAGATACAGCCGGCCTTCCACCATGTCCCAAAGCATCGGATCGGTGCTTTTTAATATACCTTGCGCCATAGCATAGGCGCAGTAGCCCCCGAACTGAGGGGAAAAGGCGCGGGGATTGCTTTCAAACAGATCGCGATTCTCGGCCGAGGCGAAATGCCATTCAGCCCCTTTCCAGATCACAGAATACTCTGGCAAACCCCGTACCGGCGTTTCCTCAAGAAAATATGAGACAGGGTCGTAGCCGGCCATGACGGCACCGTCCGCCTCATAGAAGACGGGCATGTCCTGTGCATGAGCGGCAGGAAGAAGGGCAACGGCGGCTATCGCGCCAAGTATGAAACGTTTGATTGGCATCACATGCTCAGGATTACAAATTCAGGGTATCAAAATGCAATCTTTTGTCGCGCGAAACACCCCTATTAACGCGGTTGTGAACGCTCGTGTCTCTTTATCCCGCGTCAGTCAAAGATATCCTCAACCACATCCCATGCTTCATCAATGACGCGCGCAAAAACCCCCTTTTTCTTCTTTTTCTTTTTGGACTTGTATGCGGTAGCGGTTTTGTAGCTGTCGCGCTTTGGCTTGTCATTGCTCAGCTTGCGCTTGGGAACCATCTTGAGGTCATGCAAAGGGGCCCCACAGCTAGAGCAGCTGAGTTCGTGGCGTTGCTTCCCTTTCAGAACCAACGCAGCGCGCGTTCCGCAATAACAGCAGGTGGCGATTTTGGTCGGGCTGGTAATGGCTCTCTCCTGTCTATCGATGCCTTGAAGCATATAAGGCAATTGCGGCAGCATTTGAGACGTTGAGAGACCCAAACCCACCGGCTGCGTCGATTTTCACCATTTGATTGACAGTTTCCTTGGTCTTTTGCCGCAGGCCGGGTCCTTCGGCCCCCAGCACCAACGCGACAGGTTGGTCCAGTTTGCCGCCCAACGCCGTCTCGATGGTTTGTTCAGCCTCACCGTCCAGACCCAATACCTGAAAGCCCATGTTCTGCAGCTCGACAATAGTATCCGCCAGATTGCGCACGCGCAGATAGGGCTGACGCTCCAGTGCTCCACTCGCGGTTTTGGCCAGCGCGCCCGTCTCCGGCGCCGAATGGTGCCGCGTACCGATCACGGCACTGGCTCCAAGCACTTCGGCCGAGCGCAGAATCGCCCCAACATTGTGCGGGTCGGTAACACGGTCCAATAAAATGACCCTGGGATGCTCACGCCCAATGCAATTTTCAGCCAGCCCGCCCCAATCCAGCGGCTTGACCTCAAGTGCAGCCCCCTGATGGACTGAACCGGGATCAATGGGCGCGGTGAATTTTCGCGGATCGACCATTTCGGCCTCAATCCCTGCAAATTCAATCGCTTCTGCCAGTTTATCCCGTGCGTTCCGCGTCACAATCAGTTTCAGTTTCTGCCGGTTCGGGTTCATCAAAGCATCCCGAACGGCATGCAAACCGAACAGCCAAACGGTTTCAGACGCCGCAGCTTTGCGCGCCTGTTCCTTTTCAACGACCCACTTGGGTTTCTTCATTTCTTGGGCCTCCGGGCCGGGAATTCGGTTTCCTGCGTCAAAGCCAAATTTTCCTGTTGACGCTTCTTCAAGGCGCTAGTAATCACGCCTCCACGTCAGGTGCAACGCCTGACAGTGGGCGACAGGCCGCAAGGTGTGGCAGGGGACTGTAACTCCCTCGCGGAGACGCACGCCTGGTTCGATTCCAGGGTCGCCCACCACTTTCCAATCACATAGAGATCCCTCGATCCAAGCTTTTTCGTTTGCACTGGCCTTCGATTGCGAGGCTCTGTTGCAAATTGTTGACATTGGCAGAACGCTACGCAACGGATCAGCGGTCTTGTCACTGGAAGTGCAAATCGCCTCAGGTTAATCTGATCGCAAACAACGAACAGCCGGATACCCAGCGAAGTCAGGGCTTTGCGGATCAATCCGATGTGGAGAATAAATGCTACAGGCAATACGTGAAGCGCAGGATATTGGCATTCCGTTCGATGATGTTTTTCCCCATCAATACGCGGTCAGATCGGACACTGTGGCAGCGCCCGAAGGTTGGAATACAGTTGAGTTCACCCCGTTCAAAATTCATCACAGTCCTCGGCTAAACGTTGCGCAACCCGATTGCGCCAACGCCAACCTACAGCTGTTGATTCTGGGGATCGCGGTCGACACCGGAACGGTAATAGCAGACGATACACTGGTCGATCTTGGTACCAGTCCGACTTGGCGCGATCTGGAACACTGGCTTGAAAACCTGGCCGGGCGCTTTGTCATATTCGGCAGGCTTGGACGCGAGCAAAGGCTGTACTTCGATCCTACCCTGGAATTGTCCTGTTTCTATGATCCAAAGACCGGCCTTATCGGCTCATCACCTTTCATGGCGCTGGACCGACCCATTGAGCCAAGTCGCTATATCCGGGTCGAGGACGTCATGTCTGGGGCAACCAACTTTTCACTGGGCATCACTGGTGATCGCGATTTGCGGCTGGCGCGGCCAAATCACTCTCTGACCCTTGACCGGTATCAGCAATACCGCCATTGGCCCCGATCGGACGCGCCGTTTACCGCAGTTGCGGATATTGACACTGATGCATCAGAAATAGTGACACGTCTCGGGGCGACAGTTGGTGCGCTTGCGCGATCTTTCCGGTCCGCCATTCCGATTACTGGTGGGTATGACAGCCGGGCACTGGTCGCGTCAGCCAAGGACCACCTTGGACATGTCAGTGCGTTTTATACTCACCGGATTAACTATCTGTCATCGCTGGATTGTCTGCTTGCCCAGAAAATTGGACAGAAGCTTGGTTTTGAGCCCGAACGGATTGATGGCATGAAGCTGGCTGAAGAACACGGCCCGTCGGATGAACTGAGCCTCGAGGAAAAGCTGTTCGGGCTTCGTACGGGCGGACATACGTCGACTATGGGGTATCGTGAACTGGCGGCACACGAATTCCTGCCTGATGCCGAGATTTCTATGCGTGGAAATGTCATGGACATGAACCGTGCAAATCAGTGGAAAGGGCAGGATGCGTTTCGATTTCCACATCTGGTGCGGCGCCTGCGCTTAAGGGCGCCTGAAGGCATTCCACCCGCTGTCTATTGGCAACGTGAGGTGATGACTTGGCTTGACACACTGCCACCGGAAACGCACCGCTACGCGTTTGACCTATCATTTCTTGAGAACATCCTTCCAAACACAATGGGTGCCGGGCTGAACGGGATGCCGCGTCACTTTACGCTCAATCCGTTCAATGACAGATATCTGATCTCGCGCAGTATGGGCATTACTCCTGCCCTGCGCCGGAACGGAGAGCTAAACGCGGCGATCCTGCGTCAGTCGGTGCCCGAACTGGCCGAGCTTCCTTACAACCAAGAGATCAAGCGCGACCCCGAGGCGCGCCGTGCCGCCGAAGCCCTGTTTGCAGATTAACCGACGCCTAGTTGGGCAGGCATGGCCATTCACCAACCACCTGCCCGCCTCGGATGGCAAGCATGGTGCCGAACTGATTCAGTACAGCCTCGCTTTGAGCAGGGCGCAGCAAGGCGATGTCGCCCGGCGACACGTCTGCCGTTCGCGGGCCAGTCCACACTTCCTGATTGCTTGAACGGCCAAAGACCGCTGAGTAGCCAAACCCTGCTGGGAATACCGGCTGGGCAAGGAAGTGGCCGCCAAAGATCGCTATATCCGTTTTTTGTCGCGGCAAAAACTCCAGACCCGGCAATGCGTTACCCGGCATTGCTTTAAGAACTGGTGTCGCAATGAACGCGGCTGGTGCAAACGCCTGCGTCGTGGCGTGGTCAAAATCGCCGGGCTTTACCAGGACCGAGCCGAATGCGACCTCATTCGCGGACCCCTCGGCAAGGTAGGATTGAAAGGTCAGGCTGCCACCTGTGTTCAGACACAACTCATCTTCGTCATGCGGCAAAGCGGCGACGGCTGTGTTGAACGCATCTGCGCTGGCCCGCGCCGCGCGGTTGCGCAAAACGCCCGGCATTTTCGCCAAATGCGCCTCGTACCCCATCACCCCGGCAATCTGCCCGTAAGGGTGCGCCATTATTTGTTGGGCAAGTTCTGCGACATTCTGAGAATTTAGCCCGCCACGGTGCAGGCCGATATCCAGTTCCAAAGACAAACGCAGTGACGTCTGGCGATTTGAAGCCAACGCCAGATATTCCTCAAGCCGAGCTGGAGTGTCGATCAACCATTGAACGCGCCTTGCCGCATCGGGATTGGTGGACAGAAGCCTTGCAGCAGAACTGACAGGCAAGGGCTTTCCAATCAGATGGTCCGTATCGGGCTCGGCCGTCAAAAGCGCCTGCAACATCGGTTCGGAAAACGTCATCAGGCCAGAGGTCGATATGCGCTCGCGAATGAAATCCAACAAAGGCAGACAGGGCAGAGACTTGGCGACCAGCCTGCGGGCCAGTCCAACATCAGCAACCCTGTCGGCGACAACACAATTGGCGTCCAACAAGTCCAGGTCCACTACGACGACCGGCTTGTCGACCCCGTGCGATCGCAGAACATCTGACAGAGCTTTCAGGGCTGCTGCATTCATGGTCGAAACAACGGAGCAAGCGCGGAGGTCAAAAACTTACCCTGTGGATCGAGCCGTTCGCGCAGCGCACAAAACCGATCAAAATCCGGATACATTGCGGACAGGTCTTTGTAAGCCAAATTGTGCATCTTACCCCAATGAGGGCGGCCCCCTGCTTCGACAAATAGCGGCTCAATGGCTTCGAAATACCGTTTATGATCCTCGGCTGCGTCGGCGTGAATAGCGATGGAAATGCGCGGCCCACCCTGGAACGGAGACAGACAGGCCGTGTCACCAGCAGTCTGGCGCACTTCGATCGGAAAGTAGATGTCCTTGTGGTGGCGATGTAGGCGCGTCAGAACCTCTTGCAGAACATCCCCAGCCACATCTGGCGGCAGATGGTATTCCATTTCCTTGAAACGAATATGCCGGTCGCTACATAAAACCCGCCAGCTTTCGCCAACATAATCCTCGTCCGACTGCGCCATCGTCAGCACTTTGAGCATTGCACTGCGCAACCCTTCGCTGATCCGTCCCGCGCTGCGCGCAAGTTTCAGTACCTTTACAGCGATCATATCCAAATCGCGCGGTGCTTTGCTTTCGGCTGCATCTGTGATGGCATGACGAAGTTCGACAGTCTTTCCGGTAAACGGGATGCAGAAGAATTCGAAATTCCGGTTCTCTGCCCATTTCTGGTGCATCGTGGCCAGACTATCCTTGACCGAGGCAAGCTGGACCTGCCGACGTAAGTTGTACTTTGGCACGACCGAAATCTGCGCTTCGGTCAGAACGCCTAGCATCCCCAAACTGACCTGTACCATCTCAAGCGGGATATCATCCGTGGTCAGGACATCTCCTCTTGCTCCGATCATCCGGGCTGCAGTGATTTCTGCCGCAAGGCACGGCAAGTCCCGCCCGGTCCCATGCGTCGCAGTCGACGCCGCACCCGCCAGCGATTGGGTGTTGATGTCCCCAAGGTTTCGAAATGCCAGTCCTTTGTCCGCCAGCGCCGGTGACAGATCCCGCAACCGCGCATTGGCGTTGACCCACACCCGATCCTGCCGGGCATCGCCAAGCGTTGGCAGATCCAAATCAGACAAGTCCACGATCCGGTCACCACCGGCTACGATTGGCGTAAAGGAATGCCCCGCACCCAAGACCCGCAGGCTTTGGGGTCGCGCGATCTCATTTTGCAGTTCAGCAATCGACGTCGGGCGCGCTATTGGCGTATCCGTGCGCTGGTTTCCGGCCCAGTTGGTCCACATGCACTGTCTCCTCCGAGGGAGAGGATTGCAGCACATGCGACACGAAACAAGTCAGGAAAACAGAAGCTTACCCAACGGGAGCTTTGTCAGGCCGCGGCCTCACGTTGCGCAGTAACACGGTCGAACCATGCAATGATGCTTTCAAGATCAGGTGCGATCTGTTCGGCAGCACCACCTGTGAACGCGTCGAATTTTTCCTTGTTCAGACCATTCACACCAACAAGAACGGGAACATCCAACGCCAAAGCTTCGGCAATTACGGGGCGGAAACCGCGCCCATCCGCCTCATGTTTGCCGAACTTGTTGATGATCAGCAATTGCGGCGCGTCGGCCAGCGAAGAGGTCACATATCCGACGGCCTGTTCCAGCGCGGCAGGATCCAGACGACAACCACGTGACTGCTCACCAAGGGATTGCGAGATACGGATCGTCTCACCCTCGGGCAGAACGCGAACATCCATGTCACATTTGCTGCTATCCGCGCATTCGGTGTTGGTTTGAACCACACCCGCAAGGCTCGCGCCTTTGGCGAGCAGGTGTTCGGCAACCGCACTTAACAGGCGGTCGGTTGCGCCGCGGTCGGTGGTAGTAACATAGGCCAGATGCATCCAAGGACCCCTTAGTACAGATTTGTAACGTTCCAGATAGCACGCAAGGTCCTGCGCGACCACTCTCTTGGATCACGGTAATGGCGATAATCCGATCACAGGCGCGTGCAAATGAAGCAATGCCATGAAGATCGCAATTGCAACCAGCCAGACCCAAGGGCGCGGCCAGGGACGCGGTGCGCGCAGCGACAGGCGGGCTGTATTACGAGACAGCCGGATCCATTCTATACCCAATTCGCGTTGTTTCCGGCGGTCGATCAGAACCATGCCGAATGCCGAAAAGCCTGCAAAAAGCCCGAACAGGATCACGTGTGACAGACTGCCATTGGCCAGCAGATGCGCCCCCGCCCACAGCATCAAAGCCGCAAGAACAGGGTGGCGCGTGGACCGCAGGATGCCCGGTTTTTCGGGATCGAATGTACGATGCCCCATCCCGCCAAATGAGAACGGGTTTTGGATCGATATGCCCGCGACAGCCAGCCAGCACACGATTGGCATCACCAAGAGTGGCGCCCAGCGAAAGATGACAAGCGGCGGGATGAACTCAACATATGGCGCTTGCGCTGCGGCGACGATCAGCCATGCCAGCACCAGAAGGGAAAGTGCGGAATATGCCGCAAAATAACCCTTGCGCCCTAGTGTTTCGATCAGTCGACTGCGAACACCCGGCCTCACCGGGATGGCGTGGCTGAGAAGAAAGGTGATCAGTGCTGCAAGAAAGAAGGCCCAACTGGTCATAGTATTCTCCGAACGTGTTACGCGCGGTCTACGCCCCGAAGGCTGTCCGGTCTTTGTCCAAGATCAAACGCGGGGTAGAAGGGGCGGACGCGCCGCCCCTGCCCCATTTTACAGTCCCAACGCTTTGCGCCGTTCTTCGGCAAAACCCTGCACGATACGATCGGCAACAAGCGCTAGAATCGCCATAGCGGCACCGGCCGAGATGCCCAGACCCACATCCGCCTGACCTAGCGCCAGATAGATCGACTGTCCCAGACCGGTGGTCCCGATCAGCGCAGCGATCACCAGCATTGCAAAGGCATAAAGGATGGTCTGGTTCAGCCCCAGCAGGATCGTCGGCGCAGCATATGGCGCGCGCACATCCCGCATGATCTGCCACTCGGTCGCACCGCTTGAGATCGCGGCCTCCATCATCTCTTCCGGAGTGTTGACCAGCCCGTGACGCGTGTAGCGGATCATCGGAACGATGGCGTAAGCACAGATCGCCAGAAAGGCCGAGAACTCGCCAATCTGGAACACCATCAGCACCGGGATCAGGAAGACGAATAGCGGGATCGTCTGCAGCATGTCGCAAATTGGACGAACGACCTTCCAGACCGGCGCCCATACCGCGCTGGCCAGGCCGATCAAGCCCCCTGCGACGGCGCAGGAAAACACCGCAGCCCCACTGAGGTAAAGCGACAGCAAGGCGCGTTCCCACAGTCCGGACACGAGGATGGTGCATAACAAACCCACCGAAAGCGCCGCTAGACGCCAGCCGCCCGCGACATAGCTGAGCGCGGCAGCGCCGGTCAGAACGAAAGGCCATGGCAGGTTTGCAATACCAGTTTCCAACATTCCGATCAGGATCAGCACGATCAAACCGCCCGTCAGGTGACCGCGCCATGCCATCAGTGCGGCGATCGCCGCGCCGACGGCGAAAAGGCCGAAGCTCATGCCAGCCGTCCACTGGAAACCCCAGGTGAATGGCAGAACAGCCTGATCCAGACCGATCCGCAGCGGCAACAGAACATAGAACAGCGAGTTGTTCTTGAGCGCATCCAGCCAAGGACCGTTCGTTTGCGTGAACGCGGTCAGGCCGCTATCGACAGCCTCAGCCATCGGGTCCAGCAGGGTCAACTCGGAGGGGTTCGGCAGCCATGCCCAAAAGGCGGCGGTAAACAGGACCGTAAAGCCCAGAACTGCCCAGACGACGCGTTGGTCATAACGTTTACGCTCGGTGGCCAGCGTGCCGCTCATCCGGTCGATCACTACGGCAAAGACCACAATGACCAGGCCAGCCATCAGCGACTCGCCAAACTGCGCCTTGCGCATGGTCAGAAGGACTTCCCAACCGATGTCGTTGAACCCGCCGATAACGGCGGCGATGATGACCATCGACAAGGCGGCCATCAGACATTGGTTTACGCCGACCATGATCTGCGTCGCGGCAGCCGGAATTTCGACTTGCAACAGCTGCTGAAACCGCGTGCCGCCAGACATGATGGCAGCCTCTTTGATCTCGGGTTCGACCCGTTCCAGACCCAGCATCACGTTACGCGCCATTGGCGGTGCCGCGTAGATGGCCGAGGCAATCAGACCCACAACCGGGCCAAAGCCGAATAGCAGCAATAGCGGGGTCAAATAGGCAAATGTCGGAACCGTTTGCATCACGTCCAAAACCGCCTGAACAAAGGACCTGACGCGCGGCACCTCATTGGCAAGGATGCCGATGGCACCGCCGACGACTAACGCGACGGGCACAGAAACGGCAACCAGCGCCAGCGTATTCATACTCTCGGCCCAGTAGCCTGAGGCCAGCACAAAACTCAGGCCAAAGAATCCCAGCGCCGCCATCGGCAAACCGCCCAGAAACCAACCCAGCGCCGTCACCAGACCAATCAGAATCGGCCACGGTGTATTACCTAATACGAAATTGGCCCCGTTCATGGGATATGCCATCAAATCGGAAAACAACCGCATCGCTGGTTTGATGCCGTTCAGAAACCAGTCCAAAAACGCGCCAACCCACTCAGTCGCGGGCAATTCCCAGGCGGTGGGCCACTTGACCAGCCAAGGCGCAAGACCCTCCAACGCAAGGCAAACCGCGCCCACGACGACTGTGATTAATGCCGCCTTCGCGCCAACCGTCAATTGGATCGCGCTGTTGCTGGGGATGTCTGAAACGGCAGTCATGTCTCATCCACCTGAAGGGCGGCGGCAAGATCAGAAGGATGAACCGTGCCAACAATATTGCCATTTTCATCGCGCACAGGAACGGGCTCATAAAGCTCCATGCAATGCGCCAACGCGGCGTCCAGGGTCATCGAGGTTGTCAGGCCAGGATCATCCGGGCCACGTTCAGACTCGTCCCGCATGACCGAGGCAACCTTGGCGTGCTGACCCTTGGCCACGTCTTTCGAGAATTCGCGCACGTAATCATCTACGGGGCGCAATACGATATCCGTCGGCGTTCCGATCTGGACGATCTTGCCATCGCGCATGATGGCGATGCGGTCGGCCAGTTTCAGTGCTTCTTGGATATCGTGAGTAATAAACACGATGGATTTCTTCAGCGTCGCCTGAATGCGCAGGAATTCGTCCTGCAGCTGTCGGCGGATCAGTGGATCAAGGGCCGAGAACGGCTCGTCCAGAAACCAGATGTCCGGGTTCACCGCCAAAGACCGTGCAATTCCCACGCGCTGACGCTGACCACCGGAAAGCTGACGCGGGTAGCTGTCCTCGCGGCCCTCCAGCCCGACCAAAGTGATGACCTCTTGCGCGCGAGCCATTCGTTCCTTTTTGCCGACGCCCGATACGCGCAGTGGATAGGCCACGTTGTCCGCAACGGTCATGTGTGGAAACAGGCCAAAATGCTGGAACACCATGCCCAACTTCTTGCGCCGCAATTCGGTCAGCGCTTTCTTCGACGCACCGATGACGTTTTCGCCGTCGACACGGATTTCGCCCCCCGTGCCCGGCAGCAATTGCGAGATACAGCGGATCAGTGTGGACTTGCCCGACCCAGACAGGCCCATGATGACGAACAGCTCGCCCTCTTTGACTTCAAAATTTGCGTCCTGAACGGCCGGGATGAACCCGTGTTCGCGCAGATCGGCGGCGGCTTGGTCTGCATCATTCCCTGACCGAGACAGCGCGTCGGTCAGGGCTTTGTCTGCGCCTTGACCAAAAACCTGCCAGAGATTCTGGCAGGTAATGGCTGGCGTATTCGCGTCAGTCACTTATGCGAACTCACTGCGTTGCCGCGTCAACAACCGGACGCCATTTGTCTTCGTTCGCAGCCATCCATTCGGCGACAACTTCTTCGACTTTACCGCCGTCAACGTCGATCGCGCCCATCATCGGCTGCTGGTCCTCGACCGCCAATTGATAGTTGGACAGGATTTCATAGGCCGCAGGCCATTTTTCTTCCATCCCGTTCCAGCTGGCTTTGAAGATGCGCGAGGGCGAGAAATCGCAGTCATTCACAGCATTCGGGTTCGGGCCCCATGCCGGATCGTTAAAGCAGGCTTCTTCACCGGCAGGTAATTCAACGAACTGAACGTCATAGGCCGACATCGCCCAATGCGGCTGCCAGAAAGTGATCAGCAGCGGCGACTTGCGCTCGGTCGAGGCGCGCAATTCTGCGATCAGGGCACCTTCGGAACCGGCAGGCACAGCTTTGAACGGCAGTTCAAGACCGGTCATACGGTCGGCGCCGGGCGTACCCCAATCAGCAGGATAGTCGACCAGACGACCACCGGGCAGAGTTTCAGCGGTCGCGAAGACCTGCGCGCAATCCTTCAGCGCTTCCCATGCCGGCAGACCGGGGCACAGATCGGCCACGTGTGCCGGATAAGCGATGCCTTCCTTGGCATCCAGACCCAGATCGCCGATCTCGACGACGGTGCCTTCGTCAATTTTCTTGGCATATTCGTCCGAGACGTTGGACGACCAGATTTCCAGCGTCGCAGTGATGTCGCCATCCGCGATTGCCTGGAACTGGTTCATCATTCCGGCGGTCACGTATTCGACGTTGTAACCAGCGGCTTTCAGCATCTCGCCCGCTACTTGGGTCGTTACGTGCTGACCGGTCCATTCGTTGATCGCCAGTTTGATCGGCTCGTCCACGGCCCCCATATCGGCGGCGTAAGCGGAACCGGCTACCATCATAGCCAACAGGCTGACACTGAGTTTTTTCATCGACATTCTCCCTGTCTTTTTTTGTTTTTCGTCCACCTCAGCGCACAGGTGCGCGCCGGAAGGTTGAACAGACGACAATACCATGTCGCAACATGCACAAAATTAGCCGCAAAAGGGAAGTGAACTCTTTGAACAAAGGCGGAATTTTTCGCCTTGTACTAAGCTGCAAGTCCCCACCCGCTGCGTTGTACTGATCGCGCGCGTTTTTGCTTAACACAAATATTTGGCGCATGTCTTTGATTGACGAGTCAATCACAAACCCGAATCCCCTGTTTTGTCGAGTATTTCTTTTCCCGATGTTCAATTTTTTTGCATTTTTTGATCTCAGACGCACCAAATGTCCAAAAACTCACTCTCTTTGAGACCTTGCAACGAAGCGATCAACAAGCAACTTTATCGGTGGAGGACATGATTTATGCATCATTTCGATGAAATTTTTGTAATGGCTGCCAATCGCCATGGTGGCCCGGATGCGTTGAATGAAAAGTTGAGCAAACCCAAAAGTCTGGCCGAGCTTGCTGAGATGCCGGAAGATCGCTGGCTTTCGATTATCACCAAATCCATCTTTCAGGCGGGGTTCAACTGGAAGGTCATCGAAAACAAGTGGGACGGGTTTGAAATCGCATTTGACGGTTTCGATGTCGGACGCTGCGCCTTCATGGACGATGAGAAATTCGACGCCTTGCTACAGGATACCCGCATTGTGCGCAACGGAACCAAGATCGCGACCGTTCGTGACAATGCCGCATTTTTGCTGGAGCTTCGTGACGAAGGCGGTGCGGGTCAGGTTCTTGGGGGTTGGCCATCGGACGACTTTGCCGGGCTGCTAGCGATGCTGGGCAAGCGAGGGTCGCGTCTGGGCGGGGCTTCGGCCCAATACGCCATGCGATTTGCAGGGCGCGACAGCTTTATCCTCTCGCAAGACGTCACCGCGCGATTGATTGCCGAAGGCGTGGTCGACAAGGCCCCAACATCAAAAAAGGCGATGGCTGCGGTGCAAGAGGCCTTTAATACATGGATGAAACAATCCGGCCGATCGCTGACCGAAATCAGCAGGGTTTTGGCAATGAGCCTGTGAAAACGGGTTGCAGCGCGGGCACTTCGCATTAGGCTTTGATTATGGCCTTTCGTATTTTGATGACGCTATTAATTTTGCTTGCTGCCTGTGGTCGCCCTTTGACGGATCAGGAACGCGCATTTGCAAGTGCCGTTCAAGGCGACACGCTGGATTTGGATCGCGTGCGACTTGTCGAAGGTGCGCCGGTAACGCCGATCACGTTTTACCGCAAAGACCGGCCGCGCTTGGCCTGTCGGGAACGTATCCTGCCACCAACCGAAGAAGGTGTCGTCACGGCGAAACCCGCCGCTGTTGCGTTGTTCAACAAGGTCTATTTTAACAAGGACTGGTACCTTGAGGACTATATGTCCGACTTCCCGGAACAGATGGACTTGATTGCCGGGATGTTGCTTGCACACGAGCTGACCCACGTCTGGCAATGGCAGAACCGCCAGTCCACTGGTTACCACCCCCTGCGTGCGGCCGCCGAACATGGCGGAAGCAAGGACCCGTACTTGTTCGACCTGCAGACATCGCCGGATTTTCTATCCTATGGATTCGAACAACAGGGGGCGATCGTCGAGGAATACGTCTGCTGCCGCTCATTGGACCCTACTGCACCGCGGACCCAGCGCTTGCATGACATGTTGGGCGCGCATTTCGACTTGTCACCGCTGCCTGGCGCGCAGCGCGAGCGTGCCGTTGTAATTCCATGGAGCGGAGCGAAGGTCGAAGGGATTTGCCGCGAAGGCTAAGCCTTATTGCAGCGTCTCCAGATATGCCACCAGATCCACAATCGGCTGACTGGTCAGGATAGGCTGACCGTCTGGGGTTTTCATCGTGGTATCCTGCCCGTCGAAATAGGGACCGTAAACCGGCATCGGGCTGCCATGACTTACCAAGGGATCACGCCCGTCGATACGCGCCACAACGCGGGCTGTTGGGAACATTCCATCCCCGGATGCCAGCTGTGTCAGATCAGTCGGCTGGATCACCAAAACACCAGCCATTGGCCCCTGCCCGGTCGCATCGATCCCATGACAAGTCGCGCAATAATGCTGATAGAGTTCGGCACCGGTTTCAACGTTCTGCGCCATAGCCTGAGACGCCAACACAGCAACACTCGCACAAACGGCCCTGAACATCGGTCTGATCATCGCATCCTCCTGTCACGATTGACATTTGCAGGCTTGCCCGCTGGGCGGCTTGGCGCAATGATCCAGATCAACGAAGCGGGAGGATACGGGCAATGACACAATACGCAGCCATTATGCTGGCGGCTGGGATCGGGGTTCCGATTCTGGCGGCTTTGAACGCCGCTTTGGGCAAGCTGATCGGATCACCAACAACCGCCGCCGTTGTCCTGTTTGCCATCGCGTTCCTGGCGTCAGCCCTGGTCATGCTGCTGTTCCCGGGAATGGAAGCGCTATCCAAGGTGGCTCAAGCCCCGAAGCACCTGTTGCTGGCCGGTGTTTTGATTGCGTTTTATGTTTTGTCGATCACGCATGTTGCCCCCCATTTTGGAGTCGGCAACGCAGTGTTCTTTGTTCTGCTGGGGCAGTTGATCAGCACGGCGGCCATCGACCATTTTGGCCTGTTTGGCGCTCAGGTCACGCCGCTGACGTGGATTCGGGCCGGGGGCATAGCCGTGATGGCGGCCGGTGTCGCCATCACTCAACTGCCTTAAGAACACCCGCCTCCAGCCGCAGCTTTCGGTCCATCCGCGCGGCCAGATCCATGTTATGTGTCGCAATCAACGCCGAAAGGTCTTCGTCCCGGACCAACGACATCAGAGCACCAAATACCTGATCCGAGGTTTCGGGATCCAGGTTACCGGTCGGTTCATCCGCCAGCAAAACGCGTGGCTTGTTTGCCAAGGCCCGACAAAACGCAACACGCTGCTGCTCGCCCCCTGACAGGGCGGCGGGGCGGTGTTTGGCACGCGCTGCAACGCCGACGCGGTCCAGCAACGTCATCGCCCTGTCCTGTGCAGCCTTCTCGGATACGCCATTCGCCAGTTGCGGCAGGGTGATGTTTTCCAGCGCGGTAAACTCGGGCAACAAATGATGGAACTGGTACACGAACCCAACGTCCTGTCGTCTAAGCGCTGTACGGGTTCGATCCCCCCTGCCAGCTACATTCTGGCCCGCGATCTCGACCGTTCCTTCATCTGGTTTGTCCAGTAGTCCGGCAATGTGCAACAGTGTCGATTTGCCTGCCCCGGATGGCGCGACCATCGCCACGGCTTCGCCAGCACGCAGTTCCAGATCGACACCGCGCAACACCTGAACCTCGCCCGGAGTGCCCTTGAGATAGGTTTTGGTCAGACCGTTCAGCCGCATTGTCAGGTCATTCATAGCGCAGCGCCTCAACCGGGTTCAGCCGCGCCGCGCGGCGGGCCGGGAAATAGGTGACAATGAACGACAGCCCCAACGATAGCCCAATCGCCTTGAGAACGTCTGAAAGGTGCAACTCGGCGGGTAGGGAATAGATGCCGCGAATGGACGGATCCCAGACGCCGCCACCCATGACGTAGTTCACGAAGGAGAATATCGGGTCGATATAGATGGCAAACAGGCAACCGAGGATCACCCCCATAACGGTGCCGATGATGCCAGTGAACGCACCACAGATAAAAAAGACCCGCAGGATCGACCCTTCGCTCAGGCCAATGGTGCGCAGGATACCAATATCGCGCCCCTTGTTTTTCACCAGCATGATCAGGCCCGACACGATATTCATTGCCGCGATCAAGACGAGGATCGACAGGATGATGAACATCACATTGTCCTCAACCTCGAGCGCACGCAGAAAGCCGCCCGAAGCATCCTGCCACGTCCAGATCTGGCTGCGCCCGCCTGCGGCCTCGAGGATGGGGATCAGAACCGGGGTCATTTCCTCGGGCCGTTCGACCATCACTTCGATCTCGTCGGCCACACCGTCACGGTTGAAAAAGCTCTGAGCTTGCGTGAACGGCATGTAAACGCGGGTGCGGTCGATGTCATACCGCCCGGCCGAGAACACATAGACCACCTGATAAGCGTTCACACGTGGAGACGTCCCAAAGGCGGTTTTCACCCCATTGGGTGAGGTCAGTTTGACCGTGTCACCAACCGTCGCTCCGATGCTGCGCGCCACACCGGACCCAATGGCAATCACATCCTTACCGTCTTGAAACTGGGTCAGATCACCTACGGCCTGTTCGCTTTGCGCGACGCCGGGCAGATCGCGCAGGTCGTCAGGGCGGATACCAAAGACCTCGACCCCGCTGCTGCGGTCGCGATTGGTAATCAGGACCTGTCCTTTGACCAGCGGAGCCGCGCGTTCCACGCCCGGAACCTGCGCGATCCGGCTGGTCATCTCTTCATATTCCGCGATCGTGCGGTCCACGCGGCCCTGCGCATCAAACTCTCCGGCGGAGTACACAGTCACATGGGCGTTTGCGCCCAGAATTGTGCCGACAAACTCAGACCGAAATCCAGAACGGACGGCCAGAGTGGCAATCAGGGCAAAGACGGCCAGCGTGATCCCGATCAGGGAAATCCACGTCATGACGCTCACGCCACCTTCGGCACGGCGCGCGCGCAGGTAACGCCACGCGATTTTCCACTCAAATGGGGCAAAGGGCGGGGGTGTTCTGGCCATGCCTGCTCCGGTTATTTTGTTGTCGCGACCCTTTCGGCATTTCACCGGATGGTCAAGCCGGTTGTCAGCCGGTCAGCGTTGCCGCGCAGTTTAACACCTCTTCGGCGCGCGGTCGGGTACAAATACCCCTGTTTTCCAACTCGGAAAACACACGATCCCGCAGATCGCCGGGCAACAGCGACAAGGCGCGGTTATGCAGACCCAACGTCAATGCAGCGGGATCATCCAGCATCGCCAACTGCGATGCCATTTCCTCGGGCGAATAGGTCGGCCAAAGCCCGATGTTGCATTGCGCGTGGTCCTCGAACAACGGTGCATAGCCATCCGGCGATTTGAGGCAGAACGCATTCAGCAACATGAACTCGGACGGTCGCCTGCGCGATCCGAACAGCGCCTGCACCGAGCCATACCGATCGTTGATCTCGTCCAACAGCGCCAAGGCCAAAGATCGGCGCAGCGCGAAAGGGGTCGCAAATGTCGTGGTCCTTAACCCGTTGAGGTCGGTACCTGACGCGCCCAGAGCATCAAGGCTCTCGATCAGCCAATTGCGATGGTAATCGCTTTGGACGTCGATGAAAGCGATACGCGCAGCACCGTTGTCAGAAAAGAACTCAGCCGGATCAAAGCTACGCAGAAAGACGTTCTTGGTGTCCAGGATAACCATGTTCTCAGACGCCGCAACGCGCGCGGCACCCAGCTTCAGAACTTGCTGACTGCGATACCCGTTGGACCCGCGCCACCCCTGCCTGCGAATGCCGGGAATACGAAACCGATTTTCGATCATGATCCGATCCGACAAGGATCGCCGCGCGTACTGACCGGGCTGCAACAAAAGGTCATCGCCGCCCAGGACCTGAACCTTGGATCGCAGTGGGCCGTATGAAGCCAAAAGGGGTTCGATTTTTGCCCTGAGCGTATCTTCGTCGCAGTCATTCATGATCACGTGAATCGACGAAACCATGTCTTGATCGACAAAACGGGCAAAAGACAGCGCCTGAAGTTCAAGCAGGGGAAAGTCCTTGGAATACACGACGGTCGCGAAACTCAGCACAGCGCGGGCCCTTTCATCGTTTTGCCCGGTTTATCAGCAATTTCGGCGCGGTCAAATTCGCTCTCAAAGCCCCGAAATTGCGAATCAGCAACGCCACCGGTCAAACGGACACTCGAACTAAAGGAGATCATCCGCCATTAAAATATACCGCCGGTTGTGACGCTCTTCACATACAGCCCGGTATTGTTTCAGGTATGAAGTTAATGTGAGCATGGCGAGGCAAACTGACCTCAAAATGCAACATTATTAGCGCAATTTTATTTCGCGTTTTGCTTATTTTTGGAAACTTTGTCACCCTGACTATGGGGGAATTCATTTTACAGAGCGGGGGTCGCTCATGAGTATTCGAATTGAAACTGAACAACCGGACGCATTTTCGGTCCGACAAACATCAACCGAACTGGATTGTGAATCCGCAGTTCTACTGCGTGCAACGATCCTTCCGATCTTTGCCAGCGCGGCAAGCTGGGCTGGTTTGACCGACATCCTAAACGACAAGGGGTATTGCCTGGTCTTCCGGGATGGACGGATGTGCCTAACCGATCAAACCACCGGAGACCGGATTTGCGGTCTGCGTTTTCTGGGCCTTGAGTTCAGGGATCTGGTGCGACGGCTGGGCCGTCCAGTCGTTGTCGCACGGGGCCATGAGGCAGACGGAGATGTTCTGACCGCCCGACCGACAGCCTGACGCGCCTAAAAGCTGCGCCAGAACTGAACGGATCGGCGCGTCGTCTTCCACAGACTGTGGCGCGCGGCGGCTTTGATGGCATCCGACGTGCCGGGCTTTAGCAGTCGCTCAAGGATCAGTGCCACGGGCATGTGACCGCGTTGGTAATACCGAACGAAATCGGACTGTGTCAGACCATCGGTCGACCTGTACCCGCCATAGTAATTCATCCAGACACGGGCGTAGTCTTCCGCTGTTGCGGCATCGTCGCTCGTGGCGCCCCTACGCCAGAACATGGATATCGGATCTTCAATGCGCTCGCCCTGATACCCTTCGGTCAAAAGGCGCAACATCAGATCGTAATCGGCCGCGACGCTAAACTGAGTGTCATGTCCGCCCAGCGCCAAAAACACATCCCGCTTCAGCAACACCGAGTTATGGCAGAACGGCATCCGCTGCAGAATCGCTGTCAGCGACATCCGTTTCTCTCGGCTTTCTGATCCATCCTCGAACCGGCGCAGGGTCGAACCGAACAGGAAATCCGGCTGTGTCGCCTCAAGCCGACCAGCGACAATGTTCAAAATGTCGTCGGACGCCAGCGAGTCATCCGAGTTTAGGAACAACAGATATTCCCCTCGCGCGGCCTGCGCGCCCTTGTTCATCGCGTCATACAAACCGGTATCCGGTTCGCTAATCAGCCGGGTACGGGCCTTGTCCGCAGTCAGGTTCTGTAGAAACTCGACCGTGCCATCACTCGACGCCCCATCCTGAATGATATGCTCAGCCCGGTCGCAGTTCTGACGGACCATGCACTCGATCACCTCGCCAAAACTGTCCTGCCGCCCTTGCGACAGCAGGTCATAGGTCGCGGTAATGACCGAGATCAGCGGCGCGTCTTGGGTATCAGGCGATGCGCTCATAGATCTCGGCGATCTTAGTGACGGCGGCTTCGGGGGACATCTCTTCGCTTTCACCGGTACGGCGACAGGTCAATTCAACCACTCCGTTTTTCAGACCGCGCGGGCCAACGGTGATGCGCCAGGGCAGACCGATCAGGTCCATGGTGGCGAACTTGCCCCCTGCCCGTTCCTTACGGTCATCATACAATGGGTCGAGGCCCAGCGCAGTCAGCGCGCCGTAGATCTTGTTACAGGCGGCGTCGGCCTCGTCATCACCCTGTTTAAGGTTGACGATACCGCAATGGAACGGCGTCACGCCTTCGGGCCAGATGATGCCCTTGTCGTCATGGCTAGCTTCAATGATCGCTCCGATCAGGCGGCTGACGCCAATACCGTGGCTGCCCATATGAACCGGAACGGGTTTGCCATCGGGGCTTTGTACAGTTGCACCCATGGCTTCGGAGTACTTGGTGCCGAAGTAGAAGATCTGACCAACCTCGATCCCGCGCGCCACGCGGCGACGCTCTTCAGGGACTTGGTTGAACAGCGCCTCGTCATGGGTTTCATCCGTGCGCGCGTATTTCGAGGTGAACTCTTCGAGGATCGCCTGGCACTGCTCGCGGCTGTCGTAGTCGATTTGACGATCACCAAAAGTCAGATCGGTGACTGCACTGTCATAGAACACCTCAGATTCACCGGTGTCGGCCAGAACGAGGAACTCGTGCGTGTTGTCGCCACCGATGGGGCCGGAATCGGCGCGCATCGGGATGGCTTGCAGTCCCATGCGCTCATAGGTGCGCAGATAGGTGACCAGATGGCGGTTGTAGGCGTGCAGCGAATCCTCTTTGGTCAGGTCGAAATTATAACCGTCCTTCATGTAGAACTCGCGTCCACGCATCACGCCAAAGCGCGGGCGGATCTCATCGCGGAACTTCCACTGGATTTGGTACAGCGTCAGCGGCAGGTCTTTGTAGCTGCTCACATGACCGCGGAAGATGTCAGTGACCAGCTCTTCGGCAGTCGGCGTGAATAGCATATCCCGGTCATGCCGGTCTTTCATGCGCAGCATTTCCTGACCGTAGTCATCATACCGCCCGGATTCGCGCCACAGATCCGCCGACTGGATGATGGGCATCTGGATCGCGATGTGGCCAGCGCGTGCCTGCTCTTCATGGATGATGTTTTCCAGCTTACGCAGCACTTTGAAACCCAGCGGCAACCACGAATAAATTCCGGCAGCAGCTTGCTTGATCATCCCGGCGCGCAGCATCAGCCGGTGGCTGACGATCTGGGCCTCGGAGGGGTTTTCCTTGAGAACGGGCAGAAAGTAACGGCTGAGGCGCATTGGTGAACCTTTGAAGGTGAATTTGGACTTCAAAGTTGCTTATGCCAAAGCCCCGCCGGGGGCAATCATGCATTGGTTAATTTGCGACCTCGGGCCAGTCGGTTTTTTGATTGACCCGCCAGTCAGGGTTTTCAATTGTAGCGGGAAAGTGAATCCCATGAGGCGCCTATGCAGACAATTCAGGAACCCGCTCGTAAGATTCCCGTGGTACACCAAACGGACGTTCTTGTTGTTGGATCAGGCCCAGCCGGACTAGCCGCCGCGCTGGCTGCGGCGCGCGCCGGTGTTGAGGTGTCGTTGGTCGACCGCTTTGGCTGTATGGGTGGCAACATCACCGCCGTGGGCGTTGAGGGCTTCGCCTGGTATCGCCATGAACAGACGGTCGAAGCTGGCGGAATCGGCATGGAGTTCGAGACCCGTGCTAAGGACATGGGCGCCGCGGTGCCCGAAAGCCAGTCGCTGAGCTATGAGTTGGATAGCGAAGGTTTTAAGCTAGTGGCCGACAAGCTGGTTGAAGAGGCAGGCGTTCATCCGATGCTGCACCGGCAATTCGTCGCTCCGATCATGGAAGGTGACCGGATCACCGGCATCATTACTGAATCCAAAGCGGGGCGCGAGGCGATCCTGGCAAAGGTTGTGATCGACGCCACCGGCGACGCCGATGTTGCCCACCGCGCAGGCGCGCCGACGCACAAGACCGCCCGCGAAGACATGATGGCCGCTTCGGTCATGTTCCATCTGGCCGGGGTCGACAAACGCGCCTTTATGGAGGGCGTCAAGGCAGATCCCCAGACCTACAAGGACTGGGGCGGCGGCGGTGAGTGGAATATCGAGACGAGCGGCAAAGAAGACGACATGTTTTCGCCCTTCGTTCACAAACCATTCCAGCAAGCCATCGATCAAGGGCTTATCCCCCCGCATCTGAACACTATCGCGGGCACCTGGGGTGCAATGCATGACACGGGTGAGCTGACCTATATGAACCTCATCCACCTGGCCGAGATCGACGGGACCGACCCCGACAGT
This sequence comes from Ruegeria sp. CDSB117, assembly GCF_059611005.1. NCBI lineage: Bacteria > Pseudomonadati > Pseudomonadota > Alphaproteobacteria > Rhodobacterales > Roseobacteraceae > Ruegeria > Ruegeria sp. CDSB117. The sequence continues at coordinate 202,110 of NZ_JBXWOS010000001.1, forward strand.
TTGACACGTGGCGAGATTGAGGGCCGCCGCCAGTCGATGCTTGCCATTGAGGCGCTGCGCCGGTTCATGCCCGGTTGTGAAAACGCACGGCTGCGAAACTTTGGGATGACCATCGGCATTCGCGACACGCGGAAGATCGACGCGGTCTATAACATGACTGAAGATGACGCCCGCCATCAGGGCCGGTTCGAGGATACAATCGGTATCTATCCCGAATTCATCGACGGCTATGGCATACTGATCCTGCCGACCACGGGGCGGTATATGCAAGTGCCCTATCGCTCGATGCTGCCCAAGGGCATCAAAGGCCTGCTGGTCGCGGGCCGTTCACACGGTGCGGACAAGGTGGCCCACGCCGCAACGCGCAACATGGCCTGTTGCGCGGTCATGGGACAGGGTGCAGGAATTGCCGCGGCCCTGTCGCTGAAAGGCAACCAGGACCTACACGCGATGAACCTTGCCCCTGTTCACGCGGAACTGGACCGGCAGGGCGTGAGGGTTCACTGATGCAGTCAATCCCCACGATCGACATCTCTCCGCTGCAAGACACGGCCCATCCGGACCATGACGCAACCGTTCAGCGGATATTGAACGCCTGCACTGACATCGGCTTTCTCTCCATCACAGGCACTGGGGTTTCGCCTGACACCGTTAATCAGGTCCGTGCCAAGACGCGCGCGATCTTTGACATCGATGAACAGAGCAAGTGGGATCAGGCCATCACCCGCAACAATTATCGCGGATATATCCCCATGGGTTTCTTCACGCCCAATGATGGCTCGGGCAAGGCGGACAAATACGAAGGTTACAAGCTTCATTTCGAAGTTTCCGAGGACCACCCGGTTCGTGATGACTGTGCGCTTTATGGCCCGAACCTCTGGCCAGCGGAGGTACCGGGCGCGCGGGAAGTGATATTGGAGTATTGGTCGCAACTGGACCACGTGGCCGAACTGCTGCTGGGCGCGCTTGAAATTGGGCTGAGTTTGAAGCCCAACGTCCTGAAAGAGGCCTTTGCCACCCCCATGACAAACATGACGCTGTTGCACTATCCGCCGCAGGCACCGGATGAGGAAGGCTTTGGCATTCATCCCCACAAGGACACGGATGCCCTGACGATTATCGCCCCCGACCCCGTTGGCGGGCTAGAAGTGCAGACCCGCGATGGCGGATGGATCACCCCGGATTGCCCACCCGGCGGGTTTATCGTGAATATCGGCGACATGCTTGAGCTGTGGTCGGGTGGACGGTTGAAATCAACGCCGCATCGGGTGGTCAACAAATCTGGCAAAGAACGCTATTCCTTCCCTTATTTCGCGGTTCCGCGTCACGACGTGATCGTCGAGCTACTGTTATCGCCGCTGCCCGGCTTTGATCGCCCTGCGGTTCACTGCGGGCATTGGTCCGCAGAAATATGGCGCACAAACTGGCCCGATGAAACCGCCACGGCTGATACGCCCGAGCTCGGAACGCTGGACTCATAATTCCTGGAAATCCCCAAGGCATGAACCGCTTGCATCGCGGGACCGGTTAAGCCAAGAACACCGGTAAGAGCCAAAAACAAGGGGACAAGCATGGCCTTGCCGGTAAAGGATCAACTCAGGTATTGGGGCGTCGCGGCTGCCATTTTTGTGCTTTGCCTATGGGCACTTGGAGACGTTTTGCTACCCTTTGTGATTGGCGGTGCAATCGCCTATTTCCTTGACCCGATTGCAGATCGTCTTGAAAATCTGGGCCTGTCGCGCATGGCAGCCACTGCGATCATCACAGTTGTTGGCATTCTGGGCTTTGCTCTGGCAATCCTGATGGTTGTTCCCGCGCTGATTACCCAGTTGATCGAGTTGGTCGAAGTTATGCCAAGCCTGTTCCAACAGCTGCGCAGCTTCATCGAACAACAGTTCCCGTCCCTTCTGGACCGCGAATCCAATTCGCACCAATTCCTCGTCTCACTGGGTGAAACGCTGAAATCCAAAACAGGCGATGTCTTGCAATCCGTCGCTGCCTCATTGGGTTCGGCGATCAACGTCGTCGTTCTGTTGGTCATTGTTCCGGTTGTGGCCGTCTACATGCTGTTGGACTGGGACCGCATGATCGCCCGGATCGGTGATCTACTGCCCCGCGATCACGCCCCGACGATCAAACGACTGGCCGGTGAAATTGACGCGGTTCTGGCCTCATTCGTGCGCGGCATGGGCACGGTCTGCCTGATCCTTGGCACCTATTACGCCGTGGCACTGATGGCGGTCGGCCTGCAGTTCGGACTGATCGTCGGTTTCATCGCGGGTCTGGTCACATTCATTCCCTACCTCGGCGCCCTGATCGGCGGCACGCTGGCAATTGGTTTGGCGCTGTTCCAGTTCTGGGGGGATTGGGCGCAGATCGGTCTGGTTGCCGGGATCTTTGCGCTGGGTCAGGTAACCGAAGGCAATTTCCTGACGCCAAAGCTGGTAGGTAGCTCAGTGGGTTTGCACCCAGTATGGTTGCTGCTGGCTCTGTCAGTTTTCGGTGCCTTGTTCGGCTTTGTCGGGATGCTGATCGCGGTGCCCGTTGCCGCAGCGCTGGGAGTGCTGGCGCGGTATGCAACATCGGTCTATTTGGGCAGCCGCCTGTATACCGGCCTCGAAAGCGCGGATCAGGAAGACCTGTAATATGGCCCTTCAGCTAAGCTTTGATCTTCCGGCGAAAACTGCGCTGGGGCGTGAGGATTTTTTCGTCTCTCCCGCGAATGCACTGGCGGTTGCAATGATCTCGGCCACGTCCTGGCCGGGCAACAAACTGGTTCTGAGCGGCCCTGCGGGCGCAGGTAAAACCCATCTGGCACATGTCTGGGCGGCGGAAACCGGTGGTCGGATCATTCAGGCCGCGGATGTGCGTCACGAAGACGTGCCGGATCTGGCACGCGCGCCTGTCGCGGTTGAAGACGTCCCGATGATCGCGGACGACTTAAAACAACAGAAAACACTGTTTCACTTGCACAATCTTGTGTTGGCCGAAGGCAACGCCCTTCTTATGACTGGACGGCTTGCCCCTAATTTCTGGCAACTTCCGTTGCCCGATCTCCAAAGCCGGATCGAGGGCGCGCATCACGTGGCACTGGATCCTCCGGATGATGCATTGCTGGGCGCGGTTCTGGCCAAGCTGTTCGTGGACCGGCAATTGAACCCCAGCCCTGAGGTCATCGCCTATTTGGTCAAACATATGGACCGGCGCTTTGAAACTGCCGCCAGTGTCGTGGCGCAACTGGACCAGCTTGCGCTATCGGAAAAGCGCGACATTACCCGCGCCTTGGCGGTGCGTGTTTTGAGCGCAGATTTGGATGATATCCAATCTGGGAATTGACCCACGCCGGGTCATCTCGCATTCTGCACGCGGAATATCTGGAAGAGACATGGATCAGACTGTCGTTACCGAAATCCCTGACTGGGGTCCGTTCGGAAAACCCCTCTTTGATGACCCCCAAGCCCGAGCTCTGTCACGCGTGGGCGTGGTTGACGTCGGATCAAACTCAGTCCGGATGGTGATTTTTGACGGTGCCGCGCGCTCACCGGCTTATTTCTACAATGAGAAAGTGATGTGCGAGCTCGGCGCGGGCCTTTCGGACACAGGGCGGCTCAACCCGACGGGCCGCAAACGCGCCCTGGCCGCTTTGGGCCGGTTTGCCCAACTCTCCGATGACCTTGGCCTGCCCGGCCTGCATGTCGTCGCCACCGCAGCCGTGCGCGAGGCCGAGGATGGCCCCGAGTTTTGTGCCGAGGTCAAAGCCGAAACCGGCCTGACCGTATCGGTCATTAACGGCGATGAAGAGGCTCGCCTGTCCGCGCAGGGTGTCCTGCTTGGATGGCCCGGCGCATATGGCCTGATCTGTGACATCGGCGGGTCCTCGATGGAATTGGCCGAGATAGGAGACGGCGGTGTCGGCCGGTGCCTGACCTCAGCGCTGGGGCCGCTGAAACTGCGGGACATCAAAGGTGGCCGGCGTGCACGCAAGGCGCACATCAAATCCACGATGGAGGATCTGCGCGACCAGATGGGGCCGCAACGCGATCGCCTGTTCCTTGTGGGCGGAAGCTGGCGAGCATTTGCGCGTCTGGACATGCTGCGCCGGGGTTATCCCCTGAACGTGCTGCATGAATATCGCATGACCACCAAGCAGGTGCGCGAGACCATTAAATTCATCGAAAAAGGTGACCCGGAAAAGCTGCGCAGCAAAGCCGGTGTGTCGGGATCACGGATGGCGCTGATCCCCTATGCGATGGATGTGCTGGCACGCTTGATTCGCACGTTCAAACCCAAGGATATCGCCATTTCCAGCTATGGTATCCGCGAGGGTCTGCTTTACGAGCAGATGCCACAAAACCTGCGGGACCGCGATCCGTTGATCGAGGCGAGCCGTTTTTCCGAAGCCAAGGACGCCCGCCTGCCCGGTTTCGGAAAACATCTGCTCGATTTCGTGATGCCGCTGTTCAAATCAGCCCCACCCGCGCGCATCCGCCTGATAAAGGCGGCCTGTCTGTTGCACGACGTCAGCTGGCGCGCACATCCTGACTATCGCGCCGAGGTCTGTTTCGACTACGTCACACGAGCCAATCTGGGCGGCTTGAAGCACTCAGAACGAGTCTATATCGGGCTGGCTCTACAACACCGGTATCGCAACAAACGCGAGGGCAACCGCTTCACCGCATTGTACGAACTCCTAGACGAGAAAGATCAAAAACAGGCCGAGATTTTGGGAAAGGCCATGCGGTTTGGTGCTATGCTGTGGATGCAGAACGATGCGCCGATGGCGACTTTAAAATTTTACCCCAAGAAGCAACAACTGGACCTGTTCTTGCCAACTGCAGCACGCCCCCTGTTCAACGAAGTGGCCGAGGCGCGGCTAAAATCACTCGGGAACGCTTTGAAATCCGAAACCCGCGTCATCATCCGGGGCTAGATATCAAATCTCGGTTTCGCCCTCGGGCGGGCCTTCAGGGATCTCTGGCTGTATCTCTGGGTCCTGCGGCGGCTTTTTGCGGATAATTATATCGCCGTTAGGCAGGATCTCGGGTGCTTCATAGGCGCTCCAATCCTCAATCTCATCTGCCAGCTCGGCCAAGGCGGGCCCCATTTCCGCAATAAATGACTGCATTGCAGGGCCAAACTGTTCGGCCAGGCCCAGCAGTTCATCCAATGCAGGCTCCATCTCCTGGCGCAAGCCTTCAAAGAACAGCTCTGCCCCCTGCTCCATCAGGGATTTGTTCCCCTCTTCCTCGGCAGAGGCCGGAAGGGCAAAAGTGACGGTCAGCGCGCAGATTGGAATGAAACGTTTCATATCGAAAATATAGGGCAACTGAAACGCGGTTGAAAGATCACAGCTCGATATCCAGAGTGACAGGGAAATGGTCAGACGCGGTTAGCAACGCTGCATGTAGATCCTGCGCATCACGGCAAGCCGGATCGCGAAACGGATGCCATATGCGCCAGTCCGGGCGACGATCCTTTAACCCATCGCTGATCATAATATAGTCCAGCAACGCCTCAAGATACCCGCGATCTTGGGGCCGATAAAAACGCGCGGTCGACGGGCGTTCACCCGGTTCTGACCTGAAGGCCGTATCCGCGTGGGGATCAAACACCCCCGATTGCAGCAGGATTTCAACCGATGAGCGACCAAACAGGTTTTCGAATTCGTCCAGCCCCGGACCATCGTTCAGATCGCCCATTAAGATCACCTGTTCATCAGCCGCCAGATGCGCCTTGATCCGCCTGCCCAGCCAGATCGCCTGAGCCAGCTGTTTCCGACGATTGGCGATCGAGATGCGGATCGCCGCATCGCGGGTTTCCGCCCCATGAGGCGCCTTTGACTTCAGATGCGCGCCAATAAGACGGAACCGTTCGCCTGCCTTGGTTTCAACTGCCAATTCCATAGGCGGTTTGGAAAACTGCACCTGATCCTCGGTTGCGTCGATATCGAGGTCGATGTGAAACACGTGATCGAAACGCGGAGCCCGTTGCCCTCCGTCTTTTGGATCATGTCGCACCGTCAGAACGCGCGGGTCATACAACAAAGCCAGTTCTTGATGTGTATCGTTGGCAAATCCCATCACGGCTTCGCTGGTGCGCAGATCGAAAGCCTCGGCAAAGTTTTGCAGTGCGCGGACCGTGTTCTGAGATTTCCCTGTGTTTGGTGCTTCGACAACCAGCACAGCATCCGCATCGATCGCTGTCAGAACCTTGGCGATAGCCTCGATCTGCTGCGCCTTGGTGACATCATGGCGACCTGACCAACTGTCATCGGTGATCAGTTCGTCATGACGATCAAACAGATTGGCGAACCACTCGATGTTATAAGTCGCGAGGCGCATGCCTCAGGCCTGCGCGCCGTTGATTTCGTCCCAGGCGCGGTTGATGTCGATCATCTTCTTTTCTGCCAAACGTACGGCCTCTTCGGGAACTCCACGTGCCAACATCGCATCGGGATGTGTTTCGCGCACAAGTTGCCGCCAAACCTTGCGAATATCGGGTAACGGCATGTCCCGTGGCACCCCAAGAACCGTGTAAGGATCATTGGGCGCATCAGGCACAAAACGGGCACGCAAGGCCATGAACTGCGCATCGGTCTGGCCGAAAATATGGCTGACCTCTTCCAGAAACTCGTTTTCGTTGGGGTGATAGAACCCGTCCGCCATGGCGATGTGGAACAGCCCCTCCATCAAATCGCACAGCGTGGTGCTGTCCTCAGAAAACATGCGCGCGATCTTGCGGGCATAATCCTGATAGCCTGCAACATCCGTGCGGGCCATGTTGAACACGCGTGCCGCGCCTTCCTCATCATCGCGGGCAATCTGGAACACGTCGCGAAACGCCGTGACCTCATCTCGCGTCACCTGCCCATCCGCCTTGGCCATTTTCGCACCCAATGCGATCACAGCGATGGTGAAGGCCACCGACCGTTCGGGCGGCGAGCGCAGCTTTTCAAAGACTGCGGTAAGGCTTTCACCCTGGGCAAGCGCGCTTAGCGCATCGGATATACGGATCCAGATCGACATGAGCGCACCCTAGCGTCCCAAATCGGGACTGTCAGGTGCAACCAAACCGTCTGCGGCAAGAATTTTCTGCATCAGCACAAGGTCCAGACGTTTCCCCCACTTGAACCCAACCTCGGGCATGCGCCCGACCTCGACAAAGCCCACGGCCGCGTGAAAAGATACTGCCCCCGGATTTGCCGAAGAAATCCCCGCCACCAGTGCATGAGTTCCCTCTGCCCGGGCGGCGGCCTCAAGCGCCCGCATCAAAACGCGCCCCGTACCTTGTTCACGCGCATCAGTGGCCAGTTGGATCGTTAGCTCTCGGCACTGCGCGTATCCCGGACCGGATCGAAACGGACCATAGGTGGCAAACCCAAGAATCTGGTCGTCCTGTTCTGCCACAAGATAGGCCGGACCGCGCGCTTCGATGTCACGTGCAATGCTGCCTGCACTGCGTTCGTCGGTTGTGAATGTTACCAGCGTGTCGCGGATGATTGCGTTGGTGATCGCAGCTATCTCTTTGGCGTCCGCGGCTTTGGCTTGTCTGATTTTCATTCCAAAACGCGTTTCCCATGCGGAGTTTCGAACTCTGCCCGCAATGCGGCCGGGCCAGTGTCGAAAACCACAGCGTCCATTTCGCCTAGCAGCCTGGCAAGCTCCAGCGCGTCCGGGTGAAAAACCACCAACCGACGCAAACGGCAGCCGCTATCCTGCAGCATATTTGCCGGATGCAAATCTCCGTGCCATTGAATAAGCGCCGGGAACAGATTGTCGAAGGGCAGACGCCCGTTTGGCGGAACCGCCATTTGCCAGCGTAACGCCCCGCGGGCCAGGTCGATCGGGTGGCCCACCCCATCCGGAAACACGGTCAACGAGGCTGAAATGTCCGGCACCCGGCATATCCAGTTGGTAAGGCGCGGCGCACCCTTGAACCGGTCCAGATCGAACCATCTGGTTCTTTGCGGATTCGGTGCCTGTGGGTCAATCGCGATGGCCTCAAGATAAAAGCCGTCTCGCAATCCTAACAGGCGGTTATATGTGCCGAATCTTTCATGCTTGCCGCCTTCCTGCAGCGGTACTCCCAATGCCTGTTCGACATGGGCAGACGCTTCTTCGAGCGTTTCGCCCGCAACCGCCAGATGATCCAGTAACACGCAGCGCCTCCTATGAAAAACGACCAAACCCTATCGGATCTGGTCGCATGTTTTCCTTAAAGGCGGTGGATCACAAGATTTTTCGACGAAAATCTTTGAAAGCCTCAGCCTTTCGCTTCACCGATCAGGCGCAGGATGTCCTGAGCGGCTTCGGGGATGTTGGTGCCCGGGCCAAAGATCGCTTTGACGCCGTGATCATATAGGAATTGATAATCCTGCTGCGGGATCACCCCGCCGCAGATTACAAGAATGTCCTCGGCACCGGCTTTCTTCAGCTCTTCTACCAACTGCGGCGCCAATGTTTTGTGCCCCGCTGCCTGCGACGAAATACCGATGACGTGCACGTCATTGTCCACGGCGTCCTGCGCGGCCTCAGCTGGGGTTTGGAACAGCGGACCTACATCCACGTCAAAACCGATATCCGCAAAGGCGGTTGCGATCACCTTAGCACCGCGGTCATGCCCGTCTTGCCCCATCTTGACCACAAGCAGGCGTGGACGGCGGCCTTCGGCCTCGGCAAATTCTTCGATGGACTTCTGGATCGCGGCAAAGCCTTCGTCGCCTTCGTAGGCTGCGCCATAGACACCGGCCAGCGTTTTCACTTCGGCGCGGTGGCGGCCGAATTCCTTTTCCATTGCCATGCTGATCTCTCCTACGGATGCACGGGCGCGGGCGGCCTCGACGGCGGCGGCCAGCAGATTTCCACCTTCACTGGCGGTCTTGGTCAGCGCGTCCAGCGCCGCTTGACAGGCGGCCTCGTCGCGGGTGGCGCGGATACGATCCAATCGCGCGACCTGAGCTTCGCGCACGGCGACGTTGTCGACATCCAGAATGTCGATCGGGTCTTCCTGTTCCTTGCGGTACTTATTGACACCGACGATGACCTCATCACCGCGGTCAATCATGGCCTGACGGCGGGCGGCGCTTTCCTCGATGCGCAGCTTGGGCATACCGCTGGCAACGGCCTTGGTCATGCCGCCCATTTCCTCGACCTCTTCCATCAAGGCCCAGGCTTTTTCGATCAACTCGTTGGTCAGGCTTTCGATGTAATACGAACCGGCTAGCGGATCGACCACATCGGTCACACCGGTTTCCTCTTGCAGAACCAGCTGCGTGTTCCGCGCGATTCGGGCCGAGAAATCAGTGGGCAGCGCAATCGCCTCGTCCAGAGCATTGGTGTGCAGCGACTGCGTGCCGCCTAGAACCGCGCTCATCGCTTCATAGGCGGTACGGATCACGTTGTTATACGGGTCCTGTTCCTGCAGCGACACGCCCGAAGTCTGGCAATGAGTCCGCAGCATTTTGGAGCGTTCGGATTTCGCACCAAAATCCGTCATCACCCGGTGCCACAGCGTACGCGCGGCGCGCAGTTTGGCGATTTCCATAAAGAAATTCATGCCGATAGCAAAGAAGAAGGACAAACGCCCAGCGAACTTGTCGACATCCATGCCAGCCTGCGTGGCGGCACGGACGTATTCCCGACCGTCAGCCAGCGTATAGGCCAGCTCTTGCACAAGGTTCGCCCCAGCCTCTTGCATGTGGTAGCCAGAGATCGAGATCGAATTGAATTTCGGCATCTCGTTCGACGTGAACTCAATGATGTCCGAGATGATCTTCATCGAAGGCTCAGGCGGGTAGATGTAAGTGTTGCGCACCATGAACTCTTTCAGAATGTCATTCTGAATGGTGCCGGACAGGACGGATTTGTCGTGCCCCTGCTCTTCGCCTGCAACGATGAAACTGGCCAGAATTGGAACCACCGCGCCGTTCATGGTCATCGAGACCGAAACCTTGTCCAACGGAATACCGTCGAACAGGATCTTCATGTCCTCGACGCTGTCGATTGCCACACCGGCCTTGCCCACGTCACCGACAACGCGCGGATGGTCACTGTCATAGCCGCGGTGCGTCGCCAGATCGAAAGCGACCGACACACCCTGCTGACCGGCCGCCAGATTGCGGCGATAGAACGCGTTTGATTCTTCGGCGGTCGAGAAGCCTGCATATTGGCGGATCGTCCAAGGGCGGCCCGCATACATGGTCGCCTTCACACCGCGCGTAAAAGGACCGAACCCAGGCAGCGACCCCATATGCGGCAGCTCAGCGGTGTCTTCCTGCGTGTAAAGAGGTTTGACGTCGATACCTTCCAAAGTCTCTTTGGTCAGGTCGTCCAACGGGCGTCCGCGCAGCTCTTTCTCGGCCAGCGCCTGCCAGTCTTTCGTATCGGTCATTGCGTATTCCTTTTCTCAATTCGGGTCGCGAACAGGCTTGGCCTGCGCGTTTTAACGTTCGGTGCCGCGCGTCGCGGCAGGTGTAAACGCGTTATTTTGAAGCCTTCGTGCATTTCGCCGGTCGCATTCACCGGCGCAGAGGCTATATTCAAACGAACAGGAGGCCCTATGACACGAACGCTTGCCCTTGTTTTCTCGGCACTATTCCCGCTGGTCGCTATGGCGGCAGATGGGTCTGCGCCCGCCGATGAAGATTTTGTCCGCCCCGCTGGTGATAGCGAGCTGAGCGAATACTTATGGGTCAACCGGCCCATCGTTGTCTTTGCCGATACCCCAGCCGACCCGCGTTTCCGGCAGCAAATCGACATGCTTCTGGAAGGCGAAGAAGCCATGCGCGACCGGGATGTGGTCGTGCTGACCGATACCGATCCGTCCGCCCGATCTCCGATCCGGTCACAATTGCGCCCGCGCGGCTTCCAGATGGTGTTCGTCGACAAGGACGGCGTGGTCAAACTGCGCAAACCTTCGCCGTGGAGCACACGTGAAATCGGCCGTTCCATCGACAAAACGCCCCTGCGCGAACGTGAAATCCGCGAACGACGCGAGGGCGGTTGAGCGCTTTCGCCACGCCCAAAGCTCCCGGCGCGAACCGCCGGGAAACCATGGAGATATGGGGAAAACGCGATCATGATCACTCGAACTCGATGATCACGTCGTCCACGGCGAGGTTGTCGCCGGCGGCTGCGTTGACTTTGGACACGACACCTTTTTTCTCGGCGCGCAGGATGTTTTCCATCTTCATCGCCTCAACAGTGCACAGCGCCTGACCTTCCTGCACTTCCTGCCCCACTTCGACATCGATCTTCACGATCAGGCCGGGCATCGGGCACAGCAGCATTTTCGAAGTATCCGGCGGCAGCTTTTCGGGCATCATACGGGCCAGTTCGGCCTGACGCGTCGTGCGGACATGGACCTTGAGGTCTGCGCCCCGGTTGCGAATACGGAACCCGCCCGAGATTTTTCCGACTTTCAGAACCAGCGGGCTGCCATCGACGTCCAGCACCGCCAAGTGATCGCCCGGCGTCCAGTCCGAAGTGACCCGCATGGTGGTACCGTCCGAGAACGTCACGGTTGACCCATCGCGATCCGCATCAATCTCAACTGCATATCCCTGCCCTTGCAGTGTGACGACCCAATCAGAGCCGACCTTGCGCTCGTGATTGTCCATCCGGCCAGAAACGCGGGTGCGGCGAATCTCGGCCACGCGGTGCATCGCGGCACAGGACGCCGCGATCCGGCGCAAGTCTGCCTCGGGCAGTTCAACGCCTTCGAACCCTTCCGGATACTCCTCGGCGATAAAGGCCGTGGTCATGTCTCCGCTGACGAATTTCGGATGGTCCATCACAGCCGACAGGAATGGCAAGTTGTGGCCAATGCCTTCGACCTCAAAGCTGTCCAGCGCTACGCGCATCGCCTCGATCGCCTGTTCCCGCGTCGGAGCCCATGTGCACAGCTTGGCGATCATCGGGTCATAGTACATGCTGATCTCGCCGCCTTCATAAACGCCGGTATCGTTCCGCACGGCAGCTTCACCTTCGGGCGCTTCACCTTGCCATTTATCGTTCACCAACAACGGACCAGAGGCAATCTCTTGCGGCGGGCGATAGCGGGTCAGACGACCAATCGACGGTAGGAAGCCACGATACGGATCTTCGGCATACAGACGGTTTTCGATGGCCCAGCCGGTCAGGGTCACGTCGTCCTGTGTGATCGACAGCTTTTCACCCGCCGCCACTCGGATCATCTGCTCAACCAGATCGACACCGGTGATCAGTTCGGTGACCGGGTGTTCCACCTGCAGACGCGTGTTCATTTCCAAGAAGTAGAAGTTCTTTTCGCCATCGACGATGAATTCAACCGTACCGGCGCTGGCATAGTCCACGGCCTTGGCCAGTGCCACGGCCTGTTCGCCCATCGCCTTACGGGTCGCTTCGTCAAGGAAAGGTGACGGTGCTTCTTCGACCACTTTCTGGTTCCGACGCTGGATCGAGCATTCACGCTCGCCCAGATAAATCCCGTTGCCGTGGCTGTCGAATAGAACCTGAATCTCGATGTGACGCGGCTGGGTCACGAATTTTTCAATAAAGATACGGTCATCACCGAACGAGTTTGCCGCCTCGTTTTTGGACGACTGGAACCCCTCGCGCGCTTCTTCGTCATTCCACGCGATCCGCATGCCCTTGCCGCCGCCGCCGGCACTGGCCTTGATCATGACCGGATAGCCGACTTCGTTGGAAATCTTGACGGCCTCTTCTGCGTCTTCGATCAGCCCCATGTAACCGGGAACAGTGGAAACACCGGCTTCTTGCGCGATCTTCTTCGAGGTGATCTTGTCGCCCATGCTTTCGATTGCCCGAACCGGTGGACCAACAAATGCAACGCCTTCAGCCTCAAGCGCCTCGGCGAATTTCGAGTTTTCCGACAGGAAGCCATAACCAGGATGCACCGCCTGGGCCCCACTCTGGCGAATGGCATCCATGACCTTGTCGATCACGATATAGGACTGGTTCGCAGGCGGCGGGCCGATATGCACCGATTCATCCGCCATCGACACATGCAAGGCGTTCTTGTCTGCATCCGAATAGATGGCAACGGTGCCGATACCCATCTTGCGGGCTGTCTTGATGACCCGGCAGGCGATCTCGCCCCGGTTGGCGATCAGGATCTTGTTAAACATGGAACGTCCTTTGTCTTGATGTTCTGAGAACGCAAAACGCCGCCGCAGGGAACGTTCCCCACGGCGGCGTGATGCGCGATTACGGTCGGGGCGACGCGCGCCCCGAAAAACCCGGTATTACCTACAGTTGTTTTGTGTCTTGCAGTACAGGACGTTGCCCGCCGCGCCGACAACCGCGCCGAACAGCGGGTCGGCGCTGACAACAGCCGCCCCGACGGCGCCTGCGCCGCCGCCAAGCAGCGCCTGTTCGCCCGTCGTGTCACCACAGGCGGCAAGGCCTGCGCAGGTCGCCATTGCAAGAACGAGTTTCGAGATTCGCATGATATCTGCCCCTTTGGAATTCTTGATGCGTTCCGGGGCAGATGTCCGATTTCGACCTTGTTATTCAATAACAGGCAGTCCTGAACGGAGATTTGCGCAAATTTGTGCCGCTTTACGCTTGGATCATGCGCAAAGAAAAACGCGGGCAGGACTTTGTGAACATCACAAGCCTGCCCGCGGAAGGAAGGGGTACGGAATAGTAGGTGCTTGTGCGACGCAGGCAAAGTAGAGCCGCACGGCTTGGTCAGGTTGCTTGGCACAATTAAATGCGTAAACAACGTATTGTTTCCGGTCAGGATTCCGGCTGGAAATCGCCCATTGGGCGAACCTGCGCGCAGATTCGTGCCGAGATCAGGTGCAGTTTTAGGTGAGAAACGCGAGGCCAATGCCGTCACGTTGCTGTTACTTTTCCTCAGCAATTGATCCGTTTCTGCACCTGCAACATCACGGGTTGCGGAAAAGGTCGTTAGAAATTCTCTTCTCAAACGCAAAGGGTTAACCGATCTGTTCACCATAGGGTGAAAACGGTTCGGAAGTTTTGCACGTTTCCTTGAGAAACTAGGCGCTTTCCATCCCGTTCTCGTGATTTCCCTCAAGTTCTCTTGCGTGGAACGGTACCCGTGCACACTCGCACACAAGGAAACATCCACATGATTGCAAAGAGAAAAACGGCGTTGCTGCTTGCCGTATCCGCGCTTGGCATATCCGGCGCGGCTGCTTTCGCCCAAGACGCCCAGACGCAAACGGAACTTGATGCCCTGCGTGCCCGCGTCGAGGCCCTCGAGGCCGCAAAACCCGGCGCTGGCACTGGCGATCTTCGAATCGGAAACACCACGCTTGATGTTTATGGGTACGTTAAGGCTGATTTCTTCTACGACACCGACTTTGAACTGGGCGACCTTGCCGATGCGACCCGAATTGGCGAGCCAGCAAACGCCACCAGCGGCACCTTTGGGGCCACCGTGCGCCAATCGCGCATCGGGCTTCGGACCAATACGCCGTCTGCCATCGGCGATATTGCGGGCCAGCTGGAACTGGACCTGTTTTCCGGCGGGACGGATGGGCCTGCTGAACTGCGCCTGCGCCACGCCAATATCCGCATCGGTGACAATTGGTTGATCGGTCAATTCTGGACCAACTTCCAGCCGCTCGACACCTACCCGACAACCGTCGAATTCAACGGCCCCGTTGGCATTCCTTTCGCCCGCGTTCCTCAAGTGCGCTATACGAACACGCTGGGTTCTGACACAACCTTTGCGGTGGCGATCGAGGAGAACGTTGGCGGCTCGGATTCGAATGATCCCGTCCTGACCGGCTCCATCGAATACAACAACGGTACCTACCTGGCCCGCGCCTCGGCTTTGTATGGTAAGGCGCAATCCGGCGCGGTCGAAGTGGATCAGACCGGCTATACCCTCTCGGCTGGCATCCGGCCCTGGCAAGGCGGTCTGTTTCAGGTCAACTATGTCGACGGCGAGGCTTTGGGCCCCTACCTGATCGCTGCCGGTGACGCCATCGTCAACGGACAGGCCAACGACGTGGACGGATTCACTGTGGAATTCCGCCAGGAACTGAGCCCCAAATGGAATGTCGGCATCGCCTACGGGCAAGAAAACTATGATCTGCCGACCTCGACCGGGACCCTGTCCTTTACCGAAGTTGAAACGATCCACGTGAACGCCTTCTACAAGGCGACCGACAATCTGACCCTTAGCGCCGAATTTTTCTACGGCGAACGAAACGACGCACCGACCGGGCGCACATTTGACAGCAATCGCATTCAACTGGCAGCCCAGTTGAACTTCTGACCGCACATTCCGGCCCTGCCCCGATGTGGGCAGGGTTCCGGGCTCTGACGGCACCACGAAGGTATGTGCGACAGCGGTTTGCACGATCAGCGCACCCCGTCGAAAATTTCGGGGAAGGAAATCCGGCCCACATTCGGATCAATTACCAAAAGCGCATCATAACTAGCCGGATCAAACGGATCTTCGGCCGGAATGACCTCGCGTTCGAAAAGCCAGCAAAGACGACCGGCATCCAAATTGCCCCGCTCAAACGGTTGGTCGCCAAAATGCGCCCACAGGGCTTCCATAAAGGCTGCATCCGCGCGCTTATCCGCGGGTTTACGATCTCGAAACCGCTCGCGGCGGGTCAGGGGCGTCACGCCTTTGGGATTGGCCCGACGAATGATGAACTGAAAGTCAGTACCCGGCAGGCGCCCGGGAAATCCGCGATGTTTCAGCATGGTTCCACCTCAGTTGCATAAGGGGTCATGGGGATCAGATATTCACATCCGTCACAGGATGATGTCATGGTGCGCACCTCCAAAGCCGCGTAACTGTTCAGAAATGCCCTGACGGGATGAATAGCGCGATTCATGGTCAAAGCCCCTCCCAGATACACCGGGACTGTTCCAGTCGGTAGGCTTCAAAGAACTGCGTGGCATCAGGGGATGTACGGCCGAATTCGATGGGCCGGTCAGACAGGGAAATGACCACCCGGGCGGCGTCCAGTTCGTATTTGGCCACATAGGCAACCGCCAGCGTCTGGCACAGATGTTCCATGTCGACCGAGGCGACATCGTACCCGATCCGGCCAATGTCCGAACCGATCTTGGGCGCAATAAAGCGAAACCGCACCCAAAGCTCACCGGGGTTGTTGTCCAGCAGAACGTCGCTCAGATGCACTGGCTGTCCGGACGGGACCGGCAACAGGTTTTCGATATCAGCCAGAACGGGGGTCGCAAAAACAGACAGCACAACAGCTAAGGCGCGATCCCGGACCCGCCTCAGGCGAGCTCCTCTCTCCGGGATCGCGCGCGCCTGGCTTTCGGCCCGCGCTGTTCTATGTCTGATTGGGCAACTCATTAGCAGTTGTGGCCTCAAAGTCAATTTTGCACCCAAGTAATCTGCCCTGACCGGTTGTCCGAGACGCCGCCTAAACCGTTCCGGCCGGGAAGATTTCTTGGCATATTCCCTTAAAGGGGAATGTTATCGTGCTTTTTCCACGGGTTCTTCAGCTGCTTGTTCCGCAAGCTGGCAAAGGCCCGCGAAACGCGACGGCGGGTCGATTGCGGCATGATCACCTCATCGATAAAGCCACGCTCGGCCGCGACAAACGGGTTCGCAAACCTGTCCTCGTAGTCCTGCGTGTGCTGTACAATTTTCTCGTCATCGCCCAGATCGGCACGGTGAATGATCTCGGTCGCGCCCTTTGCGCCCATCACCGCGATTTCGGCTGTAGGCCACGCATAGTTGAAGTCACCGCGCAGGTGCTTGGACGCCATAACGTCATAGGCACCACCATAAGCCTTACGGGTGATGACGGTAACTTTTGGCACCGTGGCTTCACCGTAGGCAAACAACAGCTTGGCGCCGTGCTTGATCACTCCGCCATATTCCTGCGACGTCCCCGGCAGGAATCCAGGCACATCTACCAGCGTCAGGATCGGAATTTCGAAGCAATCGCAGAACCGCACAAACCGCGCGGCCTTGCGCGAGCTGTCGATGTCCAGACAACCCGCCAGAATCATCGGCTGATTGGCTACAACGCCCACTGTCTGTCCTTCAAGCCGGATGAACCCGGTGATGATGTTTTTGGCAAAATCCTCCTGAATTTCGTAGAAATCGCCCTCATCCGCCACTTTGGTGATGAGTTCCTTCATGTCGTACGGCGTATTAGGGTTGTCGGGGATCAATGTATCCAGCGAGGTTTCCAGACGGTCGGGTTCGTCAAAGAACGGGCGCACTGGCGGTTTTTCGCGGTTGTTGAGCGGCAGGAAATCAACCAAACGGCGCACCTCGGCCAGTGCTTCAACGTCGTTCTCAAACGCTCCGTCAGCAACTGAGGATTTCTTGGTATGGGTCGACGCCCCACCAAGTTCCTCGGCGGTAACGACTTCGTTTGTGACCGTCTTGACCACGTCGGGGCCGGTCACAAACATGTACGAGGTGTCTTTGACCATGAAGATAAAGTCGGTCATCGCCGGGCTGTAGACTGCGCCGCCAGCACAGGGCCCCATGATCACGCTGATCTGCGGAACCACGCCTGACGCCATGATGTTGCGCTGGAACACCTCGGCATAACCAGCCAGCGACGCCACGCCTTCCTGAATTCGCGCTCCGCCCGAGTCGTTGATGCCGATCACCGGTGCACCGTTCTGAACGGCCATATCCATGATCTTGCAGATCTTCTGAGCATGGGTTTCCGAAAGTGAGCCGCCAAAGACTGTAAAGTCCTGGCTGAACACATAAACCATGCGACCATTGATCGTACCCCAGCCAGTAACGACACCGTCACCCGCTGGCCTTTGCTTCTCCATCCCGAAATCGGTACACCGATGGCTGACAAACATGTCAAATTCTTCAAAGCTGCCTTCATCCAGCAACAGTTCGACCCGTTCCCGCGCAGTCAGTTTGCCGCGCGAGTGCTGTGCGTCGATGCGCTTTTGTCCACCACCCAGCCGCGCGTTGTCGCGACGGTCTTCAAGTTCGGAAAGGATGTCTTTCATAACGATGATCCCCTGTAAAATCTGGCCGGACACTATACGCAGATGCCGCGAGACCAAAGTATCTTTCGGCAAATTTGCAAATCTTATCCAATCATCTTGGTGAATATTGTAAATTTGCTAATTTTCACTCACAAAACGCGTGATGGATGGCATTCTGATCCGTGGTGACTATACACGTGAACTATGCAGTTTAGTTCTTCGTCGGCGCATCGCTCGCCTCCTAAAATTACCACTCTGGTTTTGCTGTCCGGATTGTCCGCGCTCAGCCTCAATCTGTTTTTGCCGAGCCTGCCCAATATGGCACTGCACTTTCAGGCCGACTACAAGGTCATGCAACTGTCGATTGCCCTGTACCTGCTGGTCAATGCGGTGCTTCAGATCCTGATCGGACCAATTGCCGACAAGGCGGGGCGCCGTCCCGTTCTACTTTGGGGGTTGGTCCTTTTTTTAGTGGCTACGTTGGGCTGCATCTATGCACCCAACGTCCAGGTTTTTCTTGTTTTCAGAATGTGTCAGGCAATCATCGTGGTCGGCATGGTTCTTAGCCGTGCGGCGGTTCGGGACCTATATGATCAGGACCAGGCGGCGTCGATGATCGGTTATGTAACGATGGGCATGGCCATTGTCCCCATGATCGGACCCGCGATCGGGGGCCTGTTGGAGGAGAGCTTTGGCTGGAAAGCCAACTTCTGGCTGCCCTTCGTTCTTGGCGTAATGACGCTGGTGCTAACTTACTTAGATTTTGGCGAAACCTCAGCCAAGAGTGGCAAAACACTGGTTCAACAATTTCGGGAATACCCCGAACTACTGGGTTCCCCGCGATTTTGGGGTTATTCGCTATCATCCGCGCTGTCGTCTGGTGCCTTCTTTGCCTATCTGGGCGGCGCTCCTTTTATAGGCACCGAACTCTTCGGCCTCAGCGCCGCCGAGGTCGGCATCTACTTTGGCGCCCCAGCCGTAGGGTACTTTTTTGGTAACTTCTTCAGCGGTCGCTATTCCGTTCACTTCGGCGTCAATCGAATGGTACTTTGGGGCTGCTGGCTGAACGCAGCAGGCGTTGCAATGTCCGCCATCTTGTTTCTGGCCGGCTTCGGAACAGCGCTCAGCTTTTTTGGATTCATGACCTTCGTCGGCATTGGAAACGGCATGACGATTCCCAACGCGACATCCGGCGCGCTTTCGGTGCGACCGCATCTGGCCGCCACAGCATCCGGACTGAGTGGAGCGATCATGCTGGGCGGCGGCGCGGGCCTCAGCGCCCTTGCAGGAGCTTTGCTAACGCACGAAACCGGTGCAATGCCCTTGCTCTGGCTAATGCTGACAACCTCGGTCCTGGCGGTCTGCGCAATTTTGTCTGTCATTCGACGCGAACGGCAACTAGGCCTTTGACACGGCTTGCCTATGACGGTTTGCAAAGTTAGCTTACCGATTTAGGAAAGTTGCAAAGGCTCAACATGGCGACTCAGAAACTTTATGCAGGTGCAAAGCTGCGTGAAATGCGTACGCGCTTGTCACTTACCCAAAAGGAATTTGCCGCTAAACTGGGTGTTTCCCTGCCCTATCTGAACCAGATGGAGAACAACAACCGTCCGATTTCGACTACGGTCGTTCTGGCGCTGGCGCAAGAATTCGGAATGGATGTCACCGAGTTGAGCACCGGCGACAGTGAGCGTCTGGTCTCGGACATGCGCGAAGCATTGGCCGATCCGGTCTTTGACGACGCTGTTCCACCGCTCGCCGATCTCCGCCTCACGGCTTCAAACGCACCTGCTCTGGCACGGGCCTTCATTGCCCTGCACCGCACCTATCGTCAGACGCATGAACGCCTGGCCTCCCTTGACGAAGCATTGGGGCGCGAAGACGCACAAATCCAGGCTAGCCCATGGGAGGAAGTGCGGGACTTCTTCCACTATTGCGACAACTACATCGACGCGGTGGACCGCGCGGCTGAACGATTTGCCGGGCGCGCCGGGGATGCAGGCGGCATACGTGCGGCAGCCCTGGACAGCCTCGCCGAGCGCGGCATTCGGGTACAATTCCCGGACATCGATGAAACCCGAAAGTACGACGCAGAGAACAAAACACTGCGGCTTTCGTCCAGAACCGCACCACAAACTCAGGTGTTTCAGTTGTTGTTGCAGGTTGCACTGATCAGCCAGGATAAACTTCTTGAAGCAACGCTGGATTTTGCCAAATTTCACAGCGACGAAGCCCGTGCCATTGCCAAGATCGGGCTGGCAAACTATTTCGCCGGCGCATCGTTGATGCCTTATGCCAAATTTCTGGCCACAGCTCAGGAATATCGTCACGATCTTGAACTGCTTAGCAACCGGTTTGGCGCGTCAATCGAACAGGTGGCGCACAGGCTTTCGACCCTGCAACGCCCTGGCGCCAAAGGCATTCCGTTTTTTTTCGTGCGCGTCGATCAGGCTGGTACGATCACCAAAAGACACTCGGCCACGCGCCTTCAATTTGCCCGGTTCGGCGGCGCCTGCCCCCTATGGAACGTGCACCGCGCTTTCGAAACACCCGGCCATTTCCTGCGACAACTGGCAGAAACACCCGATGGTGTTCAGTATATATCTTTGGCTCGGGACGTGTCGAAATCGGGCGGCTCATTCGGCGCACCTGTGCGCCGTTATGCGATTGCACTAGGTTGCGAGGTGCGCCACGCCGAGGCGCTGGTTTATGCCGACAATCTGGATTTCAACAACGCCAGCGCTTACGAGCCAATTGGCATATCCTGCCGTATCTGCGAGCGGCCGAATTGTCATCAGCGATCGGTCCCGCCATTGGAAAGACGTCTGACAATCGACGCCCATACCCGCGGCACCTTGCCCTATGAAGTCACCTGATCTTCACCTGACCTAAAATATCCCGCGGAAGGCGTGCCGCGACGGGGGCAGAGCCCCCGCTGTTTTTCAGGGCTTGGACAAGATCGCCCAGATCTCGTCTTTCAGAACCGCACGTCTTTTACGCAGATCTGTCTCAGCGATATCATCCATCGGTTCTACATTGGTTTCGGCACGATGAACCTCGCGGTTGATCTCATGATACTCGTCCGCCAGCCGTGAAAAATGAGCGTCTGTTTGCTTAAGCTGGCTCATCAGCTCAACCTTGTCCGGAAACTCTTCGGCCAGTTCGTGCGGGGTATGGGACATTCCTGTTCGCTCCTCAAAATATGTTGTTGCGATTCAAGTCTATTCGTCCGGTCCCCGTCAATCTTTGACGCGGATCAAATCATGCTTTCGATCATCGCTGCGCAACCGCCCATTGGGGATTAATCCAAGGTTGGTCATTGGCTGCTGGCAGGGCATCCTTACCCAGCAGATGATCGGACATCTTCTCACCCACCATGATAGACGGCGCGTTTAGATTGCCATTGGTAATCTGTGGGAAGATTGAACTGTCGGCAACGCGCAGACCGTCCACGCCAATAACGCGTCCCTCGGGATCGACCACAGCGTTTTTGTCATCTGCCCGACCCATCCGGCAGGTTCCACAAGGGTGATACGCGCTTTCGGCATGTTCCGCGATAAAGGCATTGAGCGCTTCGTCAGACTGCACGTCCGCACCCGGCTGGATTTCTTTTCCCGAATAAGGTTTGAACGCATCCTGCCCGAAAATCTCACGCGTCAGGCGAATACAGGTGCGGAAATCCGCCCAATCCTCTTCATGGCTCATGTAGTTGAAGCGGATCACCGGCGCGTCTTCGACCTTGGCCGACCGCAGCGTCACCGCCCCGCGCGACGGCGAGCGCATCGGCCCGACATGCGCCTGGAAACCATGACCTTCGGCTGCGGCCTGGCCATCATAGCGAACGGCAATTGGCAGGAAGTGATATTGAATATCCGGATATTCTACGCCCGGCTTGGAGCGAATAAACGCCGCACTTTCGAATTGGTTGGATGCACCCAGACCGGTCTTTGTGAACAGCCACTGCGCCCCGATCAGACCTTTGCTGATCAGGTTCCAATGTTTGTACAGCGTGATCGGCTGCAAGGACGCTTGCTGAATGTAAAGCTCCAGATGGTCCTGAAGGTTCGCACCCACACCCGGGCGATCTGCGACAACGTCTATCCCGTGTTCAGCCAAGTGCGCCGCCGGACCGATGCCAGACAGCATCAGCAGCTTGGGAGAGTTGATGGAGGACGCGGCAAGAACCACCTCGCGCCGGGCGCGGATGACCTCAGTCTTGCCACCTCTGATCAATTCGACCCCGATTGCGCGGCCGTTTTCCATGACCACCTTTGAGGCCAGTCCGCGCACGATATCGCAGTTATCGCGCTTGAGCGCGGGTTTCAGATACGCATTCGCCGCCGACCAACGCCGTCCTTTCCAGACGGTTTGCTCCATCGGGCCGAAGCCTTCCTGCTTTTCACCGTTATAGTCGCCGGTAACTTCGTATCCCGCCTGCTGTCCCGCATCGACGAAAGCCTGAAACAGAGGGTTCTCACGCGGTCCGCGCGAAACATGCAGCGGGCCATCGGTGCCACGCCATGTCGGATCACCACCATGTCCACCGTCATGCCAGGTCTCCATGCGTTTGTAATAGGGCAGCACATCCGCATAGGACCAGCCATCGGCGCCCATCTCGGCCCAAGTGTCAAAATCACGCGCGTGGCCACGTACGTAAACCATGCCGTTGATCGATGACGATCCACCAATAACCTTGCCGCGCGGACAAGCCAGTTCGCGGTTATTCAGGTGCGGCTCGGGCTCTGACCGGTAACCCCAGTCATACATCGGCATGTTCATCGGATAGCTCAATGCCGCTGGCATCTGGATGAACGGGCCAGCATCAGTCCCGCCGTGTTCGATCACCAATACCGAGGCTCCGGCCTCGCTCAGGCGATACGCCATTGCGCAGCCTGCCGATCCTGCGCCAACGATGACGAAATCTGCTTCCATTTTCAGGTCTCCATATCCCGCCGAACCAAATTTCTGATCGTCCGGCAGGCGTATTTTCGAAAAGGTGAAGAGGTTACTCGCCGCGCGGGTAGCGGGCGTTTTCCTCGACGACATTCAGATCCATGTGATTGCGCATGTAGCGCTCGGATGCCTTCTGCAGTGGCTGGTAATCCCATGGGTAATACCCGCCCTGCCGCAGCGCCTCGTAAACAACCCAGCGGCGCGCCTGGCTGGCACGGACATCCGCGTCGAATTTATCCAAGTCCCAACGCGCCTGAGAATTCGCGCGCAAAGTTTCCAGCGTGCCTGCGTGTTCGGGGTTTTCCGCGAGGTTTTCCAACTCATGCGGATCGGCCTCAAGATCGTACAGCTGATCTGGGTCCAATGCGCAGCGATTGTATTTCCACTTGCCATAGCGCAGCGAAACCAGCGGCGCATACGAGCCTTCGGCCGCGTATTCCATCTTCACCGGAGCAGTCCGTTCGGTGCCATTGGCCAGTGGTACAAGGTCTTCGCCATCGGTCCACGGCGCGATCTCGGCCATATCTACACCCGCCAGTGCACCAAGGGTTGGCGTGACGTCGATTGTCGAAACCGATGTGTCGATACGGCCTGCCGGCATATCCGGCGCGGCAATCATCAACGGCACGCGTGCCGACCCTTCGTAGAAGTTCATTTTGAACCACAGGCCCCGTTCACCCAGCATGTCGCCGTGATCCGAGACAAACATGATGATCGCCTCTTGCCGGGTTGTTTCCAGCACCTCTAGGATTTCACCGATCTTGTCGTCCAGATATGAGATATTGGAAAAGTACGCGCGGCGCGACTTGCAGATGTCTTCTTCTGTGATGTCGAAGCTGCGCCAATCATTGGCATCAAAGATACGCTTTGAGTGCGGATCCTGATTGTCATAACCAATGTCCGCAATCTCGGGCTGCAGGTGCTCACAGTCTTCGTACAGATCCCAATACTTGCGGCGCGCCACGTAAGGATCATGCGGGTGGGTAAAGCTGACGGTCACACACCACGGGCGGTCATCCTTGCCACGCGCCAGATCATAGAGCTTGGCCTTGGCGTTGTAGGCGACCTCGTCGTCATACTCCATCTGGTTGGAAATCTCGGCCACGCCTGCGCCCGTCACCGAGCCCATATTGTGGTACCACCAGTCAATCCGTTCACCGGGCTTGCGGTAATCCGGCGTCCAGCCAAAATCAGCCGGGTAGATATCGGTTGTCAGGCGGTCCTCAAACCCGTGCATCTGATCTGGGCCGACAAAGTGCATCTTACCGGACAGGCAGGTGTAATAGCCCGCGCGCCGCAGATGGTGCGCATAGGTCGGGATGTCGCTGCGGAATTCTGCGGCGTTGTCATAAACACCCGTGCGCGAAGGCAGCTGACCGGACATAAAGCTGGCCCGCCCCGGCGCGCACAGAGGCGACGCGGTATAGGCGTTGGCAAACCGGGTCGACCGTTCAGCCAGCTTCTTCAGGTTCGGAGCGTGAAGCCAGTCAGCGGGACCGTCTGGAAAGAGGGTCCCATTCAGCTGATCCACCATCAGGATCAGAATGTTCGGTTTTGTCATTTTTCAGCCTCGAGCAGAGTGTTGAGGACACGCATTGCGTGATTGACCGCCAGCTGCGGTTCTTCCGGCGCGCTTAGTGCGGCGCGGATATACAGCCCATCGATCAGGGCGATCATGTTTTCGGCCGCCTCGGCCGGATCGCCCAGCAATGGGCGCAGGGCGTGGGTCAGGTTCGACCGGATACGCGCCTGATAGATTTGCCACAGGCGCAAGGCGTCATCATTTGTTTGGGCCAACACGTAAAATGTCATCCACGCAGCGATGACATCCGGTGTGAAACATGATGGTGCAAAACAGGCCCGGATAATGGCCTGCGCGCGTTCCTGCGGGACAGCATTCTTCAGCTCCTGCCTAGCCTCGTCGGCAAAGTCCGACAGGATACGGCGCATGGCGGCCAGAAATATCTGATCTTTGCCACCGAAATAATGATGCGCCAGCGCGCTGGACATGCCTGCCCGTTTGGCAATCTGGCTGACCGTTACATCAAGGGATTTCTTCGACCCGAGTTCGGCAATTGTTGCCTTGACGATCGCGTCACGGCGGATTGGCTCCATTCCGAGTTTCGGCATCACTATCCCTCACTAAGTATAGTGAGAAAACGCTAAGGGCTTTTTATTGACTCGTCAATCAATAACGTTTCACCCGACCGCCAATGATCAGAGTTTGGGTGCGATGCTGGGGGTCGTCAAGCTGCTGCGGTTCAAAACCGCTTCGCGCCAGGCAATGAAACTGACCGCTAGCAGAATCACCGTTCCACCCGCGACTACCCAGATGTCGATGCTTTCATTGAAAACCAGCGCGCCCAACAAGGTGGCCCAGATCAACTGCAGGAACGTAACCGGCTGTGTTACCGCGACCGGGGCCGCCTTAAGTGCGATCGTCATGAAATAGTGGCCCGCCGTGGCAAAACTGGCCACCAGAAACAGCACGCCGAGGTCGCGCAAGCTGGGCGTGGTCCAAACCGCAACTGCAAAAGGGATCAAAGCTATGGTCACCCAGATCGACATATGCGCCACAACAACTGACGGCGGCAGATCACGCACAAGCACTTTGGCAATCAGATAAGACCCGCCTAAGGTCAGGGCCGTGCCCAGCATGGTGATATGGCCCAGTGAAATCTCACGAAAACCCGGCCTTAGGATGATCAGAACGCCAATCAGTGCCACGCCAATCGCGGCGATCCGACGGATGGCCAGCTTTTCGTACAGAAACAACGCGGCCCCCAGCGTTACATAGACCGGCGTCATGTAGTTCATCGCCGTGACCTCAGCCAGCGGGATCTGTGTCATCGAGAAGAACCACAGCATCACTGCAAATGCATGGACGACACCGCGCGTCCCCAGCAATACGATGTGGCTGCGTGTAAGGTGCGTCTTCAACACCAAGCGCAACGCCGGCAACAGAAAGATCAAGCCGAAGGCAAAGCGCAGGAACGCAGCCTGCGTAGGGTCCATCGTGGGGCCCAGCGACTTTACCAATGCGGTCATGACCACAAACGACAAGCCTGCCGAAAACATCCAGAGCATGCCAGCCACGGGGCGGTGTTGGGCGGTTAAAGTTGACATGTTAACGGTTGAACACCGAATACTTGGCAGAGGCAACCCGTCACATCAATACAAGCTTTGCGGCAATTGCCAGCATGACCACGCCGATTATTAAATCCAGCACCTGCCACGCCCGTGGTCTTGTGAATATCGGGGACAGCATCCCTGCCCCGTAGCCCAATGAAAAGAAGAATACGAAACTGGACGTCATTGCACCAAGCGCAAAGGCCATCCGATCCTCATACTGCGCCGAGATTGACCCAATCAGCACAACTGTATCCAGATAGACATGCGGGTTCAGCCATGTGAACGCAAGAACGGTCAGCAGAACAGATTTCAGGCTGACGCGCTTACCCTCGCCGATCTCCATCACCGCTCCGCCGCGCCAGGCCGAACTCAGGCTGCGCAAACCGTACCATATCAGAAAAATCGCCCCGCCATACCGCATGACGGTCTCGAACCAGGGCAACGCGTGCGCCAATGTTCCGAAACCCGCAACGCCCGCGGCTATGAGAATGGCATCAGACACCGCGCAAGTCAGGCACAGTGGGAATACATGCTCGCGTCGCAACCCCTGGCGCAGAACAAAGGCGTTTTGCGCGCCAATGGCGAGGATCAGGCTGAAGCCAAGCACAAAGCCTGCAATCAAGGATGTGGACATGAAACCTCCGATAGTCTGAGGCGTTGACTACTCGCTTACCAAGCATCTATCAAATTAAAGAAACTGACCTGAATTAAGTCTGGCTAATGTTACTGGATCCAAACCACCTGACTGCGCTGTCTGCCATCCTGCGTCATGGCAGTTTTGACGCGGCCGCCTCAGAACTTGCGGTTACGCCTTCCGCGGTTTCACAGCGGATTAAGGCGCTGGAAGACCTTGTCGGCGCAACCCTGATCAATCGGGGAACGCCCTGCACGGGCACTCCGATGGGTTTGCGTATCGCTCAACACGCCGAGGATATCGGGTTACTTGAGACGCATCTGGCCCGCGAACTGACGCTTGATCAAACCAACGGCCCCGCGCGCGTGCGCGTCGCCGTGCCAGCCGACGTTCTGGCGACGTGGTTCATAAATGTCATGTCTCAGGTCGACGGCCTGCTGTTCGATCTGGTCGTTGACGATCAGGATCATTCGGCGGAATGGCTGAGGCGCGGAGAGGTCAGCGCCGCCATAACGGTCGGAGGTGATACGGTCCCAGGCAGCGACGCCGTAGCCCTTGGCGCCCTGCGGTACATCCCCACGGCCAGCCCCGATTTCATGCGCAAATGGTTCGCGGACGGTGTAAATGTCGAGACGTTGTCCCGCGCCACCTGTTTGACATTCAACCGCAAGGATGGGCTGCAAAAAGCCTGGATTACCCGGCAGACAGGTCAACGGCTATCACCCCCTTCGCATTTCCTGCCCTCCTCTCAGGGATTTGTGGAAGCGGCCATTGCGGGGATTGGTTGGGGAATGAATCCGGAAAACCTTGCGCGCCCAGCGCTGGAAGACGGCCGGTTATGCCCTTTGGTACCGGGCGCGCATCTTGACGTAGGGCTGACCTGGCAGGTGGGTCGTGTGCTATCCACGGCGTTGGCCCCCTTGACTGACGCGGTCAAACGCGCCGCCGATGGTGCCCTGCTTCCAGCTGAAACTGCAGACTAGGATTGAACCGCTTTTTTCTCGCTGGGTACAACCACACGGTAACAGGCAACCGCCGCGAAAACGCTTGTGGCGACAATGAAGACGATAGCCCAGGCGACCTCGTGCAAATGCGCAACGCCTGCCAACGCGGCCGAGAGCAATACGCCAGAGATCCGGCAAATGCTCTTGATCGCTGCGGCACCTTTGACCCTCTGATCTTTTGGGGCAACGTCCAGGAAGTACAGCTTGCGGGCACTGCTGATCCCTGTCACCGCAACAGTGACAACGAACAAGGCAATGGCGTGTAAGTGAACGTCATGGTCCATGCCCAGAAAGTGCACGGACAAAAGCGCACCGCCCGTCAGTGCCACCATCAGGTTCCCGGTGACCATCACGGCGCGATGCGATTTCATGTTCACCAATTGCCACAGTGGGGCAGATACAAGATACCCCGACGCCGACGACACAATCATCGCCGTCAGCCCTCTGGCCGAATCGTGGTGCGCTTCGGCTGCGATCAGCGCAAAGAACGGTACGGACAGGGATACGACAACAAGCGGCATGCGCATGATCATGTAACGGCGGAACCAGTGCTGATCGAACATTGCAGCGATATCGGTGAAGTTATCCAGGAACTTTCGCTTCTTGACCCGTTGCGCGCCCTGTTCCTGGGTGGGACCGGCGGTTTCGGACATCATTAGAATCGACAGGCCGGATAGGACAAAGAATGTTACCGAAACGGCGATGACTGCGGAATGGCGCGAAAACGGTGGGTTTTCTTTGGTGATCTCGTGAACCAGCAACGCCAATCCGATTGCGCCCAATCCACCCACCCCCAGCTGCAGATAATGCATGATCATCCGCGATTTGGAGCGCACCTGATCGCCCAGCAGATCGGTATACATCAGCGACTGAATTTCTTCGATCAAACCGATCATGAAAAATGCCGCGACAAAAGCCACACCTATGACCGGAACGACACCTGTTGAGGCCACCAACAAAGCCAAAATCAGGCAGGCACCGATTGCGACCTCAGTCATCGCGATTGCACGTTTCTTGCGGTCACGCGCTGCGATGGGATACGCGAGGAAAACATCCGAGATCATGCTGCCAACCATCCGCACCGACACCAGCGCGCCGGCTATGTACATCGGAAGCTCAAGCGACACGGCCAGAAATGGCAAGACCACGGATGGGCTGCCTAGGGTCCACGCCACCTGAGACAGAATGCTTTGCCCAGCCAGGACCGGAACGTTTCTTTTCGATGTGTCCAGTGACTTGTCAGTCATATGCGCGCTTGGGTTCCTCGGCTCGCAAAAGGGCGCGCCACTTGGGTTTGATCAATCCATGGTACTCAGTTCCACGCAACCGGCCAAGAACCCCCTGTGTCAAAAATGAAAACCCGGCCAAAGACCGGGTTTTTCGTGCTTTTCTTGCAATGCGGATCAGAGCTGAGCCATGACTTCGTCCGTGGCTTCGAAATTCGTCGTCACGCGTTGAACGTCATCGTCGTCCTCCAGCGCATCGACCAGCTTCATCAGCTTTTGCATGTCTTCCAGACCCAACTCGGTTGTCGTCGTAGGCTTCCAGATCAGCTTGGTGGAATCGGTTTCCCCCAGCGCAGCTTCAAGGGCGCTCGACACTTCGTTCAGGTCGGTATCGGCACACCAGATGATATGCCCTTCTTCCGAGCTTTCGACATCTTCAGCGCCGGCTTCGATTGCGGCTTCGAACACGGTGTCCGCGTCGCCGACGGAACCCGGATAAACCACTTCGCCCTTGCGTTCGAACATGAAGCCAACTGAACCGGTTTCGCCCAGGTTGCCGCCGTTCTTGGAAAAAGTCGAACGCACGGTCGAAGCTGTGCGATTGCGGTTGTCTGTCATCGTCTCGACGATCACCGCCACACCGTTCGGGCCATAGCCCTCATACCGGATTTCTTCGTATTCATCGCCTTCGCCCGCCGTCGATTTCTTGATCGCGCGGTCGATGACATCTTTTGGAACCGACTGTGACTTGGCTTCTTTCACGGCCAAACGCAGCCGTGGGTTTTTTTCAGGATCGGGGTCGCCCATCTTGGCAGCGACGGTGATCTCTTTCGACAGTTTGGAAAACAGTTTGGACCGCGCGGCGTCCTGACGCCCCTTGCGGTGCTGGATGTTGGCCCATTTGGAATGGCCTGCCATGTTGCGTCCTCGTCATCGTGATTGCGTATTCGGCGCTCATATAGACGTTTGCGGGGCCAAGGATCAAGAGAGCGGCTTGCGACAGTCGCCGCGAAGGGTATGGTGGCCGCATGACGACAGACCAGATTATTCTTTTTTCCCTTTTCGCCACTGTGTTTGGAATGCTGCTTTGGGGGAAGTTTCGATACGACCTTGTGGCCTTCACCGCGCTATTGATCGGAGTTACGCTGGGTGTTGTGCCGGTCGATGACGCCTTTGCCGGGTTCGGACACCCCGCCACGATAATCGTCGCTTTGGTATTGGTTGTCTCGGCCGGGTTGGTGCGCTCCGGCGCTGTTTTCCTGATCACCCGCACGCTGGTCGATGCCTCGCGCGGGCTTGGCGCACATATCGCGCTGATGGGCGGGATTGGCGCTGTTCTGTCGGCTTTTATGAACAACGTGGCCGCGCTGGCGCTGCTGATGCCGGTCGATATCCAAACCGCGCGCAAGGCGGGGCGGCCGGTCGGTCTGACCCTGATGCCGCTGAGCTTTGCCACCATTCTGGGCGGCATGGCCACGTTGATTGGAACGCCCCCTAACATCATCATCGCATCGATCCGGGCTGAAACATTGGGTGAACCGTTCCGAATGTTCGATTTCGCCCCCGTTGGTGGATTGGCAGCGATTGCCGGGCTGGCATTTGTCGCGCTGGTCGGATGGCGGTTGATTCCCAATCGCGGAACACAGGAAGAGGCCTCGGAAACCCTTGCCGAATACATCGCGGAACTGACGGTCCCGCCAGAGTCGCCGCAAATCGGAAAACGTGTCAGCGAGCTTTATGAGGCCGCTGAGAAATCCGACGTGGCCATCATCGGCCTTATTCGAGATGGCAAACGGCGCTATGGCCGGTCGGCCCATGCTACAATCAAACCGGGCGACGCTTTGGTGCTGGAGGCCCGCCCCGAGGCGCTAGATGAATTTCGCACCGCGCTGAACCTCGATTTCTCGGATACCCGCCGTCAGGAGTTGCTGACCGCCGAAGGGGACGGTCTTGAAGTGATTGAGGTAGTTGTGCCGCTAAACGCACGCGTCACCGGTCGCACCGCGCAGGGCCTGGGATTGGCCTGGCGTCAAAGCACCGTTTTGATGGGGATTTCACGTCAAGGGCGTCGCATTACCGAACAGGTCCGTAAAACTCAGATTGAGGCAGGCGACATTCTGTTGCTGCTATGCCCACGTGACCGCAGTGCCGATGTGACCGAATGGCTGGGGTGTTTGCCACTTGCTGAACGCGGTCTGAACGTCACCGCCAACGAAAAAGCGTGGCTTGCCATTGGCTTGTTTGGTGCAGCTGTTCTGGCGGCCAGTGTCGGGCTGATCTACCTGCCCATCGCTTTGGGGCTGGTCGTTGTCGCCTATGTTCTGACCAAGATCATGCCGATTGCCGATATCTACAATCATATCGAGTGGCCCGTTGTCGTTCTGCTGGGCTCGATGATCCCGCTAGGCAGCGCGTTGGAGACGTCAGGCGGTACAGAACTGATTGCGAATGCTTTAATTCAATTGACCGACGGGCTGCCGGCCTGGGCCATTCTGACCGTGTTGATGGTGGTCACAATGACCCTGTCAGACGTGCTGAACAACACAGCCACCGCCATTGTTGCGGCTCCGGTCGGTATCCAGATGGCCCGCACGCTTGAGGTTTCACCCGACCCTTTCCTGATGACCGTCGCCGTCGCAGCCTCGGCCGCGTTCCTGACGCCGATTGGGCATAAGAACAATACGCTTGTCCTAGGACCCGGAGGGTATCAGTTTGGCGACTATTGGCGCATGGGCCTGCCACTGGAAATCCTGATCATTGCGGTTTCCATCCCCGCTATCCTTGTGTTCTGGCCCTTGTGACGGATAAAGGCCTTTCATGAAACGTTTTCTGATCCTGCAACTGCGCCCGGAAACCGATGCCTCGGATGCCGAATATGCCTCGATCCTGGACAAAACGGGCCTGACCCCCAACCAGACCCATCGTATCCGATTGGATTGCGAAGCTTTGCCCGACGATCTGGATGTCACGGATTATGCTGGGGTGATTGTTGGTGGTGGACCGGGATGCGTCAGTGACGACCCCGCAACCAAATCCGAAGCCGACGCGCGCATTGAAGGCGCCATCATGGGATTGATGCCGCAGATCATCGCACAAGATCATCCCTTTATGGGCTGTTGCTATGGGCTGGGCATTCTGGCTGCCCATCTTGGCGGTGACGTCAGCAAAGAGAAATACGGTGAACCTGTCGGACCTTCGACCTGCCACCTGACTGCAGACGGAGCGCAAGACCCGCTAACGGCAGGGCTGACCGGAACATTCGACGCCTTCGTCGGCCACAAAGAGGCCGTGCAGGCGCTGCCGAGCGGGTGCATCCACCTGCTGGCCTCGGACCCTTGCCCGTTCCAGATGATCCGCTGGGGGCAGAATGTTTATGCCACGCAATTCCACCCCGAGGCGGACGCGCGTGATTTCGAACAGCGCATCAATATCTACAAGAACCACGGCTATTTTCCGCCCGAAGACGCCCAGCGCCTGATCGACATTTGTCACGCAGCGGACGTCACGCAACCGGCCGAAATCCTCCGCAGATTTGCCCAACGCTATGGGTGACCCAACGGCGTTATTGCCTGATCCACGACCGCTCGCTTAGGGTGACCCGAACGGCTTTGGGAGGAGTTGTTCTTGGATCTTCTAATTAATGTCGGCCTGCCGCTGTCGCTGGCCATTATCATGCTGTCTCTGGGCGTTGGGCTTGAGGTAGCTGATTTCCGCCGCGTACTCAGCCGGCGCTATCCTTTCGCCGTCGGTGCGTTGTGCCAGGTTGTGTTGCTGCCGGTCGCGGCTTTTGTCACGGTCACACTTTTTGCGTTGCCACCCGAGATCGCTGTCGGCTTCATGATCCTCAGTTTTTGCCCCGGCGGTGTGACCAGCAACATCCTGTCGAAACTGGCCAAAGGTGATGTCGCCCTTTCGGTTAGTTTGACGGCCGTCATCAGCCTGCTTTCGATGGTCACCGTGCCGTTTCTTGCCGCCTGGTCAGTGAACTATTTCATGGGCGATGCGGCACCCGAGGTGTCAATCTCAGGGCTTGCAATCGCCATGTTCCTGATCACCACGCTACCCGTGGCGCTTGGCGTCACACTTCGCAGCGTTGCAACAGATTTTGCAAGGCGGATCGAGCCCACGTTGTCCAAGCTTGCGACCGTTTTGTTCGTGCTGATCGTTGTGGCTGCTCTGGCTGGAAACTGGCAGCTGTTTGTCGACAACCTCGGCGTCATGGGCGCTGGGTTGATCTCGTTGAACATCGCGCTTTTGCTGATCGGGCTGGGGCTGGCGCGTGCCGCAAACCTGTCATGGAACGAAAGCAAGACTGTTTCCATCGAAACCGGCATACAAAACTCGACACTTGGGATTACACTGGCTGCATTGATCACGGCGACGGAAAGCTGGTTTAGCCCGTTGGCCCTGCCCTCGGCTGTGTACGGAATAACGATGTATGTTGTGGCCTTGCCCTTCATCCTTTGGTTCCGCAGCCGCTGAAAGGAAAAGACATGACGAATAACTCTGCCGATGCCATCGTCGTGGGGGCTGGGCTTGCCGGGTTGGCCGCAGCTGCCGAACTGGGCGACCGGGGTAAAAAGGTGATCGTGGTCGATCAGGAACCCGCGCATTTCCTGGGCGGTCAGGCGTTCTGGAGCCTTGGTGGGCTCTTTATGGTCGACACGCCGGAACAGCGGCGCATGGGGATCAAAGACAGCTATGATCTGGCACTGCGCGACTGGATGGGCAGCGCGCAGTTCGATCGTGACGAGGACGCATGGCCCAGGAAATGGGCCGAGGCCTATGTTGAATTTGCCGCCGGCGAAATGCGCCCTTGGCTGCATGACATGGGCCTGCGCTGGTTTCCGATTGTCGGCTGGGCCGAACGCGGTGGATCATATGCGGATGGTCACGGCAATTCTGTGCCCCGCTTTCATATCACCTGGGGCACCGGCCCAGGTGTTCTGGAACATTTCAAACGCCGAGTGCGTGACCATGTCAGCAATGGGTTGATCGAGCTTAAATTCCGCCATCAAGTCAGCCACATCATCATGCAGAACGGCGCGGCCAAGGGAGTGTCGGGCGAGGTTCTGGCCGACGACACCGCACCCCACGGCGCCAAGACCAACCGTGATGAGGTCGGCGAGTTCGAGTTTTACGCCCCAGCCGTTATCGTCACGTCCGGCGGCATCGGAGGCAACTTTGAAATGGTGCGCAAAAGCTGGCCACGCGACCGTCTGGGCGAGCCGCCGAAGGACATGGTCGCTGGCGTGCCATTCCACGTCGATGGACGCATGATCGGTATCAGCGAAAAGGCTGGCGGTCATGTCATCAACGGCGACCGGATGTGGCATTATACCGAGGGCGTTCGTAACTGGAATCCGATCTGGCCATCGCACGGCATTCGCATTCTGCCCGGCCCAAGCTCGATGTGGTTCGACGCCGAAGGCAACCGGTTGAAACCGCCGTGCCTGCCGGGATTTGACACACTGGGGACGCTAAAAGAAATCCTGAAAACCGGCCATGAATACAGCTGGTTCGTTCTGACCCAGAAGGTGATCAAAAAAGAGTTCGCCCTGTCCGGGTCTGAACAAAATCCCGACATGACGGACGGTGGTTGGAAAGAGGTTCTGTTCCAACGCATTCTGACCGGGTCCAAGGCCACCGCTCCGGTCGAGGCGTTCAAGGAGCACGGCGAAGACTTCATCGTCGCCAATACCTTGACCGAGCTTGTTAACGGGATGAACCATCTGGGCGGAGGCCTGATCGACGAGGCGCACCTGCGTGCCCAGATCGAGGCGCGCGATTCCCAGATCGACAACCCGTTCACCAAGGATGCGCAGATGGCCGCCATTCTGGCCGCGCGCAACTACCGTGGTGACAAACTGATCCGAACCGCCAAGCCGCACAAGTTCCTTGATCCGGCCAATGGCCCGCTGATCGCGGTGAAACTGCACGTGCTGACGCGCAAAACGCTGGGTGGGCTTCAGACCAATCTGGACAGTCAGATGGTGGGCGCAGACGGTCAGGTCGTTCCTGGCCTGTTCGCAGCCGGAGAGGTCGCGGGTTTCGGTGGCGGTGGCTATCACGGCTACAACGCGCTCGAAGGTTCATTCCTGGGCGGCTGCATTTTCTCCGGCCGCAATGCAGGACGGTCAAGGGCCGTCGCGTGACAGCCCCTTAAACCCTACTGTTCCCGGGCAAACTGCACGACGGATTGCCCGGCGTTGTCCAGCAACACCAGCGTATCGCCTTTAAAGGCATATGCTGTCACCTCCTGAAGGGCTTTGAAGAACTGCCGCTCAACTTCATCCAGTGGCGGCGGGCAGGCCATCAGGGTGGCGGCCATGTTGTCGGGGAATTCAATATTGTTGCCCGCAATCTCGGCTTGGCCGGAAAACCGGTTACATCCACCGCTGCCTGAGAACGCGCCATCATTGGCGAATGAAAGCGCGGGGCGCCTTTCGGTCTCAAGTGCTGCGCCATTCAGGCCGGTTGCGGTCCAGTTGGTGTTCTCCAGCACGGCTGCCCCGGGCGGTTGTACTTTGACCAGCATCAGATCGGTCGTGTTCCCGGCCCCATTCGTCAGAACAGGGTAGGCAGTATCGGTTGTGAACAACAGCTTGTCGCCCTGAAAGATCGAACCACGCACCACGTAGCGCATCCCCTCTTGAATAAGGGCGTCGTCATAGCTCAGCTCGAATTGTGCTGGCACTCCGGTCAGCGCATAGCGCTTTGCCGACAGGGTCACCGACGGTGCGTCCGCGCGCGAGACGTCCTGCAATTGCACGTAAAGCGTCGCATCCGGTGGTACGGCGATACGCTCGCGATATGCTGCAGTGCCTTCGATCGTTCCGCCGATGGCCGCGCTGCTCAGCATGGCTGATGTGGCCGCAACCGTAAGCGCAGTATATCCGGTCTTGAGCATTGGCGTGCTCCTTTTCGCAAAATCACTTATTCAAAACATTGTATGAGGTTTTGATTTTACAAGGACTTCGCCGGAAAACCAGCGGTTCCGTGCCGAACTCAAAGCGGCCAGATCAGAGGGATCAACAGCGAAGCCAGCAAACCCACAGTCAGATTCAGCGGCACGCCAACTTTCAGAAAATCTGTGAACCTGTACCCACCGGGGCCGTAAACCATCATGTTGGTCTGATATCCGATCGGCGTCGCAAATGAAGCCGAGGCCGCCACCATGACTGCCACGACCAGCGGGCGCGGATCAACGCCCACTGCCTGCGCCAAACCAATGGCAATCGGCGTCACCACAACTGCCACGGCGTTATTCGACACCAGCTCTGTCAGCACAGAGGTCAGCAAATAGACCGCCCAGATGATCAGGAATGGTGGCAGGGCACCAAGACCCGGCGCCACGGCTTCGACAATTAAGGAAACTGCACCGGATTTATCCAATGCCGCACCTATGGCCAGCATAGAGAAGATCAGGGCCAGCAACCTTCCTTCGACAAAGGAAAACGCCTCATCCGCGTCGATGCAGCGCGTAATCAGAACAACCGCAACAGCCAGGACCGACAACAGCAGGATGGGCGCAACGCCCAGCGCGGCCAGCACAACGATCCCGGTCAGCGCCCCGATGGCAATCGGCGCGTGGCTGCGGCGGAATGCGCGGGCCGAAGGTTGGGTCACATCGACCATATCCATATCAGCAGCCAGCTTCCGGATATCCGCTGGTGAGCCCTCCAGCAGCAGCGTGTCACCGACCCGCACAACCAGATCATCCAATTGCCGCCCGATATTCTGGTTTCTCCGATGTACCGCCAACACATAAACGCCATAACGGCGGCGTAAACGCATCGCGCCCAACGTCCGCCCGACCATGCGGCAACCCGGAGTGATCAGCACCTCGACCGTTTTCGTCTCAACCGCCGAGACCTGATCGACACGCTTGAGTTCCTTGTTGGTTTGCAGGCTCAGCAACTCTGTCATCTCAGTCCGAAGAACGACACGGTCGCCAACTTTCAAAGCGACGCCCTTGAGGTTGCGCCGCAACGACTCGTCGCCGCGCACGACGTCGATCAGGCGCACGCCAGGACGTTTGAACAGCTGCACGCCCGTCACCTCACGCCCGATCAGGTTGCTGTCGGGGGGAATGACAGCCTCGGTAAAGAACTTCATCTTCGACCGATCGCTAAGCATTGTCGCCATGCTGTCCCGTTCCGGCAGCAGGCGCGGCGCGACAAACCGCAAGTAGAACATACCGTAAATGACCAGCGCAATGCCCAGCGGCGTGACCTCGAATATCGTAAACGGGGCCATCCCCTGGGACCGCGCGACACCATCAACCAACAGGTTGGTCGAGGTGCCGATCAAGGTCAGCGTGCCACCCAGAATGGCCGCATAACTTAGCGGGATCAGCAGTTTCGAGGCCGACACGTTCAGCGTCCGCGCGATCTGAACGAATACGGGGATCATAACGACCACTACGGGCGTGTTTGAAACCACCGCCGAGGCAAAGACAACAAAGGCCATCAGCGTCGCGATTGCGACCTTGGGACTTACCTGTGCCTGTTTCTGTGCGGTCGATGTGAATGCGTCCAGTGCTCCGGTACGCACCAATGCTCCCATGATGATGAACATCGCGGCAATCGTCCAAGGGGCCGGATTTGACAGAACGGCAAGTGCGCTTTGATAGGGCAGAATGCCCGTCACCAGCATCACGGCCACGCCACCAATTGCGACCACTTCAGTCGGATAGGATTCGCGCAGGAACATGATGAACATGCCTGCAACGACCAACAGCGCCAGTATCGCGCTTCCCATTTCTGTCAGTTGAAGGAATTGCATTCTTGGTTTTCTGTCCGAACCCTGGCCTGGTTTACGCGCCCGTCAGGCAGTTTCACGCATTGCGCGCGACAGAGCAAGCCTGACGTGCCCTTACTGTGGGCCAGCTTGCTGTAGCCGCCCGCCAACGCGCACCATTTGAACAGATTTCGCCTGACCGTCCCGGTCGTCGGTTTCAACGAACACGCCACTTAGCGTGGCCTCGCCATTAGCCGGCGTGAACCGGGCCTTGGGCATGCCAGTGATAAACCGGCGCATCGGTTCCAGCTTGTCCATGCCGATGACCGAGTCATAATCGCCGCACATGCCCGCATCCGTCAGATATGCCGTGCCACCCGGCAGGATTTGCGCGTCCGCGGTTGGCACATGCGTATGCGTGCCCACAACAAGGCTGGCGCGTTTGTCGCAATAGTGGCCCATGGCCATCTTTTCGGAAGTCGCTTCACAATGCATATCGACGATGATCGCCTGCGCTTGCCCGCCACGCGGGTGCGACTTCAGGATTGGTTCAACAGCAGAGAACGGATCATCAAAGGGGCGTTTCATGAAGACTTGCCCCAACACCTGAACAACCAGAACCTTGCGCCCGCCCGGCGCGGTGTACAACCGGTGGCCCCTGCCCGGCGCGCCCTTGGCAAAGTTCACCGGGCGCACGATACGGGGTTCACTTTCGATGAATTGCAACATGTCTTTCTGGTCGAATGCGTGATCGCCCAGCGTTAGGCAATCGGCCCCGGCATCCAGCAACAGTTTTGCGTGATCCCCGGTCAGACCCATCCCGTTCGAGGCGTTCTCGCCATTGACCACGACAAAATCCAATCGCCATTCGTCGCGCAGACGCGGCAAATGTTGCTGAATGGCCGCGCGTCCGGCGCGGCCCATCACGTCACCCAGAAAAAGTATCCTCATTCGAACTGTCCTAAGTGTGGTATCTCTCAAGCACAAGTGGTTAAGCTGGCAGAATAAACCGCCAAAGCACATTATGCCGGAGATTTTCCATGCGCCTTGCCCTTCTGACCGCCGCCAGCCTGATCACACTTTCGGCCTGCGACCAGCCTGCTTCAAACGGCTCATCCACCCAGCTGGCGAACCCGGCAGCAACCTTTTGCGTTGAAAGTGGCAATCGTTACGAGATCCGCGATGGCGAAGGCGGCCAGACTGGCATCTGCATCCTGCCCGACGGCACCGAAGTGGACGCGTGGGAGTATTTTCGCGAAAACAGCCCGACCTAAGGCGGTCAGGCCGAGAACGTCAGTACTCGGCTTTCAGTGATGACCATATCCAACGGCTGATCCGTGGGTTCCAACGGCAGCCCCTCGGCCTCTTGCGCGTCAAAGGCAAAGCCGATGGCCAGTGTGGGGCGCTTGGCGCGCAATCCCTCCAGCGTCCGGTCATAAAAGCCGCCGCCATATCCCAGTCTTCCGCCTTGCGCGTCAAAAGCAACGAGCGGCACAACAAGAATTTCGGGGTCAAAATAATCGTCAATCTCGGGAACCTTGGCGCCGAACGGGCCATCCTTTAACACACCCTCGGGCGTCCAGCGCGAGAACCGCAGCGCCTGCCCCGCAGCCTGAATGACCGGCACACCGACCGGGCCGTAAGCCGCTGCCTCGGACATGGCGGGCAAAGGATCAATTTCGGTGCGGATCGGCATGTACCCCGACATCGGGACGCCGCGATGCCCCGCAAGCACTTCGGACAACCGCCCGGCCGCCCCCGGCAAACGCGTATCGAATGCAACCTTCCGGCGCGCAAATGCCGCCTTACGGGCGACGGCCTTGATTTCAGTCAGATCGGTCACAGAAGCACCACGCTGGCAAGCCCAAGAAAGATGAAGAACCCCATGACATCCGTTGTGGTGGTCACGAAAGTCCCTGACGCCAGCGCCGGGTCAACGCCCAGACGGTCCAGCACAACCGGTACTACCGTACCTGCAAAGCCTGCGATCGCCATATTCACGACCAAGGCCGAGCCGATCACGACACCCAGCAAGGGTGAATCGAACCACATCATGCCTACAGTCCCCAAAACGGTCGCGAAGCACAGACCATTGAGCACACCCACAAGCAATTCTCGCCGGATAACGCGCGCCACGTTCGATCCGGTCAGGTCGCGCGTTGCAAGCGCCCGCACCGCAACCGTCAGTGACTGCGTCCCGGCATTCCCTCCCATCGAGGCAACGATCGGCATCAGGATTGCCAGTGCCACCAACTGATTGATCGCCGCTTCGAACTGCGAGATGACCAGTGACGCGCATATTGCGGTACACAGGTTGACGGCCAGCCACGGCAAGCGCCGCCTACTGGTTGCGGCGACACTGTCGGACAGTGAACTTTCGTCGCTGACACCGGCAAGGCGTAACATGTCCTCTTCGTATTCTTCGTCCAGAACAACCATGGCGTCATCAATGGTAATCACGCCGACCAAACGCCCATCGGCATCGACCACCGGGGCGGAAATCAGGTGGTACTGGTTAAAGGCGTAGGCCACA
This sequence comes from Ruegeria sp. CDSB117, assembly GCF_059611005.1. Classification (NCBI taxonomy): domain Bacteria; kingdom Pseudomonadati; phylum Pseudomonadota; class Alphaproteobacteria; order Rhodobacterales; family Roseobacteraceae; genus Ruegeria; species Ruegeria sp. CDSB117. Next base: position 242,273 of record NZ_JBXWOS010000001.1, read on the forward strand.
TCCTCTTCGTCCTGATCGACAGGGATGGTGTGAAATTCCTCTTCGGCGATGTCGTGCAACGGCACTTCGCGCCGGGTTGCCATCAGCTTGCCAAGCGTGACCTGTGCCACCGGTTTGAGCCGCGGATCAACCAGAACAACGTGATAGAACTGTTCCGGCAAGTCATCATTGGCGCGCATGAAATCGATGGTCTGCCCCACGGTCCAATGCTCGGGCGACATGACCACCTCGCGCTGCATGAGGCGACCGGCCGAGTTTTCCGGATAGGACAGCGCCTGTTCTGCGGCGAGCCGCTCGGAATCTTCCAGCGCGTCCAGGATGGCTTCTTGCTGCGGCTCTTCAAGGTCTTCCAGCAGGTCGACGACGTCATCGCTTTCCATGTCCCGCACGGCATCGGCCAGAACATCGGGGCGCAGGACACCGATAACCTCTTCGCGGACGGACTCATCCAGTTCGGATAAGATATCGCCGTCAAATTCCTTGTCGTAAAGACGGATCAAACGCCCACGGTCATAGGGATTAATCTGTTCAAGAAGGTCAGCAATGTCCGCAGGGTGCAGCGGCTCCATCAGCTCGATCAGCTTGTCGCGATCTTCCACATCAACAGCATACAGGATCGCGGCAACTGTCCGGCGATCCAGCGCATAGACGTCTTCCTCGCTGGCGGAAACGATTACGGGTTCATCATAGCCTGTCGTCATGTCTGCCCCCGGTTGGTTCGCGCATTGACCCCTAATTAGAAGAAGCAGCTACCGGAAAACAATGACAATGCGCCGATTTACCGACAAGTTTCGCCCCACTATGCTGTTTCGCAGTCCCATACAGGCGGAGATGAACGGAAATGGCGCAAAAAACGCTGCTGAAAGGGCGTGTCCTGAGCTTCAACGGATCACCATATGAAGGTGAGCCGACAGAGGCTGTGTCAATCAGCGAAGCGGTCTTGATCGAAGACGGCCGCATATCTGCAGTCGGCGATGCCGACAGCTTGATATCCGCGAACCCCGATGCCGAAGTTGTAAACCACGGTCAGCACGTGATCATGGCTGGCTTTGTGGATGCGCATGTCCATTACCCACAGACCGCGATGATCGCCAGCTGGGGCAAGCGCCTGATCGACTGGCTGAACACATATACCTTCCCCGAGGAAATGAAGTTCGGGAATCCCGACTATGCAGCCGAGATCGCCAATCGTTATCTCGACCTGACGGCCTCGCACGGCACCACAACGATGTGCAGTTTCTGCACCATCCACCCCGAAAGTGTCGATGCGTTCTTCACGGCTGCCCAACAACGCGGGCAACGTGTTGTGGCGGGGAAAACCTGCATGGACCGCAATGCGCCCGAAGGGCTGCGGGATACTCCGCAGACGGCCTATGACCAATCGCAGGCGCTGCTTGAGAAGTGGCACGGTGTCGACCGGATATCCTACGCCATCACACCGCGGTTCTCCCCCACATCCACGCCCGAGCAGCTTGAGGCGATGGGCGCGCTGTGGGCCGAACACCCGCATTGCCTGATGCAAACGCACCTGAGCGAGCAGACAGACGAAATCTCATGGGTTCGCGAGCTTTTCCCTGATGCGCGGGACTATTTGGATACTTACGAAAAGTTCGGGCTGCTGGGCTCGCATGGCGTTTACGGCCACGTTATCCACCTGGAATCGCGCGAACGTGACCGGCTGCGTGAGGTTGATGCTTCGCTGATCCATTGCCCGACTTCGAACACCTTTATCGGATCCGGCTTGTTCGACATGGACGGGCTGATGCGCGAAGGGCACCGGGTTGGTCTGGCAACAGATACCGGCGGTGGGTCGAGCTTTTCAATGCTGCACACGATGGCTTCGGCCTATGAAATCGGGCAACTGCGCGGCTCGCCCCTGCACGCGGCGCAACTGCTGTGGCTGGGAACGGTTGGCTCGGCGCGTACGCTGCGGATGGATGATTGCATCGGCAATGTCGCACCGGGGATGGAGGCTGATCTGGTCGTTCTTGACCTTGCCTCAACCCCTGCAATTGCCCAGCGTGAAGCCTGCGCCGATGATCTGTGGGAGGCGATCTTTCCTACGATCATGATGGGCGACGACCGGGCGATTGCCGAGGTTTGGATCGCCGGTCGCCGCGTGTCTTCCTAAGCCTGCAAAGCGCGGGCCAATTGGGTCTGCCGTTCGATCACGCGCGGCAGGTCCAACGTCGTGACATGCCCGTCGCGCACGATCTGGCGGCCTTCGACAAACAGGTGTTTCACCTTCATTGGTCCGGCCAGCAGCAGTGCGGCCGGGTCCCAACTGCCCGCGCTTTCGATCCCGCGCGTGTCCCATATGGCAATGTCGGCGCGCTTACCGGGCTCTAGCCGACCACAATCAGGGCGGTTCAGCACGTCTGCCCCGCCGCGTGTCGCGATTTCCAACGCTTCGCGTGACGACATCGCATCCGCGCCATTGGCAACGCGCTGCAGCAGCATGGCCTGTCGGGCCTCGAGGATCAGACTGCCGTTATCGTTGCTGGCCGAACCGTCGGCGCCCAGACCCACCGGAACCCCGTGATCACGCATGGTTCGAACCGGTGCGATACCAGACCCCAAGCGGCAGTTTGAGCACGGGCAATGCGCCACGCCCGTTTGGGTTCTGGCGAACAGATCAATCTCGGCCCCGTCCAGTTTCACGCAATGCGCGTGCCAGACGTCTGATCCGGTCCAACCCAGATCTTCGGCATATTGACCGGGGCGACACCCGAACTGAGCCTGCGAATACGCGATATCCTCATCATTTTCTGCCAGATGAGTGTGCAGCATCACACCTTTATCGCGCGCAAGGATCGCTGTGTCGCGCATCAGGTCCCTGCTGACGGAAAATGGGGAACAAGGCGCCAACCCAACCCGGCACATCGCCCCTTCGGATGGGTCATGAAACGCGTCAACCACGCGGATCATGTCGTCGAGGATATCGGATTCGACCTCAACCAAAGCATCTGGCGGCAACCCGCCGTCGCTTTCCCCGATACTCATCGCTCCACGGGTCGGATGAAACCGCAAGCCAATTTCGGCGGCGGCAGCGATCGTGTCGTCCAGGCGCGCGCCGTTGGGATACAAGTAAAGGTGATCTGAACTGAGCGTACAGCCCCACAAAGCCAATTCAGCCAGACCGATCTGAGCCGACACAAACATCTCTTCAGGACCGAATCTAGACCAGATCGGATAGAGTGTCTGCAACCATCCGAACAGCAACGCATCCTGCCCGCCCGGTACAGCCCGAGTCAGGGTTTGGTACAAATGGTGATGGGTATTCACCAGCCCGGGCGTCACAACACAACCCGCAGCATCGTGGATCTCACCGTCGGTTTGCAAGTTGTGGCCGATCTGCGCGATCTGCCCCCCCACGATCAGAATGTCCGCGCCCGACAACTCTTGCCGCGCGTCATCCATCGTCAGAATGGTATCAGCGTTTTTGATAAGGATTTTGGTCAATTCGCCCTCCTGCAACAGCCCGTCTCATGCAAGAAGTGCAAAGGCTGGCGGAAAACGGGCATAAGAACCAGCCGCGTAGAACCTACCCGACCGGTCAAATTGCGGCAACCAATTTCAGTAGTTGCGCAGGATTTCCAGTGCGACCGCGTGCAGTTCTGGATTCGCCGCCGCCAGAGCCCGCCCGCCATTATGGGCCGGACCGCCCCGCCAGTCAGTCACAACCCCACCAGCAGCCTCGATCACTGCGATGGGGGCCTGAATGTCATAGGCGTTCAGGCTGGATTCGATCACCAGATCAACCTGCCCCGCCGCCACCAGCGCATAGGCATAACAATCCATGCCATAACGGGTCAGCTTTGCTTGCCGGGCCACCGCTTCGAACCCTGCGCGGTCCTCAGGTGTGCCAACCTCTGGGAAGGTCGTAAAAACAACCGCCTGATCCAAAGCGGATGTCGAGCGTGTCTTCAACGGTGTCGTTCCGGATGGGCCGGTGACCTGCGCGACATCCGCCGAACCCACAAACCGTTCGCTGATATAGGGCTGGTCGATCACCCCCATGATCGGGCCTTCAGATGTGCTGAGAGCAATCAGAACCCCCCAAGTCGGCGTACCGCTGATGAACCCGCGGGTACCGTCAATGGGGTCCAGAACCCAGGTCCGGCCGCTTGAGCCTTCTTCGCGACCAAACTCTTCGCCAAAAATGCCATCTTCGGGCCGATGACGCGCCAGAACCGCGCGCATCGCCGTTTCGGCGTTGCGGTCAGCAATGGTTACGGGGTCAAACCCATTTTCCAGTTTGTTCGTGGTGTCCAGATTGGTTTGCCGAAAATACGGAAGAATGGCCGCACGCGCCGCGTCGGCCATTTCTTCGGCAACTTCCAGATCGCTTAGAGAGGTCTCTTGCATGCGTAACCCGTGAGGTGCGCACGGTTTGGAGTCAACCCGCTAATTTATGCGACGTCGCTGAGAACCCGAGCAAGCTCGAACAGGCGGCGGCGCTGGTTTTCGGGAATCGCGTAATAGGACCGCACGAGGTCCAGCGCTTCCTTGTCCCCCATCAGATCGGCAGGAACCGACTTTTTGCCAGAGGTCTCTTTTTCGGCCTCTTCCAGACCTTCAAAGAAAAAGCTGACGGGAACGTCCAATGCCTCGGCAATGTCCCACAGGCGAGACGCGCTGATCCGGTTGGCCCCAGTTTCATACTTTTGAATTTGTTGAAACTTAATACCAACTTGTTCCGCCAGCTGCTGCTGGGTCATGCCAATCAGCCAGCGGCGATGCCGGACGCGCTTGCCCACATGGACATCGACGTGATGGGTCATTGGTATTCTCCTCTTTTACACACAACTACCTGGGGCGCGCGTTGCTTTTTATCGCAACACTAGCGAGTCGCACTTAACCACTCCCTAATTTGGAACATACCCCCAAAACAGCACCATAGCGCAATATTGCCGCATTTGGGTAATTTTTCAAGAAGGTTGAATCTGTTTCGGGTCACAAAGATTTAGGGTTGTGTGTTTTTAATGCTGGGATAGTCCCCACGCCCACCACGTGCACCTGAAAGGAACCGAATTGGCCGGGGAATAGATTGACAAACCCTGGCTGAAAAGAATCTATGCCCCAAAATTACGGAGCGCGATCATGCAGGCATTCACGATACAATCCCAGGGAAGCGCCGCCCAATTGGCTGATATTGACCTTCCCGAACCCGGCACCGGGCAAGTACGCATCGCGATCAAGGCCTGCGGATTGAATTTTGCCGACTTGCTGATGCAGAAGGGTACGTATCAGGACACGCCCGAGGCTCCGTTCACGCTGGGTATGGAAGTTGCGGGTGTTGTCGACAAGCTGGGTAACGGTGTTACGCGCTTGAATGTCGGGGACCGTGTGGCCGTTTATTCCGGTCAGGGCGGACTGGCGGAATATGGCGTTTTTGATGCGAGTCGCGCGATTCCCCTGCCCGATGCAATCAGCTTTGAAAGTGCCGCGGCCATTCAGATCGCTTACGGCACCAGCCACATCGCCCTTGATCATCGGGCGCATCTCCGGCCGGGCGAGACCCTTTTGGTGACCGGGGCCGCAGGTGGGGTTGGACTTACCGCCGTCGAAATCGGTAAGCTTATGGGCGCGACGGTAATTGCCCATGCGCGTGGGCAGGAAAAACTGGATGTGGCCCGCGCGGCTGGTGCGGATCACCTGATCGACGCCTCGGAAGACCTGCGTGCACGCGTCAAGGATCTGGGCGGCGCGGATGTCGTCTATGACGCTGTCGGAGGGGATGTCTTCAAAGCCGCGTTCCGGGCAACCAACCCCGAAGGCCGTCTGTTGCCCATCGGGTTTGCGGGCGGCGACGTTCCCCAAATTCCGGCCAACCATCTGTTGGTAAAAAACCTGACAGTGATTGGGTTTTACATCGGCGGCTATCTGAGATTCCGACCGAAGATTGTACAGGACAGCTTTGACACGCTGTTCGGCTGGCTCGCCGAAGGGCGGATCAAGCCGCATATCAGCCACGTTCTTCCACTGGCCGAGGCCGACAAAGGCATGCAACTGCTGCGCGACCGCGTGGCCACCGGCAAAGTGGTCATAACCCCCTGACGGGCGCTTACCCCACGACAGCTTTGAGCGGGGCACTGCCCAACATACGAAAATTCTGACGCACCAGCGCGGCCAGCGATTCGACGACAGCGCCGCGCCCGGTCTCGCCCCCATACAGATTGATCATGTGGGCCGGCAGTTCCGGCAAAGCCCCTCCGGTATCGATCTGTTCAAGATGTGCGGGTTCGGTCCCGTCCAGCATCGCGTGAACAGCCAGATCCGCGCTGACTGTCGCCTCGATCGTGCGGTCGTTTTCTGTTTCGACTGACAGTTCCCACGGGATACCTTCCGCATCGAGGGCCGAGATCATCTGGGGCCGGAACGCGCACCGCCGCCCAACGGCCAATGGAATCGGATTCTTACGCCATGCTGACCCGCCCGGCGCCCCAATCCACCGCAAGGGCAACTCAGCGACGGTCTCAGATCCATCACTGGCTGATGCTTCAGTTGTCAGGATCAGATCGCATTCGCCGCGTTTGAACATTTCTTTCAGCTGAAGGGAATATGACGAAATCAGCTGCACCCGAACCCGCGGGAAGTCAGCGTTAAAACGCTGCAAGACCCGCGGGATGGCCGGGTAGACGATGTCATGTGGAACGCCCAGAACGACCTCGCCTTCGTAGGCCTGATCCGTGAGCTTTGAGATTACTTCGTCATTCAGCGCGATCATGCGCCGGGCGTAGGCAAGCAGCTGTTCACCGGATGCAGTCAACGCAATTGTGCGCCCACTACGGTCCAACAATTCAAGGCCCAGCAGCTCTTCCAACCGCTTCAACTGCATAGACACAGCGGATTGCGTCAGATGCAGAAATCCGGCTGCCCGTGTGACGCCACCCTGGTCTGCAACGGCAACGAAGGAACGAAGCGTGGTGATATCCAGATTTCGCATGTTCACAAATCCTTATGTATCTCTTCATAAATATTCATTTTCAAAATGTGACATGTTGCGCCATATAAATCAAGGAAGTTGATGGAAAGACGATAAACCATCGTGAAATAGAGAAAGGACAATAAATATGACCCAAATTGCAATTAAACAGCACTGCAAACCGCAGCGTCGCTCTTTGTTGTCCTCGCTTCTGGACTCGCTGTCTCTTCTGCGCCAGCGCCAAACGCTTGCCAGACTTGATGATCGCGCTCTGGAAGACATCGGCATCACCCGCCAACAGGCCGAAGCCGAGGCGTCACGATCCATTTGGGATGCACCGGAGTTCTGGCAAAAGTGATTCGACACTGCACCTTTTCTCGGTGAATGGCAGCGCGAACCGTCGGGCTGCCATTTTTGTTGCGTGTTTTAGCCAGTTTCGGGCGTTAAACCCTTGAAACACAGCCCGCACTTGCCGATATTTGCGGGGAACGGGGCCAATTCCATTGGTCCGACAAGAAATATGCAAAGGGAGACCCTTAATGGCACAATTTGACACGATCCGGACGGCGACCGGTGCGCGCGCTGCCCAGATTGACGAGGGCCTGCGCGCCCATATGAACAAAGTCTACGGCACAATGTCCGTGGGCATGCTGATCACGGCGCTGGCTGCCTGGGCGATTGCCGGTCTTGCTGTAACCTCTGATCCAACCAACGCGGTGGCTCAGATCGGTGCAGACCGCTATCTGACCAGCTTGGGTGGAACGCTGTTCCTGTCACCTCTGAAGTGGGTTGTAATGTTCGCCCCGCTTGGCTTCCTGCTATTTGGCTGGGGTGCACTGATGCGTCGTGGTTCTGCCTCTGCGGTTCAGCTGGGCTTTTTCGTCTTCGCGGCGGCCATGGGCTTGTCGATGAGCTCGATCTTCATGATCTACACCCCCTATTCGATCACCCAGACATTCATTGTCACCGCGATCGCCTTTGCCGGTCTGAGCCTTTATGGCTACACCACCAAGCGTGATCTAAGCGGCATGGGCACCTTCCTGATGATGGGTGTAATCGGTCTGCTGGTGGCGATGGTGATCAATCTGTTCCTGCAGTCGGGTCCGATGATGATGGCGATCTCGGCGATCGGTGTTCTGATCTTTGCCGGTCTGACCGCCTTCTACACTCAGGACATCAAGAACACCTATGTTGCACACGCCATGCACGGTGATCAGGAATGGCTGGACAAAGCGGCCATCGACGGCGCGCTGAGCCTGTACATCTCGTTCCTGAACATGTTCCAGTTCCTGCTGATGTTCATGGGTCAGCAAGAATAAGCTAAGCCAACAAGGCAAACAAAAGAAGGGCGGGTCATTGTCTGACCCGCCCTTTTTATTTTGTTTAACGCCACCCGCTCGCGCCATAGCGAAACCAATGGCCGCAACAGAAAAGGCCCCGCCTGATCGGCGGGGCCTCGTGAAAAAAGTTCGAACTGGATCAGCTGCAGTTCAGAGCAACCGCAAAACCCGAGCTGCGCGACGACGACCCCTTGCGGAACACGTCACCCGCAGGCAGGCACCCGGTAAACTGTTCGGCATTTTGGCCAAAGGCTGCGCCGACGTTGTTGTCCACGCGGGTGCTGTTGTTTGCGGTCCGAAGCACTCCGAACAAAGTGCCGTTCACGCTGACTGTGCTTAAGTACATGTTCATGTCCGAACCGGTCAGAACAACTGAGTTTGAGTCGCTGCGTCCGCCATTGTCGATCGCGACGCGGGCTACTTTTTCCGCCTCGGTCTGATCCGTTACGACCGGGATGGATGGCAACAAAGCCAATTCCGCCGGAATATTCGTGGCGTCGGGAAGGAACGAGACCGCACCCGGAACATCCGAGAGGGTCCGCGGCTCACCATCGATGCCCGTGAAGCCAACACCCGAGCGGTTATAGGGGTCTTCACAAGCCGCAAGGGCGAATACGGCAATTGTGGATAACAAGATTTTTTTCATGGCGACCAACATTTTGGAACGATTTGCTGAAGCGTATGGCCAAGGGGTTCCAAAAAGCAACCCGGCGCCCAACCGAATGGCCGTTACGCTGATGCGTCACTGCAACGGCCAATTCCCGATCCAGGACATTTCACCCAGCCGCATGCACAAAGAAAAAGGGTTCCGCATCAGCGAAACCCTTTTCCATTCTGTCCAAGTTGGACGGCAGATTACTTAATCTTGCCTTCCTTGTACTCGACATGTTTCCGAACAACCGGGTCGTATTTACGAACGGTCATTTTCTCGGTCATGGTGCGAGCGTTCTTTTTGGTCACGTAGAAGTGGCCCGTGCCCGCGGTCGAGTTCAGACGGATCTTGATTGTCGTCGGCTTCGCCATGGTTATCTCCTGCGTCCGAAAAGGCAGGGGCCTTTCGGTTGAATTCCTATGAGCGTGCGCTTTTACGCCTTGCACGGCTCGTGTCAAGGGCAATTGGGCACATGATCGGCTGATCAGGGATCAGGCCTAGGTGGAAAGGGTCGGCGCGCCCATATACGTGTGAATCTGGTCGCGTTCGGCATCAGATAGACCCAACGCGGTGGCCAGTTGAACAAGGTAAGATGCCTCGCGCTGGTTATCCAGACGAATCGCCGCCAGAGACGTGGCATAGACCTGCGCTTTTAATGGCGCACCGGAATCAGCAGCCAGGCCGATAACATCAATCGGGCCATTCAACTGATCCTGGACAAAGGCGCGTTCTTCATCGCTGATGTCATCACCCAATTCGCCCAGAATGGTTTCCTTCTCTTGCTCATCCAGCTCTCCGTCCGCCTTGGCTGCCTGGATCATCGCGCGCAGCATCAGCTTGGCCTGCTCCTCCATCGCCGCGCCCCCGGGTGTGCCTTTGAATACCGTATCCATCATGTCGGCGGTCTGCTGGCTGCCTGACTTTGCTGCCCCCTGCATGGCATTCATCAACCCACCAAGACCAACGGCCCCTGCCGGATTGGCCATGCCAAGCTTTCCAATCATCTCTTGCAGCCCACCGGCACCCCCCGGCATCCCGAACTGTTCTGCCATCTTGCCCAGTTGATCCATGCCAAAGCCGCCCCCGGCGCCCTGCATCATATCTTGCAGACCGGCCATCCCGCCCATTTGCTTGTACTTTTCCATGCCTTTTGCTGCAGCAAATCCAACTGCGACCGAAGCAAGTGCCTTCATGAAACTCATAACAATCCTCCCAATATTCAAAATGCGTTTTTGCAATATAGCAGATAACTGCGACTCAAAATCCGCGGATTAAGCAGATGCCCTAACGCTAGCGCAAAGCTGACCAATGGTGGCTTCGTTTCATCAAGTAAACATGTAACAGGCGTATTCCCGCACAAGCGCATGTCTAATTTGTCAGAAATTCGAATATGTGATACTTACCGCGCCATCAACAATCCAAAGAAGCCAATTTTCGGCTCGATCTTCGAGGCTCCATGAACAGGCAAGCAACCGTGCAAGCAGGGTTTGCACGATTGATTTTGTTTAGGGGGCATCATGACTGAATGGACCATTAAGGGCGAAGAGCTGGCCAACTGTAACTGCAACTTCGGTTGTCCTTGCCAGTTCAGCGTACTTCCGACACATGGCAATTGCGAGGCCGTCGTCGTATTCGACATCGAAAGCGGTCACTACGGGGACACAGATCTGGCGGGCGTAAGGGCGGCTGGGGTGTACTATTGGCCTGGCCCGATCCATGAGGGCAACGGTCAGATGCAACTGATCATAGATGCCAGCGCCAGCGCTGATCAGCGTGCGGCCCTGCAAGCCATAATGACCGGTGAAGATACCGATGAAATGGCAACCTTCTGGTATGTCTACAGCGCCATGGCTCCGACCAAACATGAAACGCTCTTCGTTCCGATCGAGCTGAACTGGGACCGCGACGAGCGCACCGGGTTTGCAAAGGTGAACGGCGTCTTCGATGTCGAAGTCAGCCCGATTCCGCATATCGTTTCGGGTGCGGCGCACCGGGCGTCAATTCAGCTGCCAAACGGGTTTGAATACCGACACGCCGAAGCTGCCTCGGGCTCTGCCAAGACTCATGGCGGCGAAATTAGCCTGACCTTTGACGCGACGCACGCTCATCTGGCCCACCTGAACATTTCGGGCCACGGTGTCCTGGGCGCCTGATCCGGGGGTCATCATGACATCCCATCCCACACCGCCCCGCACTGGGGCGGTAGAGCGGCTTATGCGGCGTGAGCGGGTCATCGTGCTGTTCGGTGTGTCGCTGATTGTTCTGTTTACAGCCTGGTACACCATCGCCGGGATTGGCATGAACATGACGGCCAGCGAAATGACCAATATGGCGGGTCCGATCGGAGAACCCATGCACATGGGCGAAGCGCCCAGTTGGGGCGTGCAATACGTAATCCTGATTTTTCTGATGTGGTGGGTCATGATGATCGCGATGATGACCCCCAGCGCTGCACCTGCAGTCTTGCTGTATTCGGCGATAAAGCGTGCGGGACCCGAACGTGACAAGGCCGCGCAGTTCAGCTTTTGCTTTCTCGCAGGCTACCTGATCGCCTGGGCTATATTCAGCCTTGCCGCGACGGGGTTGCAATGGGGGCTGGAAAGCATCGGGCTGTCCGATGGTCCAATGATGACAATCCGGTCCAAAACATTTGCTGGCTGCGTCCTGATTACGGCAGGCGCGTATCAGTTGTCGGACCTCAAGTCCGCCTGTCTGCGGCATTGTCAAAGCCCTGCCCGATTCATCGCCGATCATCACAAACCCGGCGCATATGGTGCGTTCCGAATTGGTGCTTTGCATGGGCTGTACTGTCTGGGCTGTTGCTGGGCCTTGATGGCGCTGCTGTTCGTCGGCGGGATCATGAACCTGTACTGGATTGCCGGAATTGCGGTCTACGTCGCATTGGAAAAGCTGCTGCCGGGTGCACGATGGTTGCCCACCCTGATCGGTCTTGGGCTGATCGCAGTGGGTTTCTGGATCGTTCTGGACGCCCTTATGAACATTTTTTAAGTCCCGTTTTCAGGCCGCGGAACCGGCCAATTTCAGCGTTCCAAACCATTGAAACAAGGAGAAGACTTATGCCTATTTTCATAACTTACGCGACCTACTCGCAGGATGGCGTCAAAGGAATGCTGAAGAAGCCTGCAGACCGCACGGCGGCCGTCCGGGCGTTGCTGAAAAAAGTCGGCGGCAAGCTTTTGGCTTTTTACATGACGACCGGCGAAAATGACGTGGTGGTCGTAAGTGAAGTTCCGGATGGCACTGACGCAGTAGCCATTGGAATGGCCGTTGCGGCCTCGGGTGCAGTATCAAACGTTGAAACAGTACGCGCTTGGAAGGCGAAGGATTTTGCCGCCATTACCAAGAAGGCTGCCAAGCTGACCGGGGCTTACACGCCGCCCGGTAAGTGAACAGAGTTATGCGCGGAGGGCCTGTAAGCCGGATCTTGTTCCGGGGTTGCCCCCTTCGATGACCATTCCTCTAGGCCGCGCATTGCTGCGCGGCTCAAGCTGCCAACCCGGTCCCTCTTGGCCAGGACGTGCCTAGCGGCGGTATCGACTGACGCCGACCTGCCCGCGCGGGGACCCTATTTGGCATTGCTCCCGGTGGGGCTTGCCGTGCCGCCACTGTTGCCAGCGGCGCGGTGGGCTCTTACCCCACCGTTTCACCCTTACCTCGGACCTAAGTCCGGGGCGGTTTGATTTCTGTGGCGCTTTCCGTCGGGTTGCCCCGCCCGGGCGTTACCCGGCACCGTTGTCTTGTGGAGTCCGGACTTTCCTCTCGGGCCTTGCGACCCCAGCGGCCATCCGGCCCTCCGCGCAAGCGGTGGGTATGCCTTGTGCCAAGCCGCGTCAAGAGTGGAGAGCGGATCAGGATCGGGCGGTCAGAGGTGCGAGATCAGCACCCTGCAAGGGGCCCGTAGCCCAAGGACGAAATCGCAGACGAACGGCGGACAGCAAAGTTTCGTCGTCTACGTCAGCGCTGAAGCCGGCGGATTGTGCCAGAATTCGAAACCGATCCATCGGCGCATCTAGCGGGCCATCGTTTTGTCCGCGCGGTGCGGCCAGTTTGTTGCGCTCGAGCCGCAGCCAGTCAAATCGCGGTCCGGGATCAAATTTGCGTCCGGGTGCCATGTCGGAATGACCGATCACACCGTGTGGTCGAATGCCCCAGCGATGCATGATCTGAGGCAACAACTGTTCCAGCCCGCGCATTTGCAAGTCTGAAAACGGGCGTTTGCCGGTGTTATCCAATTCGATACCAATCGAACGGGAGTTGATATCCTTCTGTCCGCACCATTCTCCGGCCCCGGCATGCCACGCGCGATCCTCTTCTCGCACCATCTGCCAGAGCGTCCCGTCGCCCCCAATCAGGTAATGCGCCGAAACTTCGTGGACAGGGTCGCATAACCTGTCCAGCGCCTCTTGCGCGCTGTTCATCGCCGTATAGTGCAAAACGATCAGGGACGGCTTTAGCCCGTTCCTGCGTGGTCCGTAGTTAGGCGAAGCGTGCCAGATTGGCGCTTGTGGATTAGTTGTTGACGGCACTGCGGAATGCACTTGGATCCCAGCCACAGGCATACCCATCCCCATCCGGGTCCAGACCGTTGCGATCACGCTGAGGGCCGCCGTTGGCCAGAAACTCGATCTGAGCTTGGTCAGGCGACGGGAACTTGGCGCAATTCCGCTGCGCCTTGGCCTCAAGGTTGAAACCAGCGCGGCTGTAAAGCTGTGTACCAACTGGATTCGAAGTGCTTAGAGCATACTGCACGATATTGGGCTGGCCGTCCGATCCGCGCTGCGGAACAGCAGTTGGTGTGACGACTTCGTAGGTCTGGCGGTTCTGTTGAATCAGGGCCGCGTCGTTTTCGATCGTGCGACGGCCTGATACAGCCGCGAAATCCTGTTCGTCGGAGATCGCATTGTTACTGGCGGCGGACAGCGGGGCTTGCGTCAACGTGCTTTGCCCCGAAGTGTTGGCCAATGCAGCCGCCGTTGCCGACGCGATATCAGCGTTATCCCCTGTCGGAGTGCTGCCGGGTGCGCCCAATTGTTGTTCTGAAACCTCAGCAGGGCCAGTCAATGGGTTGCCGGTATAGCCCTGTCCGGCTAGCGCCGCCTCGCGCTGCGCCTGATATTGAGGCGTGTTGAATCCTGTACCCTGGACCGGGGCCACCGTGTTACAGGCGGCCACAAGCCCGATTGCGGGGATCAGAAGCGTAAAGCGCATTCAGCTGCTCCGTCTTAGCTGGTCTTGCCTGATCCGAGGATTACCACCATTTGCTCGGCTTGGCCACAAACCCGGCGGCACTTTCCAGCGCGTAGGCTGTGTTTAGCAAATCGCCTTCGTCCCACGGGCGGCCGATTAGCTGCAGACCCAATGGCAGGCCCTGCTGGTCCAGACCTGCGGGAACCGAGATCCCGGGCAAGCCAGCTAGGTTCACCGTCACGGTAAAGACGTCGTTGAGGTACATCTGTACCGGGTCCGCCTCGGTCATCTCGCCCAATCCAAACGACGCCGAAGGGGTTGCCGGTGTAAGGATCGCATCGATCCCCGCGGCAAACACATCCTCGAAGTCTTTCTTGATCAGGGTTCGCACCTTGCGGGCACGATTATAGTAAGCGTCGTAGAACCCTGCCGACAGCACATAGGTCCCGATCATCACTCGACGCTGCACTTCGTGGCCAAAGCCTTCGGCGCGGGTCTTTTCGTACATCTCGGTGATACCGTCGCCCTGTGCCAGCTGCGCGCGGCGACCATAACGGACACCGTCATAACGCGCGAGGTTCGAGGACGCCTCGGCCGGTGCAATCACGTAGTACGCCGGCAGCGCGTATTTGGTGTGCGGTAACGAAATGTCGACGATCTCGGCACCCGCAGCTTTCAGCATTTCAGCGCCTTCGGCCCACAGCTTTTCGATCTCGGCGGGCATGCCGTCCATGCGGTATTCCTTGGGGATACCGATTTTCTTACCTTTGATGTCGCCGGTCAGCATCGCCTCAAAATTCGGCACGGCCAGTTCAGTGCTGGTCGAATCCTTGGGGTCATGACCACACATGGTCTCGAGCATAATCGCGGCGTCACGCACGTTCTTGGTCATCGGCCCGGCCTGATCCAACGACGAAGCAAACGCCACAATACCCCAGCGTGAGCAACGACCATAGGTCGGCTTGATGCCAGTGATGCCAACAAATGCAGCAGGCTGGCGGATCGAACCACCAGTATCGGTTCCAGTGGCGGCCAGACAAAGATCTGCCGCGACGGCCGAGGCCGACCCACCGGACGATCCACCGGGTGTCAGTTGCGCATCGTCATTGCCGCGGCGCCACGGGCTGACCGCATTGCCGTAAACGGAGGTTTCGTTGGACGAGCCCATGGCGAATTCGTCCATGTTCAGTTTGCCCAGCATGACTGCACCGGAATCAGCCAACTGCTGCGATACTGTGGATTCGTATTCAGGCTTGAAGCCTTCGAGGATTTTAGATGCCGCCTGCGAGGGCACGCCTTTGGTGCAGAACAGATCCTTGATGCCAATTGGCAGGCCGCACATTGAGGGTGCGTCGCCGGCTTTGATCCGCTCATCCGCAGCCTTGGCGCGCTCCAGCGCGATCTCAGGCGTCTTGTGGACAAAAGCGTTCAGCGCGTCGGCGTCATCGATCGCTTTCAGGCAGGACTCGGTCAACTCAACCGAGGTTACGTCACCGGCACGCAATGCGTCACGAGCTTCGGCCAGGCCCAGTTTGTTCAGATCGCTCATGTCTTACTCCACAACTTTGGGAACAGCGAAGAACCCTTCGCGCGCATCGGGGGCATTGGCCAGAACCTTGTCCTGCTGGTTCCCGTCGGTGACCACGTCCTCGCGACGTTTCAGGCGCATCGGCTCGACCGAAACCATCGGCTCGACACCTTCAACATCCACTTCATTGAGTTGTTCGATGAAGCCAAGGATGGTGTTGAATTCGGATGCCAGCGCAGGCAGCGCGTCATCCTCGACCTTGATCCGGGCCAGTTTGGCCACCTTGGCGGCGTTGCTTTGGTCAATCGACATCGGATATCCTCATATGCGTTAGGGGGCATTTACCTGTCTGGTCGCCGGGTCGCAAGACCGGCAAGGCGCTGATCCATCCTTGAGCGCATGGCAAAGGTCCATAAATCCTGTCCGATCATTCATTTCTGAATACCCCGAAGTAAAAAATGAACCGATTAGTTCACTTCACATCTTGAAATACTGAACTGAACTGTTCATTTCATATAGCACGGCACAGCCTTATATGGAGAAAAACGATGAAAACGTTCATGACTGCCTTTGTTCTGGCCACTACGGTTCTTGCTGCGCAAGCTCAGGCGGGCGCTTTTGGCCCAAGCATGGACACCCTGACCCGCAGCCTGATTTTCCCCGATCAGGTGTCGGAACCTGTCACCCAGGATCAGAACAAACCGGGCAAGTAATTTAGCCCGCAAAACCGGGTCGGGTCCAAATGCCCCGGCCCGGCAATTGCCTGCTGCGTACCGCGCGGCGTATCGCTACGGTGGTCCACAAGTAACCCGCCGGCCTGCCCTGCAGACCCGGCAAGCCAACGGAGCGGAAGATGAACGCGCGAAAGCAAGCTGTTCTGGACGCAATTGATGCGGCCAACTCACACGACCCCAACCTCGAAGACGGCCAGCCCGCTGAACTGCTTTATGGTCAGCGCATGAGCGCCGAGTTGGACAGGTTGTTCCCCGACGCCTCTGACTCGCTGCAGATTGCAGCGCGGGGTCAGCATGTGGAACGGTGGAAGCTCGCGCGCAGTGAATACCCCGAAGGTCGTGCCGGATATCTGGCTTGGCGCAAGGCGCAGGGCGTCCACCACGCCGAGGTCGTGATGGGGCTTATGGAACAGAACGGCTACTCTGCCGAGGATATCGAATCTGCTGGCCGGATGCTGCGCAAACAGGGTATCAAGCGTGACGACGAGGTGCAGGCGCTGGAGGATGTCATCTGCTTTGTCTTCCTCAAGTGGTACTTCGCTCCATTCGCCAAAAAGCACTCAGCCGAGAAAATCCAAAGCATTGTCAAGAAAACCGCGCGCAAGATGTCGGATCAAGGCCGTGCACGCGTGCTGTCCGAATTTGACTTACCCGCGGAGCTGGCCGCAGCGTTTCAGGCCTGAGCCGCGCGGGTCAGGTGCCTACGATACACCTCGATCATCCAGCCCAGCATGAGGGCATTTAGGATGTGCCACATGAAATGCGTGCCAAACGGGATCTGCCCACATATGGGTTCGTCCAGCGCACGAAAGGTGATCGAGGCGATCAGGATCATCGCCCCAATGGCCAGACCACGGGCGGTGTACGGCACCCGGTGGCGCAAAAGAAACGCATAGATCAAGATCAGCAGCGGCACCGGGGCATAGGCTGCTGACCCACCCAGTCCCGGCACAAGCTGGAACAACGGCACCGTCGCTGCGGCATAGGGAAAGAACAGCGCCGTCACGATCCCGGCCGTAAGCGGCCGCATGTGCCAGACGTCCCGGTTGATCGCAAAGATGTAGACCAGGATGTATAGCAGGATCGGCAGAACATCCGCCATGGCGGCCCAGACCTGCGCGTGCGTATGGAACAGGTAGCTGCCAAGCCCGATGGCAGTCAGAATGGCCACCAACAGCATCGCCAGCGGCATCCCTTGCCCGCGCACGCGCCGCCACATGACAAAAGCCGCAATCAGAAACGCCGCGTTTGTCACCGCGTTTATCGGCTCGGCCCAATAGGTGGGCGACAAGCGCTCGCAATAGCCATCAATTACCTGAAACCAGTCCATGAACTTTTACATAGCCGATGCTAAGTTAATGCCAACAGTTTGTTTTGGGAGGATGAATTCATGAACATCATTTGGCTGGGACACGGCAGTTTCCGCTTCGAAACCGGCGGGCAGGTTCTGCTGATCGACCCCTGGCTGACTGGCAACCCGGTCTTGTCCGAGGAACAGCATGATGACGCTCTAAACGGGGCGACTCATATCCTTCTGACGCATACACATTTCGATCACGTCGCCGATGTCGTATCGCTGGCCAAGCACCTGAACGTCCCCGTGGTCGGACAATACGACCTGATGGGGTATTGGAACGAGTCTGAGGGGCTGGAAACTATTGGCTACAACAAGGGCGGCACCGTGAACCTGAACGGCGTCAAAGTGTCGATGGTGCCAGCCTCGCACAGCTCGACCTTTTCCACGCCTGACGGGCTGCGTACCGGCGGCAGCGAGGTTGGGTTCATGATCGCCTCGGAAGGGCGCATGCTGTATGTCTCTGGCGATACAGATATCATGGCCGATATGGATTGGATGGGGGATTACTACAAACCCGATATAGGCATCCTTTCGGCGGGTGGTCATTTTACGATGGACATGAAGGGCGCGGCGTATGCGGCCAAGCGGTATTTCAATTTTAAGACCGTGATTCCCTGCCATTACAAGACCTTCCCGATCCTCGAGCAATCAGCTCAGGCGCTGGTCGATGGGTTGGCAGGGGTCGATGTCATCGAACCCGAGGTGATGAAGGCCATTACTCTTTGAGGTTAACGCCGCGCGGCGAAGAACTCTTTCAAAAGCTCGGCGGCCTCCTGCCCTCGGATGCCGTCGTAAACCTCTGGCACGTGGTGTGCTTGTGTATGGGTGAAAACCCGCGCGCCATGAGCAACGCCGCCTGATTTCGGATCGGCGGCCCCGTAATAGATGCGCCGGATACGCGCCGCGGCCAATGCAGCCGCACACATCGCGCAAGGCTCTAGCGTCACATAGAGATCGTGATCGGGCAGACGTTCGGATCCGGCTGCGGCGCATGCAGCACGCAGGGCCAGTATCTCGGCATGGGCGGTGGGATCGTTCAGCTCTCGTGTTCGGTTGCCCGCAGAGGCCACGATCACGCCATCGGGGCCGGCAATAACAGCGCCCACGGGCACCTCGCCGCGATCCGCCGCAGCGCGCGCTTCAACCAGCGCCTTATCCATGTGCGATCTGAACACCATGCCTCTGACTGCAACAGAAACCTGTCTTTCGCAAGCGGCCGGGATGCGCTATGGGCTGCAGATGACCAAAACCCCTCCTCCAGGCGACCGGATCGCCAAAGTCCTTGCCCGCGCAGGCGTTGCCTCGCGCCGTGAAGCCGAACGCATGATCGAAGCGGGTCGTGTGAGTGTAAACGGCAAGACAATCGACAGCCCCGCGCTGAACGTCACAGCCAAAGACAAGATCAACGTCGATGGCAAACCGGTGTCGGAACCGGAACCTTCGCGCCTGTGGCTGTACCACAAACCTTCGGGTCTGGTGACAACGACACGTGACGAAAAAGGACGCGCGACCATTTTTGACAAACTGCCCGAGGATATGCCCCGGGTCATGAGTGTCGGGCGGTTGGACCTGAACTCGGAAGGGTTGCTGCTGTTGACCAATGATGGCGGCATCAAGCGCAAGCTGGAACTGCCCTCGACCGGATGGCTACGCAAATACCGCGTGCGGGTGAATGGCCGCCCCAAGGACGAGGATTTTGCACCGCTTCGTAAGGGGCTTGTGATCGACGGGGAACGCTTTTTGCCGATGGACGTCACGCTGGACCGTCAACAAGGCGCGAATGCCTGGCTGACAATCGGTCTGCGCGAAGGCAAGAACCGTGAAATTCGGCGTGCGATAGAAGATATCGGTTTTGCGGTGAACCGGCTGCTGCGAGTGTCCTACGGCCCCTTCCAGCTGGGAAGCCTGAAACCCGGCGAAGTCGAAGAGATCCGCCGACGGGTCATGCGCGATCAACTGGGGTTGGAAGCCGAGCCCGAAGCACCGGCCAAACGACCCGCTCGCCCACAGCGAAATCGGCCCCCGATCGGCAAGAAACCTCGCAAGTGACGCAGGTTAGGCAACCTTCCCCCTAGCGCCACGGTCTCTCATGGCCTAGATTTCCCCAAGGGACATTTTTGGGGGGCGCCATGTCCGGGACCGGAGTGCAAAAACTGGCCTATGTCGTGTTGTTGATGCTGATGTTCGGCGTCTGCACCGGCGTGTTGGGAGGCTTGTAAGCACATGGCCAAACGGTATGGCGGGAAATTCAGCCCACAGGACGACTCCTCGTCTCCGAATCAACCTCGGCGCGGACAGTTTGACGTCGCTCGGGTCGAACCGGCCGGGGCGCGCGCTAACCTGTTGTTTCTTCCGGCTGTTCCCTTGGTTTTTCTGTCGCTGAACGATGGGGCCGTCGGATTGACGATCGGCCTGATCGCAGCGGGTCTTTTGACAGCTGCAGCATTTCTGCTGCGCGAAGGGTTGCGGGCCGAATCCGCCTACAACGCTCGCCGCACAGCCCGTCGCCCGGCGTTTCCCAGAAAGGTATTCTCCAGCCTGCTGACCGGACTTGGCGTCGGATTGGCTGCTTATCGCACCGAATATCTGGATGCAGCCGCAGCGTCTGAGGCCAGCCTGATCGCCCCGATTCTGTTCGGTTTGATGGCCAGCGTCCTACACTCTGTCTCTTTCGGAATTGATCCGATGACTGACAAAGGGATGGAAGGCATCGACACTTTCCAGCAAGACCGCGTTGCCCGCGTCGTGGAAGGTGCTGAAACACATCTGTCCGAGATGACCGACGCCATCAAACGCGCAGGCGACCGCAGGATCGAAGCCCGGGTTGAACGTTTTCAGGATACCGCCCGCGACCTGTTCCGCACGGTCGAGGAAGACCCTCGCGATCTGGCCGGTGCGCGAAAATACCTGACCGTTTACTTAAAGGGCGCGCGTGACGCGACGGTCAAATTTGCTGACGTTTATGCCCGCACCCGCGATGCGCAGGCGCTGGAGGATTATTCGTCCCTCCTGGATGATCTTGAACAAAATTTCGCGGCGCGTACCCGCAAGTTGCTTTTGGACGACCGCAGTGATCTGACGGTTGAAATTGATGTGTTGCGCGAAAGGCTGCAACGCGAAGGCGTCCGGTTGGACTGACCGGCCACAATTTGAGAGAGGATTACCCCATGTCCGATGACATCAAGAACAAGGCGGTCGAGGCTGAAACGCTGGTGCAGGAAGTGACCGCTGTCACCCTGCCCGACCCGACCGCCGAAATCGTCTTGCTTGAGGAGGCCGACGAACCTGTCAGCGCCGAAATCCGCAAGCGCATGGATGAGATCGACATGGATAACACCAATTCCATCGTCGCGTTCGGGTCGTCTGCCCAGGCGGAATTGCAGGAAATCAGCCAGGCCATGCTGGCGGATGTCCGCAACAAGGATGTCGGGCCCGCCGGGGATAGCCTGCGCAATATCGTCACGACGATCCGCGGGTTTTCAGTCAGTGAGCTGGACGTCCGGCGCGAACGCAGCTGGTGGGAAAAGCTGTTGGGCAAGGCTGCGCCTTTCGCCCAGTTTACCGCCAAGTTTGAAGATGTTCAGGGGCAGATCGACAGGATCACCGACGACTTGCTGGGCCACGAACATACGCTGCTGAAAGACATCAAGTCACTGGACCTGTTGTATGAAAAGACGCTGGGCTTTTATGACGAGCTTGCGCTGTATATCGCAGCAGGCGAAGAAAAACTGACCGAGCTGGACAGCCAGAACATCCCCGAAAAAGAAGCCGAAGTTCAGGCCGTGCCCGAAGACCAACAAGTCATGAAGGCGCAAGAGCTGCGTGACCTGCGCGCAGCGCGGGATGATCTGGAACGGCGTGTTCACGACCTGAAGCTGACGCGACAGGTGACGATGCAATCGCTGCCCTCGATCCGGTTGGTTCAGGAAAATGACAAGTCGCTGGTGACCAAGATCAACTCGACCCTCGTCAACACCGTGCCGCTGTGGGAAACGCAACTGGCGCAGGCCGTCACCATCCAGCGTAGCGCCGAGGCGGCCGCGGCCGTGCGCGATGCGAATGACCTGACGAATGAGCTGCTGACCTCGAACGCGGCGAACCTGCGTGAGTCGAACAAGATGATCCGCGAGGAAATGGAACGCGGTGTGTTTGATATCGAGGCGGTCAAGCAAGCCAATGCTGACCTGATCGGTACGATCAACGAAAGTCTTGCAATTGCTGACGAAGGCAAGGCCAAGCGCGCCGCAGCCGAGCAGGAACTGCAGAAAATGGAAACCGAGCTGCGCGACACCCTTGCCTCTGCGAAGGCGCGCAAAGACGGCGTCGGCGACAACGCTGGAACTGCGGTTTCGAGCTAAAGGCAGGCTGGACGTGCAAGTGCCTGGATATCTGAAACCTCTGTTGGGTATGGTGGCGCTGTTGGCGCTGGCCAATTGCGATGAGGCGCTGACGTCGTCCGTCGTGCCGCAACCGCGCCCGGTTGCACCTGCACCGGCACCTAATGCTTATGTTCCCCCGTCTGCGGCAAGTCAGGATCTGGCCCGGTTCTATCAGCGGGTCGAACGTGACCTGCTCACCCGCGACATGTTGCGCGTGGATGGAGGTGGTCCCGACACACCGTATGATGCCGATGATCTGGCCCGCAATTTCGAGGCTATTGCCTTTTACAGCGAATACCCCGATCACGCTGTAACCACGCGCATTCGGCGAACGGACGGGCAACTTAGCCGGTGGGCAGGACCTGTGCGGATTCAGACCGAATTCGCCCCGTCCGTGGCACCCGAGATACGCGCAAAAGACTCCGCCGACGTCGAGGCATTTGCGGAACGGCTGAGCAGATTGACGGATCATCCAATCTCGGTCGTCAATCGCAAGGCCAATTTCCATGTCTTCTTTGCAGGCAAAGATGACAGTGCCTATGTGGTGAAACGCCTGAAACAGCTGATTCCCGGTATCAGCACGCCCTCGCTAGATTTGGTAGCAAACCCGCGTGCCAATATTGACTGTCTTGTTTTTGCGTCTCCGACCAATACCTCACCGTATAAATTTGTGCGGGCTGTCACGCTCATCCGGGCTGAACTGCCAGACCTCACCCGACGCAGCTGCATCCACGAGGAAATTGCGCAGGGGCTTGGATTGTCCAATGACAGCCCGGCGGCACGGCCTTCGATTTTCAACGACAATGACGAGTTTGCGCTGTTGACCAGCCATGACGAGAAACTTCTGACAATGCTTTATGACCCGCGCCTTGAACCCGGTGTTACGGCTGAAGACGCCCGCCCGGTGGTCCGGATTATTGCTCGCGAATTGATGGGCCAGCAGCTCTGAGCCCAAGGAAAGGAGACCCCAATGGGTATTTTCGATTTTCTGACCGGAGAATTTATCGACGTCATTCACTGGGTCGACGACACCCGTGACACAATGGTCTGGCGTTTCGAGCGTGAAGGGCATGCGATCAAGTACGGCGCCAAACTGACGGTGCGCGAAGGACAGGCAGCGGTATTCGTGCACGAGGGACAACTGGCAGACGTGTTTACGCCCGGTCTTTATATGCTTGAGACCAACAACATGCCGATCCTGACGACGCTACAGCATTGGGATCACGGATTTCAGTCGCCCTTCAAATCCGAGATCTATTTCGTCAACACGACGCGTTTCAATGATCTGAAATGGGGCACCAAGAACCCGATCATGCTGCGCGATCCGGAGTTCGGACCGACCCGTATCCGCGCCTTTGGCACATACACGGTCCGGGTCAAGGACCCCGCGAAGTTCCTGATTGAAATCGTCGGCACCGATGGTGAATTCACCATGGATGAGATCAGCTTTCAGATCCGTAACATTATCGTGCAGGAGTTCAGCCGCGTAATCGCAGGATCGGGCATTCCGGTGCTGGACATGGCCGCCAACACCGCCGATCTGGGTAAACTTATCGCCGCCGAGGTGTCGCCCGTGCTGGAAGGGTACGGGCTTGAGATGCCCGAGTTCTACATCGAAAACATCTCGCTACCGCCTGCGGTCGAGGCTGCGTTGGACAAGCGGACGTCGATGGGATTGGCGGGCGATCTGGGCAAGTTCACCCAGTATTCGGCCGCTGAAGCAATGACCGCAGCAGCTACCAACCCCGGTCAGGGCGGCGGAATGGGTGCCGGTCTTGGCATGGGAATGGGCATGGCGATGGCACAGCAGATGTCGAACATGGCATCGGGTCAACCAAGCGGCCCGTGGGGCGGTTCCGCCCCCGCTGCCCCGCAGTCGGCGACACACGCGGCACCGCCCCCTCCTCCGCCTGTTGAGCATGTCTGGCACATTGCGGTGGATGGGCAGACCAGCGGGCCGTTTTCTAAGGCCAAGATGGGCCGCATGGCAACCGATGGTGAAATCACCCGCGATACCCACGTCTGGACTGCCGGTCAGGACGGCTGGAAAAAAGCGGGCGACGTGCAGGAGCTGGCGCAGCTGTTTACCATCCTGCCCCCGCCGCCTCCTGGGGCCTAACCCTGTGGCTAACGCCGATCAAATGGCTCCATATTCCCAACGCGATATCGCGTGCGCGGTCAAGCTGTCTGCGCTTTTGGGGTGGGTCGGCGTTATTGGCGTACCAGTTTTCTCAAACGAATATCGAAGCGGCCTTGACCTGAACTCGCTGTCCCTTGTTTTTTGGTATGCGTTATTTGGGTTGCCTATTTCTCTTTTCATTTGCTGGCTGTTCGTCAAGCCGTTTTTGCGCGTCATGATGCGGCGCAAGGTTGGTTATGTCCGAGCAGCCTGTTGGGGCGCAGGAATCGGGTTCGTTCTCGTGACTGTTTCAGTTGCTTTTAGCCGTTACAGGGGCTGGCGTCAGGCACATGATCCAAAGACCACGTCCGGCTATGGCGACGGCATTGGTACGTTAGAAGTAAGCGGTCTATTGACTGATTACGATTGGTGGCGGTTTGCTCAGAACTCCTTCCATTTCATCCTGATCTGCATCGTCGCGGCAATAATCGTGCGCCTGATTATCGGCCCCGGAAAAATCGCCCCTCCAATCGAGGCAAAGCAATGACAGACGAACACCGCTTTCCCTGCGAGCAATGCGGCTCGGACTATCGGTTCAATCCGGGCAACGGGACCCTGACCTGCGATCATTGCGGGCATTCGGAATCCATAGGCGCCGGACCGTGGGGCGGTGCCAGCCTGAAAGAACTGAATTTCAACGCAGCGCTGGCGAACAAGCTGCCGGAAGCAGAGATCGAAGAAACGCGGGTTCTGTCCTGCCCGAACTGCGCAGCTGAGGTCGAGTTTGACCCGAACACCCATGCGGCCGAATGCCCGTTCTGTGCCACTCCGGTAGTCACGGAGACGGGAGTTAACCGGCATATCAAGCCAAAAGGCGTGTTGCCCTTTGCTCTGGATGAACGGTCGGCTCATAAGGCGATGTCGAGCTGGCTTGGCAAGTTGTGGTTCGCGCCCAACGGGTTGAAGGATTACGCCCGCAAAGGTCGCAAGATGCAGGGGATTTACGTCCCCTACTGGACCTTCGACGCGGATACCAAGTCAGCTTATCGCGGCGAGCGGGGCACGGTGTATTACGAGACCCGGACCGTCATGCGTGACGGCAAGCGCGTGCAACAGCAGGTGGCAAAGGTGCGGTGGTCCCCAAAATCCGGTCTGGTTGCGCGGTTCTTTGACGATGTTCTGGTGCTGGCGTCCCGGTCCTTGCCCAAAGCGTATACTGACGCGCTTGAGCCTTGGGATCTACCGGCGCTTGAACCTTATCAGCCCGAGTATCTGGCCGGTTTCCGGGCAGAAGCATATACTGTCGAACTGCAGGATGGTTACACTGAAGCCCGCGCGCATATGGCCCGCGTGATCGAACGGGATGTTCGGTTCGATATCGGTGGCGACCGACAGCGCATTCACGCAATCGACACTGACGTGCGGAATGTGACCTTCAAGCACATATTACTGCCCGTCTGGCTGGCCGCGTACAAATACCGGGGGCAGACCTATCGTTTCGTTGTGAATGGCAGAACGGGGCGCGTTCAGGGTGAACGCCCGTGGTCAGCCATCAAGATCACGATCGCTGTTGTCCTAGGCCTTCTGGTCGCGGCGGGTGTCGGGTACATGGTGGCAACGGGTCAGCAATAGAACCGCGTCGCGTTCACGTGCAATTTTGGCGGTTTAGCCGCTTGAACATCGCTGATCCTGCCGCCATCCTGCGCCTCGTCTGCACGAAGGGGAGAGCAGTGTGACGCTATCCGATCTGGATAAATTACTGGCCGAGCGGCACTCTTGCCGGGCGTTCCGACCTGAACCCGTTCCGAAGGACCAGATCGAACAGATTCTGACCTGTGCGTCACGCGCCCCCAGTTGGTGCAATGCGCAACCCTGGAACGTCGTGATCACCAGTGGCGCCGACACTGACGCTTTTCGAGAAGCGCTGCAAAACGAAGTCACAATCGGTGCACCGGAACCCGACCTGCCGTTCCCGACGGCGTATACCGGTATATATCAGGAACGCCGCCGTGAATGCGGCTGGGCATTGTACGAAGCCGTCGGCGTACAGCGCGGGGACCGTGTAGGTTCAGCCCAGCAAATGATGGAAAACTTTGCACTTTTCGGCGCGCCGCATTGCGCGATCATCTCAAGCCCTGCGGACATTGGTCCTTACGGAGCGATGGACTGCGGTGGTTTTGTCATGGCCTTCACCCTCGCCGCCCAAGCGCTGGGGGTGGCTACAATCCCCCAGGCCGCGGTGGCCAGCTATGGCAAGTTTCTGCACCGGTATTTCGACATCCCCGATGACCGCTTGATCTTGTGCGCAATCTCTTTCGGCTATTCCGATACAGACCACCCTGCAAACGGGTTTCGAACCAGCCGTGCCGGTCTGGACGAGATCGCACGCTGGGTTGAATAACCACGTCACCAAACGGAGAACGGATTTGCGCGCACTGCTACAAAGGGTTTCCCGGGCCAAGGTCTCGGTTGATGGACAAACGATCGGACAGTCTGGCCCTGGGTTGATGATCCTGGTCTGTGCGATGAAAGGCGATGATGAACAAAAGGCCGGGCAGCTTGCGGCCAAAGTATCAAAGTTGCGCATTTTCAAAGATGAAAACGGCAAGATGAACCGCTCTGTCGTTGATGTGGGTGGCTCGGCTCTGGTGATCAGCCAGTTTACGCTGGCCGCCGACACGTCGCGCGGGAACAGGCCAGGGTTTTCCGAGGCTGCGGCCCCGGATGAGGGGCAGCACCTGTATGAAGAGTTTGCGCGGCGGTTGCAGGCGCATGGTGTGGCCGTCGAAACCGGGCAATTCGGTGCCGACATGGCGGTAGAGCTGGTTAATGACGGACCGGTCACGATTTGGATGGAAAGCTGATGGATCAGAGGCAACAGGCAATTCGCATTTGGCAGGCTGGCGTTGATGCGGTTGACGGAAAAAGGGCCACCAAAGCTGTTCTGGATGGGGTTCCAACGCCCGACCAGATCTTGGCAGTCGGCAAGGCAGCCGCAGCAATGGCCAGCGCGGCATTGGAACATTTCGGCCCGCGTCCGACGCTGGTTGTCACCAAGGATGATCACGGACGCGGTCTGCCGGAACATGTTCAGCTGATCGAGGCCTCACACCCCGTTCCGGACGCGCGCAGCCTTGAGGGCGGTCGCGCCCTGCGGGCCGCGATCGAGGCTATGGCACCCAATTCCCATTTGCTGCTTTTGGTTTCGGGCGGAGCCTCATCCCTGGCTGAGGATTTGCTGCCGGGGAACACTCTGAGTGATCTGGAGCAGCTGAACGGCAGGCTGCTGGCCGAAGGGATGGATATCACCACAATGAATGCCGAGCGTCGCAAGCTGTCCCGGATCAAGGGCGGTGGGCTGTTGGCCCATTTCAAAGGGGCAAAAGCCACCGTTCTGGCAATCTCGGACGTTCCCGGGGATGATCTGAATGTCATCGGATCGGGGATTGGCGCCTTGCCCAACACTTACGAATTTGACGCCGTGACCCAGATTGTTGCGTCGAACGCTCATGCGCGTTCTGCGGCAGCAGATTTGGCGCGTCGTGAAGGCCTGCAAGTATTGGACAATGAAGAATGCCTGCACGACGACTTCTTGCATGTCGCTTCCCAACTGGGACAACGCCTGCGGGATATGCCCCCGGGCGTCATGGTGTTCGGCGGTGAGCCTACGGTTGTTTTACCAGATCAGCCGGGCCGCGGCGGGCGTAATCAGGCGCTGGCTCTGGCGCTGGCCCGTGAAATAACCGGGACCTCGGGTCTGACGCTGGTCGTTGGCGGAACAGATGGAACCGATGGCCCGACCAATGCCGCCGGAGCGGTGGTTGACGGCACGACCTGGGGCGACGGTGCTGAGCATGCCCTGCAGAATGCAGATAGCGGGAGTTTTCTGGACGCCGCCGGCGCATTGCTGGTGACGGGTCCGACCGGAACAAACGTGATGGACCTTGTTGTCGCAATCAGGCGATGAATTGACGATTTTCAAACACCGGAAAACGCAAAAGACCGTGACACTTCCACAATGACGCGCTCGCTCAATTCGCTATGCGATATCGAAGACTTACCGGATGTCGGCATAGTGATGCCCGACGGGTGTCGCCTGTCAGCACGCGTCTGGCGTCCGGTAGATGCAGACAGCAACCCCGTTCCGGCCATTTTGGAGTATCTTCCCTATCGCAAGCGTGACGGTACGGCGACGCGTGATGCCCTGACCCATCCTTGGTTTGCCAAACGCGGCTATGCCTGCATTCGTGTGGACATCCGCGGCAATGGCGACAGCGAAGGGTTGATGGAAGACGAGTATACCCAGCAAGAGCTGGATGATGCCGTTTCGACAATCCAATGGCTGGCGGATCAGCCGTGGTGTTCGGGCACTGTTGGGATGATGGGAATCAGCTGGGGCGGGTTCAACGCGCTTCAGGTTGCCGCCCTTCAACCCGCGCCGCTGAAAGCAATTATCTCCCTGTGTTCAACCGCAGATCGTTACGCAGACGACATCCATTACAAGGGCGGATGTTTGCTAAATGAAAACCTGGGTTGGGGCGCGACCATGTGGTCGTACTCATCCCGCGCACCGGATCCTGCGCTGCGCCCCAACTGGCGCGAGCTGTGGCTTAAGCGTTTGGAAAATCAAACGTTCCTGCCCTCGACCTGGCTGCGCCACCAGACGCGCGACGCCTATTGGCAGCATGGCTCTGTCTGCGAAGATTTCAGCGCGATCCGCGCGGCGACACTGGCCATTGGAGGCTGGGGTGACGCGTACAAGAATACCGTGCCGCTGCTGGTCGAACAGCTTAGCGCTTCGGTCAAGGGAATCGTGGGGCCATGGGTGCACAAATACCCGCATTTCGCAGTGCCCGAACCGAGGATCGGTTTTCTGCAAGAGGCGCTGCGCTGGTGGGATCATTGGTTGAAGGGTCTGGAAAGCGGAGTTGAAACCGACCCCGACTATCGAGCGTACCTGATGGACGGGGTCCGTCCAAAGCGGTGGTACAGCAACAGACCCGGACGCTGGATCAGCGAACAAGCCGGCGCGACCTCGCATTTGTCCAACCTGACCTTGAACCTGTCGAACGGTGGACTCGGTCAACATGAGCAGTTGGATTGGCGGGTCCGGTCACCCCAAACCTGTGGCATGGACGGCGGTGAGTATTGCGCCATTTGGCTGGGCCCGGACATGCCCGGCGATCAGCGCGCCGATGATGCGGTGTCCGCCTGTTTCGATGGCCCACCTTTGTCGGAAGATCTGGATATTGTCGGCGCTCCGCGCATTTGCCTGAATGTCAGCGCCGACCGACCGCAGGCACAGATTGCGGTGCGGCTAAATCATGTCCATCCGGACGGAGCCTCAACCCGGATCACCTATGGCGTTCTAAACCTGTCGCACCGAGACAGCCACGCGCAACCAACTCCGTTGACACCTGGAAAACCCTACGAAATCTCATTGGACCTGGATCATATCGCCTATCGCGTTCCCAAAGGGCATCGCGTGCGGGTGGCTGTGTCCAGCGCGTATTGGCCGCTGATCTGGCCCTCACCCGAACCCGTCGAACTGCACCTGACAGGTGGCACGATTACGATCCCGATCCGGCCGACCGCAGGTGATGATGAACATGTGTTTCAACAACCCGACTCTGAAACCCCGATTGACGTGACGTCCCTGCGGGACAGCAGCAATTCTCGTCGGGTGGAAACTGACATTAATTCAGGTGTAACCAGCCTGATTATCGAAGATGATTTTGGTCGTGTGACCGACAATCACCACGGGCTAACATATGGTGGCACAGCCGATGAACGCTGGACTATCCATCCCGATGACCCCCTATCCGCGCACGGGCAGTGCCGCTGGACACAAGAGATCAGTCGGGACGGGATAAACCTGCGCACCGAAACATCCTGCGAAATGTGGTCGGATCGCGAGAGCTTTTTTCTCAAGGCGCAGATAAGTGCCTTTGAAAACGAAACTTTGGTATTTTCGAAACAAACGGAGGACGCCGTTCCACGCAACCAGATGTGATATTTTGGCGACCAAAGGGCAGACATTTGTCCTTGCTCGGTAGACCGAAATGCGCCTAACTTGACTCATGCGTCAATAAAAAGCCCATCAAGGGCTGAAATCCATTCAACTGGGAGACCACTAAATGAACGAACAACTCACTCACATGGCCGGTCAGGTCACTGCGGGCAAACTCACCCGCCGCGAATTCATGGGGAAAGCGGCGGCTCTGGGTGTGTCGGCGGCGATGGCCAGCACCATGTTCGCTGACGCTGCGCGCGCGGCAGGACCGAAGAAGGGCGGCGACCTGAAATTTGGCCTGCAAGGCGGCGAATCCACCAATTCGCTGGATCCGGCGACCTATGCCAGCTCGGTGCCGTTCCAGAACGGCAAACAATTCGGTGACCAGCTTGTGGAAGTTGCGCCCGACGGGTCGATCGAGCCGCGCCTGGCTGAAGCCGTCGAAGGCAGCGCGGACGCCAAAGTTTGGACGTTCAAACTGCGTCAGGGCGTCGAATTCCACAACGGCAAGACCATGACCAGCGAAGACGTGCTGAAAACCATGGAGCGCCACTCGAACGAAGACTCCAAGTCCGGTGCCCTGGGTATCATGAAGGGCATCGAGTCAATGAAGGCCGATGGCGACAATTTCCAGGTCACACTGACTGAGCCAAATGCCGACTTGCCGTATCTGATGGCCGACTATCACCTGATAATTCAGCCTGATGGCGGAATGGAAAACCCAGGTGCGGGCATTGGTACCGGACCATACCAGTTGGAAGTCGATGAGCCGGGCGTACGCCACGTGTTCAAGAAATTTGCCAACCACTGGAACCCCGATTTCGGCAATTTCGACAGCGTCGAAGTGATTGTCATCAACGATGCGACTGCCCGTACGGCTGCTCTGCAGTCCGGTCAGGTTCATGCGATCAACCGCGTTGAACCAAAGGTTGCCGATCTGCTGGGCCGCGCCCCGAACTTGACGGTGCACTCGACCGCCGGCCGTGGACATTATGTGTTCATCATGCATTGCGACACCGCGCCGTTCGACAACAACGAACTGCGGCTGGCGCTAAAACACGCAATCAACCGCCAGGACTTGGTCGACAAGGTTCTGCGCGGCTACGGCACAATTGGCAACGACATGCCGATCAATGCGGCATACCCGCTGTTTGACGGCTCTATCCCGCAACGCGACTACAGCCTTGAAAAGGCGGCAGAGCACTATGCGAAGTCGGGCCATGACGGTTCGCCGATCATCCTGCGTGTTGCAGATGGCGCCTTCCCGGGTGCCGTTGACGCAGCGGCCCTGTTCCAGCAAAGTGCGGCTCAGGCCGGTATCCCGCTGGAAATCAAGCGCGAGCCCAACGATGGCTACTGGTCGGAGGTCTGGAACGTTCAGCCGTTCTGCGCATCCTATTGGGGTGGCCGCCCGGTGCAGGATCAGATGTACGCGACAGCGTATCTGTCGACTGCCGACTGGAACGACACCCGCTTCAAGGTGCCAGAGTTCGACGAAATGCTGTTTGCAGCACGGGCCGAACTGGACAACGACAAACGCAAGGACATCTACAGCAAAATGGGCATGATGGTCCGCGACCAGGGCGGTCTGATCTGCCCGATGTTTAACGATTTTGTCGAAGGCGTCACCAATCAGCTCGAAGGTTGGGAAAGCGACCCAACCCAAGAGATGATGAATGGCAACATGTCACGCAAGATGTGGTTCGCCTGATAGGGCCCACGGATAATGCATCCTATCATCAAACTGGTTTCCCAGCGCCTTGCGCTGGGACTCCTGCTTCTCTTCGGTGCATCGGCTCTGATTTTCGGCCTCACCGAAGCCCTGCCTGGGGACGCTGCGCAAGCGGTCCTTGGCCAATCCGCAACCCCCGAGGCGCTGGCAAACCTGCGCGAGGAAATGGGCCTCAACCGTCCCGCTCTAACCCGATATTTCGAATGGCTGGGCGGCATCCTGCAGGGCGATCTGGGTCAGTCTTTGACCAACAAACTCGACATCGCAGAAAGCATCGGAAAGCGCTTAGGGAACACCCTGTTCCTGGCATGTGCTGCAGCCGTCGTTTCCGTGCCGCTTGCTATCTTTCTAGGCCTTCTGGCCGTTCGGTACCGCAACCGCTGGCCTGACAAACTGATTTCTGCAATCACCCTGACAACGGTTTCGATCCCGGAATTCCTGATCGGTTACGTGGTGATCTACTTCGTCTCGGTGAAACTGGGCTGGTTCTCCTCACTCGCAATGATCAACGATACAATGTCCTTCGGGCAAAAGCTCAATGCCATCGCCTTGCCTGCCTTCGTTCTGACACTGGTGGTTCTGGCGCAGATGATGCGAATGACCCGCGCTGCGATCCTGAACCTGATGCAGTCGGCCTATATCGAAACGGCTGAACTGAAAGGCCTCTCGAATTTTCAGGTCATTGCGCGCCACGCGTTTCCCAACGCGATTTCCCCTATTGTCAACGTTGTGATGCTGAACCTGGCCTATCTGGTTGTGGGCGTCGTCGTTGTCGAAGTGGTGTTCGTATATCCCGGCATGGGGCAATATCTGGTGGATTCGGTGACCAAGCGTGACGTGCCAGTCGTTCTGGCCTGCGGCGTCGTCTTTGCCGCGGTCTATATCGGGCTCAACATGGTTGCCGATATTGTGTCTATCCTTGCCAACCCAAGACTGAGGCATCCGAAATGATGAAGAACATTCCTATTTCGGCCGCCGTCGGTCTGTTTTTCACCGGACTGTACTTTTTCATAGCGATCGCAGCCCCACTGATCGCCCCTTACGGAATGGCCGAAGTGGTCGGTGATGTGTGGGAACCGTCAAGCGCCGAGCATCTGCTGGGCACGGACAATATCGGGCGCGATCTGCTGACACGTATGATCTATGGTGGTCGCACGACCATCTTTATCGCTGCGATGGCTACGATCCTCAGCTTTATCACTGGCACCTCGCTGGGCCTTTTGGCTGCGGTTCTGGGTGGTTGGGCTGACCAGGCGCTGAGCCGGACGGTTGACCTGATCATGTCGATCCCAACGCTGATCCTGGCACTGGTTATCCTGGCGATTGTTCCGGTGACCGTTCCGATCCTGATCCTTGTGATGGGGCTGTTGGACGCCACACGTCCTTACCGACTGTCTCGATCGGTCGCCGTAGACATCAACGTGATGGACTATGTCGAAGCCGCAAAGCTGCGCGGTGAAGGTCGTCGCTGGATCATCTTCCGGGAAATCCTGCCAAATGCTCTGTCACCTCTGGTGGCTGAATTCGGGCTGCGGTTTATCTTTATGGTTCTGTTTATCTCGACCCTGTCGTTCCTGGGTCTGGGCGTCCAGCCGCCGCTGGCGGACTGGGGTGGCATCGTGAAGGAAAACAAGGACGGGATCGTCTATGGTATCGGCGCGGCATTGTACCCCGCTGTGGCCATTGCGACGCTCGCCATCTCGGTCAACCTTGTGGCTGACTGGGTTCTGAACCGTACCACATCGCTGAAAGGAGGCCGGGGATGAGTGATACCCTTCTCAAGGTCCGCAACCTCAAGATCGGCGCGACCGTCTATCCGCCCGGCGAAAAGCCCCATGACATCGAAATCGTGCACGGGGTCAGCTTTGACCTCGAACGCGGAAAGGTGTTGGGGCTGATCGGCGAATCCGGTGCCGGTAAATCGACCATCGGTCTGGCGTCCATGGCTTATGGCCGCGGTGGCGTCGAACTGACCGGCGGAGAAGTCTGGGTCAACGGGCGCGACATTCTAAAAACCCCGCATAGCGATATCCGCAATCTGCGTGGGGGCGAGGTTGCCTATGTCTCGCAATCCGCCGCCGCATCGTTCAACCCGGCCAAGAAGATCATGGATCAGGTTGTCGAAGCTGCGGTCGAACATAAGAAGTTTTCGCGAAAAGAGGCTGAAGGCCGTGCGCGGGAACTGTTCGCCAAGCTAGGGCTGCCCGATCCGGACAATATCGGTGATCGTTATCCTCACCAGGTCTCGGGCGGTCAGCTACAGCGTTGCATGACGGCGCTGGCGCTATGTCCCGAGCCTGATCTTGTGGTGTTTGATGAACCGACCACGGCACTGGATGTGACCACTCAGATCGACGTTCTGATGGCGATCAAGGAGGCCATTCGTGATACTGGCGTTGCTGCGCTCTACATCACGCATGACCTCGCCGTTGTTGCTCAGGTCAGTGATGACATCATGGTTCTGCGAATGGGCAATACGGTCGAGTATGGCAATACCGACCAGATCATCAACAACCCGCAGGAAGAGTACACCAAGGCGCTGGTTTCGGTCCGCTCGATCGAGCACGAAGAGAAAAAACCCACACCGGAATCGGTATTGAGCGTCGAAGGTATTACCGCGCGCTACAAGGGTTTGAATTTTGACGTGCTACACAACGTCAATGTCGAGCTTCATCCGGGGCAGACACTGGCGGTTGTCGGCGAATCCGGCTCGGGCAAGTCGACACTGGCGCGGGTGATCACAGGCTTGCTGCCGCCGCGCGATGGTGAAATCACCTTTGCTGGCCGCAAGCTTAGTGGCGATCTGAAGGGCCGCAGCCGTGAAGACCTGCGCGAGCTGCAGATGATCTACCAGATGGCTGACGTGGCAATGAACCCACGCCAGACGGTTGGTACGATCATTGGGCGCCCGCTGGAGTTCTACTTCAACATGCGCGGTGCCGAAAAACGCAAGCGGATCGTCGAACTGTTGGATGAGATCGAACTGGGCGAAAAGTACATGGACCGCTATCCGGCGGAACTGTCAGGTGGTCAGAAACAGCGTGTCTGTATCGCGCGGTCACTGGCGGCCAAGCCCAAGATGATCATCTGTGACGAGGTCACCTCGGCGCTCGATCCACTGGTTGCGGACGGCATCCTGAAACTGCTGTTGGACCTTCAGAAGATCGAGGATGTGGCGTACCTGTTCATCACCCACGATCTGGCGACGGTGCGCGCGATCAGCGATAGCATCGCGGTGATGTATCAGGGCCGCGTGGTTCGCTATGGGTCAAAAAGCGAGGTGCTGAGCCCGCCGTTTGACGACTATACCGATCTGCTGCTCAGTTCCGTCCCCGAAATGCATCTGGGTTGGCTGGAAGAGGTTGTCGCCCACCGCAAAATGGAAAGCGCCGGAAACTGACCCCTGCCCTTTCCGTGACAGACAAGTGAAAAATTGAAATCCCGGCGCCTTGTTCGATGACAGGTGTCGGGATTTTGCTATTGGGGGCGCGAACGGGCAGACCCATGATCGCGAATCCCCTAGGGTCGCCGGAAATATCTAGTCAAAAGGCCAATGACATGGACCGCAAACTACTCCTCATCATCCTGGACGGTGTTCCGTGGCGCAATTTCCGACGGTTGTTCGGTAACCTTGAAGGTTGGGTCGACAGCGGTGAGGCGCGGGTCTGGAAGCTACGCGCTGTTCTGCCGTCCACGTCGGCCAGCTGCTATGCCTCGATCCATACTGGTGTGACACCGCAGGAACACGGCTGTACCGGCAACGGCAATGTATTCCGCCTGAGCCACAAGGACGTTTTCAGCCAGGTACGAGAGGCTGGTGGCGTAACCGGCGCTGTCACCCACAGCTATTGGTCGCAGTTCTTCAACCGCCACCCGTTCGATTACGTCCGTGACATTGAATATGATGAGCCTGAGAGCAAAACGATCAACCACGGTCGCTTTCATACCATGACAGGCTATGGCAAAGCCAATCAGATGACGCCATCCGACGTGGATCTCTATGCCACTCTGACCAACCTCTGCCTGCGTCATGGGTTGGACTACGGCCTGCTGCATGCCTGCACATTGGACAGTATGGGGCACCGTTTTTACCACGATTGCGAAGAGATGGACCACGCTTGCTTCGTAGCTGACGAGATGCTGGCCCCTTTCATCCCGCGTTGGCGACAACTGGGGTACGACGTGATTGTGACCGCTGATCACGGACAGGATGAGCGGGGACACCACGGCGGGCGCAGCCCGCTGCAACAGGAAACCGCGCTGTATTATTTTGGCGACGCCGAAGGCCCCGAGGTCGACACGGTGATCGACCAGCTGCAACTAGCGCCCACGATCCTGAACCGGATGGGTGCGCCCATTGCCGAAACGATGAAGGCGAAACAGTTCCTGAAGTGAGAGATCAGTCGTAGGGCCAGATCTGCTGGCCCAGCGCCTCGATCGCGACCGAAATCCTCTCAAAACTGTCTGCCGCGCGCTTAACACTGGTACGCGCGCGCAGATAACCGTGAACGAGGCCCGGCTCGTTGATCCAATGCGCATGCCCTCCGGCGGCGGAAATCTTGTCGCAATAAGCGCCACCATCATCCCGCAGCGGATCACAATCTGCAGTCACCACCACGGTCGGCGGAAGACCCGAGAAATCTGTGTCGTGAAGCGGCGCGAAGGTCGGATCATCTTGCGGGATATCACCACCACAACGCACTTTTTCGTAGAACTGAATCTCATCCAGCGTCAAAAGCGGCGCGTGGGCGTGCTCTATATACGACCCTTTCGTGCTGTCACCACCCAAACCGGGGTAGATCAGGACCTGACCCAGCACATGGTCCAACTTACCTCGTCCGTATTGGGCGACTGCGGCCGCCAGGTTGCCACCGGCACTGTCACCCGCAAGGACAATCGGGTCGCCGAATTCCTGCGCCACCCAGTTTGTCGCATTCCAGCTGTCTTGAAACTGCGCCGGGTGGACATGTTCGGGGCACAGACGGTAGTCCACGGCCACAACCCGATATCCGGTCTGCGCGCAGATCTCGGCGCAAACATCATCGTGGCTGTCCAGACCTCCAACAACAAATCCGCCACCATGAAAATAAGTGACAGTTCGCGTCGGCTGACCCGCGTTGTAGACCCGGACAGGCACGCCAAATGCCTGCCTGTCCTGTGTTTCGACCCCTTGTGGGCGGGGTTGGCGAAAGTCGCGACACATCGTGTCGTAGACCCGGCGCTGATCCTCGATCGTAAGGTCGACCGCATCATCCGGATAGCTTTCAGCCGTTCGTTTTATGAACGCCCAAGTCTCTTCATCAATCAGACGTTCATAATCCATGTTTCCTCCCGGTCAGGCAGCCCACTCCCACGGCCGGGTGAACGATCCCAGCACTTTGCTGACATCGTCCTCTGCGGAACCCTTCGCGTCAAGCTGCGCAACGAGTCCACGTTTCTTATCGTCGATGACCGAAATGACCCGTGCCTCAAGACCAG
This sequence comes from Ruegeria sp. CDSB117, assembly GCF_059611005.1. Classification (NCBI taxonomy): domain Bacteria; kingdom Pseudomonadati; phylum Pseudomonadota; class Alphaproteobacteria; order Rhodobacterales; family Roseobacteraceae; genus Ruegeria; species Ruegeria sp. CDSB117. Next base: position 279,741 of record NZ_JBXWOS010000001.1, read on the forward strand.
CCTCTTCCAACGCGCCGTTATAGATACGCGTGATCGCCTGTTTGCGGAGCTCAGGCTTAAAGACCTTACCGACCGCAGTTTTGGGCAGTTCGTCCAGAATGGTCATGTGCTTGGGTTGTGCCGCGCGTTCATGGACATGCACGTTGCAATACTCCATCAGCTCTTTCTCGGTGACCGAAGCCCCATCAACCAGTTCGACAAACGCGCAAGGCACCTCGCCCGAATAGGCGTCAGGCTGCCCGATGGCACCGGCAAAGGCGACAGCATCGTGCCCCAACAGGGCTTCTTCGATCTCGGCCGGGTCAATGTTGTGACCGCCGCGAATGATCAGGTCCTTGGCACGACCTGTGATCCAAAGGTAGCCATCCCCGTCAAAGCGTCCCAGATCGCCTGTGCGCAGGTATTTGTCGAAGTGGTACAGACCTACGTTCTTGTCCGCCTCGGTATAGGTATTGCCCGCGAAGACCCCTGGGTTCGAGATACAAATCTCACCGATTTCATCTGCGGCGCATTCCTTTGGCCCATCCGGACCATCCTGCAGGATTTTCACATCCGTATAGGGGAACGGAATACCGATCGAGCCGATCTTCTTTTCCCCATCCACTGGGTTGCATGACACCAGACAGGTGGCCTCGGTTAGCCCATAGCCTTCGACGATGGTCACACCGGTCGCTTCTTCGAACCGGCGGAACAGTTCGACGGGCAAAGGTGCTGAACCTGAGAACGCCGTCTTCACGCTTGAGATGTCCGCATCCACGGGTCGCTGCATCTTGGCAGCAATCGCTGTAGGTACGGTGATTATGAACGTTACTTTCCAGCGCTCAATCAATTTCCAGAAATTGTCGAAAACACCGTCGCCGCGATATCCCGCAGGCGTTGGGAAGACCACATGTGCGCCTGACGACACAGCGGCCATCATGATCACGTGCACGGCAAAAACGTGGAACATGGGCAGCGGGCACATGATCACGTCTTCTTCGGAAAACAGCAGCGTGCTCCCAAGCCAGCCGTTATAGATCAGGCCCGAGTATTTGTGCTGCGCCACCTTCGGCATACCGGTCGTGCCGCCGGTGTGGAAATAACAGGCGACGCGATCTTCCTTGCTGTCTTCAAAAGTCAGTGTCGTCGGTTGCTTGGACAGTTCCTTGTTGAAGTTCTTATAGTCCGCATGCGCCAGTTTTTCCTTGTCGCCCATTTTGGGGCGCAGGAAGGGTACCAGCCAGGATTTCGGCGGCGTCAGATAACGGTTGAGGTCAATCTCGAGAATGGTTTTGACGTTGGGTGCATGGCGCACCGCCTCTTCGACCTTTTGCGCCACATCCGTTTTGGGGAAGGACTTCAACGTCACAACCACTTTGGCGCCGGTTTCGCGAAGAATTGCTGCGATCTGCTCGGGCTCAAGTAACGGGTTGATCGGGTTCACGATCCCTGCGACCGCGCCACCCATCAGGGTGACCAGCGTTTCGTTACAGTTGGGCAGCACATAGGCCACCACGTCTTTCTCACCGACGCCCAAAGACCGGAACAGGTTCGCTGCCTGATTGACTTTGCCCAACAGTTGCGACCACGTCAGAGTCTCGGCCTTGTCTGTCGGACCAGACATGAGCTGAAAGCTGACCGCATCACTGTTCGGAAATTTGCCTGCTGTGCGTGACAGCAACTGGTGGAAAGTGACCGGAACATCCCGATCCTCCCACGACATTTCCTGCTCCATTCTCGCCTTGTCTTCCAAACCCACAAAGGCCATGTGACTCCTCCCTGTTTTTCTCCCGCGTCTTGCGCGGTTTTTTCCAAAACAAGATGGAAGCAAAACCCCGCAGGTGCAAGCGACGGGTTAGAGGGGCCACGCCCAAATTTGTAGAATTACGCAGCGGCGTAAAACTGACTTCCCCGACGTCAGGCTATTCTGCCGCAACTCCGTCGGTGAATTGCAGGCGCGCCAGGCGAGCATACAAGCCATCCTGAACGACCAGATCCTCGTGCGTGCCTTGGGCCACGATCTGACCGGCTTCCATCACAACGATCCGATCCGCCTTTTTGACCGTCGCCAGACGGTGGGCCACGATCAGTGTGGTGCGCCCGGCGCGCATCTGGTCAACCGCGCCCTGAACCGCGCGTTCGCTTTCGGCATCCAAGGCCGAAGTCGCCTCGTCCAGCAGCAGAACCGGAGCATCACGCAAGATGGCGCGGGCAATCGCTATGCGTTGTTTCTGACCGCCCGACAGCATTACGCCGCGTTCCCCGACAAAGCTGTCATAGCCTTCGGGTAGTTTCGAGATGAACTCATGTGCCGCAGCTGCACGCGCGGCGGCCTCAACCTCGGCATCCGAGGCGTTCAGACGCCCGAACCGAATATTCTCGCGGGCCGAGGCTGCAAAGATGATCGGGTCCTGGGGCACCAATGCCATGTGCTGCCGGAAATCGGATCGGTCGAGGTCACGCAGGTCAACGCCGTCCAGACTGACATGACCTGCATCCGGGTCGTAGAACCGCTGGATCATTTGAATCACTGTGGTTTTGCCTGCACCCGATGGACCAACGAAAGCCACGGTTTCACCCGGTTGGATCGACAGGGTCAGATGGTCCAGGGCCACAACATCCGGACGGGCCGGATAGTGGAAGATCACATCCTCAAAACGGATCTCGCCCCGAACAGGAGTAGGCAGTGATGCTGCCTTGTCCGGATCAATCACGGTATCCTGCGCATTCAGCAATTCCACCAGGCGCTCGGTCGCGCCGGCTGCACGTTGCAGCTCGCTCCAAATCTCAGAGAGGGCGGCGACAGAGCCGGCCATGATGATTGAATAGATCACGAACTGGATCAGAACACCTTCGGTCATCACGCCGTTGCGAACGTCGTTTGCCCCCATCCACAACACGCCGACGATGCCCGAAAATACAAGGAAGATAACGATTACCGTCATCACGGCGCGCGTCTGAATACGCCGAAGAGAAACCGCATAAGAGGTTTCGGTCATATCACCAAACTGCCTCCGGCTGGCTTTTTCATGCGTAAATGCCTGAACGGTTTGCACCGCGCTCAGTGCCTCGCCTGCGTTACCCGACGAGGCCGCGATCCAGTCCTGATTTTCGCGGCTGAGGACCCGCAAACGACGCCCCAAAACGAGTATCGGCACCACCACCACCGGGATCAGCAAAAGCACCATTCCCGTTAGCTTGGCCGAGGTCAGCAGCATCAGAACCAAACCACCCGCGAACAAAAGCATATTGCGCAAGGCAATGGATACGGACGATCCCAGCACGGACTGAATCAGGGTCGTGTCCGTCGTGATACGGCTGAGAACCTCTCCGGTCATGACCCGTTCGTAAAACTCGGGACTCATCCCAATAACGCGGTTAAACACGGCCTTGCGGATATCGGCCACAACGCGCTCACCCAACCGGGTCACCAACGCATACCGGATGCCAGTTCCCACCGCCAAAATCGCGGCAATGCCCAGTGCCGCCAGAAAGTACCAATCCAGCAACTCGCCATCCTCAATTCGGAAATTGTCGACTACTCGGCGTACCGCAAGTGGCAGGGTTAGCGTCATGCTGGCTGTCAACACCAGTGCCAGAACCGCACCCGTCATCAGGGCCCGATACGGCTTCATAAATGGCCAAAGAGACGACAGAACGCCTATCTTCCGCGATCCAGCACGCTCTTCCGTGGCACCGGGTGCAGGTTTGCCCTTAGGCGTGGCTGAGGCAGAGTTTGCCATAATTGGCCCTTACGTCTTTTTCGCACTTAAGTGTTCGCTTCTTGGCGGCCACGGCAAGCCGGGTCAAGAACCACAATATATGACCCCACATAAAAGGGCCATTTGACGCAGAATTTAAAGGCTGATTTGGAGCGGGCGGCGGGAATCGAACCCGCTTCATCAGCTTGGAAGGCAAGCATCTTAATCACTGCTTTAACAACTATTTCAATGCACTATTAGAATAAATATAGTCGTTTTGCAGGTTATATGTCGGAGAAAAATTCTTGGAGCGGGCGGCGGGAATCGAACCCGCTTCATCAGCTTGGAAGGCTGAGGTAATAGCCAGTATACGACGCCCGCTCAGCTCGAGCGGGTCTATTTCATCCCGAATTTGCGGTCAATAGAGGATTTGTTTTTTTTCAGACAACTGATCTTTGTTGAACAAAAAATCTGCAGCTGAATCGCAGGCAAGTTATGGAGTTTGGCCAAAAAGTAAGCTGTCAATTTTTTAATAGAACCAACGGAACAATCAAAGTGTCCCTGTTCCCATCGGAACTGTTCGAATGTCCCCATTGCGTACAGAACGGGCATTCGTCTTATTGGCGGCAAGGACTGCACTGAGCCCATTCCGTTCAGTTTCACGCTGGTCCCCAATGTCTGCTATCGGAGTTCCGTGCAGGTTTTTAGGGTATCCTATGGGCGTGATTCCAGGCCTGCTTTTGCGGCTCTGTGCCAACTGTTCGCGTAACGTTGGTAGCTCACGTCGGTCTTGTGAAAATAGGTTTCGACGTCGAAGGCCGCGCGCTCGGGGAGTGCGCCTATTGCCAAGAGGGCGGCTCCCTGGCTCGTCCCTGTTGCGGTGACGGTCGCGTCGACCCTGCAGTTTGTCGCCGCGGCGAGCATACTGACGAAGCCTTTGTTCCTGGCAAATGGACCTTCGACGATAATGGGGCCCTTGTGTCCGGTCAGCGACAGGCATTCCGCGGTCATCAATCCGAGGTAAAAACTCACCGCCGCTGCGCGTTCCTGGGTTCCGGGCAAAGGCTCTGACCCCATCCAGCTGTGTTTTTGCCCCTGAAACGGTCCGCTGTCCGGGACCATTGCGGGCAAGAGCATGGGGCCGTCTTTCGCGACCAGGTCAAGGAATTCCTCTGCACATTGAGTGGTTTGACCGTTCATCGCCAACTCGAACTCGCGTCCCCCCATGAAACGGGCGGAGGGTGCCGGGGCACCCAGTGCGTTGACGTTAAGAAGCGTGTCACGCGAAGGTTCCAGAGTTACTTCTTCGCCGCCGATGGTCATGGCAATGACCCATGTCCCGGTCGAAACGACGGAAAACGGCCCGGTTCGGGTCAGTACATGAGGCAAAAGCGATGCGTTTGAATCGTGGATGCCGCAGTGCACCGGCGTGTCAAAGCGCAGGCCGGTTTGCGATGCGACCTGCGGCAACACGGGTCCGAGAACCTCCGCAGATTTGCGCGCGGGCGCCATTTTTTCAGATATGCCCAACCGTTCGACCAACGAAGAATAGAGCGCCTTGGACGGTTTCCACAGATCCGTGTGACAACCAAGGGACGACACGTCGCTAGCCGGCACTCCTGTCAGGCGATGTCCCCAGTATTGCGGATAGGTAACAATGGCGGCGGTGCGTTCGCGAAGCGCGGGGTCCTGCTCAAATTGCCAATGCAACTGCGCACCCAGGTTCAGACCCATCGGCAACCTTGGCGATCCGGTTTCCTCAAAGGGCGGGCGGATGGCGTCGTACGCCGCGGCCAGATCATCAGGGCCTGTGTGCTCATAGTCGAGGATCGGGGCAGCAAGCGCGCCGTCTGGCGCGATCAGGGCACAAGACGCCCCGTGGGTCGTGATGGAAATGGCATCTACGCCATGCGCCTTCTGAAACTGCTCCAACCCGTCCAGAACGAAGCGCCAGATAGCCTCAACATCGAAGTGCGGATAGGGTGGAATGGCGAGAACCATGTTAGGCCGGGTCAGCACCTCCACTTCGGACATGTCAGTCGCATCGACCAGCGCAAGCTTGGCGTTGGTCTTGCCGATGTCGATGACGGCGACGTGCCGGGGGGTCATGGCATGTAGAAGACGGGCGTCAGCGGCACCGCCACGGGTTCGTTGTCGGGATTGGTTTCCATGATGTCCGCCATATGCGCCCACCATCGCTGCATGATCTCGTGGCGGGGCAAGGCATCCATTTTGTGGTCGTCGGTGCGCCAGAGGACGCCAAAAAGAATGTTCGTTTCTTCGTCCAAATGGATCGAATAGTCAGACACGCCCGCGTCTTTCAGCAGCGTGGCAAGCTCTGGCCAGACCTCATCGTGGCGCTTTTCGTATTCATCCCTGCAGCCCGGCTTGAGCTTCATCTTGAAGGCGTATTTTTCCATGTCAGCCCCTCCACATCGACCAGAGCCGGGGCAGCGCGATGACCGAGATCAGCAACGCCCCGATAACAATCGACATCACGATACCGGGCACGTTCAGCAAGCCAAGTCCGAATGTCACAAGCCCCATGACAAAGGCCGCGATCACAACGCCGAGGATGGAGCCGGAGCCGCCGAGGATGTTGACCCCGCCAAGGACGACCATGGTCACGATCTCAAGTTCCCACCCGAAGGCGATGGAGGGTCGGGTCGAGCCGAGGCGGGATGTCAGGCAGACGGCGGCGACCCCGGACATCAGGCCCGTCAGCAGGAACAGGGTGAACTTCACCCGGCCCACCCGAATGCCCGAAAACAGCGCCCCGGTGGCATTGTTTCCGATTGCATAGACCGCGCGGCCGAAATTGGTCATGTGCAGGATGACCGCGTAGATCACCGCAATGATGGCGAAGAGGACGAATTCGAAGGAAATCACCCACCAGACATAGCCCTGCCCGAAGAAGGCGAAATCGGCTGGATAGCCCTTGTAGACCTGATCGCCCAACACGATGAAACTGATCCCGCGGAAAAGGCTCATCGTGCCGATGGTGACGACGATGGATGGCAGACCAAGGCCGGTGACGAGGAAACCGTTTACCGCGCCACAGGCCAGACCGACGGCCAGACCGATCAGGACCAGCCCCTCTGTCCCGACACCCGCCTGCACGGCGGCGCCCATGGCGGTCGAAGCCAGTGCGATGATCGCGGCGACGCTGAGGTCGATTTCACCAGAGATGATAAGCAGGGCCATGGCAAAGGCAATCATCGCCTTTTCGGTGAAGTTGAAGGTCGCGTCGGAGAGGTTCCAGGCATTCAGGAAATAGGGTGAGGCGAAGCTGTTGGCGATGAAGATGCCGATTGCGACCAGCATCAGTAGGCTTTCCCAGCTTTTCAGGTTCCGCTCCAGCGGCGAGCGCAGGCGATCGGGGATCGCGCGTGTCGTCGTGGTCATGTCGCGTGCTCCGCGCGTTTGAGGATTATGCGGCCCTTCGTCCGGTTGGCCTGGGCATTCAGAACAACTGCGACGATGATCGCGCCGCCCGAGATGGCCATCTGCCAGAAGGGAGAGATGTTCACGACCGGCAGGGCATTGGCAATGATGCCGAGGAACAGCGCGCCCAGCAGCGCGCCGGGGACCGAACCGATGCCACCCATGATCGACACGCCGCCAATTACGCAGGCCGCCACGACGGTCAATTCAAACCCCCCGGCAACATCGACATAAGCAACCGCGAAGCGAGAGACCCAGAGGTAGCCGGTCAGACCGGCCAGCGCGCCAGAGATCGTGAAGGCCCAGAACTGGGTCCGGCCCACATTGATCCCGGCATAGGTCGCCGCATGGGGGTTGCCCCCGGCAGCGTAGAAGGCGCGGCCCAGGGTGGTGCGGGTCATGACGATGGTGAAAAGGATCACCGCCGCGATGGCAAACCAGCTTAGCACCGGAAGGCCAAGAAGCTCGGTGCGCGGGAATGCCTTGAAAGTGTCGCTCATCTCGTGGCTGTTGACCCATTTGCCCTCGGTCAGAAGGAAGATGGTCCCCCGGAAGATGGTCATGGTGCCAAGCGTCACTACGATAGGCGGGATGTCCAATTTCCACACCATGATACCGTTAAACATTCCAAGGCACGCCCCGAACCCGGTGGCCACGACCAGCGTTACGATAATCGGCAGACCTGGTGCCGAGATATTGATCAGGGACACGACCATGCCGGTCAGCGCGAGGTTGGCGGCGACCGAGAGGTCGATGCACTTTGTCAAGATCACGATCATCTGGCCGATGGCTAGCAGGATAAGCGGCGAGGTGTCGTTGAAGACGGCAGCCAGGTTCGACAGCGTTATGAACGCCGGGAAGCGGCTTGAGATGATGCCAAGCACCAATGCGATGGCGACCAGCAGCAAAAGTTCGCGGGAGGCGAGAATACGTTTCATTGCTCGGCCTCCCTGATCCCTGCGGCGTGGCTGACAAGCGTTTCGGGCGTGATCTGGTCGCGGGCCAGTTCCGCCACGATGCGCCCCTCGCGCATGACGATCACTCGATCCGACATGCCCACGATCTCGGGGATTTCGGAACTGACCATGATGACGGCGAGCCCTTGCGCGGCAAGCTCCGCCATGAATTCATGCACGGCGGCCTTAGACCCGATGTCGATGCCCTTGGTGGGTTCGTCCAGGATGATGACCTTGGGCTGGGTGGCGAGCCATTTGGCGATCACGACCTTCTGCTGGTTGCCGCCCGACAGGTTGCCGACATCGGTGTCCAGCGAAGCGGCGCGCAGGTCGAGACGTTCGGTATATTCCCGCGCCAGCTTGAATTCCTCGGCCAGCCTGATGAACCCCTTGCGCGAGGTGCGAGCGAGTGACGGCAGCGTCACGTTCTGAAAAATCGGCAGCGCGCTGATTGTGCCTTGCTTGCCCCGGTCCTCCGGGACATAGACGATGCCACTTGCGACCGCGTCGGCGGGCGATGCAATCGAAACCGGTGCCCCGTCGATCCTCAAGGTTCCGCCCGAGAGGCGGGTGATCCCTAAAAGGGCCTGCATGAATTCGGACCGACCTGCGCCGACCAGCCCATAGAACCCGAGGATTTCGCCGCGCCTGAGCGTGAAACCGATATCCGCGAATTCGGTCGGGTGGTCGTACCCTGCGACTTCGAGGATATCGTGGCCGACGTTGTGGTCGCGTTCGGGGAAAATCTGGCTGACGTCGCGGCCTACCATAAGCTTGACCAGTTCCGGCTCGCTGACATCTACAATCGCCCCTTCGCCGACCATCTGGCCGTCACGATAGACGGTGTAGAAATCGGCGATGCGGAAGATCTCGTCAAACTTGTGGCTAATGAAGAGGATCGCCTTGCCTTGCGCCTTCAGGCTTTCAACGAGTTCGTAAAGCTCTTCGATTTCTTTCTGACTGAGGGCTGCGGTCGGTTCGTCCATGATCACAACGCGCGCGTCGATGGACAGCGCCCGGGAAATGGCAACCAGGTGCTTGTTCGCGGTTCCAAGGTCCTTGAGCGTCGCGCCCGGATCAATCTTGGCCCCGATTCCATCCAGAATCTCGCGCGCACGGGTCGCCATGGCAGTTTTGTCGATCAGGCCAAATCGCCCCTTTGGCGCATGGCCGAGAAAAATGTTTTCCGCCACCGTCAGTTCGTCGAAAAGGACGGTTTCCTGATGGATGGCGGTCACGCCAGCAGTTTCGGCGGATTGCGGTGTCGGGAAACTGAGAGCCTCGCCATCGATCCGGATGTCACCCTCGTCGGGTTGATAAATGCCCGTCAGAACCTTCACCATGGTAGACTTGCCAGCACCGTTTTCGCCCACCAATGCCGTGACCTTGCCCGGGTAGAGGTTTAGCGAAACATCTGAAAGGGCCCGCACGCCGGGAAATGTCTTGGTCACGCCGGACAGGCTCAGAAGCGGTGTAGGGGCGGCGGCGTTCGACACGTCTGGTCTCAATTCCAACTGCATGGACGGTGTTTCTGGATGTGGGAAGAGTGGGGTGTCGGGGCGTGGGTCATCGCACACGCCCAGACACGTCGTTCAGATTAGAAGATCGACTTGAACTGTTCGATGTTCGAGCTGTCGTAGGTGAACGGATCAGCCATGGCTGCCGAGCCGGTGTCATCCAGCGTCACCGAGCCCATGCGGCCCATCGGGATTTCGGCACCGGCACCGGTTTCAGCACCGTTGGCGATTGCGTGCGCAAGCATGGTGGCCGAGTAGCCAAGGTCAATCGGGTTCCAGATTGCGAAGCTCTTGGTTGCACCGCTATCAACACAGCCTGCCATCTCGGACGGGAGGCCCAGACCGGTCACGTTGATCTCACCGATCTTGCCCGCGTCGGTCACCGCCTGGCAGGACGCCAGGATGCCAACGGTCGTTGGCGCGATGATCGCCTTCAGGTTAGGGTAGGATGCCATGAGGCCCTGTGCTTCTCGGTAGGATTTGTCGCTGAGGTCGTCGCCATAGACGGTGGCCACCAGATCTACGCCGTCATAGTTCGGAAGAACCTCTTTCGCGGCCTCGATCCAGGCGTTCTGGTTGGTTGCCGTGGCCGACGCCGACAGGATCGCGACTTCACCACCATCCGGCATGTGATCCGCGGCAAGCTTGATGATCGTATTGCCGATCAGCGGGGTCGAGGATGGGTTCAGGTGCATTTGGCGTCCGCCTTCAGCCACACCCGAGTCCCAGGAAATCACGGTGATACCGCGGTCCATCGCGCGTTTCAGCGCTGGCACAAGTGCATCGGGGTCGTTTGCCGAAATCGCGATGGCGTCGACACCCTGCGCGATCAGGGAGTTGATGACCTCGATCTGACCTTCCGCAGTGGTGTCGGTCGGGCCGGTGTAGATGATCTCGACATTGCCAAGCTCTCCGGCAGCCTCTTCAGCGCCTTCGGCGGCCGCTTCAAAGAAGCCGATCCCAAGCGCTTTTACGACCAGAGCGATGCGCATGTTGTCCTGCGCCATCGCCGTGGTGCCAAACATACCGGCAGCAAGGCTCATCCCTGCGACAAGTGATGTGAAAGTACGACGCTTCATGATAGTTCCTCCCAGAAAGTCATGTTTGGGTCTCGGGTTTCGGAGGCGGTCAAGAGGCCACCTCGTTTTCTTGAACGCTGCCCGACTGGGCAACGATCAGATTCACATCGGCAGCCTCAAGCATGGCCGCCGCCTTGTCAGGAATTCCTTCGTCGGTGATCACGGTCGTGATCCGGTCCAACTGGCAAAGCACCAGGCTGGAGCGCTGCGCGAATTTCGAACTGTCGACCAGAACGATAAGCTCATCCGCCTGTCCGATCAGTTTCTGTTCTGCCTGGATCAAAAGCGGATCGGCCTCCATCAGGCCGATGGGGCCCAGCCCCTGCGCCCCCATGAACATGCGCTTTGCATAGAAGTTGCGGGTCACGTCGTTGTCAAATGGCGACAGGATTATGTTCTGTTCCCGGTAGATCGCGCCGCCTGACAACATGATCGTGTTCTTCGAATGCTTCAGCAGGTGCTCGGCAATCGGGAACGAATTGGTAAAGACCTGCATCCTGCGATTGGCCAGCGGATGCACCATCTGAAAGGTCGTTGTGCCCCCGTTGATTATGATGCTGTCACCTTCGCTACACAACTCAACCGCCGCGCGCGCAATCGCCTGCTTCGCTGCGATATTCATGGTTTCGTTGACGACGAACGGACGGCCCGCCAGCCCGGCGAACTGCGGTGGCGTTATCGCCTCAGCGCCGCCTCTGATACGGCGTACCTTCTGTTTCATGTGAAGTGTTGAAATGTCGCGCCGGATGGTGGCTTCGGACACGCCGGTCAAGGTGCACAGGTCCCCAACCGTCACGACGGGGCGATCCTGCACCGCAGAAATGATGATCCTATGGCGTTCTTTTTCGTGCAAAGTCACCTCCCATTCACTCCACGCTGCGCAGATTCGTCGCAGCTGTCAATCATTTTCGATCACTTTCAATCATTCTGCATTGCAGAATGACTGTTTGTGATTGTTTTTGATTGACATAACGATGCACAATACTAAGCCTAAATGCGATGGTGCAGTACCGACCGATGCATCGTGAGGAGGGCAGAACTTTGAAATCCATCGAAAATCAGCTTCTTGAGAACCGCTGGGATGACGCTGTGGCAGGTGGTATGTCCGAATCGGAACTGCTTCTCTATCGCTCCAACACGCTGGGATCGGATAAGCGCGTCACAAACTATGGCGGTGGCAATACCTCTGCGAAGGCCATGGAAACCGACCCACTGTCCGGCAAAGAGGTCGAGGTGCTCTGGGTCAAGGGTTCCGGCGGTGACATCGGGTCCATGAAACTTGACGGCTTCTCCACGCTATACATGGACAAGCTGAACGCGCTGAAGGGGCTTTATCGCGGGGTCGAGTTTGAAGATGAAATGGTCGGCTATCTGCCCCACTGCACCTTCAAACTGAACCCGCGCGTGGCTTCAATTGACACGCCCTTGCACGCCTATGTGCCGCGCAAACATGTCGATCACGTCCACGCCGACGCGATTATTGCGATCGCAGCGTCGAAGAATTCGAAGGAGCTGACCCAGGAAATTTTCGGTGACCGGATCGGTTGGCTGCCGTGGAAACGGCCGGGGTATGAACTGGGCCTGTGGCTTGAAAAGTTCTGCCTGGAAAACCCGGGTGCCGACGGCGTTGTCCTTGAAAGTCACGGATTGTTCACATGGGCTGACACGGCGAAAGACTGCTATGACTGCACCATCGACGTGATCAACGTCGCGACCAAGTGGTTGACCGAAAAGACCGCTGATGCTCCGGCCTTTGGCGGAGCGGTCCACGAGAGCCTCGCCCCGGAAAGCAGGCGGGCCGTTGCCGCCCGGCTGATGCCCGCGATCCGTGGCTTTGTGAGTGGCAACCAGCACATGGTCGGGCATTTCAACGACAGCGACTCGGTGCTTGAGTTCGTGAATTCTAAGGACATGGAGGCGCTGGCGGCCCTTGGTACGTCCTGCCCCGACCATTTCCTGCGCACTAAGATCCGCCCTTTGGTCGTCGGCTTCGACCCGGCCCAGAACAACATCGACGCAGTGCTTGAAGGCCTGCCCGCGCAAGTCGCGGCCTATCGTGAGGACTACACGGCCTACTACAACCGTTGCAAACACGATAACTCGCCTGCGCTTAGGGACCCCAACGCGGTTGTCTACCTGATCCCCGGGGTCGGCATGATCACTTTTGCCAAGGACAAGGGCACGGCCCGCATTTCCGGCGAATTCTACGTCAACGCGATCAATGTTATGCGCGGGGCACGTGCCGTCAGCGAATACTGCGGCCTGCCAGAGCAGGAAGCTTTTGACATTGAATACTGGCTGTTGGAAGAAGCCAAGTTGCAGCGCATGCCGAAACCAAAATCGCTGGCTGGTCGCGTCGCTCTGGTCACCGGCGGCGCCGGTGGCATAGGGTCGGCAACGGCAGAACGTTGCCTGTCCGAGGGCGCCTGTGTCATGCTGGCTGACATCAATCCCGAAAGCCTCACCGCGACGGAAGGGGTCCTGACTCAGCAGTTCGGCAAGGACGTCGTGTGCACCGTCCTGATGGACGTCACGGATGAAAATGCCGTGGCCCACGCGTTGGCTGAAACATCCGTCGAATTTGGCGGCATCGACATCCTTGTCTCGAACGCCGGGATCGCATCCTCTGCCCCGATTGAGGAAACATCCCTCGACCTTTGGAACAAGAACATGGACATCTTGTCCACGGGGTATTTCCTCGTCAGCCGAGAAACTTTCAAGATCATGCGGGTGCAGGCCATAGGCGGATCTATCGTTTTCGTGGCCTCGAAAAACGGGCTTGCCGCCTCGCCCAATGCCTCGGCCTATTGCACGGCGAAGGCCTCGGAAATCCACTTGGCCCGTTGCCTTGCGCTGGAAGGTGCTGAGGTCGGGATCAGGGTCAACGTTGTGAACCCGGATGCGGTGTTGCGGGGTTCCAAGATCTGGGAGGGCGATTGGCTGGATCAGCGGGCTTCGACCTACGGCACGGATAAGGAGGGGCTGGAAGAGATGTACCGCAACCGATCCATGCTGAAACGCTCAGTCCTGCCGGAAGATATCGCCGAGGCCTGTTATTTCTTCGCCGCCGAGACGTCGGCCAAATCCACGGGTAACATTCTGAACGTTGATGCGGGCAACGTTCAGGCCTTCACGCGATAGGGAGACGGTCCATGAGCTATGAGAGCGCCAAAGCGCAATTCGCTGACTGGGGCGTCGACACTGATGCTGCGATCAAGGCTCTGAAGGACATCCCGATTTCCGTTCACTGTTGGCAAGGCGATGACGTGGTGGGGTTCGAAAACCAGACCGCCACCTCGGGCGGGGGCATTCAGGCAACCGGAAACCATCCGGGCCGGGCCCGCAACCCCGACGAACTGCGGGCGGATCTTGAGTTTGCCTATGCAAATATCCCCGGGTCACATCGGTTGAACCTGCACGCGATGTACATGGACACAGACGATACCCCGGACCGGGATGAGATCGAGTACCGCCATTTCACGCCATGGGTCGACTGGGCCAATGGCATCGGCATCGGGCTGGATTTCAACCCGACTTTCTTTGCCCATCAAAAGGCCGACGACAACCTGACGTTGGCGCACCCCGACAAGGGCATCAGGGACTTTTGGATCGAACATGGAAAACGCACGCGGGACATCGCGGCGCAGATGGGAGCCGCGCTTGGTTCACCCTGCATCAACAACATTTGGGTTCCGGATGGGTTCAAGGACCTTCCTATCGACCGTATGGCGGCAAGGGCACGGCTTGAGGCCTCGCTCGACACCATGCTGGCCGAGGCGAAATCGGATATGTTGGATGCGGTCGAATCCAAGCTTTTCGGCATCGGGGTCGAGGCCTGCACGGTGGGCAGCCATGAGTTCTACATGGGCTATGCGATCCGCAACAAGACACTGCTGTGCCTCGACATGGGGCACTTCCACCCGACCGAGAATATCGCCGACAAACTGAGCGCCGTGGCCCTGTCTCTGGATGAGCTTCTGCTGCACGTGTCGCGCCCTATGCGTTGGGATAGCGACCATGTGATCATGCTGAACGATGACATCCTGGCGATGGCGCATGAACTGGTCAGCGGCGACCTGTTGGGCAAGACCCATATCGGGCTTGATTTCTTCGACGCCACGATCAGTCGCACGGCCGCTTGGGTGATCGGCACGCGCAACATGCAAAAGGCGCTTCTGCAGGCGCTTCTGAAGCCCTGGGATCGCTTGCGAGCAGCGGAGGACGCGCTGGATTTCACAAGCCGGTTTGTTGTGACAGAGGAACTGAAAGACCTACCCTACGGAGCGGTGTGGTCTGAATTTTGCACCAGAAACGGCGCGCCTACAGGTACTGAGCTGATCACTGAGCTTGACGCTTATCAAGCCACTGTAGCGAGTCGCTGAGGTACGGCCCAATTTGCGGAAAGTCTCCGTCTGGACAATCTATGTTGGAACGAACGCCAAGATTGCATTCGAAAGAAAGCGGTCGTCGCGCCGGTGACCATTGAGCGGCCGCATTGTCCGCAAGGCGGACATTCAGCGGAATTAACCGAATGTCTGCTTCGAGCCCGGCCCGGTCATCGGTTTGGAAGTCTCGCTTGATGGCGCAGCAAATGACCGATTTCAGCCTGAGAAGATCAATTCCTGATACGCGACTAATGCACTAGCACAACCAAAAAGGGGGCACGTGATTGAAAAAAAGCCGGCGCAAACGCGCCGGCCAGTCCAACAGGGAGAAGGCAGAGTTGACCTCTGCATTGTGCAGTTCACCACAGGGATTTGGCGTTAGTTGGACCCCATTTTGGATTATTGTGCGGTTGTGGCTTCTTTGCCGACACATCAAAAAACTAATCTTCAAACGGTTGCAGCTCTGTCCGCAAGCCGGTCGTAGCCACGATCTAGGAGAGCGACCGTTTTTAGTGAGAGCGGTTGTTCCTGTTTGAAACTCCGAGTTTTCGGGGGTGAACGTCCGCTCAAATCCGCTAATCGGTCATCTGAGTAAATCCGTCAGGTGACTGCGTTGAGCCCAAGGTTCCGAATGCGGCAACCAGCACCAATGTCGGCAATGCGCAGAAAGCGGGCTTTGCAAAGTTTGGCGAACAGCTCTCTTCTGAATTCAAGGGTAGGTCTTTATTCTGCGGTCGCAGATCGCATTGCAGCCGTCCGCTGCAAGAGCAATCTTTTGGGTTGGGTGAGCTCACAGTCCGCGGGCGAAGCTACCTTTGAGGCAGGTTACATCTAATTCAGATGTATGAACAAAACTGACCTTGTCCACAGCATGGAACAATTCTTGAGTATTCGTGGGAATTTTCTGAGACACGTTCAAACACTGGCTGCGAGACCTCAGTGTTAGTTTTTGCGGAGTGATGCAAGAGCCGTTTTAAGTATCTCTAAGCTTGCGGCGCGTTCTTCTGGTGTCATCGAGCTCGGGTCCAACACCATTTGAAAATTCGGGTTTTCATATACTACTTTTTCTGCGCGCGGTCTCGATTTCTTTTGACCCAAGACACGGTATGTCATGACAGGTTGAGCCACGCCTTTGACTTGGATAGCTCCAACTTCTTCGGTCTCTATTTCGTGGTTCACGTGAGCCCAGGTTTCGTACGAGATGTAAATCTCTCCTTCCTCGGCCTGATGCTCCAACCTTGATGCCACGTTCACAGCGCCGCCGATAATGGTGTAATCCATTCGGTCGTCACTTCCAAAATTGCCAACCGTACAAAAGCCTGTATTGATACCTATACGGCATTGTAAATGTTGCCTTATTCCATGACGGCTCCATTTTGCCCGCAACTCTGTCAACTTGTCTCGCATTGCAATTGCCATTCTCACGCATGTCAAAGCATCTTCCCGCACCCCTTTAGTCTCCGGGTCTCCAAAGAAAACAAGGATTGCGTCGCCGATAAACTTATCTATCGTCGCACCGTGTTTCAGGGCGACTTCCGCCATTTCAGTCAGGTAGCTGTTCAGGAGTTCTGTTAAATCTTCCGACTCCATCTGATCCGTAAGCTCTGTGAAGCCGGCGACGTCCGAGAAAAACACTGTCAGCTTTTTTCGCTTACTCGCGAGTTTAACTTCTTGGCGACCGGAAAAGATCGAGTTGTAGACTTGAGGCGATAAGTATTTGGCAAGCTTTCCTGACAATGCCTCAAGCTCTTGGTTTTTCTGGGTAACTTCTTCGGCGGCGATGCGCTGTTTTTCGGCTAATGCATTCAGTTCCCGCTCGTTGCGATCACTCAATCGCATCATGCGCCGCGTGGTTCTGAGCAGCTTTCTGTATTCTCCTACAAGGTTTTCAATTGACTTGCGCGTTTCATCATTCGGAAATTGTCCACTGTTTAAAGCTGCTTCCGCGACTTCCAAAGCCTCATTCTCGCGAACAAAGAGATCGTCGATAGTCATCGATCCAACAACTTTTCCAGTGTGAATTTGGCATGTTTCAAGTCTTCCCCAAACTCCTCCCCAAGTTCTTCCATGGTCGCGTCTTCGGGGTCGTGAAACCAATAGACGTCAACGCTTTTCCCCGCCTCAGCAGCGGAATCCAAAAGCTCCATGATCATCATGATGGCCTTGGCGCTGGACGAATTGAAATAGATGAGTTCAAATTCAAAACGACATTTGGATATTGAGCCATCCGCCAACCAACTTTTCAAAGCATCAAACAACGGGTTGTAGAAGGTCGTAACATCCTCAGGATAGGATTCCCCAATCAGTTTGAGGTGGCCAACGTCAAAATCGAACGCGACGGCCGGAGTGCGGTTTGTTGCCGGGATATCAATATTTTGCATTCGTACCCTCTTAAACCGTCGCTTTGAGTGCGAAGAATGCGTGCTGATCGTCAATCCGCATAAAATCAAATTCGATTGGCTTTGACGCTCGACGCGCAATTTCAATTAACCCGATACCTGCACTATTGCCGACAGCGTCAGTTTCTGACCGGAGTTGGTCTTTGTATGCGGCCTTAAGTTCCTCACGATTCATGGCGCGTAGTTCTGAAAGTCGTCTTCGCATGTTGTCTACGTCACTCAAAAGGATCAGATTGCCCGCATGAACGACATAGCCGCCGGCCTCGTTTCCGATGGTCACAATGCCGTAACTTATGTCCAGCACCTCGGTCTCACCGTCGGTCGGTAGCCGTTCAACTGAATATCTGATGATGTTCTGCATTTGCTCTACAAAAACAGCGAAAACACTTCGGAGAGTTTTGGTGTCAGCGTCTTCAGACACTAATTTCTGCTTTAACGCATCGCCAACACCGCTGAGGATACCTTCAGTTACATAACCACTGTATGCAAAGACAACGCCTTGTCGGCGCAGGTTCGCGCGCAGTTCGTAGACTTCGCTTGCAAGCATTTGTTCCCCTTGGTCATGCTTGGGTGGAACCAAGTTCAATTCAGGCCTTAATATCACAAGATACACATTTATGCATTTTTAGTGTATCAATTGTGCAGTGTTATTAGTGGGGAGGTTAGCATGATTAGGCTATTGTGTATGGTCGCCGTAGTAATATCGTCCAACCCGGCAGCAGCGGCCGACATTCCAACTGAGGTCAAGGCAAAGCTCCAATCCGCCATGATTTCACATGTAGATGGAGTGATGGTCGACGGTTCTTACACGTATCTGGACACGACCACCAACGCGTTTGAAACCGTTTACCCTGCGAATGTTCATCCCATGGTTCTTCTTGCGGGAAGTGACTATTTCGTCTGCTCTGAAATGATAACCGAAGATGGCGATACCGTGACGGCGGACTTTCTTGTGCGTGAAGTTTCCGGGGATTACAAAGTTGTACAGATGATCGTCAACAATCGTGGCGCTCTCCAGGCCGCGATGAAGAACATCGGGAACTAGATGCCGAACACTATAGAGGCATTTATTGCGTAAACTCTGGACATTCTTGAAGCGCCGAATATTTCTGAAGCATATTCTGGCGACCCTCCTGCTCGGAGGCGTGTTAAATGCCATTGTGCTTCTTTTTTACTATGAATTTAAAAAGAAAGCTCAAACGGATCAGGTTGCAGCAGAGGTTGCAACGATTGCCAATCGTATAGCACGCCCGTTGGCTGAATTGGTTGAAGTAGGGAATTTTGCGCAAGCAACGAGCCTGCTCGCCGTCTATTCGGGTTTTCCTTACATTATTTGCGCTGAACAGAGGTTAGAGCGAAGCTCGGAATCTCTGGTTTCTTGGCCTGCTATTGGATGCGACAAGATAAAAAAATCTGGTCTAGATGTCGTCGTTTCTGTTCCGACGGCCGCAGGGCCAGCCACGATGTTGGTCCGAATTGATCAGGAGATCTTGAACGATGAGTTAAGGACAGAAGTGGGGGTTGTGGTACTTCTTGGAATGCTCGGGGGATTTGCACTCATCTTAGCAGGTGCCGCTGCATTTTTATGGCTCATTAACAGACCTCTCGGCCAAATGTTGAAAGCCATTGAAAGGTTCGAGCGATACGATGACCCTCAAATTGTCCCATACCAGTCGGAAGATGAGATTGGCAAGGTTGTTCAAAGCTATAACTCAATGTTGGATCGGGAGGTTGAACGTGTCAGTGAAATCCGCGAGGCGCACCACCAGATCGTCGCAAGTGTAAACTATGCCACGCGAATTCAGCAGGGTTTGCTGCCCACGACAAGCCAGTGCAAGGCCGCCTTTGCTGATTTCGCTGTCATATGGGAACCACGCGATTTGGTTGGTGGGGACATCTACTGGATCAAAACGGATGGCCCAATTACGACGCTCGCCGTAATTGACTGTACTGGACATGGCGTTCCCGGAGGCTTCATGACCATGTTGGCAATCGCTACACTCGAGCGGCTCTACTTCGAAAATGAAACGCTTAGCCCGTCACTGGCGCTGTCCAAGTTGAGCGACTTGACGCGTGCACTTTTAAATCAGGATACTGCAAACGGGACTTCTAACGACGGCATGGACGCTGCGATATGCCAGATCGATTCAGCAAAAGGGGTTGCGACGTTTGCAGGCGCGCACATGTCTCTTTTGGTCAAATCCAAGACTGGAATTGACCGAATCCGAGGCGATAAGCTGAGCATTGGGTATGTGGATACTCCAATTGGTCCAAAATTCTTGGAACACGAAGTTCAAATGGATCAAATAGCAGATTTTTTTATTTCAACTGATGGGTTGATTGATCAATTAGGTGGAGAAAAACGTTTGGCTTTTGGCTTCCAGAAAGTTGTATCTGTATTCGAACAGGAAGAGTGGTCGTGTTCGGAAGATCTATTGTCGGCTATTCACGGCGCTTACCAAGATCATAGTACGAATGAAGAACGTTTGGATGACTTAACCATGATCGCTTTTCGCACTGCCCGAAACACAGATTAAGGTGCGTTTGTGAGATGCAACGCCCTCTGCTTATCCGTAAACGTTGATGTCTACTCCTGTACCACCTAAGGCTTTGTTAGGCTTTAATAAAACTGAGGTGACGTCGGTTTTTCCTCGCTGAACAGACCCTACAATAGACTGACCATTCTACAGGGCGCTTCGGAGGCATAGGTGCGGCCGCGGGATCGTCGAGATCGTCATACTGAACCTGAATGGCCGCTTTTTGAGTTTCCCATGAATGACTTTGCGACTGCAAAGAACGGCAGTGCCCGTCCCGCGTGTTACTGTGGCATGTCTGGTTTGGGCTGCCTGCGGTATTTGATTCCGAACAGGCGAAAGGCGGAAAAGTTCGCACAGCAGACACTTGTCGCGATTTAGCGAACGACGGCTCCGAGCCCACTTTGACCGACGCTGCAAGTTGATGGAAGGTCCGCTTTGTGGGAAGTACAAAGAGCTACTGAGCAGAAATAAACTGTCGTTGAAGCGGTTCCAAATCGAAGGTTTAGACGATTATACGAAAAGGCACGTTGTAGAAAATTGGCAAGAAACACTGGCAATCCACCCAAAGTAAGCATTCCGCGAATTGGTGAGCTTCCGACATGGTGGTCAAAGATTATCGGTATTAAGTGCCCGGAATGCGGTCGTCCTCAGCCACCACGAATGATGGCTTCAACTAATCCCCATCGCGGGCTCAATAAAACCGACTTCCACATGTGCGGAAGCTGTGGGAAACTTCTCTATTTGACTGGTGGGCGGCGTGTTCGGCGGTATTTCCTACTGGTGTTGCCCACATTTATCGGAGTTGCGGTTTTGGGGTTTTCTGTTCTTCGAAACATCGAAGGCCTGAACATTTATCGTGAGGCAAGGGAAGCTTATGAACCAAACTTCTTGGGTTTTCTTTTAATGTGTGCCGCGATTTACATCGCTGTGAGTCTGCTATCGCGATTTGAAAGTGTAGGAGTTGCTGAATCGTCAGAAACGGAAGTGGAACAACCGCGATCCACCCGTTAAACTTCGAGTAATCAAAGCTGCGACGCGGACATTTCTGAGTCCGAGAATACCCGTTACTCCAAGACGCTATACATCAATTGCAGACCTTGGGTCTGGCGCAGCGAATTCACACTTTGTCCGCACAGCGGTCATTGATGCGCTACGCAGCGAAAGACTGCTTTAAGCCCAAACTGGACACTGGTTCGCTACGCAGCATTGATCAATTTGGACGGCAACCGGACATTCTCTGCAGGCGCAAATTGGAGAGCCTTCCTATCGCTAAACGATCATTCGGCTCCAACACGGTGCTGTTTGTCGGATCAACCCCAACATCTTTCTGGCCTAAGCGCTGTCGCCGACAACCTGAAAACCGCTAAAATGAATTTTCCTCACAGTTCATAAAGCGATGTGGTGCTCACCACACCACCCCAGATCATGTTTGGCCGGTTCAAAGATTGGAGACGCGTTGCCATCTGCTACGACAGTAACCTAATGGCCTTCCGTTCTGCCCTAGCACTCCAGCAACCGTTATTTATTGGCTATTCGGCCTAAAACTATCTTGGATAGTACTACCCCAAACCCATCGCAACCAAGGGCAATAATACACCCGACATGGCTATCGATACACCCATCGGATAGCTGGCTTTTGGTCGCAATGCGAGCCAGCGGCATTCCGGAAATCCAATTATCGAGCGGCTTGTGATCACAAACAGCATGCCCACGGCCATGGACAGGGTGAAAGTGTAAAAGAACAGCAAAAGAAAGTAGCTGGGCACAAACAATGTCAGCGCGGCGATTGCCTTTACGTCCCCTCCACCCCACAGGCGTAGCGTGAAACCAAGAAAACCAACGACAAAAACGCCAACGCCGAAGACCGCGCGGTACACCGTCTCGTGCAACGATAGAAACACGGGCGCGGAGAGGACAAAAGCGGCGAGCATCATCAGCACCAGCTTATTGGATATCCTGAGGTTCTTCAGGTCATTCCATGCCATTGCGGCCAAAAGCGGAGTAATGACGATCAAAGGGGCGAGCTGCGCGACTTCAGGCGACATTTTCGCTACCTGCAGTCGGCGATTGGCGCTTGACCATCGGGGTCAGCAAATCATGAATCAATTCGGGTTGAGATGACGTTTCTGTTTTCACGTAGATATTGCGAAGATGTGTACGCAGTGTCGAAATTGAAATCGACAACTCGGACAACAAGGCATTGTTGTTTAATCCCCGCGCCAATAACAGGCAAACCCGATATTCCGAGCGACTCAGCCGACAAGGGTTGTCCAAAGACAAAATGCTTTTTGGTTCTTTCTTGATAAGCTTTCGGCGCGTGTTTTTCAGCTTCGCTTCGGAAAACCGACCAAGAGATCTTTTCTTCCAGCAATCCGACAGAACATGGCCCAGAACGCTCAGAATATCTACCACGGCCGAAGAGATGGGGTGGCTGAAATGCAATTCCAGAAAGTCGGCGACACCATTTTGCCTTTCCAGCAAAATGGAAACGGACTCGTAAAATCTGCGGAACGCATAGAACTCTGACAGATGTTTATATTCGGAAAGGTCATCGAGGTCGCCGAACCAAGCCGACCCCAGTTTGGCCCGGCTCATGTTGTTGCCGCAGATGGCAGGCGCGATGCAGAAGTCGAAACCGCTGAAACTGTCCGGCGTCTTGTGATTGGCGTCGTAGCTCACCACTTTTGCCGAATTCTGATTGCCTTGCAGGTCGACCCGGCTGATTGCAACCACTTCCGCGTCAATTGCGCGAGCCGTTTCACGCAGTGCGTTTAGCAGTGGAACTTTCCCCTGAGAGGCCTGGCAAAGGACCGCCACGACCTTAAGAAGTTCTGAAGTCGGTGCCATTGCATCTGGCGCGAAACGATGCGCCGAAAACATACCATTCATACCGTTTAATACTGACCGAAACCCGATCAACCCTTTCGACAAACGCCCCCACCCGTCGATTGTGTCTCGATTTTTTTTGCGTGGCCGGACTCCACTTAACTGCATATAAGCTTAGTCATATTTCCCTAAAGCGGGCAAAAAGGTTCGCAACAAGTATTCTGTTTGTTCTCCTTTTGGAAACGCGGCCTGTTTGAACACGTTATTGATGTGGAACCGGGCACAAATTCACGCCCCAAAGCCCCGGAAGTATCGAATCATCGAAGGTGCGGCGGTGATGATGATCAGCGTCGGCAGCATCAGCGCAGCCAGAACGGCGGACATCTTTACCGGTAACTGATTTGCCAGTTCCTGCGCCCTGGTTTCGCGGGAATCCCGCATTTCAGATGCATAGGTGGTCAGGGCTTCGGACATGCTCGTTCCATAACGAATGGATTGCTGGACGACTGTGGCAAATGACTGGATTTCATCAACCCCTGTACGCCGCGCCATGTCAGACAGCGCGGTTGCGCGGGGACGCCCAGCCTGAATCTCGTGTTGTGTGTTCAGAAACTCAAAGGCCAGATCAGGGGAGGCCAGCGCCAGTTCGTTTCCGACCCGGGTCATAGCTGCATCGAAGCCTAAACCGGCGTGAAGCGAAATCTGCAACAGGTCGAGGGCATTTGGAAACGCGTCGCGGATACGTTGCTGACGCTCCTTACGGCGACGCTTCAGCCAGGCTGCGGGTAGAAAATATCCGACGGCCGTCAGCAAACCGATAAGCTGTATGGCGTTGGCTTTGCTGATGGATTCAAAAATGTCCGTAATCGCGCTGGGAACTGGAATGCCAGGAGTTCTTGAGGCAACAATGAGCAGACCCACAATCATCGGCACGAAAATCCCAAACCAAACCCGCGTCAGCGTATAGATCCGCAGGGCATTCCGGCCGGTCAACCCGGCTTGAATAAGCTGATCCTCAATCTTGCGCCGCTCAGACTCTTTGCTGGGTAGCGCTGCTCTAAAAAGGCCTTTTGGTGTAGCAATGGTTTCCCGCAACAGTCCACGGTCGTTGCGGGCCCCATATCTTTGGGCGCGCAGTTTGGCGATGCGGACGGCCGCAGGATGGCGGCGGCTTAACGCCGAGGTTACAGCAACGAACACCAGCAAAACGCCGAGGCCAAAGATGGTCAGCAGAATTGTTTCGGCTGGCAGACCGAAACGAAGCGACATGATTTCCAGCATATGTTCCATGAAACTGCCCTCAGATACGGAAATTGACGAGTTTGTGCAGGATGATGACGTTCGAGACCATCAGAACGACAACCAGCACTGCAAGTTTGATGAATGCGGGATCGTCACTGATATCGGTGTAATATCCCGGTGCGTTGATCGACATTACCCCCATGATCACCAGCGGAATGATCGACAAAAGAAACCCGGACAGGCGCCCTTCTGCGGAAATGGCCTTGATCCGCGCACGCAATGCAATGCGCCGTCTGACCACGGTAGCCAGAACGGACACGATCCGCTCCAGATCGCCACCAGTGCCGTGTTGGATTGCCATGCTTGCCGCCAGGTACTGTGCATCTTCCGAACCGACCCGGTCAGCAAAGTCCTGAACCGCGTCGGGCAATTCGTCGCCAAAACTGATCTGGTCGAAAATGATGCCGAACTCGGACCCGATAGGGTCTTGCATCTCGTCCGCAACGGCTTTGATCGAGGTGTTGACCGGGTGGCCAATTTTCAGGCCACGCGCCATCAACTCTAGCGCATCGGGCAACTGGCTGGTCAAAGCTTTTTGGCGTTCAGCCTGCCGCGATTTCACCACCAAAGCCGGCATGACCACACCCAGGACGAGTGCGATCGGGGCCGTCTGCCAAGGCGGCAGAAACATCATACCGGCGGTTGCGATCGCCAAGGTACCAAACAGGCAAAGCAGCACAAAATTCTTCGCTGAAACATGCAGCCCCGCCTGAACTAGCGTATCCGGCAAGTTCCCAAAAAAAGGGATCTTCGCAAAAAACCCTGTCTGGGTCTCGGGAAGCAGCAAGGCGAGCCGATCTTCATCGGTAACGCCTTGCCGGACCATGCGCATTCGGCGGTTGCGGGCCTCGGAGTGGTTTTCACCGCGACGGGCAAAGTGGAACAAACCGGTAATCAGCATGAAAATTCCGACGAAGACGCAAGCGAGCGTCAGATAGTTAAGAAGTTCGGCTGTGTTAATACTGGTCATGCCTCAGCCTCCTGATACTCTGAAGGTCTCGGGTTCGAGATCGACGCCAGCGGCTGTGAGCATGTCATAGCATTTCGGGCGAATCCCAGTGGGAACAAACTTACCAAGCACCTCGCCGCTTTCCGCGCGGCCTTTCTTCTGAAACACGAAGATGTCTTGCATGGTGATAATCTCACCTTCCATCCCGGTTATTTCCGAAATGCTGGTGACGCGGCGCGACCCATCCGCCAACCGCGACAGATGCACAATAAAGTGTAGCCCCGACGCGATCTGGGATCGAATGGCTGCGGCGGGAAATTCGATACCCGTCATCGTGACCATCTGCTCCAGACGGCCCAATGAATCGCGCGCCGAGTTTGCATGTACAGTCGTCATCGAGCCATCATGACCCGTATTCATGGCTTGAAGCATGTCGAAGGTCTCCGCTCCGCGAACCTCACCGACAATGATCCTGTCGGGGCGCATACGCAGCGCGTTTCGCACCAGATCACGCTGAATTACCTGGCCGTCGCCGGACGGGGATGGCGGGCGTGTTTCCAGTCGCACAACATGCTCCTGCTGGAGTTGCAGTTCGGCTGCGTCTTCAATGGTGACGACACGCTCGCCATGGTTGATATACGAAGACAGGGCGTTCAACATCGTTGTCTTACCCGACCCCGTCCCGCCTGCAATCAGGACATTCAGGCGCGCAAATACCAGCGATTGCAAGAACCGTGCGGCGGCATCGTTCAGAGCGCCATTTGCAACCAGCTTTTTCATTGTCAGTTTCGACTGGGCGAATTTTCGAATTGAAACACTGGGGCCGTCAATCGAACACGGGCGGATGATTGCGTTTACACGGCTGCCATCTTCCAGCCGGGCATCCACCCAAGGCTGGCGCTCATCCACGCGTCGGCCGATCTTGCTGACGATCTTGTCGATAACACGCAACAGGTGCTTTTCATCCCGGAACCGCACCGGCACGCGTTCCAGCAGGCCAGAGCGTTCGACATAGACCGTCTGATAACCGTTAACCAGAATGTCATTGATAGTTGGATCAGCCAGCAATGGCTCCAACGGGCCAAGCCCCAGAATTTCGTCCAGAAGTTCTTCGACGATGCGGTTGAAGTCTTCGGTATTCAGTGGCTTGCCCGCTTGGGATAAAGCGCTGCCGACAACCCCGGCGACTTCGCGCCGCAGCACGTCTTTTTCAACCTTTTCGATCACTGCAAGGTTCAAGCGTTCCAGCAAAGCCTCGTGCAAAGTGCTTTTGAGCTCAAGCCAATCTGCCAGTTCTGTATCTTCGGCGGCAGTGTCTGGCTGAATGTCCTGGGCCTGCGGTTCGGCACGTTGATTCAGCTGGATAACTTCGGCCTCATTGGTTCGTCCGGCGCGCGTAAACTTTTCAAACATCCCTTAGACTCCAATTAGGCTGCGTTGTTTCTCAGGTCGGCTTTTCCGACCATCGTTTCATTTATGATTTTTCGACCCACCGAGCGGATCGCCTTGGACAGGGCACAACTGCCTGAGGCCTGCGACAGCAACTGACCCCGATCCAGCGCCTGCTTTGCGTGTCGCGCGTCGCTGGGAAGCCAGAACCGCAATTCGCGTTCCAGCACCTTTTGGGCTTCAACATGTTGGCTTGACCGGAATGTCGGTTTCGTTTCTTGGCTGATGACGATCTCAACCGGAGGTTCGAGCCGCTCTTTTGTGAAGAATTCGATCAAACGGCAGGACTGGCGCACTGAAGAAACCGAGCTGTCGCCCACCATGAGCATCCGGTCCGACGCGGTAACAACCGCACCCAGCCAATCGACCAGTACGCGTGGAAGATCAATGACGACAAAGTCGAATTCCAGACGCAGGTTCTCG
Organism: Ruegeria sp. CDSB117; assembly: GCF_059611005.1. Lineage (NCBI taxonomy): Bacteria > Pseudomonadati > Pseudomonadota > Alphaproteobacteria > Rhodobacterales > Roseobacteraceae > Ruegeria > Ruegeria sp. CDSB117. The sequence goes on from NZ_JBXWOS010000001.1 coordinate 306,687, forward strand.
ATCAGCGCGCTGATCTGTTCGCGTGTCAGAACATCCAGAGGAATTAATTCTTCGGGAGCGCTCAGGACTTCCAAGCCGGATGCATGTTGCACCAGAGATTGTTGAAGGAACGTCCGGTCCGGCATGACCCCGTTCTGAGCCATTCTCAGAAGCCCCGAGGAAGGCTGCAAGTCCAAGGACGTTGCCACGGTGCCAAATTGCAAATCCAGATCGACGACAGCGACCTTGTTTTGTGTCTTTTTCCGAAAGATACCGGAATATCCCTGCAACTGGTCGGCCAGATTAATAGACAGCGTTGACGCACCGATGCCACCGCGGGCCGGACATACGCTGATGATCTGTCCCAATCGCTGCGGTTGCGGCGCATAAATGGTGGGCAACAAAGATTTGTCGACCGTCAGACGTTGGATCTGCTCAGCCAGTTCGTCCTGCCCGATGGGATAGGGCAAAATCTCATCGACACCCGAATTGTTCATCGCGCGCACCTCGGTCAATGAGATGTCACGGTCGCTAAGTGCCAGCAGGGTGCCGCGGGGACCGGCGTTACGACGAAGATCGCTGACAGTCTCCAGATCCAATTCACCTGAAAAGCTGAACACCAGCAGGTCATTTTCACTCATCAGATCACAGGCGCGGCCGTTTACCGAAGACAATGTTCCGGAGTGCGTCTCGAGCGAAAGATCGTCGAGCCGGTCGACGGCCTGGGCGACTGAATTCTTAATCGCCTCATTATCAGAGATAAGGGCTAATGATTTTTGAGTCATTTTGCAGCTCCCATGGTTAGAAATTCAACCGTTGACTCCGCTGGCGAGGTCTTCGCCAGGAAGGGTTGCGCTAAAGTCGGAAAATATCTTGAAGCCCGTTGTCGCGGTGGTCAGCGCATCGGTTTGCGGCGTGGAACCGCCCAAAACCAGCGCTGCGATCGAACCCAACGGAGAGACAAACCGGAACGGAAGCTCTTCGATTGTCACTGTGACCATCGGTACATAGGGGCCACCCAGGAAATTCATTTCCGGGTCGAAGTTGTAAGTGAACGTGATGTTGCTTTCGTCAAAAGTTGCGGTGGGATCGTTGGGAACGGCAAACTGAAGCATGTTCCAGATGTCGGTCACGGTGGTCTGGGCAGCTGCATTCGCGGGGGCCGCACCGGTGCATATGGTGGTGGCCGGTTCGACACAGACGCCAGCAGCGAAACTGCAATTGGTCCCGAACCGCGGGCCGGTGATATCGGTATAGGTGCCTCGGCTGTTGGTTGTCGGAACACCGCCACATGCGGGTGGCATCACTGCAGCCATCCGAGCGGCGACCTGTGCTGTTTTTTCAGCAGCCACATAGTGGAAGGCCAATCTGCCGAAATCTATCAAGCCCAGGAAAATCAAAAGGAACAACGGCAGGACAAAGGCAAGCTCAGTGACCGTCGACCCATCTTCCTGACGGCCAAGTCGCGACATTTCGCGGGTTATCTTTTGAATGCGGCGGATCATGGTCCAAACACCCGGCTGCGATCTGTGATCGTGGTTTGGATCTGCGCCGTTGCCGAGCCTCCAACCAATTGGAAAACGGGCGTAAATGGCAGATTTGAAATTGTCAGTGACGCGGTCAGTACGGCAACCGGTGTGGGCGAAACGCGGTATTCACCTGCGTTGCCAACGCATTCGAGGGACAGAGAGTCTAGACCAACAGCAATGTCAGTGGTCGAAAGCGACGTCAGTGTATTTGAGACAGCGGTTTGAAAATCGCCGATAGCAGCGCTTGGCGAGGCAGTGCACAGGTCCGACGGGGCGATCCGGCCAACATAACGGGCAGTGTCCCGAACCCCCGTGATCGCATTTTGATAGGACCAGAAAATCCGCCCCCCTTCGACGATCAGGGCAAATGTCACCAACAGGATCGGTAAAAGGATCGCGAATTCGACCAACGCCGCGCCGAACTGGTCATTGCGGAACCGGTTGAGGGTCTTTCTGATATGACGGGATGCACCAAACATGATCATTACTCGTACAGCTGAACCAGATCGTGAACGATGCCGCCGACTCCGGCGCCGCCAATGCCGTCCGAAACGGTCTGAATGACTTCACCATAGATGACCGCGTTGGCACCGGTGCTGCCGGATTCAGAGGGGCGGATCAGAAACATCTCGATAAAACTGGTGACCGGAATGGTGCCCGATCCGCCGTTAAGCTCGTCCGCAAAAGTTGCGCAATCGATACCGGCGACGGTGATGACACGGCGCGTAGGATCTGCACGACCGGCTGACGCGGGTTGGCACGAAGGCATGCTGCTTTCAGCTTTACCACCAGCGGTCAGGATAGCTTCCAGAGCGGCCTGGTTGGTGACTTCAGCATTGTAGATGTCGTAGCGGGTGCCACCAGTCGGGAACCATGGCGGAATACCGGTTGGGAGAGGGCCGCTGAAATCTGCGCCATAGTTGATGGTCAGATATTCGGTAAGGCCAGCAGTGAATACGCCATTGCCAATACGAGGCGTCGGGCAAGTGCCACTGGCAAAACAATCGTCAAGCGGCAAACCAACGGTCGCGGCCGGATCAAGGGCACCGTTTGAATCATAGCTAGGCGCCGGTTGGCTGGTACAGTTGTTTCCATTGCCCGAAGTGATCCAACCGTCCAAGACATGCGGAGAAGAGGCAAAATTGTCGACGTCGTAGCGCGAACCGTTACTGAACTGTTTGGCGCTGGATTCAAACCGGTCGAAGCGTGTGTTAAAGCCCGCGATCATGTTACCCACGCTCAGACCCGGTCTGGTTTCAACGCCTCTTTGGCTGAAGCACATGGAAACAGCGCGCGACGCGGCCAGAGCACAAGAATCTTCCTGACCGTTTGGTGCAGGTTCGCAGGCACCAGACGCGTCGATGGCCAGATTCTGATTAGAAGACAGAAAACCAAAGTTTCCGGGACCCCAATGGCCATTGCCGCCCTGACTTACCATCCTAATCAATTGGCCCTCGGTCAGATCGAGGCTAGGTTGCGGCAGGCAGATGAACATGGGGGTGATGTCGCAGGCCATCAGGGTGAACCCTGCCACAGCCTCGGCATTGACGCTGGAGAAGGGCTGCGCATTGCCCAACAAAGCCGCCGCTGCCGCTGCGAGCGGAGTACCAACCTCGTGCGTATCGACAGTCACCCGAACGAATGCAGCATTCGGTCCGCTGACCGGATCGGTCGAATCCAGCAGTTGCGCGGGTTGAGCTGGATCAGTCGCAGTGGTCGGCGGGTTTTCATAAAACCGCAACTGGTAATCCGTTGCACCGGACAACAGCTGATCCTTGTTCCGAACGCCAAAGCTTTGACGGTCGCGGATCATGTTTGCAGCCGCATTTGTGGCGCGGGTGATTGAATCCGGGCGACCATCAAGCTCCCCCGCAGCCGCAAGGGCAACATTGTCCGCAAAGCTCTGCAATTCCGACTGTGTGGTGGTCACCCGACCAATGTCGAATGCAAGGGCGGCCATACCGACCATGACCGACAGGGCCACCGCAACAAAGACCAGGATCGCGCCGTCTTCGGAGCTGCGGAATGGACGTATGAATTGAGCGAGGGACACGGGCGAAACCTTCATTGGTCGATTCAGTTGATGATGGATTCTGTCACTTCGGTGCCGCGGCGGACCCGAATAATCGTTTTGCGAACCGGTTCTTTGATGTCCCGCGCGACGGCTGGTTCATCAATCAGAAGATCGTTCAGTCGAGTCATGGCCAGCGTCTTGTCCTCGGTGTCATCAATGGACCGCAAGGTCAGGCTCAGCCGACCGGCACGTTGCGCCAGAGCAAGGCGCTGAACTTGATCCGGGGTAACGGCGACGGTGACCGTGCGAGCAACAACGGGTTGGTCGGTCTGTTCATCAGATTCCTGATCAACACCGATGACCCTGATATTTTGCAAAATGGTGACGGCGTGCATGTCTCTTTTTTCGCCAGTGGTCATCACCACATCGACCCGATCACCCGGGGTAACAAAACCCCCAACGGCGGTTTCAGCGTCAACCTCAATGGCCATGGCGCGATGATCTGCGCCCAGCGTCTGAACGATGGTGACCTTTTCACCAAAGTCGGAAACCTTGCTGTTCAGGATCAGTTCACCCTGAGTAATTGCGCGACGAGCGCGACGGGACGGCATGCTAGCCGCCGCAATCAGGTCGTCATAATCTGTAAAGACTCCCACGGGTACAGCACCGCGGGGCCAGTCAATGGTCGTCAGCGCGCCTGGCTCGATTTCTTCGCCAAACGAAATATCGCGCGACGCAACGACCACGCTCACCATCTCGCTCTCGGCCTCGACATTTGCGGACTGAGTATCGAATTGAATGTAATCCCGAGCGACGTAAACCGACCCTCCGGCTACGACCAGGCCCGTCAATGCTGTGAAAATGGCAGAGAGTCTCATCTGGTGCTCCTTCAGCTTTTTTTGGCGTTTATCGAATGAACCGATCTGAGTGGTTGCACTTTGCCAGCGGATCAAGAAAATATTCCGGGACGATAAGCACGCGGGGCTGAGCGCACCGCGTGCTTTGTCTTCCGTCAGGTCATTACATCAGGGTTTCAGCGTCTGTGAACTGACCGTTAACGTCGTTGCCCAACGCTGTCAGGGTAGCAACTGCAATCGCCGTGACGATTGTCAGGGCAACGCCATATTCCACAATGGTCGCGCCGTTTTCGTCACGTGCCATGGTCTTCATCATTACATAAAGCTTCAACATCTTACTCTCCTAGTTAACTCACTAGCTACTCATGGATGCCGCCCAAATTCGCGGCGTTCTAACCCCCTCCATACCGACGGAGCCTTCCACAAGCTTACGTCCCGCCATCAGGGCACCGCATCCTCCAAACCACGGAGAAATACACGCCAGGATTGTAAAATTTGGCAGCTTGGTCGATTCTTTGTCGCAAATTTGACTGATTCCTTACCGGAATCCGAATGGCCAGGTTCCTGATTCTTTCCCAACTGACGGGCCGCCAATTCCGGTGCCAAGCTGCTTTGCTGCACAAATGGACTGAAGGATTCACTTCATGAATCCAGAACGATAGCTGAGAGGTACGACCAGTTGGGCCCGGACGAAGCACAAGACCGGGAAAAGCCTTCGTACAATACCGCATTGAAAGAACGAGGATCGCTCTCGATCTGGTTTGATCCTGAGATGTATTGGACATCGCCACCTTCAGGCAAGCGCGGCCGTCACCAGAGTTTCAGCGACTCCGCAATCCAAGCGTGTCTGACCCTGAAGGTTTTGTCGAGATGACGATGAGGCAAACCACGGGCTTCGTGGGCGGTCTCCTGCGGCTGGGTAGCTTGGACAGTGCCGTGCCTGATTTCAGTACCCTGTGCCGCTGTAAAAAGAACGCTGAACGTGAGCCTTCCGTATCGTGGTGGGAAGCGCCCCGCTGCATCTGCTGATCGACATTACCGGCATCAAATCCGAGGACGAAGGAGAATAGAATGCCCGCAAGCATGGTAGCCCCAAGCGTTCCATTTGGCGTAGAATACGCATAGGCATCGACGAGGAAACGCTGGAAGTGTGCGTCGTTGAAGTTACCACAGGCAACGTCGGAGACCCGCCAATGCTGCCGAGTTGCTTGATCATATCCCTCCAGGTCACAACATTGGGGCAGTGACCGCAGACGAGGCATGCGACACGCGCAAATGCCACGACGCGCTTGCCGCCCGCAATGGCCACGCCATCATCCCGCCACGCAAGAACGCCAAGGCATGGAATCCCGCAATTGCCGGTGCCATTGCCCGAAATGAGACGATCAATGCATCTCGATACCTTGGCCGCGCTATCTGGCAACGGTGGAGCGAGTATCACCGCCTAAGCCGCGTTGAGAGAGAGGTGCACTGTAAGAAACTGATGGGCCAATCGCTAATGGCGCGAGACATTGATCGGCAGGTAGCGGAAATCCAATTCCGCGTCGCCGTCCTCAACCGTTACACCGCCCTTTGCATACCTGCCACAGAGCTCGTGGGATAAGTCCGCAGGGTAAAGGGGGTCTGTCGACCTCAACCGATTTGTTCTACAAAGCCGTCTGCAATTGGTGTGCCCTTCCGACGGCTATTAAGTTGTGATACAAGCTTGTTTTTTCCATTGAAAGCTAGCGGAAGCATGCATTCGCGTACGTGGAGTAAGCGGTCAGAAAGTCCGCGGCGCGAACGTTCAGCGATAGTTTAATGTCTGTTCTGCTTCCCTTTTCGGAGCTCTATGAACGGTGCAGAAAAAGTCTGTTTACAGCCCTAAGTGCACAATTCGTCGTACCCCCCTTAAAAGTTTCACGCGAACAAATCTGACTACCCCCACCGGTCCCTAGCTTTTAGCCCTAAGACTTTTGATGCCCCCCAAGGAGACCTTCATCGAGTTGGCGACGGTGCAGTACCAATGCTCTGTCCTTTGCTGAGAACGACTTCGCCAAAGCACCGAACATACCGATCTGCTTCTTCAGATTTTGGAAAACGTGCCGGCAAAGCAATAGAACCATCCTTTCTCAGCAATTGCGCCAACGCCTCAAAATTGAAGGCGGTCTTGGCAGCTACGAACGCTTCCCATTCACGAAGAGCAGATGCGTCACTTTCGTCGAACCAATGATATGCACCACGACCTGTCGCACCGAGCTTGATTTCTATGTTCTTTCCTATGTTCTTATTGTGCGCGACAATGTTGTCGCCTTTCCAGTACAGGTCTGTCGCCCTTTGGCGTATATCAATGTCAGGTTCAGTGTCGCGTTCGGCATCACGTGGCACGCTGATCTGAAATGTGCGACGAACACCGCGCCGACGAACACGCGTGATCCAACCGCACCCTTCGAGTTCCCGAAGATAACGCTGAATGCTGCGCTCATGAACGCCAAACGCGCTGGCGAGCGTTGTATTTCTGGCCCAGAAGCAACCATTCGCTTTTGACACAAACTGATCGCAGACGAACATTGCAAAGTGCTTGGTTCGTGGTGCCAGATAAGCTGAACTTTGAATTCGCCTCTTCCAATGGTAACGAAGTTTCGTAAATGGAGCCGTTCGAGCCATTAGCCCTCTCCCCCGACACCTTCGCTTCGCGAAGTCATCCACGCGTCGAGATCAGAGCGCTTGTAGCGGATGGATCGTAAACCGATCCGAATAAACCTCGGTCCCGCAACGCTACCGATACCCATGCGCAGTTTTGCGAGATAGCTTTGGCTTATTCCGGTGTATCGAGCAGCTTCTTGTGTTGTCAGATAGTGCGCCTGCATCGCCTTGCTCCTTTGAGTATGTCTAGGAACAAAAAAGGCGTAGGTGGCGCCTTCGTCATGGGTCGTCAGAAAGAAAGAACCCTTCTAACGACCCACATGTTTTTTCCAGCCTCTAAATGCCGACGTTGGAAGCTCTTCAATACCAAACACCTCGAACATATCGCACAGGAATCGATAGAACGGACCCGCTTCATTCATCGCTTTAGGAACTCGGATTGTGTCTGGGTGACGCTCACAAAGCCCGACACAAGCCGAGACTAAGCGCCAAGCTTCAATTGCCTTCTTCCCGGCCGGCTCGCCCTGAGCAGCAGCAATTTCAGCATCTTTAATCAATTCAATATAGTAGCGAAGTCTTTTGAAGAACTCTACTTTGGCCATCATTGCCTTCCAATGTGGTGTTTCTTCAATTGCATCGTTAAACCAGACGTTACGAATATCAGCCACTTTGTTTTGATTTCGCAAACCACTCCTGTTTAATGCGCCGATGCGAAACGCATCACTGACGGGCGCAGGAAGCCGATCTAAGATTTCTCCTGCTTCGTTTAAGCGTGTTTTGAGCCTAGCGAGGTCTTCCAGCACCTCTTTAGATGACCAGAACTCGTCTAGTTCATGAGCTTGGTCGAAATTTAGGTAATGGGCCATCCAGCCATAGCTTTCGTCATCAAAGCGTTCGTACTTGTCAAAGTGCTTTCTCAGGAGGCGAATTAACTCCATATTGAATTCGCTGGGCCCACTATCAAACTCCTCTGGATCTGGCATATCCAATTCAGGTAAGTCGGAATCGACAGGCCAAATCCAATCCCGCTTAGACATTACAATCCACCGCGTTCCACCTTGTTCTGCGGGCCAATTCCCGACACACAGTATCCATCGCTGGTGTGAGGGCTTTCAGCGACGGCTTCACGTAGCGCTGACCGGTGATTGATAGCGGCGTGTGATTGAGAAGGCGTCCTACAATCTCTTCCAATATTCCAGCCTCCATGGCGACCGTCGCGAATGTCCGACGATGGGAATGAATGGACCATTGCATACGCTGGGGCCCCTTCAAATGGCCACTCGGTGACTTCGGAGAGGGGAAGACCCATTGGCGATGAAGGCCCCGTAAAGGAGCAAGTATCTCGTGATGCACTTGCGATATGGGGAGATCAAAACTGCGCCCGTTCTTGGTCATCGGCAAATGTATGTGATCTTCCTGCACGTTCTTCCATTCGAGCGTCAGTGCCTCGGTTTTGCGAAAGCCTGTGAACAAGAGTAATTCGTAGAATACCCTGTGGATCGGGTTGTAGAGCTCATCAACGGCCTCGCGCCATGCGTTCAAATCCTCAATTGTCGAGCCATTTGGTTGTTCCGCATACCACTCTATGGCCATCGTTGGGCTTGCCGGCAGATCATGTACCCGCCGCGCATGGTTCCAGACTGTCCGAAAGTACTTCAAAGTGTGATTTGCGGAGGACGGTGTCGCGGCCATTGACCCATGGCGCTGAACCACCATGGATTTTGTGATCTCATCCAGCGGCAGGCGTAGCCAATCTTTCAAATGAAGCTCGAACTGCTGTCGCAACCCGGACCGGTGGGCCTCAGACCGAAGCTTTGGACGTGCCAGATAAGTCTCCATAGCTGTCTCAAGAGTGGGAGCTCCAATCTGCAGCTGCCTGCCTGCTCCCCTGCCCCAGTCCAACGCAAAACCCAATGCAGTTTGTCGTGCGACGTCCGCAGAGATCAGTGGGTACCGCCCGATCAAAACCCGCCGGGTTTGCCCTCCAACATCTTTCTGGAAGTACCAGGTTTTGGACTGCTTGCCGACGAACAGAACGAGCCCTTTGACCTCGTTATCCCAGTGCTTGGCAGTGCCCTTTTTTGTCTGTGGAACCTTGCGGGCGAAGGTCTCTGTGAGTTTTGTCAGTTTTCTGTCGGAAATAAATTGAAACTCAGGGAAACTCAAGGAAGGAGCAGAAATCAAATAAATACATAGTATGAATAGCTTGGCAACTGCAGGAATGCCTGGGAAACATATAACATCTGCTTGGAAGGCTGAGGTAATAGCCAGTATACGACGCCCGCTCAGCGCTGGTCGGTTTAAGCGATGCGTTAGATGTCGCCAAGCGCAGTTCGAAGCCAGATTTCAAATTCGTCGACAAAAATTGACAGGCGATAATCTGCATCCAGAAGACAGTCGTTCTGGCAGTTAAAGACAAACTCAAGATTGCGCGGGCAGCCATTCGCAACGGCTGAAATCGGCAGATATCCGGATCACCGAACCGTATTCAAAGACCGTTGGCGGGGCCAATCCGATCAGCGTAGCCGGATAGGAAGTGGCCGCCGCCAATGCGTCCTGCAACGGCACGCCGACTTGCTTGACCAGCACACCAACGGCGGTCGTCAGGTCCAGGTCCGCGCCGGCCAGCGTTCCGTCCGCCAGTGTCAACCTGCTGTCGGTTCGCGTGATTTTGCGGCCTTCAAGGGTGAATTCCGTTTGATCAGTACCCGCCACAGCCATCGCATCGCTGACCAGAAAGATTTGACCTGGCGCAGTTTTCGCAGCCCAGGCTGCGCGCATCGCGGCGGGGTGCACATGGACACCGTCGGCAATTAGCCCTGCAGACAGCGTTCCGCTGGCCAGCGCTGCGCCGACGAGGCCGGGTTCACGATTGCCCAACTGGCTCATCGCATTGAACAGATGGGTTACGCAACGCGCACCGGCGGCGGTATAGCTCTGGCAGGTCGCAAAATTTGCATCGCTGTGCCCGAGCGAGACAAGGATGCCAGCGTCGCTCATGGCGCGGACCTGCTGCTCGGAAACACCCTCCGGCGCGACAGTTACCTTGAGGCAAGGAAGTGCATTAGCCGCTTCTATCAGCGTGTCCAGATCCGATCTTTCCATCTGCCGTATCAAATTACCGTCGTGCGCCCCTTTCCGCGCGACCGACAAATGCGGTCCTTCCAAATGCAATCCGGTAACGCCCGGCACCTGTGCACGTACCGCGTCGATCGTCGCATCTATTGCCGCACGGGTTTTGGCGGGTTCGTCGGTGATCAGCGTAGGCAGTAGCGAAACCACACCCAATCGGCGATGGGCACCGGCAATTCTGCGGATCGTTTCGACCGACGGATCATCGTTGAACATAACACCATCACCGCCATTGACCTGCAGATCCACGTAACCGGGGCTGAGTATGTCGCCGTTCAGATCGACAACGTCCTTTTCCCGGGCGACCTCGGCGTCGGGCAAAACTTCCCCCGAACGCCCCTCGCGAAAAACAAGCGCGTGGTCGTGTAACAACCGGCTGCCGTCAAAGATTGGCCCGTTTCGAAAGATCACCTTGCGCTCTGTCATACCGTCTCGGTCACTTTCTTAAGGTGCCGCGGTGCGTCCGGGTCGATTCCCCGCGCACTGGCGACGGCCTCTACCATGCTGTAAAAAGACGTAATCGCCGTTATCGGGTCCGTGATCCAATGATCCGTTCGAACCACAGATAGCGCCTGCGCGCGTGATACTTTGTTGGTCGTTGCAAAGACCGCAGCCCCTTTTTCCGCCAAGGCATCAGCCGCATCGGCAGTCGCCTGTTCGGCTGCATCATTGGCCGCGAAGCAAATCACAGGAAATCCTTCTTCGACAATCGAAACCGGACCATGCAGCACTTCGGCCGCTGAATAGCTTTCGGCGTGAATTTGGCAGGTCTCTTTGATCTTCAATGCAGCTTCGTCAGAGATCGCATAAGAAGGACCGCGGCCAAGCGTAAACAACGAGCGCCCGGTAATTTTTTCGGCTGCAGCCGACCAATCGCAATGTGCCGCCCGCGCCAGGTATTCGGGCAAAGATTGGATCGCCGAGATCAATTCAGCATCCTCTTTGACCTCGGCCAGCAGCCATAGACCGGACACCAACGAGGTCACAAATGTCTTGGTTGCTGCGACGCTCAGCTCTGGTCCCGCGTGCAGTGGTAGAACCGCATCCGCCACGTCGGCCAGGCGCGATCCAGAGTTGTTGGTCACCGCAATTGTCAGTGCGCCAGAGTTTCGCAAAGACCCTGTGAGGCCAACGATATCCGGGCTTTGGCCGGATTGTGAGATGGACAGGCAGACAGATCCTTTTGCGCTAAGGTCCACCCCGTAAATTGAACTGACGGACGGCCCTACTGAGGCAACCGGCAACCCCAAAAGCAGTTCGCTGGCGTATTTCAAATAGCTGCAGGCATGGTCGGATGATCCCCGCGCGACCGAGATCAAAAACCGCGGATCCGTATCCCTTACACTTTGCGCAGCTGCTCGGATATTGTCTGCCCCCGTGCTGAGCAATCTGTCGACGGCATCAGGGATTTCCAGGATTTCCTGACGCATTTTCGAGTTCTTTTCGGACATTTGATCCCGGTCCTTCCGGCTATAGGCGCAATTCAGCGACAAAGTCATAAGCGTCGCCGCGATAGAGCGACCGCGTCATCTCTGCGACCCGCCCGTTTTTCAAAAATGAGATACGCTCGATGTTCAGCCCCGCCGCACCTTCGGGCACCTCCAGCAGGTCTGCCTCTCGCGCAGCAAGATTGAGGGCTGAGATCTTTTGCACCGCGCGCACCGGGCGGCGCCCCAGACCATCAAGCACTTCGTACAGAGACGTCGTGACTTCGATTGGGTTCGGCAGGATATCAAGTGGCAGCGCAGCACGTTCCAACGCCAGTGGACGCCCGTCCGCCTCGCGCAGGCGGTAAATGCGGGATATCTGCTCACCCTCTGACAGATTCAGCGCAGTGACCTCTTCCGGGGTTGGCGCAAATACTCCGCGCTCCAACCATTTTGACGTCGTCTCCATTCCTCGGCTCGACATATCTTCGGTGAACGAGGTCAGGTGTTTCAGCGATTGTTCAACCCTTTGAACACGTTCCCGAATGAAGGACCCTGACCCTTGGCGCTGCTCGATCACACCTTCCTGCACCAGCTCCTGAATCGCCTTGCGCACGGTTACGCGAGACAACTCAGTAATTTCCACCAGTTCCCGTTCGGATGGCAGCGATGAGTTCGGCGCAAGGACGCCCGTATCGATCCCCTCTTGCAACCTGCGCCGCAACTGCACGTAGCGGGGACCATTTTCCGAGGTCAGCCAAAGATCAGAGCGTAGGAATTCAGCAATGCTCATGCGGGACCTCCTTCGCCAAAGCCAGTGCCCCGGTCAACGGCTCGCCCGATGGAGGGCATATCTCTGACTGCATGGCAGCAGGCAGATAGTGCGCATAATGCGGAGAGATACCGCCGGTCAGGCAGATCGCGACTTCTGGCTGCCATCCGAGACGTGCCGCCATATCGGCGATGTAAGTAGCACCGGCCTGCATAATTTTTCTGGCGACGTCGTCTCCGGAAACTGCTGCAGTGGTAACCATCGGGGCCAACGCGCCGAACTCTGTCGGCGTCGCCCGCCCGGCAAATTCGACGATCCCTGCACTACCGCCAAAATCATCCAGCAATTTCTGCGTAAGCTCGCTAGTGACCTGAATTCCATCCACGGAATTCAATGCTTCTGCCAATGCAAAACGACCAACCCATTGCGCAGATGCCTCATCCCCCAATATTGGCCCCCACCCCCCGGCAAACCGCATCACCCGATCCTTCTGCGAAGCAACAAAGGACCCCGTGCCACAATGGGCGATCAAGCCGTCCTGAGACGCGAGCGCCCCTCGCAGCGCGGCTGGTCGATCATCGGAAACGCGCGCCCGCGTTAGGCCCAGCGCGCTCTGCACGCGACGGGCAATATGGTCATCTGTGACGCCAGCCAATCCGACAAAGGCGGGCAACTGAGTCAGGTCCTGAACATCTACAGCAAGCGTTTGCGCAATCTGGGTGATCCCCGATTTCATCTGCAGGACGGACGCATCAAAATCTGTCGAGACATTGGCAGCCCCGGTTTCAACAGAATGGACAATACCAGCGACTTCACATGCAACCCGACATCGGGTTCCGCCACCATCTATGGCCAGTACAGCATTGCTCAGAGACTCAGTCATGACAATACCATTATAATACCTATTTGATTTTAGGAAGGCCAAAATAGGCCGATTTCTACAGCTTTTTTCTGTTTTGACACAGAATACGTTGATTTCTGCTGAAAAATAAAATTATGGACAAGTGGTATTGAATAGGTATTGTATTGGGAACCGCAAAGGGGGATTCTTTTGACGCTGCCGCCGACCGAACAACTGCATCCAGACGCCATCAAGCTGGACCCACAAGACCCTGTCGCTTCTGCTCGGGCGCTGGTTGAGGGTCAGATTGAAGCCGCGACCTCGGCACGGGGCGCATTGGACGCGATCGCGCGGGGCGGCAACGCCATGGCGCAGACCATCCGCGCGGGCGGCGTTTTACACTATGTGGCGGCTGGCTCATCCGGGTTGATGGCTGCTGCCGACGCGCAAGAGCTGGGCGGCACCTTTTCAATCCCCGCGAACCAGCTCCGTATACATATGGCAGGCGGCCTGCCGACCGGTGTCGAAATGCCCGGAGGCGCAGAAGACGAAGCCGACGGATTAGCAGACGCGCTTTCGACATTGCAACCGACGGATACAATCATCGCAGTGTCCGCAAGCGGATCGACGCCATACACCCTGACCGCCAGCAATATCGCACAGTCATTTGGCGCAACCGTTATCGGAATTGCCAATAACGCAGACAGCCCTTTGCTGGAAAGCGCAGATATCCCAATTCTTTTGGCGACGCCGCCGGAATTGATCTCGGGCTCGACGCGTATGGGTGCCGGAACAGCTCAAAAAATCGCTCTGAACATGCTGTCGTCACTTATGGCACTGCAACTTGGCCATGTTCACGGCGGCATGATGGTCAACCTGCGCGCCGACAACAACAAGTTGCGCGCGCGGGCGACGGGGATCGTCGCGCGGATCGCCAATGTTGATACGGAAAAAGCAAAACTCGCGCTGGACGCCGCGAACGGAGACGTGAAGCCGGCGGTGCTAGTCGCTGCACGTGGCATATCACCCAAAGATGCCTCGGCCGTTCTGGACGCAAGCGGCGGGGTTCTGAAATCCGCACTGGAACAAGATAAATAACTGCTAACCAACTGGGAGAACACGAATGAAACGCAATAGCCTGAAACTGGCCTTACTGGGCACGACCCTGATGGCTTCAAGCGCCTATGCCGAGGACGTCACGCTGATTATCGAAAGCTGGCGCAATGACGACCTGACCTTGTGGCAGGAACAGATCATCCCGGCGTTCGAAGCCAAACACCCTGGGATCAAACTGCAGTTCACCCCATCAGCTCCGGCGGAATACAACGCCGTGCTGAACTCGAAACTGGATGCGGGTTCGGCCGGTGATCTTATCACGTGCCGTCCGTTTGATGCGTCGCTGGCACTGTATGAGGCCGGGCACCTGACCGATCTGTCCTCGGTCGAAGCGATGAGCAACTTTTCGGACGTAGCCAAGTCGGCATGGCAGACGGATGACGGCTCGGCCAGCTTCTGTGTTCCCATGGCGTCGGTGATCCATGGCTTCATTTACAACAAGGATGCGTTTGCTGAGTTGGGCATCGAAGTCCCAACGACTGAAGAAGAGTTCTTTGCCGCACTCGACAAGATCAAGGAAGACGGCACTTACATCCCAATGGCGATGGGCACCAACGATCAGTGGGAAGCCGCCACAATGGGCTACAACAACATCGGCCCGAACTATTGGAAAGGTGAAGAAGGTCGCCAGGCCCTTATCGCTGGCGAACAGAAACTGACGGATGAAGCCTGGACCGCTCCCTACGCCACTCTGGCACGCTGGGGACAGTATCTGGGCGACGGGTATGAGGCACAAACCTATCCCGACAGCCAGAACATCTTCACCCTGGGCCGGGCTGCGATCTACCCTGCCGGATCGTGGGAAATCGCTGGCTTCAACACACAAGCCGACTTTGAGATGGGCGCGTTCAAGCCGCCGGTCCAAAACGCGGGCGACACTTGCTATATCTCTGACCACACGGATATCGGCATCGGCATGAATGCTGCTTCCGAGCACCCCGAGGCCGCTGAGACCTTCCTCGCGTGGGTCGCAAGCCCCGAGTTTGCCGAAATCTTTGGCAACGCCGTACCGGGCTTCTTCCCGCTGTCCAACACTCCGGTCGAGCTGGCAGATCCGTTGGCCAAAGAGTTCGTCGGTTGGCGCGACGAGTGTGAATCGACCATCCGTTCGACATATCAGATCCTGTCGCGCGGCACGCCGAACCTTGAGAACGAGACCTGGGGCGCATCCGTTGCCGCCATCAAGGGCGCCAACAGCCCCGAAGAACTGGGCGCAGACCTGCAAAAAGGCCTGTCCTCCTGGTACGCTCCGCACCAGTAAGCGCTGATCTGACATATACCCGGGCGGCTGTGATCGCCCGGGTATCCCCGACACCCCATTGAAAGCAGTCCCATGAACCGCCCCCGCTTCCGCTGGCATATCCTTGTGTTTCTTGCACCGGCCGTTCTTGTTTACACGGCGGTGATGATCTTCCCGCTGTTCAACACGCTGCGTCTGGCGCTCTACACCGAGATTGACCAAAGCCGCGTTTTCGTTGGATTGCAGAACTTTCAAACCCTGTTCTTTGATCCGATCTGGTCCGAACAGTTCTGGAACGCCTTGGGCAATAATTTCTGGTTCTTCCTGATCCACATGCTGGTTCAAAACCCGATCGGGATCGCCTTGGCCGCCCTGCTCAGCCACCCGCGCCTGAGGTTTGCGGCCTTGTATCGGTCGGCGATCTTCATTCCCACGATCCTGAGCTTTGTGATTGTCGGGTTCGCGTGGAAACTGATCCTCTCGCCTATCTGGGGCATTGCGCCGTCGATGCTGGATGCCGTCGGGCTCAAGTCGCTGTTCGCCCCATGGCTGGGGAAAGAGGAATACGCCTTGACCACACTGGCGCTGATTTCGGTCTGGCAGTTTGTCGGCATCCCGATGATGTTGATCTACGCCGCCTTGTTGACCATTCCGGAAGAAATCCTTGAGGCTGGAGAGATCGACGGGATCACCGGAACTGCGGCCTTCTGGAAGATCAAACTGCCGCTGATCCTGCCCTCGATCGGGATCATCTCGATCTTGACCTTCGTGGGGAATTTCAACGCTTTCGATCTGATCTACGCGTCACAAGGCGCGCTGGCGGGGCCGGATTTCTCGACCGATATTCTTGGTACCTTCATGTACCGCACATTCTTTGGCTTCCAGCTGCAACTGGGTGACCCGCATATGGGTTCGGCTATCGCCGGGGCGATGTTCGCCATCATCCTTGTGGGAGTCTGCATCTACCTGTTCGGCATCCAGACCCGGATGCGCCGGTATCAATTGTGAGGGCCACGCGATGAACAAAGCACGTCATAACCCCCTCAACATGGTCGCGATGCACGGCGCGCTGATCCTGTACACACTGATCGCGCTGTTTCCGGTCTTTGTTATCCTGATCAACAGCTTCAAATCCCGCCGCGCGATCTTTCGTGAACCACTGGCCCTGCCCAATGCGGACAGCTTCTCGATGATCGGCTATGAGACGGTGATGAAGCAGGGGGATTTCTTCCTGTACTTCCAGAACTCGATGATCGTCACAGTGGCGTCGCTGTCCTTTATCCTGTTGTTCGGCGCAATGGCCGCCTATGCGTTGTCGGAATACCAGTTCAAGGGCAACCTGATCATGGGGCTGTATCTGGCGCTGGGGATCATGATCCCAATCCGCATCGGCACCGTGGCGATCCTTGAGATGATGGTGGCGACCGGGCTGGTAAACTCGCTCTGGGCGCTGATCCTTGTATACACGGCCCAGGGATTACCATTGGCCGTATTCATCCTGTCCGAATTCATGCGACAAGTCAGCGATGACCTGAAGAATGCCGGGCGCATCGACGGTTTGTCCGAATACACGATATTCTTCCGCCTTGTTCTGCCGCTGGTCCGGCCCGCGATGGCGACCGTGGCGGTGTTCAACATGATCCCGATCTGGAACGACCTTTGGTTCCCGTTGATCCTCGCCCCAGCCGAAGAAACCAAGACCCTGACGCTGGGAAGCCAAGTGTTCATCGGCCAGTTCGTGACCGATTGGAACGCAGTTCTGTCAGCCCTGTCGATGGCGATCCTGCCGGTGCTTGTCCTGTATGTCATCTTCTCGCGACAGCTGATCCGCGGCATCACATCCGGAGCAGTCAAATGACCCGCGTTCTGATTGCAGGCCTTGGTAATATGGGGCTCAGCCACGCGTTGGCCCATCACCACCACCCTGACGCGCAGATCGTTGGCTTGGTGAACCGGTCTGGTCGTGTGGATCATCCCGACCTTGCTGGCTATCCAGCATATTCGGATTTCGCAATGGCGCTGGCCGAGACAAAACCCGGTCTGGTGGTGGTCGCCACCTACTCGGATAGCCATGCCGATTTTGCCTGTGCGGCGATGGAGGCCGGCGCGCATGTGTTCGTCGAAAAACCACTCGCCACCAATGTCACCGACGCGCGGCGTGTGGTCGAGACTGCCACACGGCTGAAACGCAAACTGGTGGTTGGGTATATCCTGCGCCACCACCCCTCTTGGGTGCGGTTGATCGACGAGGCGCGCAATCTGGGCGGGCCTTACGTGTTCCGGCTGAATTTGAACCAGCAGTCTTCGGGCGCGGAATGGGAGACGCACAAAGCGTTGATGCAGACCACTTCGCCCATCGTCGATTGTGGCGTGCACTACGTCGATGTGATGTGCCAGATCACCGATGCGAAGCCTGTCCGCGTGCATGGCATGGGTTTGCGCCTGTCAGATGAGATCGCTGAAGATATGTACAATTACGGACAGTTTCAGGTGATCTTTGGCGACGGCTCGGTCGGATGGTACGAGGCCGGATGGGGCCCGATGATGTCGGAAACAGCGTTCTTCGTGAAAGATATCGTGTCGCCCAACGGGTCGGTCTCGATCACCGACGGGAACAAGGGTGCGTCTGCCGACATCGACGGCCATACCAAAGTCGGCGGTTTGCTGGTCCATACACCGCAAGGCGACCACACCATCGAGATGCCGGACGAACCCGGCCATCAACAACTCTGCGATGCAGAACAGGCTTACATGCTGCGCGCCATCGCTGAAGACATCGACCTGACCCGTCATATGAATGACGCCGTCCAATCGCTTGCCATTTGTCTGGCTGCGGATCAAAGCATCCGAACCGGCCAGCCAGTTTCCCTTGAGGAGCCCGCATCATGACCGCCCTGACGCTGAACAATGTGAACAAGTCCTTTGGCAACGTGCATGTCCTGAAAGACATCACGCTGGAGGTTGAAGAAGGCGAATTCGTCGTCTTTGTCGGCCCGTCGGGCTGTGGCAAGTCCACCCTGTTGCGCGTGATTGCGGGGCTAGAGGATGCATCGTCAGGTGAGATCAACATTGGCGGGCAGCAGGTCAATCTGGTGCCGCCATCCAAGCGCGGGATCGCGATGGTGTTCCAAAGCTATGCGCTCTACCCTCACCTCAGCGTTCGGGGCAATATGACCCTTGCACTGAAGCAGGAAAAGCAGCCCAAATCGGAAATCGAAGGCCGTGTCGCCAAAGCCAGCCGGATGCTGAACCTTGAACCCTATTTGGACCGTTACCCGTCCGAGTTGTCAGGTGGCCAGCGTCAGCGCGTCGCCATCGGGCGCGCCATTGTGCGTGAACCTAAACTGTTCCTGTTTGATGAGCCGCTGTCCAATCTGGACGCCGCCCTGCGAATGAACACTCGGATCGAGATCGCCAATCTGCACCGTGCTTTGGATGCATCGATGATCTATGTGACCCATGATCAAACCGAAGCGATGACGCTGGCCGACAAGATCGTTGTTTTGCGCGATGGTCGGGTCGAGCAGATCGGTAGCCCGATGGAACTGTACAACAACCCCGCAAATCAATTCGTCGCCGGATTCCTGGGCTCACCTTCCATGAACTTCCTGCCTGAAGCGTTAGTTCAAGAAAGCGGTCAGAACACGATCGGAATTCGCCCCGAGGACCTGTTCCTGTCAGATGACGGCCCGCTTGCCGCGCGTGTCAGCCATGTGGAAAAGTTGGGCGGGGACACCAATGTGATAGCCAAAGTTCAGGACCACGACGTCACAGCCCGATTGTTTGGCCAACATACCATCACCGAAGGCCAAGAGTTGCGATTCGGATATGCATCCGAGAAGGCCTATCGCTTTGACGAAGCAGGGCAGCGGCTAGCTTAATCCGACATATCGCTGGCATCACGCAACCTGATCGTCACGAGTGCATTTTACCGATATAGCAAGCGCGGCTGGCAGAAAGCATCGATATGCTTTCGCCAGCCGATTGGTTTTTTCTTGAGGGCCAAGCGAAGTCATTAATAATGTTGTTAAGAACATGTCACACAGACGCCCTACATGCCTTTCATCGACTACTCTAAGACAGCCAGGAGCCATTCATGAAAGACGTTGATAACACCACCCTATCCGCCGACGATTGGGACGAGCTGCATTTCCCTCGCCCCGAAGAAAACGATTTTGATCGCGTCGTCGAAAACGCCATCTCGCGCCGTGGGTTTCTGGCTGGCGTAGTGGCCTTTGGCTCGGGTGCCGCCGCAATGGGCACGGGCCTGCTGGGCTCAACCTCGGCCCAGGCTGTCGAAGCTTCGCGCTTTGCCTTTACTCCGATTGCTGCGCAAACCGACGGCACTGTTCACGTACCGGAGGGCTATGAGTGGAAGGTTATGACGCGCTGGGGCGACCCGCTGTTTTCCGATGCCGACGGCTATGACATCACCGATGGTGGCCCAGTTGAAAAATCGGATCGCATCTTCGGCGAAAACACTGACGGGATGGAGACTTTTTCGTTCCAGGGTCACGAGTTGATTGCGATCAACCACGAATATCCGAACCGAAAGATTAACATGCCCGCCGCGCAGGAAGGTGTTCCGGCCAGCGCTGACGATGTACTGAAACTGCAGAACATTCAGGGCGTAACCGTGATGGAAATCACCGAAGGCCCCGACGGCTGGTCGGTCGTCAAAGACAGCCCTTTCAACCGTCGTATCCACCACAATACGCCGATGAAGATCGTTGGCCCGGCCGCTGGCCACGACCTAATGAAGACCCAAGCCGACCCGACCGGTGCGACGTCGCTAGGTACGATGAACAACTGTGGTGCAGGTAAAACTCCGTGGGGTACGTACCTGACCTGCGAAGAGAACTTTAACGGCTACTTCGGTTCCAGCGACGAAAACGCCACCTACGAACAAAAGGTTGCAGATGGCTTCAAGCGCTATGGCGTAAAAGCCGAAAGCTGGAACGGGTATGAGCTGTTCGATCCGCGTTTCGATACGTCGAAAAACCCGAATGAACCGCACCGCGCGGGCTGGATCGTTGAAATCGACCCAACCAAGCCCGACAGCACACCGGTCAAGCACACCGGCCTGGGCCGTTTCAAGCACGAGAACGCTGAGGTCACTCTGGCCGCTGATGGCCGCGTCGTTGTGTACATGGGCGATGATGAGCGGGGCGAGTACCTGTACAAGTTCGTCTCGAACGGCACCTATCAGCCGAGTGGCGAGACCGAGGGCCTGCTGAACGATGGCACGCTTTATGTTGCCAAGTTCAATGACGACACGACAGGTGAGTGGCTGCCGCTCACACCAGAAACCACAGGTATGGATGCAGCTGAGATTTCCATCTTCACCCGCTTGGCGGCCTCAAAAGCTGGCGGCACCACGATGGACCGCCCCGAATGGGTGGCTTCCAGTCCAGTAGCGGTTGAGGCCTATTGCTGCCTGACCAACAACAAGAACCGTGGTGTTAAACCAAACGCAGGGGGTGATGACACTTCGGTCAATGCAGCCAACCCGCGTGAAGCCAATAAGTACGGTCAGATCGTGCGCTGGCGCCCCGCAAATGACGATCATGCTGCCGAAGGGTTCGACTGGGACCTGTACGTCATGGCCGGTAACCCGAACGTGCACACAGATGATCGCGCCGGGTCAGCGAATGTGAACGACGGTAACCTGTTCAACTCGCCTGACGGAATGGTCATCGACTCGACCGGCCTGATCTGGATCCAGACAGACGGCAATGACGACAACGAAGGCGACTTCGAAGGCAACGGCAACAACCAGATGCTGGTTGGTGACCCGATCACCGGCGAGATCGCGCGTTTCATGACCGGTCCGAACGGCTGTGAGGTCACCGGTCTGGCCTGGTCCGGCGATCTGCGCACCATGTTCGTTGGCATTCAGCACCCCGGCAGCAACTGGCCGGACGGCGGCACGCCACGGTCGTCGGTTATCGCGATCAAGCGAACCGATAACGGTCTGGTCGGATAATCCCCACAAAGCCTAAACGCCCCCAACCTTGCGGTTTCGGGGGCGTTTTGTTTCAAATGTCCTCACCCGGTATGGCAAGTGGCCCACCCGGTGCCATGAGATGGCGCTCTGAAAGCCACGGGTTCAGCTCCAACGCCTGAGACAACGCTTCTCGCGCCTCGTCCATGCGCTGTAGTCCCATCAGGGTCAGCGCACGGCCACTGATCGCGGCGACGTGGTTGGGCGACAGCTCGATTGCTTTGTCCAAGTCAGGCAGCGCCGATTGAAAGTCCTGACGCAGATAGTGGGCAAAGGCCCGTTGGTTGTATCCTTCGGCATAAGACGGGCAGTACGCGACCAGCTTGTCAAAATCTTCAATTGCGCCCAACAGGTCCCACGCATTTCGACGTGTCATGCCACGATCTAGGACAGCCTGCGCGCTTTCGTCAGGGGCATCGGTCCAGAACTCCCATAGCTGACCGGACAATGCACGAGCAGACTGTTCGGTTTCAGCGTCCTGTATCTGTTCCAGAACCGCAGATACGTCAGCGGAATGGTCTGGCGCGACCGGGCAGTCCTGAGCATTGGCCGCAAAAACAGTCGCAGCATAGAAAATTGAGGCGTAAGCAAAGCGTTTCATACGCCAATGGTGACGCGCGCAACGTGTTCGTCAACCCATCACATCTAAGGCCTCAGACATCCCGGTCTCTTTCACAGCCTCCATCGCGACAAAGGTCGAAGTACTGGCGACATGCGGCAGTGAGGAGATCTTTTCAGCCAGAACCGCACGGTATTCCGACATAGACCCGGTGCGAATTTTCAGAAGATAGTCAAAATTCGACGCAATCATATGGGCTTGTTCGATCTCAGGCACTTTACGAACGGCCGCGTTGAAATCGGCTAAAGCTCTCTCGCGCGTGTCGGTCAATCGGACTTCGACAAAGGCTACGTGGTCTAAACCAAGGCGAATGGGATCCAGCAAGGCACGATATCCGGTGATGATGCCATCGGCCTCAAGTCTCTTCACACGTGCTTGAGTTGGCGATTTTGAAAGCCCGATACGCCGCGCGAGATCGGCGATGGGGATCCGGCCGTCCTCGGCCAGAATCGCCAGAATTGATCTGTCGAACCGATCCAGCCCCGGAAAGTCTTTTTGCATCGCTCAAACCCCTGAAATCAGGCCAATCGCCTAGCCGTAGATGAAACTAAGGCAATCATCCCGCAAAATCGACACTATATTACTCAAAAGACCGGAGGACACATGTCACACAGCCTGCGCGCCCGAATTGATGCCAAAACCTATGCCGATCCGTCGGAAATTCTTAACGCGTTGATCGCGAATGCTGACCTGAGCGATGCCGACCGCGCCGCGATCTGCGCGTCCGCAGCGCAATTGGTGCGCGATATACGGTCCAGCACCTCACCCGGCATGATGGAGGTGTTCCTTGCCGAATACGGCCTGTCCACCGACGAAGGCATTGCGCTGATGTGCCTGGCCGAGGCGCTGCTGCGCGTTCCGGACGCTGACACGATAGACGCGCTGATTGAAGACAAGATCGCCCCGTCGGATTGGGGCAAGCATCTGGGTCGGTCTTCTTCGTCGCTGGTCAACGCGTCCACGTGGGCCCTGATGTTGACGGGCAAGGTTCTGGACGAAGACAAAACCTCTCCGGTCGGTGTCTTGCGCGGTGCGATAAAACGTCTGGGCGAACCCGTGATCCGCACGGCAGTCGGGCGCGCAATGAAGGAAATGGGCCGCCAGTTTGTGCTGGGAGAGACGATCAAATCCGCCATGGATCGCGCCAGCGGTATGGAGGCAAAAGGCTACACATATTCCTACGACATGCTGGGCGAAGCGGCACGAACCGAGGCCGATGCCGCCCGCTATCACCTGTCCTACTCACGGGCGATTGCTGCAATCGCCGAAGCCTGCATTCACGACGATATCCGGGCCAATCCGGGGATTTCCGTCAAGCTGTCGGCGCTCCATCCACGCTATGAGTTGGCGCAAGAAGCAGAAGTCATGGAAGAACTGGTGCCCCGGTTGCGGGCATTGGCCCTTTTGGCCAAGGCGGCAGGCATGGGCCTGAATGTGGACGCCGAAGAAGCAGACCGCCTTTCCTTGTCTCTGCAGGTGATCGAGGCGGTAATGGCCGAACCGGCCCTGGATGGTTGGGACGGCCTGGGTATCGTCGTTCAGGCTTATGGCCCGCGCGCCGGGATCGTGCTGGACACACTGTATGACATGGCCGGGCGTCATGACCGAAAGCTGATGGTTCGTTTGGTCAAAGGGGCCTACTGGGATACCGAGGTCAAACGAGCTCAGGTTGAAGGCATCGATGGCTTTCCCGTGTTCACTCGCAAGGCAGCCACGGATATTTCCTACATCGCCAATGCCCGCAAACTGCTGGGTATGACCGATCGAATTTACCCGCAATTTGCCACCCACAACGCCCACACGGTCAGCGCGATCCTTCACATGGCCGATGACCAGCCATTCGAATTCCAGCGCCTGCATGGGATGGGCGAAACCCTGCACCAGCTTGTCAAAGACCAAAACAACACACGGTGCCGGATCTATGCGCCGGTCGGAGCGCATCGCGATCTGCTGGCCTACCTGGTGCGGCGTCTGCTGGAGAACGGTGCGAACTCGTCATTCGTCAACCAGATTGTAGACGAGAACGTTCCACCGGAAGAGGTCGCCGCTGATCCGTTCCTGACCATTGTGGATCAGGCACGACCGCTGCCAACCGGACCGGACCTGTTCCAACCCGAACGTGTCAATTCGAAGGGTTTTGACCTTCATCACACCCCGACTTTGGACAAGATCGACGCCGCGCGGGATGCTTTCCGGGCGCACCACTGGTATGCGCAGCCGCTGCTGTCCGGCGATGCAACCCCTGAACAGGATCAACCGGTTACCAATCCGGCCCAACCGCAGGATCGCCCCGGAGCAATCGCCCCCGCCAGCGCCGAGGATGTCGAGCTTGCCCTGAGTTCCGCGGCACCGTGGCAGGCACCACCAGCAGAACGGTCGCGTATCTTGAATACTGCTGCCGATCTATATGAGGCTCATTTTGGCGAGCTTTTCGCCTTGCTCGCGCGCGAGGCAGGTAAGTCCCTGCCCGATGCCGTTGCCGAATTGCGTGAGGCGGTCGATTTCCTGCGCTACTACGCTGCGAACATTCCGGACGCGGAACCGGCAGGCGTTTTCACCTGCATCAGCCCGTGGAACTTCCCGCTCGCTATCTTCACAGGCCAGATTTCAGCGGCCTTGGCCACAGGCAACGCAGTTCTGGCCAAGCCCGCACCGCAAACGCCACTGATCTCACATCGGGCCGTTCAATTGCTGCACGAGGCCGGAGTTCCCCGCGATGTGCTGCAATTATTGCCCGGCGGCCCATCCGTTGGTGCGGCGTTGACTTCTGACCCGCGCGTATCCGGCGTGGCGTTTACCGGATCGACGGCGACCGCGTTGAAAATACGCGCAGCCATGGCCGACAACCTGCGCCCCGGTGCGCCTCTGATCGCCGAGACCGGCGGGTTGAACGCGATGATCGTGGACAGTACCGCCCTGCCTGAACAGGCCGTTCAGTCTATCATCGAAAGCGCGTTTCAATCTGCCGGGCAGCGGTGTTCTGCCTTGCGGTGTCTCTATGTCCAGGAAGATATCGCCGACGATTTGCTGACAATGCTAACCGGTGCAATGCAGGTTCTGCAGGTCGGAGATCCTTGGTTGATCTTCACCGATTGCGGACCGGTTATTGACGATACGGCGCGCCAGGGCATCGCAGTTCACGTTGCAAATGCCCGCGCCGAAGGCCGTGTTTTAAAGGACACGCCTATACCGCCCGAAGGGACGTTCATCGCCCCGACGCTTATCGAGATACCCGGCATTTCCGCCTTGCAGCACGAAATTTTTGGCCCTGTCCTGCATGTCGTTCGCTTCAAGGCATCTGAGATTGATCAGATCATCGCCGACATAAACGCAACCGGATACGGGCTGACCTTTGGCCTGCATACTCGGATCGACGACCGCGTACAGCACATCACCGAGGCAGTGCACGCCGGAAACATCTACGTCAACCGCAACCAAATCGGCGCCATCGTAGGATCTCAGCCATTTGGCGGTGAGGGGCTTTCGGGCACAGGCCCCAAGGCGGGTGGGCCGAATTACATGACGCGGTTCTGCGCCCCGGACCGGCAGCAGTCCGTCGAGCAATGGGAACACCCAATGAGCGAGCTTCCCGATGTTCAGGGTACGCCCGCGTCGGTGCAGACCCAATCCCTGCCCGGCCCGACAGGTGAATCCAACCGGTTGAGCGAATTCCCACGCGCGCCATTGCTGTGCATGGGTCCCGGAGCCGAGGCCGCGCGCGCGCAAGCCGACGCCGTTCAGGCGCTGGGGGGAACGGCCATTCAGGCGACCGGTTCGCTAGACTTGCATCGGTTGGAGAACGTGACCGGGATATCGGGCGTTCTTTGGTGGGGCGATGACGACACAGCGCGTGAGATCGAACGTCACCTCGCCCGCCGGGACGGTCCGATCCTGCCGCTGATCCCCGGTCTTCCGGATCGCGCACGAGTCCTGGCCGAGCGCCACCTGTGCGTTGATACAACAGCCGCGGGCGGCAATGCCGCATTGCTTGGGGGTGCGGCGTAAGCATGCCTTGACGCTGGGCCGGGAAAAGCCCAGCGTCGCCTCATGTTTCCAATCCGCGACCATAACCCTTCGGGGCGAACACCCTATGTCGTCTATCTGCTGATGGCGGCCAATATCCTGATATTCCTCAGCTATGTGGGCATCATGAACGATGCCCGGCTGATCAATCAGCTGTATTACGACTACGCGATTATCCCGGCGCGGATCACTGACGGTTTTGCGTTTGAGACACTGGTGACCTCGATGTTCCTGCACGGAGGTTGGATGCATCTGGCCGGAAACATGCTGTTCCTGTGGATTTTCGGCGACAACCTCGAAGATGAAATGGGCCACCTGCCCTTTCTGTTGTTCTATACTGCAGCCGGGATCGGCGCGGGTCTGATCCATGTCTTCACAGCGCCGGGCTCGGTCGTGCCGACCATTGGGGCATCCGGTGCGATTGCGGGGGTTATGGGCGGTTACCTGCTGCTGTTCCCCAAGGCCCGCGTGGATATCCTGCTGATCCTCATTGTCTATTTCCGCATATTCACGATACCTGCCTTTGTCATGCTGGGGGTCTGGTTGGCTATGCAGTTCTTTGGCAGTCTGGCCAGCAACCCGGACGAAGGCGGGGTGGCCTATTGGGCGCATACGGGTGGGTTTTTTGTGGGTCTGATCTTGTGCATCCCAATCTGGCTGCGGCGCGGCGGCACTGATTTTTGGGGCCGCACCCACGGCCATCCGCCGCATCCTGAACACAAGTACAAGCTAACTCAGTCGCGTATTCCCCGCGTACCCCGCAGGTAGCAGGGCTTCAGGTTTTCGGGGTCTGGCCGCCGCTAAGATGGGTGATTTCCCGCGCTGCGGCCAGAACCAATTCACCCAGCGCATGCGCTCGATCCGCGCCAAACCGAGCGGTCGGACCCGATACCGAGATCCCTGCACATGGCTCCCCCCGGTCATTGAAAATCGCCGAGCCGATACAGGACATGCCCTGATATCTTTCTTCTCGGTCATGCGACCAGCCGCGTGCGCGGGTATTGGCAAGATCCTGTTGTAATCCGTCGCCCGGTATCTGCGTGTTCGCAGTGAACTCCACCGGATCAATCGCCCCCAGCGTTTTTTCCAGCCCCGTTTCGTTCATCGCAGCAAGAATCGCCTTGCCAGTGCCAGAGGCATACATCGGCGTTCGCGCCCCGGGCGGGAAAAAGGCGCGAATGGGGTTCGGAGTTTCGACCTGACCGACGAAGACTACTTCGGCCCCATCCGGCACTGCCAGATTGGCGGTCTCACCGCTGTCCTGCATAAGACGTCTCAGGATTGGCCGCCCGATTTCAAGCACACTGTTGCGGCGCAGGAACGAGGCACCGGTCCGGTACGCCTCAATCCCAATCATCCATTCCTGACGTTCGTCGTCAAAGGCAACAAAGCCGTGTTTCTGCAAGGTTACCAGAATGCGGTGCGTCGTGGCCGTCGGCACATCAATCTCGCGCGCCAGATCGCTGAGCGCTGCGCGTTCCAACCGGGCAACCGTGGTCAGAACGCCCAGCGCCCGATCCAGCGATTGCATGGTCCCGGCCGAACTTTCCTTGAACAGGGATTTGGGCCTGCCACGCGGTCTTTTCTGATTGTCCATCGCCCTACTCCATTGCTCTGCGCCAGATTATTTCTGAACCGTTCATTTTTGAGATCCAAAAATGAAAAACGAAAAACTGCATAAATACAGCGCGTTAAATATTTAATCGCAAAAATGAAAATATTTTTCAAGAAAATTGCACGTCGTGAGGTTTTCCCGGACACTTACATCCAAAGCGGAGGAATAACAGATGTCCAACCAAAACCCGGTTTTCATACCCGGCCCAACCAACATCCCAGACCGGTTGCGTCTTGCCATGCAGGTTCAAACGCAGGATCACCGCGCACCGGATTTTGTCGAAACTTTTGCACCCGTTCTTGAGGACACGAAAAAGGTGTTCGGTACTACGACCGGCCAGATCGTGACCTTCCCTGCCAGCGGCACCGGTGGATGGGAAGCGGCCGTTACCAACACACTCAGCCCCGGCGACAAGGTTCTGGTCGCGCGCTACGGCGTGTTCAGCCATCGCTGGATAGACCTGTGCGAGCGTCACGGGCTGGACGTTCAGATCGTCGAATGTCCTTGGGGCACCGGCGCACCCGCTGATCAGTTTCAGGCCGCTTTGGCCGATGACAGCGCGCATGAAATCCGCGCTGTTCTGGTGACCCACAACGAAACAGCCACCGGGGTGCGTTCGGACATCGCAGCGGTTCGCCAAGCGATGGATTCGGAAAACCATCCCGCGATGCTGTTTGTCGACTGCGTCAGCTCTCTGGCTTCGATGCCGTTCGACTTTGACGCTTGGGGCGTCGATATCGCCGTGTCGGGGTCGCAAAAAGGATTCATGCTGGCGACCGGCATGGCAATTCTGTGCGTCAGCCCCAAGGCACAGGACGCGATGAAAAGCGCCAAGCTACCGCGCACCTTCTTTGACTTCGACGATATGATGGCGGCCAATGCATCGGGAGGGTTTCCCTATACGCCACCGCTGCAACTGATCTACGGCATGCGCGAAAGCCTCAAGATGCTGTTCGAAGAAGGGCTTGAGAATGTTTATGCCCGGCATTTCCGACTGGCCGAAGGTGTGCGCCGCGCCGTCGACGCCTGGGAGCTGAAACTGGTCGCGCAATCGCCCGATCTGTATTCTGACACTGTCAGCGCGATCTACGTGCCAGACGGGTATGATAGCAACACACTCACTGACCACGCGTTCAACGCTTATGGCGTGTCCTTTGGTATTGGACTGGGTCAACTGAATGGTAAGGCGTTCCGCATCGGCCATCTGGGCAGTCTGACGGATGTGATGGTTCTGTCCGGCCTCAGCACAATCGAGATGGCGATGGCCGATCTGAACTATCCGATCACTTTGGGCAGCGGGGTCGCGGCGGCGCAGGACTACTATCGCACCGGCCCATTTGACCGCGCCCAAGCCGCAGCCTGAGGAGGATTGCAATGCTGGATCACATCCGCGCAGCCGATCTGACGATCGACGATATGCGCGCTGCGCATGAACGGATCAAACCCTTCATCCGGCGCACCCCGATCATGGTGTCGGACTACTTGAACGATCTGACCGGAGCGCAGCTGTTCTTCAAATGCGAGAACTTCCAAGAGGCCGGCGCGTTCAAAGTACGCGGTGCGAGCAACGCCGTGTTTGGCCTGAGTGATGATATGGCGACCAAGGGTGTTTGCACACACTCCAGTGGCAACCACGCTTTGTCCCTGTCTTATGCCGCCGGACGGCGGGGTATTCCCTGCAACGTGGTGATGCCGCGTACCGCGCCGCAAGCCAAGAAGGACGCCGTGCGCCGTTATGGCGGGACGATCACAGAGTGCGAGCCGTCAACCTCATCCCGCGAGGCGACCTTTGCCGAAGTTCAGGCCAGAACGGGCGGAGAGTTCGTGCACCCTTATAATGATCCGCGCGTCATTGCGGGTCAGGCCACTTGCTCGGCCGAAATGTTGGAACAGACAGACGGAGTGGATGCGGTCATCGCCCCAATCGGAGGTGGGGGCATGGTCTCGGGCACGTGCCTGACTGTTTCGAACCTGGCACCCGAAACCGCGATCTATGCCGCCGAGCCAGAACAGGCGGACGACGCATACCGGTCCTTCAAAGCAGGTCACATCATCGCCGATGATGCGCCAAAAACGATCGCCGACGGGCTGCTGGTGCCGCTGAAAGAGAACACGTGGCACTTCGTGTCCCGAAATGTGACCGACATTTTCACCGCCTCTGACGACGAGATCATCGAAGCGATGAAGCTGACGTGGAAATACCTGCGCGTCGTGATGGAGCCGTCATCGGCCGTGCCTCTGGCAACCATACTCAAGAACCCGGACGTATTCCGCGGCAAGCGCGTCGGTGTGATCATCACCGGCGGCAACGTGGATCTGGACAAACTGCCCTGGCTGAAAGGGTAAGGAGGAACGACATGAACAAACCTGTGAACATCAAAGAACTGGAAGTCGGGTTCGACATCCCCGCTGCAATCGGCATGGATGAAAGCGAAATCCAGACCCCTTGCCTGATCCTGGACCTTGATGCGCTGGAGCGGAACATCAAGAAGATGGGCGATTATGCCAAGGCTCATGGTATGCGCCACCGCGTGCACGGCAAGATGCACAAGTCCGTCGACATCGCCAAGCTACAGGAACAGCTCGGCGGTGCGGTTGGCGTCTGCTGTCAAAAGGTATCTGAGGCTGAGGTTTTCGCGCGGGGCGGCATCAAGGACGTTCTCGTGTCGAACCAAGTCCGTGATCCGGCCAAGATCGACCGGTTGGCGCAACTGCCCAAATTGGGCGCGCGCATTATTGTGTGCGTAGACGACATCGACAATGTCGCCGACCTGTCCAAAGCCGCTGTCGATCACGGCACGGAACTTGAAGTCTTTGTCGAAATTGACTGCGGTGCAGGTCGGTGCGGCGTGACCACGACCCAAGCTGTTGTCGATATCGCAAAGGCAGTCAACGCAGCACCCAACCTGAAATTTACCGGCATTCAGGCCTATCAGGGCGCGATGCAGCACCTCGACACCTATGAGGCGCGCAAAGAGAAGCTGGATACAGCCATCGCCATGGTCAAAGACGCGGTTGACGGTTTGAAAGCCGAAGGCATCGACTGCGAGCTGGTTTCGGGCGGTGGAACAGGATCATACTACTTCGAGAGCAATTCAGGCGTTTACAACGAGTTGCAGTGCGGATCCTACGCTTTCATGGATGCGGATTATGGGCGCATTCTGGACGAGAACGGCAAACGGATCGATCAGGGCGAATGGGAAAACGCGCTGTTCATTCTGACCAGCGTTATGAGCCATGCCAAGACTGACAAGGCCATCTGCGACGCCGGCCTCAAGGCGCAATCGGTCGATAGCGGCCTGCCTTTCATCTTTGGGCGCGACGATGTGCAATACCTCAAATGTTCGGACGAGCACGGTGTCATCGGCGACCCCGACGGCGTTTTGAAGGTGAACGACAAGCTGAGGCTGGTGCCTGGGCATTGTGATCCCACCTGCAACGTCCACGATTGGTATGTCGGTGTGCGCAACGGCAAGGTCGAGGCTCTGTGGCCCGTGTCGGCCCGCGGAAAGGCTTATTGATGAGGGATGCTATGACCACGCAAGATGGCCTGCTGATAGTAGGCGAAGACCTGTGCGAACAGCTGGTGGGCCGCCAACAGGCCTTTGATGCGGTCCAATCCGTGTTTGGTGCAATGGCCAGCGGTGGGGCGCGGAACTTTCCGGTCGTTCGCGAGGCACTGGGCTACGCTGATGCGCTGTATGGTTTCAAATCCGGTTTTGATCGGGACGGACAGGTGTTGGGCGTTAAGTCCGGCGGCTATTGGCCGGGCAATGCCGAACAAGGATTGACCAATCACCAATCCACGGTGTTTCTGTTCGATCCTGATACCGGGCGGCTATCTGCGCTGGTAGGCGGAAACTACCTGACGGCCGTGCGAACAGCAGCTTCATCAGCGGTTTCGATCGCACATCTTGCTCGGAAAGATGCCAAAGTGCTGGGCATGGTTGGCGCAGGTCACCAATCGACCTTCCAACTGCGTGCGGCAGCAGAACAGCGTGCATTTGAAAAGGTTGTCGCCTGGAATCCGCACCCCGACATGTTGCCCCGTTTGGCGGCAGTCGCCGAGGAAATCGGACTGGAGTTCGAAGCCGTCAGTCAACAAGAGCTGGGTGCCCAATCGGATGTCATCATCACCATCACCTCGGCGTTCGAGCCGCTATTGATGAAAGACTGGATCAAACCCGGCACGCATCTGGCCTGTATGGGCACAGACACGAAAGGCAAGATGGAGGTCGATCCGGCGTTGGTCGCCTCGGCCACCGTTTTCACCGACGAGGTCGCCCAATCCGCGACGATTGGCGAGGCACAGCACGCCATGGGAAGCGGGGCTTTGACCGAAACACAAATCACCCCAATTGGTGCAGTCATCAACGGCGATCACCCCGGGCGGACCAGTGCTGACGAGATCACCCTGTTCGATGGAACTGGCGTGGGTCTGCAGGACCTCGCTGTTGCATCCGTCGCGGCGCGGCTGGCGGACGAAGCAGGTCTGGCGCAACGCGCGACCCTCTGAAAACAAAAAAGCGCGCCTCAATCGGGGCGCGCTTGCGGAATTGCTATATGGCCGGTCAGCCTCGGATCACCTTGGAAAACTGATCGAAAATCGGCTCGTTCGAACAGATCACTTCACCGTCTTCCAAAACGTTGCCTTCAGGGTTTAGCGCCTGAACAAATCCGCCCGCTTCTTGGACGATGATGATTCCGGCGGCCACATCCCAGGAATTCAGGCGACGCTCCCAAAAGCCTTCGTAACGCCCCGCTGCCACATAGGCCATGTCCAGCGCGGCGGCACCCCAGCGGCGTACGCCAGCACAAGCAGGCATCAGACGCGCCAGATCCTGCAGGGTCGCAGGCAGGTCCGAACGGCCACCAAAAGGCAGGCCGGTCGAGAAAACCGACTCGATCATCCGATGACGGCCCGACACGCGGATACGCATGTCGTTCATCCAAGCACCCTCGCCTTTTTCGGCAAAGAACATCTCATCCTTGGCAGCGTCATAGATAACACCGGCGACGATCTTGCCCTTATGTTCCAGCGCGATTGAGATCGCCCAGTGCGGCAGGCCGTGCAAGAAGTTCGTGGTGCCGTCCAGCGGGTCGACGATCCAGCGGCGGGTCGGGTCTTCGCCGTCAATGGCGCCACCCTCTTCGGCCAGCCAGCCGTAGGTCGGACGTGCGCCCAGCAGTTCTTCTTTCAGGATCGCCTCGGCAGCAATGTCAGCTTTGGACACAAAGTCGCCTGCGCCTTTCATCGACACCTGAAGGTTCTCGACTTCACGGAAATCCTTGACCAAAGAACGCCCCGCCTTTCGCGCGGCTTTGATCATGATGTTGAGGTTTGCGCTGCCAACCATTGTCCAAAGGCTCCTGTCCGGTCAAACCGCGCGTATACTGATGCAAAGCGCCCTTGCCAAGAGGAATGATGCGCATAGCAGACCCGCGTTTTTTGCCTATTGCTCTTGCAGCTTGCGCGCCTCGGTCCCGGCCAGATGGATCAGCTCTTGCACAAAGGGTTTTTCCAGGTCCTCGCTGCGCACTGCCGCATATAGCCTGCGGGTGATGCCGTCCTTGGTCAGGGGGCGGGTGACGTAGTCGGAATTGTACTTCACTTCGCGCACAACCCAATCAGGCAGCACCGATACACCGCGGTTCGACGCAACGAGCAAAAGGATCACTGCAGTCAATTCGACCTGCCGGATTGCGGCCGGCTCGACCCGCGCGGATATCAGCAACTGGCTGAACACATCCAGCCGGGTGCGCTCGACCGGATAGGTAATCAGGGTCTGACCACGGAAATCCTCGGCCTCGATGAACTCTTTCTGCGCCAGCGGGTGGGATGAGGCAGCAACAAAAACAGCGTCATAGTCAAACAGTTCAATGAATTCGATGCCTGGCAGGTCCTCTGGATCGGACGAAACGACCAAATCGACTTCTTCTTTTTGCAGCGCAGGCAGGGCGTCAAATGCCAAACCCGGGCGGATATCGACGTCCACGTCACCCCAGGATTTCCGGAAAGATTCAAGCACCGGGAACAGCCATTCGAAACAGGCGTGACATTCGATCGCGATATGCATCCGCCCCGTGCGCCCATCCCGAAGCGACGAGAATTCCTGTTGTGTGGCCTGAACTTGCGGCAAAATCTGTTCGGCCAAACGCAGCAGACGCAGTCCGGCCGCTGACAGTTTCATCGGCTTGGACCGGCGCAGGAACAATTCAACCCCCGCCTGATCTTCCAGCCCTTTGATCTGATGGCTTAGCGCGGATTGGGTGATGTTCAGTTGATCCGCCGCACGGGCAAGCCCACCGCATTCGTGGATCGCCTTGATCGTACGCAGGTGGCGGAATTCAATGTGCATTACAGTGATACTCATGTTGTTCTTGAATAATATGAGTTTGTCTCACATTGCCCAAACTGGCACAAGGTCCTTGTACCAATCAAATGAGGCCGTGATGACCAAGCCAGAAATTTCATTCGAGTTCTTTCCGCCCAAGACGCTCGAAGCCTCGTTTCGTCTTTGGGACACGGTTCAGACTCTGGCCCCGTTAGAGCCGCGATTTGTCTCGGTCACCTATGGTGCGGGTGGCACAACGCGGGAACTGACCCGCGATGCGGTGGCGACCCTGCACAAATCCTCGGGGCTGCCTGTTGCTGCGCATTTGACATGTGTTGATGCCTCGCGGCAGGAAACGCTGGAAATCGCGGATACTTTCGCGCGGGCGGGCGTACAGGATATCGTAGCCCTGCGCGGTGATCCGCCAAGCGGTCAGGATCGTTTTGAGCCACACCCCGAAGGTTTTGCAAATTCGGTTGAACTGATTTCGGCCCTGGCTGAGACCGAGATGTTCAACATTCGAGTCGGCGCCTACCCCGACATTCACCCCGAGGCACAAAATGCCCGCACCGATATTGAGTGGCTCAAGGCCAAACTGGATGCAGGCGCAGATGAGGCCCTGACCCAGTTCTTTTTTGAGGCCGAGACGTTTTTCCGGTTCCGGGACGCCTGCGAAAAAGCCGGCATCGACAAGCCTATCGTGCCCGGCATCCTGCCGATCGAGAACTGGAAAGGTGCACGCAATTTCGCCAAACGATGCGGCACGCGCATTCCCCAATGGGTCGAACAGGCGTTTGAAAAGGCCGTGCGCGACGATCGTGAGGATTTGCTGGCTACAGCATTGTGCACCGAGCTGTGCTCGGACCTGATCGACGGGGGCGTGGACAAACTGCATTTCTACACGCTGAACCGGCCGGAATTGACGCGTGATGTGTGTTTTGCCCTTGGCATAACGCCGAAAACTGATCTGCAAAACGTGGCCTGAATGGGGCTCGGGAAAAGGGCGCCTTCACCGGCAGGAATAAAACTGAGAACAATTGCTGCGCACTGCCGCAATTGTTCCTGCAGGCACTTCAATTTTATGTGAAATTTGACAAGTTCGCAGTCCTGTTCAAACTGGGACAGTAACATTTTTTGTAATGAGTATTTTGGGTTATGGAACCTGCTGACAAGATCAATGCCCGCACAGAGGCACTGTATGCGCTAGGGTTAAATCAAAGCGCTACCTCTGATGAAATCAGAAACGCCTGGCGAAACATTGCGTTTCATGGGCACCCTGACCAAGCCGAAGGCGATAGTTCTGGATTTACACGCGCCAAAGAAGCCTATGACCTTCTGCGCAAGGAAGGGCTGGCCGGGAAAGGCTCCGGGCTGAGGAAACCGCTGCGTCCAAAGCTGCGGCGACGCGTTGTTACGCTGGAAACAGCCGACATTAACGCATGCCGCGCTTTATTAAACACTGCATTGCCGGACCGATCGGACGAGATCGTAACACCCGAATCCGAGCTTGCCTGCAAATCAGACCATGTTCCGGATGCGGTCGGGTTTTTCGGGCGCCATTTAACGTTCTTTGTCCCGACGCCAGTCTACGAAGGGGCAAATCGCGTTGCTCTGCCGACGTCAGTTCTGGCCGGGTCGCGCCGAACGGAAACAGAGGTTTTGAATTTCCAATCGAACGATTCCGGCGGCGGCGAAGTTGTTGTCCCCGACGCGATCATTGCCCGGACCTTCCCCGGTGCCAAGAGCGTTCGTATTCGGTTCGAGGCCGATCAGCAGATGCGGGACAAATTCTCGTTTGCGCATTGACGAAAAAGCCCGGCTGGAATGAGCCGGGCTTTGGTTTGGCGAGTGGCCACCTAGTTTGAAATCGGGCCTTCCGAAGTGAATTTCGGGATCACGCTGGAGGATGCGCCATCGGGTTCGATCCCCGGCCAGTTGCCTTCGGCGAGGTTGATATTGCCGGGCACGTCTTCTTCCCAGAAACCGACGACAACATCGGTGATGTTCAGGTAAAGCTTGTCATCGACGATGCGCCACAGGTTCGGGTTTGCAGGGACTTTGCCGCCCTTCGAAACACCGTATGCGCAATGTCCGTCATATTGCGGTGCGTAGAAGGCTGGATTCTCCTGAAATTTGTCGCGGTTCTCTTCAGACGAGAATGCCCAGGTGGCACCATTGTATTCCACGGTGATGTCTGCACGGCCGCGTACAGGTGCTGGCTGAGATTGGCCAACCGCAACCTGATCAAGGCTACGGTAGGCGACAACATCGTAGCCGGATACGGCGAACCCGGTGCCGTCAATATACTGATCACCAGCAAAGGCCGGAGCGGCAAGGGTCAGTGCCGCAGCTACAGTCAGGGCAAAACGTTTCATGGTGGTAAGTCCTTTTGTCCTTGGGGTTGTTGATTTGCCCGAACTTGCGGGTCTGAACATACAATAGGCAATTCAGATCGCTTGCGAAGTCCCCCTCGCGTCGCTGTGACGTTGAATGAGAATTCGTGAGATGTCGGGTGAGGATTGTTACAAAAACGCTGCGCTCTGGGGGGTTGGACTCGGTGCTTTGCAACATTAGCTGTTGTGATGGACGGACAATTCACCTGCACTTTGCGAAGAAAGGCAAGAAATGAGCGAGCAACCGACCTATACGCCCCCAAAGGTCTGGACATGGGACAGCCAGAATGGCGGTCAATTTGCCAACATCAATCGCCCAATCGCTGGCGCCACTCACGACAAGGATCTGCCGGTTGGACGGCACCCGCTGCAACTATATTCGCTGGCCACCCCCAATGGCGTCAAAGTGACCGTGATGCTGGAGGAACTGCTGGCGCTGGGTCACGAAGGTGCCGAATACAACGCATGGCTGGTCAATATCGGCGAAGGCGATCAGTTCAGCTCGGGCTTTGTCGGGGC
Source organism: Ruegeria sp. CDSB117 (assembly GCF_059611005.1). Classification (NCBI taxonomy): domain Bacteria; kingdom Pseudomonadati; phylum Pseudomonadota; class Alphaproteobacteria; order Rhodobacterales; family Roseobacteraceae; genus Ruegeria; species Ruegeria sp. CDSB117. The sequence goes on from NZ_JBXWOS010000001.1 coordinate 343,727, forward strand.
CAACCCTAATTCGAAAATCCCCGCTCTTTGGGATCGCTCAGGCGACAAGCCGACACGCGTGTTCGAAAGCGCGTCGATCCTGTTTCATCTGGCCGAAAAGTTTGGTGCGTTTTTGCCAGAGTCCGGACCGGAACGTGCGGAAGTCATGAACTGGGTCTTCTGGCAAATGGGCAGTGCACCCTATTTGGGCGGCGGATTTGGCCATTTCTACGCCTATGCGCCTGAAAAGTTCGAATACCCGATTAACCGCTTCACGATGGAAACCAAGCGTCAGTTGGACGTTCTGGATCGTGAACTGGCCGACAAGACGTATATCGCAGGCGAGGATTACACCATCGCGGACATGGCGATCTGGCCCTGGTATGGTCAACTGGTTCTGGGCCGCCTGTACAGCGCCGCAGAATTCCTGGATGTCGACTCGTACAAAAACGTCATGCGGTGGGCCAAGGCCATCGACGCACGCCCCGCGGTTCAGCGTGGCCGGATGGTCAACCGCCCATTCGGCGAGCCGAACACCCAGCTGCACGAACGCCACGAGGCCAGCGATTTCGAAACCCGCACCCAGGACAAACTGGAAGCTGCTGCGGAATAATCCCAAAAGCCCCGCAGATCCTTCGTGCGCGGGGCTTTTTTCCTATTTTAGAATGGGTGGCTTATCCGGGTTGCTGCCGGGTATCGTCTGCGCGACAACACGCGCCTCCGGCTGCGGCAGATCGAACCGCAAACCAACCCGTGCCAATGAGGCAGCTGCCTGATCGTGCGCACCGAAGAACCCGACATCCATTGCCCCTGCCTCAATCCCGGAAAACGTCAACGCCTCGGACGCGGCTTTAGCGAGTGCGGGCTCGGCGCCTTCGACAGCACCTATGAACCCAAGCAGGTGCCCGGAACCGCCGCCTTCGGACTTCGTTCCCACCAGATAAGCGGCTTCAGCCAATCCAACGGCCGTGGCAAGTTTCGCATCCAGAGCGGTCAACAAATCGTCGGGCAGACCCGCAGGGGGCAAGAACTCTGCCAACCGTTGCTGAACCTCCTCTGGTCCATGCTGCAGAGTTTCCACCAGCCAACCCAGCGCCTCGGACGGGATCAGCATAGAGGACGGCGCAACTTCGAGGTTGAGGCCCAGCCCGATCCCCTGCCCCGCCAGCATGGAGGACAACACCCGGCCTGAAAGCGCCACATAAGGGACAGGACGTTCGGCAAACCGCGCTAACCGGTCCTCTCGGTCAAAGGCCAGCACGAAGCGTCCATCAGCGACGTCAAACAACTCGGGCGAGATATTTTCGCCCTTCGCCTCTTCCGTCAGCATCAGAAACAGCTCGCTGTCGGCAAGCCGTTCGAAGAAACGCAATCGCGCTGAATCATCGTTTGGGGCGGCAGCCATTGCGGTGTGGGCAGTGTCCAAAGCGGTGGTTTCAGTCATTCAGAACCTCTTGCACCCGCGCACGCAGAACCGGCAGAAGGTCGGTCTGGAACCACGGGTTTTTCTTCATCCATGCCGTATTCCGCCACGAGGGATGAGGCAAGGCAAAGACGCGCGGCGCATGGTCCCGCCAGTTGCGAACCGTTTCCGTCACCGAGCTGCACACATTCAGGTGGTATTTATGAGCATGCCCACCCACCAAAATAGTCAGGGGTATTTCCCCCAGCGTTTGCATGACTTTGTTGTGCCAGGTTTTGCCGCACACAGGGGGGGGCGGCAAATCCGCCTTGCGCACATCATAACCCGGAAAACAAAAAGCCATCGGCACGATTGAAACCCGTGACCGGTCGTAGAACACGGCTTCATCCACCCCAAGCCAATCCCGCAAGCGATCTCCGGACGGATCGGTAAACGGCCGACCCGATTCATGCACCCGTGCACCCGGAGCCTGACCGGCGACCAAAATCGGCGTTCCCGGCTGAAACCAAACCACCGGGCGCGGCTGATGGGCGGTTTCTGTCGCGGCAAATCTATCCGCGCAGATTCGGCAGGCCGAGATTTCTTTCTGTAGCGAATTCATCAGATGGCAAGGTTTCCTGCATCAAATTGGTTGACGGTCATCCTGAAAGATAGTCAACGCAATGCGTGGGTCCAACCGATGGAAAAGTCACAATACTAACAGCACACATGCCAGTGGATTGATCATTGCCACCAAAACTCGACATAATATGGCCCACATAAAACGTAGGATAACAACCCGATTACCGACACATCCGGTACGATTAACAAGGTGCAAGCAGCAGGCCTTCAATGCTTGAGTTTGAGAATGTCAGTAAGTCCTTCTGGACCGGGACACGTCGCAAGGTGATCCTGGACAGTGTCTCGTTTCGGGTCCAACTGGGCCGTTCGATTGGCATTCTTGCACCTAACGGAACCGGCAAGACCACCTTGATCAACATGATGGCAGGGCTGGAAAAGCCCGATGAAGGCGTGATTCGAAAGTCCTGCCGGGTATCTTTTCCTATGGGTTTCACCGGAGGTGTCGCAAACAAACTGTCCGCCCTGGAAAACGCGCGCTACGTCGCCAACATCTACGGGATGGACCCCGATTATGTCGAAGCCTACTGCAAATGGCTATGCGGATTGGGGGAGTATTTCGACCAACCCCTGACCACTTATTCCAGCGGTATGAAGGGGCGCTTTACGTTTGCTTTGATGTTAGCTCTAGATTTCGACATGTACCTGATTGACGAAGGGATGCCGGCGTCGACTGATGTTGAATTCAACAGGAAGGCCGGCGACATCCTTCGGGAAAAACTACGCACGACAACATTGGTGATCGTGTCACACAGTCCCGCCGTGCTGGAGAAATTTGCGCAAGAGGCTGCCGTTTTGATGGATGGCCAGCTTTATATGTTCGACACCTTGGAAGAGGCAAAGCAGCTATATGACTACCAAACCCAAGGCTAGCATCTACAACTGGCGCCGCAAACGCCGCAATGCGGGAACGGAAGAAGACCGCGCTGACGCCATTTCGCGCATTCGCAACGCGACGCGGCCACCCACTGCGGCCAATGACTCAGAGTCCATAACCGAGATTGACGCCATCAAAAACGAGGGGCTGACCGGGCGCCAATTGCGGATGGCACGCAGACTGGCGCAGAAGAACGGGCTAGAGGCGACCTCGGACTATGATGCGGTGCGTTTGCTACGCCAAAATGGCATCGATCCGTTTCATCGCGCCAATTTGCTGGGGATGGCGGGTGAAACGACGCAGACCGAGGATCAGACCAAGGACAAGGTTACGATTCATTTGCCGCAAACGGTCAGCGAAGGTGGAAGGACCCTGCCCGGGCCCGAGATGTCCCCTACGCAAAGGCGAGAGTTTGAAATTGGCGAGATACAGAAAGACATCGCCCGCCGCCGCCGTCGCAAACTGCTTGCCCTGTTTGCCCGCCTGGCGGTTTTTGTCTTCCTGCCCACCTTTATTGTCGGGTTCTATTTCTACCGCGTGGCGACACCCATGTATGCCAGCGACTCGGCCTTCTCGATCCTTCAGGCGGACGGCGGAGGGGCATCGTTTGGCGGGTTTTTGGCGGGCACACAATATGCCACCGCGCAGGATTCTGTCGCCACACAGGAATTTCTGGAGTCCAAGGATGCCTTGCTGAGGCTAGAGCGTGACATGGGCTTTGAGGAAATTTTCAAGCAGGAGTGGATCGACCCTATTCAACGGCTTTCGCCGGACGCCACGCTGGAAGAGGCCTACAAGCTCTTCCGACGCATGATCACCATCGGGTACGACCCGAGCGACGGCATTATCCGGATGGAAGTCGCAGCCCCTGATCCGCAGATTTCGGTGGCCATCTCTGACCGTCTTCTGTCCTACGCCGAAGAAACCATAAACGGGCTTACAGAACTTAAGCGCGAAGACCAGATGCGCGATGCGCTGGATGGTTTTGAAATGGCCCAGCAGGAACGCAGAAAAGCGCAGGAAGATCTGATCGAACTTCAGATTCAAGGCGCTTTGCTGGACCCTCAGAACGTCATCGCCAGCTTGCGTGGCCGCATAGACGCCATGGAAACGCAGATTCAGGACAAAGAACTACAATTGGCCGCATTGCTGGACAATCGTCGTCCGAACCAGGCCAAGGTGGATGGTGCCCGTGCGGACATCGCGCGATTTGAGGCTGTGTTGGCAGAACTCAACGCGGAAATGCTGGATGTGTCTGCAGGCGAAAATTCGCTTGCCCGGCTCAGTGTACGAATTCAAATGGCGCAGGCCGATCTTGTTGCCAGGGACATGATACTGCAGACAGCTATGCAGCAAATGGAAACCACACGGACTGAAGCAAACCGCAAAGTGCGCTATCTGACGGTGTCCGTAAGGCCGGTGCCAAGTCAGGAACCCACCTATCCGCGCAAGTTCGAAAATACGATTTTGGCTTTTCTGTTGTTTGCTGGTATCTACCTGTTGATCTCGCTTACCGCGTCGGTCCTTCGTGAACAGGTATCCTCGTAAGACACATGAAACATGTAAAAATCTCCGACCTCACGGTCGGCAATGATCTGCCTCTGACGGTCATTGCCGGCCCCTGTCAGCTTGAAAGCGCGGATCATGCGCAGATGATCGCAGGCAAAATGAAAGAAGCCTGTGATGCCGCCGGTGCGCAGTACGTTTTTAAGGCCTCGTATGACAAGGCGAATCGCACCTCAATTTCAGGTGTCCGTGGACCCGGAATTGCCAAAGGTCTGGACATTCTGGATGATGTGAAAAAACAAATTGGGGTGCCTGTCCTGACTGACGTACATACGCCAGAGCAATGCGCAGACGCGGCCAACGTTTGTGATGTTTTGCAGATTCCCGCGTTATTGTGCCGTCAAACCGACCTGGTGTTGGCCGCAGCCCAAACAGGCGCGGCGATCAATGTCAAAAAAGGGCAATTTCTGGCACCATGGGATATGGCTAACATTGTCGCCAAGATCGAGAGTGTTGGTAACTCGAATATTCTGCTGACAGAACGTGGCACCTCGTTTGGGTACAACACGTTGGTGACAGATATGCGCTCGCTCCCGCAGATGGCGGCGACGGGCTATCCGGTTGTGATGGACGCAACCCACTCGGTTCAGCAGCCTGCAGGGCTTGGAGGTTCGACCGGTGGTCAGCGTGAATTTGCGCCGGTGATGGCACGCGCAGCTGCCGCCATCGGCGTCGGTGCTGTGTTTATTGAAACACACGAAGACCCGGACAAGTCTCCGTCAGACGGGCCTAACATGATCTATCTGGACCAAATGCCTCAATTGATTGACACTTTGATGCGCTTTGATGCATTGGCCAAAGCCAATCCTATACAGATTTGAGTAAGAGCAATAGCATGACCAAACCCATCCCCGAGGTGACCCCGAACACCTGGAGTTTTCTGCGCGATCCGATGATCAAGCCAACCGGCTTTCGCGAATATGACGCGCGCTGGAAATACCCGGAAGAGATCAACCTGCCCGGCATGACCGCGCTTGGCTTGGGTCTGGGCACACAGATGCGCAAGCGTGGGATCGAACCGGTGATTGCGGTGGGTAATGACTATCGCGACTACTCACTGGCGATCAAAAACGCGCTGATCCTGGGCCTGATGCAGGCGGGTATTCAGGTTAAAGATATTGGCCCTGCGCTTAGCCCGATGGCCTATTTCGCGCAATTCCATCTGGATGTGCCCGCCGTAGCCATGGTCACAGCCAGCCACAATCCGAACGGCTGGACAGGGGTGAAGATGGGCTTTGACCGCCCACTGACCCACGGCCCCGATGAGATGTCGGAATTGCGTGACATTGTCCTGAACGGCGAAGGCGTCACCCACGACGGTGGGTCCTACGAATTCGTCGAGGGCGTAAAAGAAGCCTATATCGACGATCTGGTCGGTGATTTCAAAATGTCCCGTCCCCTGAAAGTCGTATGCGCAACCGGAAACGGAACGGCTTCGGCCTTTGCGCCTGAGATTTTCGAGCGCATTGGCGTCGAAATGGTGCCCAGCCACACCCAATTGGATTACACTTTCCCCCACTATAACCCCAACCCCGAGGCTATGGAGATGTTGCACGACATGTCCGCCTCTGTGAAAGCCAGCGGTGCCGATCTGGCTCTGGGCTTTGACGGCGACGGCGATCGCTGCGGTGTTGTGGATGATGAGGGGGAAGAGATCTTCGCCGACAAGGTCGGTGTGATCATGGCCCGTGATCTGGCCAAATTGTATCCGAACTCGACCTTTGTGGCAGATGTGAAATCCACTGGTCTGTTTGACAGTGACCCCGAATTGCAGGCCCTTGGTGTCAAAGCGGATTACTGGAAAACCGGCCACAGCCACATGAAGCGTCGGGTCAAGGAGATCAACGCGCTCGCCGGTTTTGAAAAGTCTGGTCACTACTTTCTGGCTGAACCGATCGGGCGCGGCTACGACTGCGGGATGCGGGTTGCCGTTGAAATCTGCAAGTTGATGGATCGCAATCCTGACCAAAGCATGTCGGACCTGCGCAAGGCTCTGCCGAAAACCTGGTCGACGCCGACCATGTCGCCCTATGCGGCCGACACCGAGAAGTATGACATCCTTCAGCGGTTGGTCGACAAGCTGGTTGCCAAGGCAGATGCCGGAGATACCTTTGCCGGTCGCGCGATCAAAGAGGTCGTCACTGTCAATGGCGCTCGTGTCATTCTGGACAATGGCAGCTGGGGTCTGGTGCGCGCATCCTCGAACACTCCGAACCTTGTTGTGGTCTGCGAAAGCAGCCAGAGCGAGGACGAAATGCGCGCAATCTTTGCCGATATCGACGCGGTCATTCGCACCGAACCCGGTGTGGGCGACTACGATCAGACCATCTAAGCACTACTGCGTTTCGGGGCACCTTCTGCCCCGAAACCAATGTGTATTGGCGCGCTTTAGTTGCCGCCAAACAGCTTCAGCAGCCCCTTGTTCACCTCGTCTTCCAGTTTGTTCTTGATCGCGTCTTCGATCTGATCGCTGTCCGTAATCGTCGTATTCAGCTCGTCCCCGACCTTATCCAGAACTTTCTGCTTGGCCTCATCTTCAAGCTCTTTGGCCTTTCCTTCAGCAACAGCTTCGATGACTTTGGTTAGATCCGGCTTGATCGACGGGTCGCTCCACGGCCCGACAATTTTCACTGGTACCGCGATGCCGTTTCCCGAATTCGCGCGCAGCGCCACAGGCGTGAAAAGATAGTCGATATCGCGGTTGCCGATTCCGACCCGACCGGAACCGTCGGCCCGGAAGTTATCCAGCGACATCAACAGGTCGTTGTTCCACAACACCCCTTGATCCATGGTGAAGCTGGCAGACAAGCTGTTGAACACGGTTGTGCCGCGCTCGCCCCCGCTGCGGCCCATCAGGCGGTCCAGATCAAACCCCGAGATCACGCCCTTGCCCACGTCCACACGGCCCTTGCCGCTGAGTGAGCGCATGATCTGATCCTCGGTCTGTCCAACTCCCAGAAACTCAAACGACCCTGATCCGGTGCCGGACAACCGCTCGATCCCGCCAAGGGCGGACAGAGCTTGCTGTACGTCCATGCCACCCGCGGCCAGATTGCCGCCGACCGACAAACCGTTCCGATTGTTGGCAACCACTTGCCCGTTCAGATGCCCTGAAAACAATGTGGCTGGGCTCATCTGAAGTACCGCTCTGGATCGATCAAGGTTAAGCGTCAGATCGCTGGGACCCAGCGTTAGCCCCGGCACGGCAATCGAATTTGCCTTGAGCCGGATTTTGCCATTCGCCAAGGCCAGCGCAGACGCATCAATCGGGGTGGTCGACCACCCTTGGTCAGGTGACGGCGCCGACCCGCCGCTAGCGCCACCAGGCGTATCATTGAAATGAGTAAGATCCAGGTCACCGCCTTCCAGCCGCGCGGTAATCTGCGGCGGGTCCGAGATAACGATATCTGCCTCACCAGTCAGGCGATTATTATCCAGCAACGCCACCAAATTGCGCAGCGAAATCCGACCATCGCTGGTATAGGTCATTTGCCCGGCCACGTCGGCCTCGCGCCCCAGACCCAATGGCACCCCAACACCGGCCTGACCAAAAGCAGCCAGCATACGTTCCGTGTTCGTCGTTTTGGCCAGCATTCTGCCATCCATTTCACCAGCCAGATTGACCCGGCCTGCAAAACCGAACTCTCCGCCGGGCGCGGTCATGGTCAAATCCAGCGGCGTTACCGCGCCGGACGCGTAAGCTGGCAGATCTTGAATCTTGAGGTCGACATCGACCGCCCCCCCGGGCACAGCCATCTGAGCCTGAACCTGCAGAGGCGCTGAAACATCCGGCCAACTGGCCGCCAGATCGACATTGGTAAAATCGAATTTAGTTGCGCCGTTTTCGATATAGACCAAACGTGCATTCGTCAGCTTCAGATGATCCAGCGTCACCTCGCCCTGCTGCCCTTGCGGTGCCGCGCCGCTTGCAGTCCCCGCCGAGGCTGTGTTTGCGGGTGCCGAAAGTTCCCAATTCCCACGCCTATCCGAAAGTTCCAACCGCAGAACCGGATTATCGGCGATCACCCGTTTTATGCGCAGGTCCCCGGAGATCAGCGCGGCAGCATCAACCCCCACGGCCAGGCTTTCGGCGCTCAGCATTGGTTCAGGACCAGCCCATTGTGCATTTCCAAAAGTCACCGGACCGGTTTCCAGCCCCAGCACGGGCCAGAAAGACAGGTTCACATCGCCCGTAAGCTTCAGGTCACGCCCGGTCTGGGTGCGCACCTGCTCGGCCAATATGGTGGCCAGCTTGTCGCCGGGCATCAGCAGCAAGGCCCCGATGACCAAGCCAAAAACCGCCACCAACAGGAAAACTATGCGCAACAGCCACTTCATATTCTGCTCTCCGCCTTTTTCATGCGTTAAAAAGATCATCCAAAGCCTGCGCCGCATTTGCAAGGGGAAGCGTTCCCCACTATATGCCGCGCAATGACAACGAACCCGCCAAACCTCCGCCCCGACCTGGCGCCTGCCGCCCGGATGCCCGAGACGCCACGTTCGAACCAGCCAACAATTGGCATGGTTTCCTTGGGCTGCCCCAAGGCCCTGGTCGATAGTGAGCGCATTCTGACGCGCCTGCGTGCCGAAGGATACGGCATCTCGCCCGACTATTCAGGCGCGGATGCCGTGATCGTGAATACCTGCGGGTTTCTCGACAGTGCCAAGGCCGAGTCGCTGGACGCGATCGGCGAGGCGCTGGTCGAGAATGGCAAGGTCATCGTGACCGGCTGTCTGGGCGCGGAACCGGATTACATCCGCGAACATCACCCGCGCATCATGGCTGTTACCGGCCCGCATCAATACGAGCAGGTACTGGATGCGGTGCATTCGGCAGTGCCGCCCGATCCTGATCCGTTTGTGGACCTGCTGCCTGCTGCAAGCGTACAGTTGACCCCCCGCCATTACAGCTATCTCAAGATTTCCGAGGGCTGTAACCACAAATGCAAGTTCTGCATCATCCCTGACATGCGCGGCAAGCTCGCCAGCCGCCCGGCCCACGCGGTGCTGCGCGAAGCCGAAAAGCTGGTCGACAATGGCGTGCGTGAATTGCTGGTGATCTCGCAGGACACATCCGCCTATGGGTTGGACCGGAAGTATGACGTAAACCCGTGGAAGGACCGCGAGGTGCGCAGCCACATCACCGATCTGGCGCGTGAGCTGGGGCAATTGGATGCATGGGTTCGGCTCCACTATGTCTACCCCTACCCGCATGTGCGCGAGTTGATCCCCCTGATGGCCGACGCCGGATGCAACATCCTGCCCTATCTGGATATTCCGTTCCAGCATGCCCATCCAGACGTTCTGAAACGCATGGCGCGCCCGGCAGCGGCAGCCAAGACTTTGGATGAGATCGCCGCATGGCGCGCAACCTGCCCGGACATCACGCTACGGTCGACCTTTATCGTCGGTTATCCGGGCGAGACCGAGGCCGAGTTCCAGACCCTTCTGGATTGGATGGACGAGGCGCAACTGGATCGTGTTGGCTGCTTCCAATACGAAAACGTCGATGGCGCGCGATCAAACGACCTGCCGGATCACGTTCCAGCCGAGGTCAAACAAGAGCGTTGGGAACGCTTCATGGAAAAAGCGCAGGCCATCTCCGAGGCTAAGCTGGCCGCCAAGGTCGGCCAGACCATCGACGTGATCGTGGACGAGGTTGATGACGAAGCCGCCACGTGCCGCACCAAGGCGGACGCGCCCGAGATCGACGGGAACCTGTTCATCGATGAAGGTTTCGATGATCTGAAGCCTGGTGACATCCTATCGGTCGAGATCGATGAGGCCGGCGAATACGATTTATGGGGCAAACGCACCTGGCCCTAATATGCCCGTTCACCCCAGATGGGCAGAGCGTGATTTAAGTTTATTGGCTTGAGCCGGGATTTTCCCGGACCATAAATGGAAACCTCAACTTGCTGGAAGGAGGGTTTTCATGTCGTACCTTCGTGCAATCTCTTTCAATTGCATGGCCGCGATACTTGCATCCCAACTTTTTACTGGCCCGGCAACTGCAGGCAGCATCACCGTTGGAACGAGCGGCCAAGCTGTTGTTGGGTCAAAATCGCAACATGTTCATAACAGCAATAACATCCGCATTCACCGGCACTATTACTCTCCGAAAGTCTACACACCAAAAGTCTACCACGCAAAACCGACCCCTAAGAACGCGCCCTACGTTCAGCAAAAGCAAAAAAAGAAATCCTATCGCTACCTTTATGCACCACGGTACGAGTCAAGGCGTCAACACTATCACCGCAAGTCGTTTGGGCACGGATTTTGACGGCTGGGGAGGCGATGATTGCCCATTTTCGGCACATTCTGATCTGACCCGCGCCGGCCTAAAGCGGGCACAAAAAAACCGCCCAACAAGGGCGGTCGGATGCGTTGAGTAAGCGGGCGGCCAAAACAAGACCGCCCGCAGAATTCTTACTGAGCGACCGGGTTACAGATGGTCTGTCCCGCTTCGGTCGTGGCCAGCTCGGTTCCAGCCGGGCAGCTCGGTGTGCCGAACTTGTCGTATTCAGGCGTGATGTAAACCGGCGTCGGCTCTTCCTGCTGCGAGCATGCAGCCAGAACCAGGGCAATTGCGCTAACGGCAGCAAATTTAAGTTTCATGTCCGTCATTCCTCTAAAAATTTTCTCATATTGCCCTATTATCTGGGGCCAGTCTCAAAATACGACCTCGTTGATATTATTGCAACAAAATCAATCACAGTTTTGTGAGAACGGCAAAACCATGCTGCTTGCATAAAGAAACATAAGCGCTCTACACGCCCCCGCGATGGCCTTATAGTTGTTTCACGACATTAGCCAAAAGCGGAGCAGCCACATGTCAGATGAGCCGAAACCTGCCCAAAAAGCCCCCTACCCGGTCGAAGTGACCGAAGGGAAAACCTATTTCTGGTGTGCTTGCGGCAAGTCAGAGCGCCAGCCCTTCTGCGATGGTTCACACAAGGGAACCCAGTTTGAACCAGTGAAGTTTACTGCCGAGACCAGCAAGAAGGTGTTCTTTTGCGGGTGCAAACAAACGGCCAATCCGCCGCTGTGCGACGGTTCGCATTCCAAGCTCTGACTAAGTCTTCAAAGCGTTCAGCGTTTCTGCATTCACGCAGAATTCAGGGGCCGAATCGGCTTTGACCTGTTGTTTCGACAACCACAATTCGCATTGGTCGCTGCACCCAGACGCACGACAGCGCGTCACGATCTCCGCATAACCATTGGTGGTCAACCGCCCCTCGGCCATCGCTTCGGTCAACGAAACATCCATACATCTGGCTACCGACCGGGTTAGCCAAAAGTGTTTCTCCACGTCGCCCAGAGTATCTCGGGTCATTGGCAAGTCTGCCTTTTGTTTGCACAAACGCGGCGATGGCGCGGCATGATTTTTCTTATCCGTCGCGCTTGCTTTCCGACAGCGAAGTGAGGCGGTCAAACAGGGACGTGTTCCTGCAGTATTCCGGGGTTTTCTGGTCTTGGGCAGATTGTGCCAGAAATTGCGCGCAATGATCGGGGTTCGAACAATCTCTGCAACGCAGGACCGCATCAGAGATCTGGTCAATCGAGACGTCACCGCCTATGGCCGCATCTTCCAGATCGACCCCGACGTGGGTTGCCATCTGGTCGACCAGTTCCGCATGTCGTTTCAGAGTATTTTTGCCAAGCATTGCGCTGTCTCCTTGTCGCACAGTTCTGGCAGGATAGCGCAGCGGCCCGAACAGGCATTTGACTCAGGTCAAGACCCGGCACCGATATGGTCCAGATAGGCGCGGGTCGCATCCTGCACCCTGCGAAACCGGACACCGCCCAGTTTTTAGCCGCCGTACCAGCGGGTGACAATGATGACGTGGCCCTCCAGTCCGGCCCTTTCGAGCATGCGCAGGATAACCATTCCGGCACCGCTTTCTCCATCGTCAGCCTTGAGAGCCCCTGTCGGCAAGATCGCCGCCCAGGTATTGTGCGTCGCCTTGGCATAGGCTTTGTCGGATTTGAGATCTTGCAGCACGGCATCCACGTCCTCGCGCATTTGCACCGCAGCTCCCGACACCGCGTATTTTGACCCACGATCTGTCAGGATTACACCCAGCCTTGTTATTTGGGTCATTGCGTCAGCCCAAGTTTTCGGGCGGTGTTCTTAACCATCTGCACACGCTGCGCATTCGGCGGATGTGACGCCAGAAAACTGTCCTCCGGGTCCGGGATGCGGTCAAAGTACTTTGCGCCGATCAACGGGTTGTATCCGGCATTGTGGGTAATAATTGTGCCCAACTGGTCAGCCTCAAGCTCGAAGGCCTTGACGTTCAATTGAACACCCACTTCCGCCCCAATTTTCTGTGTTCGCTCCAGGTCTTCGCCCTCTTCTCCAAAGAGCTTGCCCAGATTGTTGAATATTGCAGCGCTTTCTTGCGCGTTTTTCGACTGGCGGGGGATATGGCGCAGAAGGTGATGGGCCGCTTCATGCCCAAGGACAAAAGCCAGTTCATTTGGGTTTTCTGCTGACTGAATCATGGAACGGGTCATAATGATCACCGGCTGGCCTCTGTTATCCAAGGTCTGAAACGCATTCGCTTCCGCCTGTGGATTGAGATCAACAAGAACCGTGAAATCGCAATTTTTGACTTTGGCCCGCTTCAGACACTCAGCCCGGGCTTCTTTGCCGATAGAGCGGCTGACATCCCGAACCGCGGCCGCCTCTACCTGGTACTCGCCCAAGGTCCCCGACCATTGGGTCGCGGGTTGCAATCGCATCTCGCCAGCACTACAGGCCGCCAGAAAAAGAGGAAGAAACAAACAGATCAGACGATACATTCATAATCCTTTGAAACGGTCGGCCCGTTTTCACGACCATAGCGCGGAGCTGCGCCAATCACCACAGCCCGATTGGTAAGGTACGGGTTGCATTGCACTCGGCTGACCTGCACTCTGCTTTCATGTTTTCGATTGAGCATGAATTCGACTCGACAGTCATTACTCTGGTGGACGAAGGCCCAAAGCCTTTGCAAGAGGATGTCGTCATCAACAGCTTCGCCGAATGTGTGACGCTTGAACAATTGGACCCGCGCACGGATCAGATTCAGAGGATCACGTTGTCCCCTGAACAGGTGCGCGATCTGGCGGCGGCTTTGGACTTGCCGGAAGGCGTGTACCAAGTCCGGGAAACACCGGATCAGGGTGAATAGACAAACACCTTGTCGCGCGACGTCTGCCCCCGCTTTAGGATCAGAGTGGACGGTGCCACCCCCAAGGCCACGGCCAATATGTTGCGCACCGCCTCGTTTGCCTTGCCGTTTTCGGGCGGCGCGGTGACGGTGATGCGAATGTTTCCCTGATCGGTTATAATCCCGTCTTTCGCAGCTTTCGGCGTGACCCGGACCTCGATCCCTTCATCGGGTACGGCGCGCGCGCGCAGATCCGGTACATTTCGCAGCTTTGGTTTGGCCATCTTCCCTCTCTTCTTCTTGAACACCCTTGCACGAACGCTCAGGGAGTGAAATTGATCTCCTGCATCCAGCCACTTGCCCTTGAAACCCGCCAGATGTTCAACCACATACACAACCGCCTATGTAAAGGAAGTTAACATATGTCCTTGAAGAATCCGGCCGCCCTGGAGTTTCTGCAATCGCGCCGGTCGCGCCCTGCAAAAACGCTGGTTGAACCCGCCCCGACGCGGGACCAGCTGTTGCCCCTGCTGACCGCCGCCGCACGCAGCCCGGATCATGGCAAGCTGGAACCCTGGCGTTTTATCGTGCTTGAGAAAGGTGCCATGCCGCGCCTGGCGCAGCTGACCGAAGACTGCGGTGCTACCCTTGGTAAAACTGCTGAGGATATCGCCAAGGCCCGCAGTCAGTTTGACATGGGCCATCTGGCGGTCGCCGTGATCGAGGTTCAAAAACCCTCCGCGAAAATCCCGGTGATTGAACAAACCTATTCCGCCGGCGCAGTGTGCCTGGCTTTGCTGAACGCGGCGCTTGCTGCGGGTTGGGGCGCGAACTGGCTGTCCGGTTGGCAGACCCACAACCGGGACTTTTGCAAAAAGGCGTTCGGGCTACAAGATAATGAGCGCGTCGCGGGTCTGGTCCATATCGCGACCGAGGGCAAAGCACCGCCCGAAAGACCCCGCCCTGACGTGGATGGGTTGACGCAGTGGGTTTCGGAATGACCATTCTCAACGCCTTTTTTGCAGCGCTGGGACAGATCGGCGACCCAAAGCTCCGGGCTGTCCTGTTGCGCGGCGTTGGTCTGACGATTGTTTTGCTGATCGCTGCATGTGCTTTGGCGATCTGGCTGATCAACCGGCTGTCGGGGAACGAGATCTCTCTGCCCTTTATCGGTGCCGTGCCGTGGCTGAACGACGTGCTGAATTATTCCGGCATCTTTGTCGTCCTGATCCTGCCCGTATTTCTGATGGTCCCGGTGGCCTCGGCGATTACGTCGATGTTTCTGGAAGACGTCGCGCAAGCGGTCGAAGACAAGCATTACCCGTCTTTGCCAGCTGTACCCGGCATTCCGTTCAGCGAAAGCCTGCGCGACGGGCTGAGCTTCATGGGAGTTCTGATCGTTGCCAACCTGCTGGCCCTGATTCTCTATGCAATCTTTACCCCGCTCGCTCCCTTCATCTTCTGGGGCATGAACGGTTTCTTGTTGGGGCGGGAGTACTTTACGCTGGCGGCCATGCGCAGGTTGGGTCGCGAAGGTGCACGTAAGCTGCGCGCCAAACACGCAACGACCATCTGGATGGCAGGCATTTTGATGGCGATCCCGCTATCCGTGCCCCTGGTGAACCTTGTGATCCCAATCCTAGGGGTCGCAACGTTCACCCATATCTACCACAAGCTATCAGGGTCTATGGCTTAAAGATCAGCGCTGCGGCTCCAGCTGGTTCAGCCAGTCAAAGTCGCGCACGGAAATCACGCCGGACAGGATGATGCCTGCGATAATGGCCCAGAGCACCACCGTGATACCGGTGGTGATCCACATCTTTTTCTTCAGGTGATGCTCTTCAGGTGCGCCCGCGTGGGTGCCCGGAACGATGTCACCCAGATCGCCCTGCGTCTTGATACGGATTGGCAGCACTACCAGCAAGGTCATGAACCAGATCACAGCGAACAGAACGGCCGCACCAGTAATCGACATCTTATCCCCTCCGGGGTTAGGTTACACCTGTTCCAGCTCGACCAGGCAGCCGTTAAAATCTTTGGGGTGCAGGAACAGCACCGGTTTACCATGCGCACCGATCTTGGGCTCACCCGAACCCAGCACGCGCGCGCCGGTTTCCTTCAGGTGATCGCGGGCAGCGATGATATCCTCGACCTCATAGCAGACATGGTGGATGCCGCCAGCGGGGTTTTTTTCCAGAAACCCGTTGATCGGGCTGTCATCGCCCATCGGATAGAGCAGTTCGATCTTGGTATTGGGCAATTCGATGAACACAACTGTCACGCCGTGATCCGGCTCATCCTGCGGCGCGCCGACCTTCGCGCCCAGCGCGTTGCGATACTGCTCAGAGGCAGCCTCAAGATCGGGTACGGCAATGGCTACGTGGTTCAGTCGACCAATCATGGAACTCTCCTCTGTTCTGCGTTGCAGCGGTTATGGGGGCTGATTGAACAAAGAACAAGTGCGCCAAATTGCCGTTAACGCCCTGTTAGCCAGAAGTTCCTAGCGTGAGGTATCTGCTGATTAGGAGTTCCGCCATGGACGATTCGAGCCCCTTCGCCTCTCCCGCGCAGCCGACGGCCA
Source organism: Ruegeria sp. CDSB117 (assembly GCF_059611005.1). Taxonomy (NCBI): domain Bacteria; kingdom Pseudomonadati; phylum Pseudomonadota; class Alphaproteobacteria; order Rhodobacterales; family Roseobacteraceae; genus Ruegeria; species Ruegeria sp. CDSB117. Next base: position 359,929 of record NZ_JBXWOS010000001.1, read on the forward strand.
CGCGGCCCCTGCTGGGACAAACTATTCTGGTTGTGGAAGACAGCCGCTATGCCTGCGACGCCATCCGCTTGATGTGCCTGCACAGCGGCGCGCGCATCAGGCGGGCGGATTGCCTGCAATCGGCACGGCGTCACCTGCAGATCTACCGCCCCTCTGTCATCATTGTGGACATGGGGCTGCCGGACGGGTCCGGCGCGGATCTGATCGCCGATCTGTCTGAGGCTGCGCCCCGTATTGGGGCCATTCTTGGCATGTCCGGGGATGACCACATGAAACGCACCGCAATGCGGGCCGGTGCCGACGGTTTTCTGGAAAAACCCCTCAAATCGCTGGCCTATTTCCAGACATCCGTTCTGGAACGTTTGCCCGAAGATCGCCGCCCCAGCAGCCTGCATGCCGTCCGGGATGAAATCATTAACGCCGATCCGTTGGCCTATCAGGATGACATGGCCCATATCGCCGACATTCTGGCTGGTCCGAATGATCAGCGCACGCTGGATTACGCGGCACAGTTTCTGCGCGGGGTCGCCCGCGATGCCGACGATACAGTTCTGGCAGAAGCGGCGCAGCGGCTGGCCGAGTCCCGGGCAGACGGGACCCCAGTAACGGCCGTCGCCGCTCAGGTCGCCGGGATTGTGCAGACCCGTTTGGAACAACGTGAGGCGATTTGAGATGATGACCGCTTACTTCATAACCGCAACGATCCTGTGCCTTTGGGTCTACTGGCAAACCCGCGCTACCGCCCGTGATATTCGCTCCAGCCGGAAGTCATTTAAGGACCCATGGGAATAGGTCGCCAACAAACGGGCTATGCAGACCTGTGACCAAGCTATGAATACCGGTCCATAGCCATGACCTTTGTACAAGCGCAAACCATGAGAAAACCCGCTGCAGGGTAAGCAGCGGGTTTTGTCATTCTCAGTCTTGAGGGATGATCCGCAGGCCCAGCTCCATCATCTGATCCGAAGTCGGATCGGATGGTGCGTCCATCATCAGGTCCTCGGCACGCTGGTTCATGGGGAACATCATGACCTCGCGGATGTTGGCTTCATCGGCCAGCAGCATCACGATACGGTCGATACCAGCGGCGCAGCCACCGTGCGGCGGGGCACCATAATGGAAGGCGTTGAACAGCGCACCAAAGCGGCTTTTGACTTCATCCTCGCCATAGCCTGCCAGCTCAAAGGCCTTAAGCATGATCTCGGGCTTGTGGTTTCGGATTGCACCCGACACCAGCTCATACCCATTGCAAGCCAAGTCGTACTGATAGCCTCGCACATCCAGAGGATTGCCTTCCAGAGCCTCCATTCCGCCCTGCGGCATCGAGAACGGGTTGTGTTCAAAGTCGATGGCACCGGATTCTTCGTCCTGCTCGTAGATCGGAAAATCCACGATCCAGGCAAAGGCGAAGCGGTCTTTCTCGGTCAGGTTCAGTTCCTCACCGATCACATCACGCGCCTTGCCTGCGACTTTTTCAAAGGCTTTCGGCTTACCACCCAGGAAGAACGCCGCATCACCAACGCCCAGCCCCAATTGCTGACGGATGGCCTCGGTGCGTTCGGGGCCGATGTTTTTGGCCAGCGGACCTGCGGCCTCCATCCCTTCGCCCTGATCGCGCCAGAAGATGTAACCCATGCCGGGCAAACCCTCTTTCTGAGCGAATGCGTTCATGCGGTCGCAGAACTTACGGCTACCACCGGTCGGCGCGGGGATGGCGCGGATTTCGGTGCCTTCCTGCTCCAGCAGCTTCGCGAAAATCGCGAAGCCAGACCCGCGGAAGTGGTCAGAGACCACTTGCATTTTAATAGGGTTCCGCAGATCGGGCTTGTCGGAACCGTACCACAATGCAGCATCCTTGTAGGAGATCTGCGGCCATTCCTGATCGACCTTGCGGCCACCGCCGAACTCTTCGAACACACCGGTCAGAACCGGCTGGATCGTGTCGAACACGTCCTGCTGTTCGACAAATGACATCTCAAGGTCAAGCTGGTAGAAATCAGTGGGCGAGCGGTCGGCACGTGGGTCTTCGTCACGGAAGCAGGGCGCGATCTGAAAATACTTGTCAAAGCCCGACACCATGATCAGCTGTTTGAACTGCTGCGGGGCCTGCGGCAGCGCGTAGAACTTGCCCGGGTGCAAACGCGACGGCACAAGGAAGTCACGCGCGCCTTCAGGCGACGATGCGGTGATGATCGGCGTCTGATACTCTCGGAAGCCCTGATCCCACATGCGCTTGCGCATCGAGGCGACAACGTCCGAACGCAGGGTCATGTTCTGCTGCATCGCCTCGCGGCGCAGGTCCAGGTAACGATAGCGCAGACGCGTTTCCTCGGGGTATTCCTGGTCTCCGAACACCATCAGTGGCAGCTCGTCAGCCGCTCCCAGCACTTCCAGTTCACGCACGTAAACTTCGATCTCACCAGTGGGCAGCTTTGCATTCACCAGTTCCGGGTCACGTGCTTTGACGGTGCCGTCGATGCGGATACACCATTCGGACCGGACCTTTTCAAGCGCGGCAAAAGCTGCACTGTCGCCATCACACAGAACCTGTGTCACACCGAAATGATCGCGCAGATCGATGAAAAGCACGCCGCCGTGATCTCGTACCCGATGCACCCAACCGGACAGGCGGACGGTTTCACCGACATTGGCGGCGGTCAGTGCGGCGCAGGTGTGGCTGCGGTAGGCGTGCATGGATTTATCCCTTCGGGCGTAGAATTCGTCGCGCCGGTACACCCTGTCAGGCTTGGAAAGTCAAGGCAGGTCGCGCCGTCAAAACGGCCTTTGCACGTTGCCGGAATAGAAATAGATGCCCAGACCCGCCGCAAAGATAACATTACCCGCAATAGCGTGCAGCAGGACCGCGTAGAAAAACGACCCGCGTTGACGGTAGGCCCAAGTGAACAACAGCCCTCCGCCAAAGGTCATGATGGCGACAATCCAGCTCCAGTACATCAGGTGGGCCAGCGAAAACAAGGACGCGTTCAGTAGGTAAGCCACCTTCCCGTTTGGCAGGATCGCCTGGTAGCGGCGGAAGAACAGCGACCGGAACAAAAGCTCTTGCGGAAGGGCCGAAGCAATCGGGTAAGCCAGCCAGATCACTGCCAGGAATTCGGGCCGGTAGAGAAGCATGCGAAATGCAACATCCGGTCGCATCGCCATGACGACCGCCGAGCAAAACGCCGCCATGGCAACAGTGAAGAGAGCGAGCTCGCGCCACGTCCAATTGCGCCAGTTGTACCGAAGTTCGGCCCAGGCAAAACCCGGCGTGTAATGGAGCAGGATGATACCGATGGCCGTGAAGGTGAACAGCGACGGAAACATCCAATTCGGAGGAAAAAAGACCGCGATCAGAACTGGTACTGCGACAAAGAACAGGCCGAACTCCAGCCGTAGCCGCAGGTGATGCGTCCCGTCATGCGCCCAATCGCTTTGTTTGCTCACAATACCGCCAATTCCGCCCGGATCAGGCCACGTAAGGAATTCCCTACGAAAACTTTTTCCGCGTTTTTCAGATCGGTCAAGGACAAGACGCTTTCGGTAACCTGTTTATTATCAATCAGTTCTTCTCGCAGAATCCCCGGTAGCAAACCACAGGTCAGCTTTGGCGTCAGACGACGGCCGTCCGGCATATGCAGGAACAGGTTGGTGATGGTCCCTTCGCACAGTTCTTCACGTTCATTCAGAAAAAGAAATTCGTCTATTCCGTCCGGCAGCGATGCGCGAGCCGTATCATAAACAGAGCGTTGTGTCGTCTTGTGCTGCAACCAAACATCCGACGCGGAAAGCCGCATTTTGGTGACCGCGACCCGCCATAATGGTGGGTTGTCGGCCAAAGCTCCGGTTGTCACATCGTATGTTCCATCAACTGCCAGTGTAAGCCGGCACCGCAGAGGAGATTGCCCTCCGACAGTGTCCAGTGCCTGGATGGCTGCGCCCACATCGAAAGGCATGCCCATGGCAGCAGCTGACCGGGCCATACGGGATAGATGTCGATCCCGGCGAACGAACCCTTGGCCGGGTCGAAAGGCCAGTGTTTCGATTAGGCGGAAGTCAGGGTCAGCTGGTGGGCAAAGCGAGCTTTCCATAGCGCTTCCTCATATTCCGATGGGGCCGTGCTGTCCCAGATCACTCCACCGCCGACATTGAGGGTGGCCGCGCCATTCTCGACCATCAGGGTCCGGATGGCCACGTTGAATTCGGAACGCCCGTCCGGCGCAGCCCACCCAATTGCACCGCAATAAACATCGCGAGGCCAGGGTTCGAGATCGGACAAAATCTCCATGGCTCGAATTTTGGGGGCACCGGTAATGGAGCCGCAGGGAAACAAAGCAGTCAGGATATCGGACAGCTCGGCGCCCATATGCAGCTGCGCCTGCACCAGCGAGATCATCTGATGCACGGTCGCATAGGTTTCGACCTTGAACAGTTCGGGCACCTTGACGGATCCGGGCATCGCGACGCGGCTGATATCGTTGCGCAACAGATCGACGATCATCAGGTTTTCAGCCCGGTTCTTTTCGTCGACCGCCAGGAACGCGCGACGCCGGGCGTCTTCAGCCATATCCTCGCTGCGGGGTTGGGTCCCCTTCATTGGGCGGGTTTCGATCCCGCGGTCCGCGTTCGTGCGAAAGAACAGCTCAGGAGACCGGCTGAGCAGATCGGGCAACCCATCCTGCTGGATCAACGCGCCATGACCTACGGGCTGTCCGGCCGTGAGCGCGGCATAAAGCGCGGCGCTATCGCCCTCTACAGTCATATCAATCGGGAATGTCAGGTTGGCCTGATAAATATCCCCTGCCCCAATGGCGTCATGCACGTGTTGAAACGCCTGCGTGTACCGCGCCTCGTCCCAGCGCGGCTCAAACTGGGTCACGCCACCGGATGCAACCGGCAATTCCCGCTGAATGGGGCGATCATAAACGCCGAAGCATAGTAAAGGCAGCCGGCGGCCTTCTGGCAAACGCTCAGACAGGCGCGGTTCCAGCACGTACCCTAGCTCATAGCTGGCATAGCCAGCCAACCAAGCCCCTTGCGCGCGCGCCTCGTCCAGCGCCTCCAACGCTTGGGGCACGTCCTCCGCATTGTCCGCGCGGATCATTTCGGCTGGCCGGTCAAAACTGGTTCCTGATCCGGCTGGCCCCTGATCAAAACGAATACGCAATTGCATCCTCATTTGTCGTGCTGCGCGGTATAGAGAATACGCCGCCAAGGGAAAGGGGGGAAAGCGGCAATTTCGCCCCTGTTTCCGATCCCCCTTGCACCTTTTCGCGCGGTCCCTATAACGCAGGACAATTTGGGCGCTTGGGGGTGCCCTGAATCGCGGACAATCGAAGGAACGTGGCCATGCCGAGAAGAACCGACATTCAGTCGATCATGATCATCGGGGCGGGCCCCATTGTTATTGGTCAGGCTTGCGAGTTCGACTATTCCGGCGCTCAGGCCTGCAAGGCGCTGCGTGAAGAAGGGTACCGGGTCATTCTGGTGAACTCAAACCCCGCCACGATCATGACCGACCCCGAATTGGCCGACGCGACATATATCGAGCCGATCACGCCCGAGGTTGTCGCCAAGATCATCGAGAAAGAGCGCCCCGACGCGCTGCTGCCCACAATGGGTGGTCAGACTGGCCTGAACACCTCACTCGCGCTGGAAGAGATGGGTGTGCTGGACAAATTCGGTGTCGAGATGATCGGCGCTAAACGCGACGCCATCGAAATGGCCGAAGACCGCGCCCTGTTCCGCGAGGCGATGGACCGGCTGGGTATCGAAAACCCAAAGGCCGAGATCGTGACTGCCCCCAAGGACGAAAGCGGCAAGAAAGACCTGGACGCTGGTGTGGCACTGGCCCTTGAAACCCTTGAAAATGTGGGCTTACCCGCCATCATCCGCCCCGCCTTTACGCTGGGCGGCACCGGCGGCGGCGTGGCGTATAACCGCGAGGATTATATTCATATTTGCCGCACAGGCATGGATGCCTCGCCCGTTGGCCAAATCCTGATCGATGAAAGCCTGCTGGGCTGGAAAGAATACGAGATGGAGGTGGTGCGCGACACTGCGGACAACGCCATCATCGTCTGCTCCATCGAAAACGTCGACCCTATGGGCGTGCACACCGGCGACTCAATCACCGTGGCCCCTGCCCTGACGCTGACCGACAAAGAATACCAGATCATGCGCAATCACTCGATTGCCGTGCTGCGTGAAATCGGTGTCGAAACTGGCGGATCAAACGTGCAATGGGCGATCAATCCGGTTGATGGCCGGATGGTCGTGATTGAGATGAACCCACGCGTATCGCGGTCTTCGGCGCTGGCGTCCAAGGCGACAGGTTTTCCGATTGCCAAGATCGCGGCCAAGCTGGCTGTAGGTTACACGCTGGACGAACTGGACAACGATATCACCAAGGTCACGCCTGCCTCGTTTGAGCCGACCATCGACTATGTCGTCACCAAGATCCCAAAATTCGCCTTCGAGAAATTCCCCGGGTCTGAACCTTATCTGACCACCGCGATGAAATCGGTGGGTGAGGCCATGTCTATCGGCCGTACCATCCACGAATCGATGCAAAAGGCGCTGGCTTCGATGGAATCGGGTCTGACCGGGTTTGATGAGGTGGAAATCCCTGGCCTGAATGTGGGCGTCTGGGACGACGCTGACGACAAAGCCGCCGTGATCAAGGCGATCAGCCAGCAGACACCCGACCGTCTGCGCACCATTGCGCAGGCCATGCGACACGGCCTGACCGATGATGAGATTTTCGGCGTTACCAAATTCGACCCGTGGTTCCTCGCCCGTATCCGCGAAATCGTTGCGGCCGAACGTCAGGTGCGCAAAGACGGCTTGCCGGTGACCGAAGAAGATCTCCGCAAGCTGAAAATGCTGGGCTTCACCGATGCGCGTCTGGGCAATCTGACCGGCCGCGACGAGGACAACGTCCGGCGCGCCCGCCGCAATCTGGGCGTCAATGCCGTGTTCAAACGCATCGACACCTGTGCCGCCGAGTTCGAGGCGCAGACGCCCTATATGTATTCGACCTACGAAGCGCCTATGATGGGCGAGGTTGAATGTGAAGCGCGTCCGTCCGACCGCAAAAAGGTTGTCATCCTCGGCGGTGGCCCAAATCGGATCGGTCAAGGGATCGAGTTCGATTACTGTTGCTGTCACGCCTGCTTCGCGCTGACCGAGGCTGGCTATGAAACCATCATGATCAACTGCAACCCCGAGACCGTGTCGACCGACTATGACACCTCGGATCGTTTGTATTTTGAACCCCTAACTTTCGAACACGTCATGGAAATCCTGACGAAAGAACAGGAAAACGGCACGCTGCACGGTGTGATTGTTCAATACGGCGGTCAGACCCCGCTAAAACTGGCCAACGCGCTGGAATCAGAAGGCATTCCGATCCTCGGCACCACGCCGGACGCCATCGACCTGGCCGAAGACCGTGAACGGTTCCAGGCACTGGTCAATGATCTGGGCTTGAAACAGCCTAAGAATGGCATCGCATCTACCGACGAACAAGCGCTGGAAATTGCTGAAGATATCGGTTTCCCGCTGGTGATCCGCCCCTCATACGTTCTGGGTGGTCGCGCTATGGAAATCGTGCGCGATATGGATCAGCTGAAACGCTACATCAACGAGGCGGTGGTCGTCTCGGGTGACAGCCCTGTACTGCTGGATAGCTATCTGGCTGGTGCGGTTGAGCTGGACGTCGACGCCCTTTGTGATGGCACAGACGTTCACGTTGCAGGCATCATGCAGCACATCGAAGAAGCCGGCGTCCACTCGGGTGACTCGGCCTGTTCGCTGCCGCCCTATTCGCTGTCAAAAGAAATCATCGTGCAAATCAAGGACCAGGCATACAAATTGGCCAAGGCACTGAACGTTGTCGGCCTGATGAATGTGCAGTTCGCGATCAAGGACGATGAAATCTACCTGATCGAAGTGAACCCACGCGCCTCGCGGACCGTACCGTTTGTGGCCAAGGCGACCGACAGTGCGATTGCTTCGATTGCAGCACGCGTCATGGCCGGTGAGAAACTTTCGAACTTCCCTATGCGCCCCGCATACAAGGATGGTCAGGATACCAAGATTGCCGACCAGATGACGCTGGCCGATCCGGACATGCCGTGGTTCTCGGTGAAAGAGGCTGTTTTGCCTTTTGCCCGCTTCCCCGGCGTTGACACCATTCTGGGCCCGGAAATGCGTTCCACTGGCGAGGTCATGGGCTGGGACCGCGACTTCCCGCGCGCCTTCCTCAAGGCGCAGATGGGCGCAGGCATGGTCCTACCGTCCTCGGGTCGCGCCTTTATCTCGATCAAGGACGCCGATAAGGGTGCTGCTATGCTAGAGGCCGCTCAGGTTCTGACCGAACAAGGTTTCTCGCTTGTCGCGACCCGTGGCACACAAAGCTGGTTGGCCGAGCAAGGCGTTGCCTGTGAGATCGTCAACAAGGTCTATGAGGGTCGCCCGGACGTGGTCGATATGTTGAAAGACGGCCAGGTTCAGCTGTTGATGAACACCACCGAAGGTGCTCAAGCGGTCGAGGACAGCAAGGCCATTCGGTCCATCGCGCTGTACGACAAAATCCCGTACTATACGACGGCTGCCGCAAGCCACGCCGCCGCGCTGGCAATCAAGGCGCAGGCCGAAGGCGATGTCGAGGTTAGATCGTTGCAGGGCTGATCGGCCTTAACCTGCTTACACGACCGAACGTTTCGCGCGCCCGTTGACCTTGTGTCCCCGGGCGCGCATCTTTTCTATGATTGAGCAGAAGGAAAAAAACAAATGCGCAGGTTTATTGTTTTCGCCGCAATGATGACGCTTGCAGCGTGTGATGTGCCCTTTGTCCCGCTGATCTAATACAGCTTTCAGTGCTGTTTTTCTGTGACCCTCCGATATTAAGGCCGTGTGATACCGTCCCTAAATCGGGGGAAGCCGTGCGCCTTTACGCCACTTATGGAACAAATGACCTGTCGCGGGCCATTAAGTTCTATGACGCGATCTTTTCTGTCTTGGAACTGCCACGCCTTCCAGGATGGACCAAAGATCGTGCGGGTTGGGGAACCGAACCAGACGATGGGACCGGGTTCTGGATAAACACACCCTTTGACGGGAACCCTGCCGATGTGGGCAACGGGACGATGATCGCGTTTCCCACCCAAAGCGCCGCAACGGTCCGACAGTTTCACACTGCAGGGCTGGAGCATGGTGGCACAAACGCTGGTGCCCCGGGTACAAGAGACTATTACGCACCTGATTTCTATGTCACTTATCTGCGCGACCCTGACGGGAACAAACTGTCCTGTTTTTATTATCACTATGACCCGGCGAGGGATCCGGGCGACTGAACCCGGCGCCAGAAATACCGATGAGCTGGCTATCTAAGCGCATGTAAGTTGGCGGCAACAATTCGAAATTGCCAGCAAGTTTAAGGCAACGACTTTGACACAAGAGCACTATCCGATTTTTGCCTCCAGCAGCCTTACGGAACTCGGGCTACGCCGCGAAATGAAACCGGGCCATGTTGGCCCAGACTATACCGAGCACGTGTACGACTATGACACGTTCTGGTACGATGCATTTTGGGACCGGGGCAGCCTGGTGGTTTTCTGCCCAAAACTGTTCGGCCTGTACCACGTGATCCGAGAAGGCCAGTTTTATCTGGATGAAGACAAAGTCGGGAAACCCCGCCTGAAGTCCCATGAGTTCTATGATCTATTGATCATCCGGACGTCAAAGAAGCCACAAACCCTAAGGTTTGAATGGCGCGGTTCTGGTGTCGAGTCGCCCGTGAATTCGGTCCAGCAGGATTCGGCCCCTCACACTGGGAAAAACGTGGCCGTAACCTTGTCGCGTGACAACGACCTGACCTGGATTGAAGATTTTGCCCGTTACCATTGTCAGATGCATGGGCTGGAGCAGATGCTGTTCTTCGACAATGCCTCAACCCGGTATGGGCTGGACGACATCCGCGAAGCGCTGAGGCGGGGTGGGATCCATAACCCAACGGTGCTGTCCGCGCCTTTCAGGTACGGCGTTGTTTCGCAAGACAGAAAGGGCAAAAACCGTCACAATACGATGTTTCTGCAGACTTCGCTGCTGAACATCGCGCGCTTGCGTTTTCTTTCGGGCGCTCGCGCGGTTCTTCAATGTGATATTGATGAACTGGTCTGGTGCAAAAGCGGTTCAATTTTTGACCTCACCCAAAAACGGCCAACCGGGTTTGTCCGCCTGGGTGTGGAATGGCGGTATCCGGATGCAGGCTGCACCGAAAATTTTCGACATTCCGATCACATCCGCAAAAAGGCGGACGACAAACTGTGCAGAGCCAAATACTGCATCGCGCCCTCTGGTCCTCTTTGGTTTACGTCATGGCACGTCCACACAATCGGGCTGTTGAAGTCACGAGGCAGTCTGATCACCCCAAAATCCAATGGCGTCTGGCATTGCAAGGCAATCACGTCGAGCGCTTGGCGAAGTTATGACACTAATGCCCGATCCAACTATGACATTGCCCCTGAAACGCAGGCGGCCTTAGACCGAGTCAATTGGTCGAAAAACCCGGCTGGATAGGACACCAGCCGGGTTTGAGAAATTCGACAAAAATCTGAGCTGTTACGCAGCGGCTTCTTTAATCTCACGCTTTTCATCTCGCGCGAAGAAGATCATGTAGAAGACGGGCGCTGCGACCATCGTCAGGATTGTCGCGAAGGCCAGGCCGCCCATAATCGTCACCGCCATGGACTTGAAGAACGCATCTGTCAGCAACGGCGCCATGCCCAGAATAGTGGTGATCGCGGCCAGCATCACTGGGCGCAGACGTGAGACCGAGGCCTCGATGATCGACTCGCGCAAGCCTTTGCCGGTTTCGCGGACCAGATCGATTTCCTCGACCAAAACAATGCCGTTCTTGATTAGCATCCCCGACAGGCTGAGCAGACCCAGCAGCGCCGTGAAGGTGAACGGAAGACCAGTACCCAACAACCCGATAACCACGCCATTTACGGACATCGGCACCAGCAACCAGATGATAATCGGCTGACGGATGGCGTTAAAAATCAACACCGAAATCAGCACCATGATCAACAGGCTGACCGGCAACTGACGGCCCAGGCTTTCGTTGGCGTCACCGGCGTTTTCGAACTCGCCACCCCACTCCATGCGATACCCTGCGGGCAGTTCCATCTCTTCGATGGCAGCGCGAACTTCCGAGTGGACCTGAGCCGCCGTCAGACCCGCCGGAATTTCGGCGCCGACGGTAATGGTCAGCACCCGGTCACGACGATGAACCAGCGTGTTGAGCGATTTGTACTCGAACCCGTCGACCATCTGTTCGATTGGCACAAACTTTTCGGACTGATCCGAGTACACGACCTGATCGACGATCGAGTAATCTCCGTCCGCAGGGCGGCGGATGATGATCGGGATCAAACGGTCGCGTTCCCGGAATACACCCGCCCTGATACCATCGGTCGAAAATTGCAGCGTTCCGGCGATATCTTCACGGGTGACACCGGCAGTCTGCGCTCGTTCTGTCGCATAGATAGGCTGAACCGCCAGTTCCTTCTCACGCCAGTCCTGATAGACATGCAAAGCGTTCTCGGACGCACCGCGCATCCGCTGAATCGCTTCGTCCGCAAGCTGCCGCAGAACAGCCGGATCACTACCCGAGAACCGGGCCTGGATCGGATCACCGCCGCCAGGGCCAAAGATCAGACGCTTGGTGCGGAACTCACCTTCGGGGAATTGAGCGGAGCCAAACGCCTCTAGATCAGCCTGCAATGCGGGAATGTCATCCAGAGTTTCTGTACGGATGATCATGTGGCCATAGCTGGGGTTCGGTTTCTCTGCCGAATAGGTCAGCAGAAACCGGGTTGCCCCCTGCCCAACAAATGTGGTGACGGCAACGACATCGTCGCGTTTGTCCAGCCATTCTTCGAATACAGCCATATCCTCGGCCGTTCGCGCGATGGGCGTACCTTGCGGCAGTTTGTAGTGCACGAAGAACAGCGGCGTGTTCGAATCGGGGAAGAACTGCTGTTTGACCAGTCCAAACCCGGCGAAACAGGCAACAGTGACGCTTATCAAACCGGCAACAACCAGCCAGCGGAACCGGAGCGCCCAGCGCAGGATGCTGCCGTAGACACGGAACATGATCCCGCCATAGGCATCCACAGCGCCTGCCTCACCCTGCTTGAAGAAATAGTGGCCCAGCATTGGTGTCACCGTCAGAGCCAGCACCCAGCTCAGCAGCAGTGAAATACCGATCACCGCAAACAGAGAGAACAGGAACTCGCCCGTCGCATCCGGGCTAAGACCGATCCCTGCAAAGGCCATGATCCCGATTACCGTCGCGCCCAACAACGGGATTTGCGTCTTGGACGCAGCCTCATCCGCCGCATCGCGCGAGTTCTTTCCGCGCAACATGGCGATCTGCATACCCTCGGCAACAACGATGGCGTTATCCACCAACATACCCATCGCGATGATCAGCGCACCCAGCGAGATCCGCTCCATTTCGATCGAGAACATCGACATGAACAGAAGCGTTCCTACTACGGTCAACAAAAGGGTCGAGCCAACGACAATAGCCGCGCGCCACCCCATAAAAACCGCCAGCACAATGACCACGATGGTCACAGACATGGCGAGGTTCACCAGAAAGTCGTTTGAGGCCTGTTCCACCACCACGTGCTGTTGGTAGATCGGCAGGATTTCGACGCCAAAGGGGATCTGAGGGTCAAGTTCCGCAAACTTCGCATCGGCGCGCTTGCCGACCTCAACAATGTTTTCGGAGGATAGGCCAGCGATCCCCAGCGTAAAAGCCTCGGTCCCGTTAAAGCGGATCATAATGTCCGGGTCGGTCTGGCGACCTCGGAAAACCTCAGACATGTCAAACAGGTTGATCACCTGCCCCTGCGAACCGACAGACAGACCGGCGATGGCGGAAACTGAGTCCGACCCTTCGGCGGTCAGGATCGTTGTACGGTCATTCTCTGAACGCAGCGAACCCGACGCGTTCACAGAGTCTGCGTTGGCAATAGCTTCATTGATGGACTGCAGCGGCACATTCTGGTTCACCGAGATGGCCAGATCGGGTTCTACAAAGATAGCCTCTTGCGGCAGGCCCATCACTTCTACGTCTGCGACGCCTTCGACGGTCAGCAATTCGCGCCGCAAGAAGGTGGACAGCTCGTGTTTTTCAGCGTCCGAAAACCCATCAGCCGTTACCGCATAGAACAGCCCGAACACGTCGCCGAACCTGTCATTGACCAGCGGCGCCTGCACTCCCGACGGCAGGCTGCGGGCCGTATCACGCACCTTGGCGCGCAGCTTGGTCCAGATTTCGGGCAATTCGGTTCCGTCATATGTCGATTGGATCTCAACTTCGATCAGCGAAAGCCCGGGCTGATTCACGGATGTGATCGTATCAACCTCACCCATTTGCTGGATGGCGGATTCCAGTGGCTCGGATACCTCCAGCGCCACCTGTTCAGCCGTTGCACCGGGATACTGGGTCACGATGACCGCGTTTTTAATAGTGAAGGCCGGATCTTCCAGACGTCCCAACGACAGAAACCCCCAGACGCCACCAAACAGGGCGATCAGGATTATCAGCCACGTATAGATCGGGCGATCAATGGATGCGCGCGCAATGTTCATCGATCCGCCCTTCAGTTTGCAAAGCCGACAAAGCGGCGAACGGCTTGGCCATCTGTCAACGTGCTGCCACCCGCGACGACGATCTCGTCACCATCGTTCAACCCTGTCAGAACACGGACTTCGCCGGTCTGCGTGGGTTCGATGGTAACCGGCACAAGCTGGACGGCGCCTTCATCGGCCCCAACCGGTGAAAACACCATGACGCCCAGACCGCCCTCAGCGTCCGAAATGATGGCCGTTGCAGGCACAACGATACCTGTCCGGGCGTCCTGGACCTTCACATTCACGGTCACCGACGAACCCGGCAAAATCTGCAATCCTTCGGGAGGGGTAAGACCAAATTGGATACGGAACGTCTGACCAACGCTTGAAGTTTCGGCGTCAAATTCCCGGATCTGCAGAGGAAAGACCTCGTCGCTGGTTGGAAACTTCGCCGTAATCGTAATGTCATCTTCCTGACCCGATCGTTGGAACAGGATTTCCGGCACATCCACTTCGATCCGCAATTCGGACATATCGTGGATACGTACGATGGGTGCCCCTGCGTTTACAGTCGTAAAAGACTCGACCGTTCGACGAGATACCAACGCATCAAAAGGCGCGGTCAGTGTGGCGTGTTCCAGATCATATTCGGCATCGCGGACGGCAATATCCGCCAGTTGCGCTTCGGTTTCCGCGTCGTCCACCGCCACCTGGCTGGCTGTGGTTCCGCGCAAGCGGGAAAGACGGGCCACGGTACGATCCGCCTGATCCTTTTGCAGGACAGCGCGGTCATAGCGGCGCTGGAATGGTTCCTGATCCAATTGCGCGATCAGCTCGCCCTTGGGTATCACGAACCCCTCGGTCACCGGCATTTCGACGATTTGCCCGGAAACCTGAAAGGCCAGATCGACTGTTTGCCGAGCAGCGACGCGACCAAAAAACTGACGCGAGAAGCCGGGCGATGTCTCTTGGACCATCATTAGTTTTACGGGTTTGGCGCTATCCTGCGCCAAAACGGAGGCGGCGAACACGGTCAGAGCGACGCTCAGTACAATGAAGAGTTTCATTTCTTCAATCCCTCAGGAATTCCTGTTTTCATTATGTTTTCCCGGATCTTCCGGGCCAGTCGTGCAAACTCGGCAGTTTCGTCAGCATCCAGCCCAGAAGCTCGGCGGAACAGGTCTCCCGCCTCGGACATCAGAACCTGTCGCATCTCAAGCCCCTTGTCGGTCAGAACCAACAACCAAGCCCGACGGTCTTCTGGATCGCGCTGGCGGGTCAGGTACCCTGCCTCTTCCAGCGCGTCAGCGGTTGACGTGATGGTGGACGGCACCGTCAGCATGTCTGCAGCCAAAACGCCCATGCGTTTGGGTCGCTCAAGCTTGACCATCATATGGCATTCCTGATGGCTCAGCCCGACCTCTAGTGCGTCCAGGCTTTCTTCCAGTTTCCAGTAGAGCGCATAGACTCCCATCATCGCCTGCACTTCGGGGCTGAGGCAGCGGACCAGCGCACTGTCGTCATGGGTCATCGGTGAATCCGTTTGTAACTTTGGCCTCGCATATACTTCGAAATATGAACTATTCAAGAAGCGAAGCGGATTTCAGCCGAAACTTTGACATTCCCTTGGGTCAACGTCTCTTGATCTAACCCTTGTATGCCTGCATTTTGGGCGAATCCGAAACATTCAGGTCTTATCATGTACACGCCCGCGATCACCGGCTCAGGTGTTTTCACCCCCGAAAACGTCATCACCAACGCCGAACTTGTCACGGCCTTCAACGCCTATGCCGACAAGATGAACGCCCAAAACGCAGACGCAATCGCGGCGGGTGAGATTGAGCCGATGCAGCATTCGTCGGAAGAGTTCATCTTCAAGGCCTCGGGTATCGAGAAACGCTACGTGATGGACAAGGACGGTGTTCTGGACCCTGACGTGATGCATCCTTTGTTGCGTCAACGTGGCGATAACGAACCGGGCATCATGACCGAGATGGCCTTGGATGCGTGTAAAAAGGCGCTGGAACAGGCCGGGCGCAGCGCTGAGGACGTTGATCTGGTGATCTGCGCCGCCTCGAACCACGAACGTGCCTATCCTGCGGTTGCTATCGAGATACAGCAGGCCCTTGGGATCAACGGGTTCGGGTTTGACATGAATGTCGCCTGTTCTTCGGCCACTTTCGGGATTCAGGCCGCCGCGGACATGGTTCGCTCCGGCTCGGTCCGTGCCGCATTGGTGGTGAACCCCGAGATTTGTTCAGGCCATCTGGAATGGCGCGACCGCGATTGTCATTTCATCTTTGGTGATGTGGCCACCGCCACCCTGATCGAACGGATCGAAGACGCGAAAGGCCCGCATTTCGAAATTCTGTCGACCCGCTGCGCGACCGAATTCTCAAACAATATTCGCAACAACAACGGCTTCCTGCGCCGTTCACGCCCTGACGGGGTGGTCGACCGCCGTGACATGCAGTTCATGCAGAACGGACGCAAAGTCTTCAAAGAAGTGCTGCCGATGGTCAGCAAGCACATCTCTGATCACATGGACGCGGAAGGCGTGAACAGCGATGACCTGAAACGCCTGTGGCTGCATCAGGCCAATAAAACGATGAACGATTTTATCGGTAAGAAAGTGCTGGGCCGCGAGCCCGAAGCAAGCGAACAGCCCAACATCCTGCAAGATTATGCCAACACCTCCTCGGCCGGGTCCATCATCGCGTTTTCCAAGTATTCGGATGATCTGTCAGATGGAGATGTCGGCCTGATCTGTTCCTTCGGCGCGGGGTATTCAGTTGGATCGGTGATTGTTAAGCGCCACGGGTGATATGCCGAGATCACTCGGGGCAAACACCAAGCCAAGGGCCGTCGCGGCTCTCGCGTGTTACTTCCAACCAACGGTTTGGCTCTGACTTACACCATTGGTACAAGGCTGGGTCTAGTGGCCGAGTGAACGTCGCTACAACCTGATCCGTTTCCAAATTGACCTGCTTTAAACCAGCTTCGGGCAATACCGCTTTCAGCGCATCACCTAGTGCGGACAACCCGGCCCGTGCAGCAATATCCGACGTCGGGAATTGTGTCGAAATGTGAAAACTGGAAAACGCCACTTCTTCATCTTTGGGCATTCCCCTTAAACCAGCGACAATCAGCTTTCGTCCCAGATCTTGAGAGGCAAGTTCACAGCCTCTGCTCGAGTTCCGGGGGCGGGGCCATTTCCAAAGTTCGGATCCCAAATAGATCTGGAGTTGCCCCTCATTTGGCAAAACGTAGCGGCCGGGACTTGTTTTGATGTCAGCAACGCTCGTTGCGCCATCAATTAGCCAGACAGCGTCATCGGTCACGTCCGCGGTCACTTCGGCCAACTCTTTCAGCTTGAACTTTTCATCCAAGACCGGGCGCACCAAAATCGCCTTCGGAAAAGCCTGCGTACAGACCTTCAAAATTACCCGAGACGTTTCGAGCGTGATCCGATCCAAGTAAGCTCGAAAGTAAGTTGTTTCGCCGGACAAGTCAGTGTTTCTGTCTGCATCAGGGCTGCATTCCGTGGGTAGAACACCCTGAACAGTGACACCAAAATAGTGGCAGAAATGCCTCAGCGAAATCGTCCCGTCTAAGATCGGGCCAACATCCGCCTCAAGAATCGGTTCGGCGCTGGCGGGGTCGGCACCGGGTTTTTCAGCAATCTGAACGCTCAGCCGACCGCCTCGGTAGCGAACATAAACATCCCGTTCGTCATGAGTTTGGCCATAGAACTGGCTCGGGCATGACCCGCCGCCGTTCAGCAAGGCAAGGTCAAGATTCAGAGGTTTAGGAAGCTTGGGCGTATGGAAATTAAACATAGCTTGTCGCCTGATCCCCATTCGAGGGGCAATTGACCGTAGCGAGTAGAAGGCAAACAGCTGTCAGCTCACGCTTTCCTCTTCCAGATGCAGCTTCATATCCAGCAGGACCTGTTGCAGCTGGCTGGTTTCCCTCAGAAGACGCTTGGCTTCGTTCACCGTGATGATGCCGTCCTCGATCGCCGATTGATATTCGGTCATCAGCATCGCAAACCGCTGGCTCAGCGCGATGACGTCGGAATTCACTCCGCCAGTACGGGGGCTGTCGTCATTGCGCCCGTCATAGGACAGGGTGATATTTTTCAGATCGGCCAGCGCCGAGGTGACGTGGGGGAAGTTTGCCACTGCTTCAAGCCGCGCCACCGCATCGACCGGCATGAACCGATCAGTATGTTCGACATTGTCAGAATAATAACGGCCCAACGTGGCTTTGGATTTGCCTGTAATCTCACACGCGGATTCGATTCCCACGTCTTTAACCAGCGCTTCAGTGTGTTTTTTCAGGTAGGCCCCGATATCTGCCATGTTTTTACCTTTACTGCCTGCACGCCCCACTAAATCTGCCATTGCGGGGGAAAGGGAAAAGAAAATTCCCATACTCGATTCATAATTGAAATGTCATATGTTGGCTATCCCTCAGATATGCGGGGGTTTTGTGAGTGAGTGGAGGCATTTAATGCCAGTAATGAGTGATTGCGGGTCGGTATTCTTGTCCTGCTACGGTTAGGCCGCATGTTGGCCGACGGCGTCGCTGTTGTTGAGGCGGGGGAATCCATCCCCAATGGGCTTACGCTCGACCTCTGCAACAATAACGGCGACGTCGCTTATTAAAGCTCTTGATGGCTTGCCCGATCAAAGCAGGCGTTTTAGACCCGACCCATGGCAAAACTATACTTTAATTATTCGACGATGAACGCGGGAAAATCGACCGTGTTACTGCAAGCCTCGCACAATTACCGTGAGAGGGGGATGGACACCTATTTGATGACCGCGGCCCTTGATGGCCGGGCCGGTGTTGGCAGGATTGCGTCGCGGATCGGCATATCGGCTGATGCGGACACGTTCGCCGCTGGAACCGACGTGTTCGCGATGATTGAACAGCGCCTGAAAAAAGGGAACATCACCTGCGTTTTTATTGATGAGGCGCAATTTTTGACCGAAGAGCAAGTCTGGCAATTGGCCCGTGCAGTGGATGACCTGCGGGTGCCTGTGCTTGCCTATGGCTTGCGCGTGGATTTTCAGGGCCACCTGTTTCCCGGCTCCGCTGCCTTGCTGGCGTTGGCGGACGAGATGCGCGAAGTGCGGACCATTTGCGAGTGTGGGCGCAAGGCCACGATGGTCATCCGTCAGGACGAAAACGGCAACGCCATCACCGAAGGCGCACAGGTACAGATCGGCGGCAATGAAACTTATGTTTCGCTCTGCCGCAAACATTGGCGCGAGGCCGTCGGGCGCTAGACCGGGTTCGGCAAAGATCGCCCCGCGACGAAAGCTGTAACGTTATCCAGCGCTATATGCCCCATATCGGTGCGGACCTCTTCGGTCGCGGTGCCAAGATGGGGCAATATCGTCACATTCTCCATATCGCGCAGGGCCTGCGGAACGGTGGGTTCGAACTCATAAACATCAAGGCCCGCGCCTGCGATCTGACCGGATTGCAGGGCAGCGATCAGGGAGGATTCGTCCACAACTTCTCCGCGCGCGATGTTGATCAAGATGCCCGAAGGTTTCATCGCCTCCAGCACCGGCGCATTGATCAGGTGGCGCGTTTGCGCACCGCCGGGCACGGCGAGCACCAGGAAATCGACCGCAGCGGCCAGTTCTTTCAGGTCGGGTATGTTTTCTGCGGGAAATTCCACCTCTTTCGGGCTGCGCGACTGGTACGCCACGTCCATCCCGAAACCAAAATGGCAACGCCACGCGATCGCCTGACCAATACGGCCCATCCCGACGATCCCAACGCGTTTTCCGGTCACATGATGCCCCAGCATTTGCGTCGGATGCCAGCCTTGCCAGTTGCCCGAGCGGACCAGCCGTTCTCCCTCGCCCGCGCGGCGCGCGGTCGACAACAGCAACGTCATCGCGATGTCAGCAGTGGCATCGGTAACCGCACCGGGGGTGTTAGTGACCTGAACCCCTGCGGCCTGCGCGGCAGCGACGTCGATATGGTTGTACCCCACACCGAAATTGGCCAGCAGTTTGCAGCGCGGTTGCGGCACTTCCGCGAAAATTGTGGCCGAAAACTGATCGCCCAGGGTGGGCACGACCACATCAAATTCGGCCAATGCGTGCCGCATTTCGTCGGGCGACATTGGCAACGTGCTGCTGCGGATCTCGACGTCGAACTCGGCGCGAGCGCGCGCCTCGACGGCGGCCGTCATGGGGCGTGCGATCAAAAGTTTCATCAGTGCATCCGCCCGCCGGTTGGAACCTCGCCATCCGGGCCAATCAGAACGATCTCGCCCTTGTCGTCGGGCAGGCCCAGCACCAGAACCTCGGACATGAACTTGCCGATCTGGCGCGGTGGGAAATTGACAACGGCCATCACCTGCTTGCCCACAAGCGTCGCTGGATCATAATGCGCCGTTATCTGGGCCGAGGTTCGGCGCTCGCCAATTTCGTCACCAAAGTCGATCCACATCTTGATCGCGGGCTTGCGGGCCTCTGGGTAAGGCTCGGCGCGGACGACCTTACCGACCCGAATGTCGACCTTCAGAAAATCATCGAATGAAATCTCACTCACGGGACAGCTCCTTGGATCGGTCAGTTGCAGCCTTGACGGCGCGGTGCAACAGATCGGGGAAACCTTCTTCCTCATGCATCAGAACTTCAAGCGCAGCTTGCGTCGTACCGTTGGGCGACGTCACGTTGACGCGCAATTGCGATGGGTCTTCCTCTGCCGCCATGGCCAAAGCCCCTGCCCCGGCCACGGTCGATTTGGCCAGTTTCATCGCCAGATCATGCGGCAAGCCTTGCGCCTGTCCGGCTGCTGCCAGCGTTTCGATCAGGTGGAAGACATAAGCAGGCCCCGAACCGCTCAGCCCGGTCACCGCGTCCATCTGTGCCTCGTCCTCAAGGCGAACTGTGTCACCAATTGCGGACAGCAGGTTTTCCGTTAGAGCTATATCGGCGTCTGAGGCGTTTGCATTGCCGATCAATGCTGTGATCCCCTGCCGGATCGCCGCCGGTGTATTTGGCATCGCCCGCACGATTGGGGTGCCTTCACCCAACAAAGCTTCAAAGGTGGCGATTGATGTGCCCGCTGCGACTGACACAAACAGGCTGCCGCCTCCGCCCAGCGCTTTGATCGCTGGCAGTGCCTCGCCCATCATCTGTGGCTTGACGGCCACCAATACGACCGCCGGGGCCTCGGGTAATGGAGTGTTGATATTGACGCCCTGCGCCTTCAGCCAATCCGAAGGATACGGGTCGATCACCCAGACGGCTGACGTAGGAAGGCCATGCTCCAACCAACCGGCGAGCATGGCCGAACCCATCTTGCCGCATCCCAGAAGAACCAGCCCCTGCTCGGCGACGCGTGACATGTCCATGATTGCCCCTCTCCATATCCGGTTTGGGGCAAATCTTTACGCGCGGCCGTAGGCCTCTGCAATGGCGACCTGCATCGCGTCCTCGGGATCGCGGTTGCCCCAGGTGACCAGTTGGATCGCGGGGTAATAGCGCTCGGCGCTCAGAACCGCGGCGGTGATCATTGTGTCGATCTGTTCCGGGCTGGCCATCTGGCCACCCGCCAGAACCAAACCGTACCGGTAGACCATCAGCTTTTGATTGGCCCAATACGTAAAAGCACCGGCCCAGCACTGATCATTCATCTTGTTGAGCAGCTCATAAAGCTCGTTCTCGCGCTCGGATGGAGGTTCCATTTCGAAAGAACACACCATGCGGAGCGTTTCGTCATAGTTGGACCAGGCCAAGGTGATCGAATAGGTGCGCCACTGTCCTTCGACAGCCATGGCAATCTGATCATCCCCGATCCGGTCGAAATCCCAGTCGTGGTGTTCGGCAAGATGTTCAACAATGTCGATTGGATGAAGGTCTTCTTCGAGAAACTGTTCGGAAAGGGCCATAATGCCACCTCACTAATCTCTAGCCTTTTAGGGGCTGGCAGCGCCCCAGCGCTAGTTGCTTGCTCTACAAGCCGGGCTTCCCCAGTCTGCCTGTACTAGATATGGTGCGCCGCTGGCAGGGTTCTGGCAACCCTATTTGTTGGGGATAACATCAATAAGTTGTGGACAGTCGGCAACGGCGATCAAAATATTGGCGTCACCGCCAGCTTTGTCTTGATTAAATTTGGTAAGGTGTCAAAATACACAACACCGCACAATCCCAGCGTGGATTGCGCGGCGGTTTTCTTTTTTCAAAATCTCGAGTGTGCGGAACTTATTTGTCCAGCTTGGCTTCAAGCGCGGCAATACGTGCCTCAAGCGCTGCGTTCTCTTCGCGCGCCTTCTGGGCCATGGCGCGCACAGCATCAAATTCTTCGCGCGTGACGAAATCACGATCGGCTAACCAGCGGTCGATCATCGACTTCATGGCGTTCTCGGCCTCTTCCCGCGCGCCTTGCGCGACGCCCATGGCGTTGGTCATCAGTTGGGAAACGTCATCAAGAATCTTATTACGGGTTTGCATGGCTTTACTCCGGTATCGCGGTTGGTCTCTATATGGGTAAAGAATGGCCCGGGCTCAAGGTTGACTTGCCCCGCTAACCCCGGGCAATGAGACGCACATGCAGGCTGTTGTGAATTTCCCCGACCTTTCGCCCGAAGTTTTCTCGATCTCGCTGTTCGGGATGGAGTTCGCACTTAGATGGTACGCGCTGGCCTATATCGCCGGTATTCTGATCGCATGGCGATTGGGTACTGCGGCGCTGAAGCGTCCGGCCCTTTGGCCTGCAGATACTCCACCGATGAAACCGCAGCAGTTGGAGGATCTGATCACCTGGATCATCCTCGGCGTAATTCTCGGCGGGCGTCTGGGGTTCGTTCTGTTTTACCAACCGGCTTACTACCTATCGCACCCGTTGGAGATATTGATGATCTGGCAGGGCGGTATGGCCTTCCATGGTGGTTTGCTGGGGGTCGTCGTTGCGTCCTATCTCTATGCGCGGCGTTACCAGGTCCCGGTCTTGTCTTTGGCCGATCTGATCGCACATGCCGTGCCGCCCGGGCTGCTGTTAGGGCGGTTGGCGAACTTCACCAATGCCGAGCTTTGGGGGCGACCCAGCGACGTTCCATGGGCAGTGATCTTTCCAGGTGGCGCCGCGCAGGACTGCCCGGGTGTTGTGGCCGGGATGTGTGCCCGGCACCCTTCACAACTCTATGAAGCCGCACTGGAAGGTTTGTTGCTGGGCGCACTTCTACTGTGGATGGCCTATCGGCGTGGGGCGTTTCACAAGCCCGGTCTGGTGATGGGTGTATTTCTGGCAGGTTATGGCGCCTCGCGTTTCATTGTTGAGTTCTTTCGTCAGCCTGACGCACAGTTCGTCTCGGCCGGGAATCCGCTGGGGCTGGCGTGGCACGTGGGCGGCTATGGCCTGACCATGGGGCAAATGCTATCGCTGCCAATGATCGCGCTTGGCCTTTGGTTTGCACTGCGCGCGCGACGCACTCAATGAACCTTAAGGATCACCTACTGGCGCAAATTGCGCTGAATGGCCCGATGAGCGTGGCCGATTTCATGACTGAATGCCTGCTGAACCCTAAGTTTGGATACTACACCACCCGCGATCCGCTGGGGGCACAGGGGGATTTCATCACTGCACCGGAAATCAGCCAGATGTTCGGAGAGTTGATCGGGCTTGCTCTGACGCAAAGCTGGATGGATCAAGGCAAGCCGGACAGGTTCATTCTAGCAGAGCTGGGACCGGGTCGCGGCACACTGATGGCAGATATCCTGCGCGCAACCAGCAGCATATCTGGATTTCACGAGGCCGCAGAAATTGTTTTGTTCGAGGCCTCCCCTGCCCTGCGGGACAGGCAGGCGCAATTGCTGAGCTGTCACAACCCGCGCTGGATCGATACGCTCATCGACCTGCCCGAAGCCCCCCTGTTTCTGGTGGCGAACGAGTTTTTTGATGCCCTGCCAGTCCGCCAATTCATACGTGACGGCGATAGTTGGTGCGAACGTCTGATTGGTGCGCAGGGCGAATCGCTGACGTATGGGCTGGGGCCGAACACGGCTCAGGTCGCGCTGACGGATCGCATGATAGACACCCAAGATGGCGACCTGGTTGAACTTTGCGCGGCCGCAATTCCGATCCTGACCGTGATCGCTGGGCGGATCGCCACTTATGGCGGGGCGGGTCTGATCGTGGATTACGGTGACTGGCATTCGCTGGGCGACACGTTTCAAGCTTTGCAATCACATAAACGTGTTGATCCCCTGCAAGCTCCGGGTCGGGCGGATCTGACCGCGCATGTAGATTTCGAGCCCCTTGCCATAGCCGCACGGGCCGCGGGTTGCGCCCATACAAAGCTGACACCTCAGGGCATGTTTCTGGAACGGTTGGGCATCACCGCCCGCGCACAGGCGCTGGCTGCGCCACTCGGCGGGTCTGAGCTTGAGGCGCTCATTGCTGCACATCGCCGGTTGACGCATCCCGAGGAAATGGGAAATCTGTTCAAAGTACTGGGTCTCTATCCTTCTTACGCTGCACCTCCACCGGGACTGGAACCATGACATTGGAAATTCTGACCTCGGACGTCCTATCGCCTGTCCGCCACGGGTTCTTCAGCCGTCGGGGCGGTGCCTCTTCCGGAATATTCGCGGGTTTGAACTGCGGCTATGGCTCGTCTGACCAAACCGAAGCAGTGGCGGTGAACCGTCAGCGCGTGGCCGCGGCGATGGAGGTCAACCCGGACGCATTGGTCGGGGTGCATCAAGTGCATTCCCCAACCGTTCTGACGGTGGACGCTCCGATAAATGGCGACAAACCCAAAGCGGATGCGGTTGTCACCGCAACCCCGGGATTGGCGCTGACGATTCTGACAGCGGATTGCCAACCGGTCCTGTTTGCCGATTCTGACGCGAATGTGATCGGGGCTGCGCATGCCGGGTGGCGCGGTGCTTTGGACGGTGTATTGGAGGCAACCCTGGACGCGATGGAGGCATTGGGCGCGCAGCGGGAAAACACCGTCGCTGTCATTGGTCCTACGATTTCTCAAAACGCGTATGAGGTCGGTCCAGATTTCCTGGATGAATTCGCAGCGGATTCGCCCGAAAACCTTAGGTTCTTCGCGAATGGCAATGGGGATCGACTGCAGTTCGACCTGCCCGCCTTTGGTCTGCACAGATTGCGGCAAGCCGGGGTGGGTCAGGCGGAATGGACGCGGCACTGCACCTATTCAGACCCGGACAGATTTTATTCCTTCCGCCGCTCGACCCACGCGAAAGAAGCCGATTATGGCCGTTTGATCTCCGCCATTAAATTGTAGAGCGCGCCCAAAATGTGGCGAAATCGCCGCTTTTTCGCCACATTTGTTGTGTCTGTTTGAGTCGAGACATTTTGACTTTTATTGTCCGCACTCAGGTGTTTATCAAACGATTATCCCGCGGTGCGAGGCATTCCAAAGAAGAGGATCTGCCGACCTTCGACTTTACTGTTTAAATCCTGAGTCAGCCTTATCGGTGCCGCATTGACGCGCCACACTGATCCTACACAGGAACCCGGGGTAGCTGCCCCGGTACGACTAGGAATAATAACATGAAGGTTAAATCTCGTTTTCTCAGTGCCGTTGTTGCGGCCACGCGAGAACAGGCACCGGAAATGCCGTGGAAACGGGTTTCCAGTTCTTCGATCAGGGTCGCGCGCCGCTTGGCACGCCAACGCTGATCAAAAGCCCAAGGAACCATGCTGCCGGTTCCAAGGGTCAAGACGCACATCGGAGGGGTGCTCCGGGCCGGTGTGTGACCAACCGCTGAAATTTCCAGCGGCCTGGTTCAGGGGTGTGTGTGCGCAGGTAATTTCCGCCTGTGTTTTAGTGAGTTTGTCTGGGGGGTCAGTGTGTTGACCAAAGGAAAGCGAAAGTTCATCGCGTTGCGACGCCGCAAAGGCGTGCGCCCTGAGGTCGCTATCTCATTAAAGACAAAGAATACGCCGGTCAGGTTGCCCTGTACGGAGGGCTTTACCCGTCTGAACGGTATTTTAGGAGGGACGGAATAAAAATGACAATTCCACATTCCTTGACGCGCGCAGCCAGAAACGCGGTCGAAACTTCGGCCATGCTGCGCGAAATTCCGAAGACAAACGCAAGACCAAAGGCGCAGTTGCGGCGCTATGAGGTCAGTACCTTGATGCCGAACGGAGATGTTTCGCAAACCCGCCACATCGCCCCGGCATTGCCCATGTTCGAAGACGCCTTTTGTGCCTTTACACGCGGATCCCTGGTGGAAACCGAAAACGGCCCATTGGCGATCGAAGATCTGCTTCCGGGCGACATGGTTCTGACACAGGATGGCGCACTTCAGACCGTGTTGTGGAAGGGGTCGGTGACCCTGATTCCCGGGCGCGAGGATTCGCGGGGCCGAACACGCCCGCTAACTCGGATCATGGCCGATACATTTGGAATGCAAAAGCCGCTGTCCGGCGTAATCGCGGGACCCGCAGCACGTCTGCTGGGCACACCTGCGCATCTGCGCCATTTACACGACGGGGGCGAAATTCTGACCCCTGTCCATGAATTCCAGGACGGTATGAGCGTGATCGAAACATTGCCGCCGACCCCGATTGAGCTGTTTCACATCTGCCTGAAACGTCATTCGGTCATCAAGGTCGATGGCCTGCAATTCGAATCATACCATCCGGGAGTCAATGCCGCACGCCAGGTTAGCCAATCGCTCAGATCGATCTACTTGAACTTGTTTGCGCATATCGAATCGCTGAGCGATTTTGGTCCACTGGTTCTACCACGCGCAGGAGACGGTGAGATAAATGCGCTTTCTGCGTGACAACGAAAACTAACTGCAATGTGGGGGCATTATGCAGCTGATAATTAGTTGGGTTCTATCATTAACGGTCGCTGCTTTTCTGCCGCCGTCAAAACCGCATCAAAAGCGAATGATGTTCACGCCGTCCGGTTCATTCGTTCTTCCAGAACGTCGAAGGGAACGCCGGGTTCGTCTTTGGCGCCGCGAATAACCAGCGATGTTTTTACGCTGGCTACATTGGGCGTGGTCAGCAGCTCACCCGTCAGGAACTGCTGAAAACTGCTCAGGTCGGGGGCGACGCATTTCAGGATAAAGTCCACCTCGCCGTTCAACATGTGGCATTCCCGGACCAGCGGCCATTCACGGCAGCGTTCCTCGAACGCGTTCAGTTCGGATTCGGCCTGGCTTTCCAGCCCCACCATGGCAAAGACCTGAACCTCGAACCCCAACTCGCGTGAGTTCACATCGGCATGGTAGCCGCGGATAAGCCCGGAATCCTCAAGCGTACGCACGCGCCGCAGGCAAGGCGGCGCAGAAATACCTACGCGTTTTGCCAGCTCTACATTGGTCATGCGACCGTCTGCCTGCAATTCTGCCAAAATCTTGCGGTCAATCTCATCCAGCCGTATCGCGACCATGAAATGCTCCTAATTTTTCGGTTGTTATATCAGCACCCGACCAATGCGCAATTATCTTTCGCACCTGCGCAATATTCTATATTTTCAATGTTCTTTTTTTGGGCGCCTTGCCGCAAATGCATTGCTGCCTGTCAAAAGGTTGGGGGTTTAAGCCCTGCGCGACGCTCGCTATATCCATCCGTCAGGGGCCACGCGCCCCAATCAGGCAGATCGAGTTGGGGGTACTATGGCCGAAACACGACACACCAGGGTTCTGATCATCGGATCGGGACCGGCCGGTTACACGGCCGGCGTTTATGCAAGCCGCGCGATGCTAGAGCCGATTCTGGTTCAGGGCATTGAGCCGGGTGGCCAGCTGACCACAACGACCGAGGTTGAAAACTGGCCCGGAGACACCGAGGTTCAAGGCCCTGACCTGATGGTGCGTATGCAGGACCATGCCAAGGCGATGGGTTGTGAGATCATTGGCGACATCATCACCGATCTGGACGTCAGCAAACGCCCGTTCACCGCAACAGGCGACAGCGGCACAGTCTATACGGCTGATGCTGTCATTTTGGCCACCGGCGCGCGCGCCAAATGGCTGGGGCTGCCGTCGGAAGAGAAATATAAGGGCTTTGGCGTTTCGGCGTGCGCGACCTGCGACGGCTTCTTTTATCGCGGGCAGGAAATCGTGGTAATCGGCGGCGGCAACACCGCCGTGGAAGAGGCGCTGTTCCTGACCAATTTTGCCAGCAAGGTCACGCTGATACACAGACGGGATGAGCTGCGCGCGGAAAAGATCCTGCAGGACCGGCTGCTGAAGCATGAAAAAATCGAACCCCTGTGGTTCCACGAGTTAGAAGAAGTGACCGGCACCGATGCCCCGCTGGGCGTCGAAGGTGTGCGGGTCAAAAACGTGAAGACCGGCGAGATTACCGAAATCCCCTGCAAAGGCGTTTTTGTCGCGATCGGACACGCACCTGCCAATGAACTGGTCAAGGACTCGCTGGAAAGCCATATGGGCGGCTATGTCGTGACCAAGCCAGGTTCGACCGAGACCTCGGTGCCGGGTGTATTTGCGGCGGGCGACCTGACTGACCACATCTACCGGCAAGCTGTCACCAGTGCGGGAATGGGATGCATGGCCGCACTGGACGCCGAGCGCTTCCTAGCCGAACAGGACTAATCAGATGCTGGAATTCTCTGGCCCGGTCTGGAGAATTTTGTTTCTGTCACAATTGGACGCCCCTTTGGCCCCTGCCCGGGCGCCAGAGGGGCGTTTTCATTACGCGGGACAATCGGCGCTTTACGCTTCGCACAGCGCGGAAGGCGCCGGAATCGCCATTCGGCGATATGTCACGGCAGGCGATCCACCAAGGGTGTTGGTGCAGGCAAACGTGACAGACGCAAAGCTGCTCGACCTACGGGGCCAGTCTGACGCATCCGTCATATGGCAGGATATTCACGCCAAATGGGGCACCTCGCCGACATGGCGGTTCTCGGACCGCGCGCGTGACGCAGGAGCTGACGGGTTGCTATACAGCTCACGCTCGCGCCCCGAACTCAGCCACATTGTCCTGTTCGACCCGTCTCCTTCGCTGATCCGTGTGAATACGCCGTCAACAGATTGGACACCGCCCTATCCGCAACCTGCGCTTGACCGCTAAGCTGCGGCGTATCAGACTCGGCCTCAGGCGAGACCAACGCAGGTGATCTGATTGAAAACTGTTCTGTGGCAAGGCGGGTGGGCAACCCGGCTGAGGATCGGCAGCGGCCTAGTTCTGTTCGCCTTTGCGTTCTTTCACTTCATCAACATCGGCCTTGGTCTGTTTCACACGGACTACCTGCATGACATGCAGGATGCCCGGCATGTAATCACACGTCACGATGTCGGCAGCATAATACTCTATGCTGCTCTTTTGATTCACGCGGGGTTAGCCCTGTACTCGATCAGCCAGCGCCGGACTTTGCGCATGCCGTTCAGCACGGGATTGCAGATGGTTCTGGGGTTGTTGATCCCATTGCAGCTGATCTCGCATATCGTGCAAACGCGCTATGCGAATACGGTCTACGATGTGAACGATGAAATGGGCTATATCATCGTGCTGATGTGGCCCAGCTACGCGGTCTGGATGCAAAGCCTGTTGTTGCTCGTGGTGTGGGTACATGGCTGTATCGGACTGCACATGTGGCTGCGGCTGACCCGCTGGTGGCCCAAGCTGGTGCCATATCTGATTGGCCTGGCTGTGTTTGTTCCGACATTTGCCCTTGCCGGAGTGCTGACGGAAGGGCGTCGGATCTGGGCTGACTTTGCAGACCCATTTTTGCGCGAACAATATATCGAGCATTACAACTGGCCCTCTCCCGAAGACTTCCAGCAGCTGTTCAGCGTAAAAGACAATGCGCTCATGGCGTTCTGGGTGGCCCTTGGCGCATCCCTGGCGGTATTTGCGATCCGCAAGCTGTGGCGCCGCCGACATTCCGTGCGCGTCAAGTACGCTCAAGGCCCTGAGGTCGTTGCCGAAAAAGGGATGACCCTGCTTGAAATTTCCCAAGCCAACGGCATTCCACACACGGCGCTATGCGGTGGCAAAGGGCGCTGCACCACCTGCCGCGTTATTGTCGAGGAGGGCGGGGATCAACTGCCCGAACCTGGTGAGGTCGAAGCCCGAAGTCTTGCTGCGGTCAGCGCCCCGGCGGGCGCCCGGCTGGCATGCCAAATCCGCCCGATGGCTCCGATCACGGCGTTTCGCATGTTCCGCCCGGATGGCGCCCGGCACCGGGCACATGCAAGCCAAGGTCAGGAACGGCAATTGGCGGTCCTGTTTCTGGATATGCGCGGCTTCACCTCGCGCACAGCTGGCCATCTGCCCTATGACATCGTTTTCCTGCTAAACCGCTTTTTTGACGCCATCGTCCCGGCGATCACGGCCGAGGGCGGAGTGGTCGACAAATACATGGGCGACGGCCTGTTGGCCGTGTTCGAAACCAACGACGCCCAAAGCTCTGCGCGGGCCGGGATGAAAGCGGCCATTGATATCAGCCTTGCCTTGCAGCGTTTTAACCAGCAGCTGGAATCCGAGGGCAGCCCCCGGATCCGCATCGGAATGGGCCTGCATCTGGGGGACCTTGTTCTGGGCGAAATCGGTGCCGCAGGCCACGCCGCCCGTACAATCATCGGCGACACCGTAAATGTGGCCAGCCGGTTAGAGGCCGAAACCAAATCTCTGGGCTGCGAACTTCTGGTCTCGGAAAAGTTGTTGCTGGCGGCAGGATATGACGGCGATATGCGGCAGGTTCGCCCATTCGAGCTGCGTGGCGTGACGCGACCGATTCCCGCCCTGCCCGTCCCCAAAGCCGCGGATCTGAACGCCAGTGTCGCTGCATAAGAACACTCGCCCTGAAATGGGTGGAATTGTTGCCCACCTCGGGAACCAGCTTCGCAGAATGCCACCCAAACCGGAATATCCTTCCATTGCGTGGAAAAACCGCGCATATCGTCCTTTGTTTCACCAAGGTATATGGACTTCACCCAAAAGCCGGGGCAAACGCCCCTTAATCAACGGCAAAGCAGCACTTTTACAAGAGTATTCCCATGACGATGTTAAGTAACCTGGCCCCGATCCCCGAATTGTTCGTGTCCTACGATTCAGCACAGAAACTGAAGGTGGAAGCCGCAGACCTGACCAGCTGGGACCTGAGCCCGCGCCAGATCTGCGATCTGGAACTGCTGATGAACGGCGGGTTCAACCCTCTCAAAGGTTTCCTAGGCGAGGAGGACTACGACAATGTCGTTGAGGACATGCGGCTGGCCGATGGTACCCTTTGGCCGATGCCCATTACTCTGGACGTAGACGAGGCGTTTGCCGACAAAATCGAATTGGGCCAGGACATCGCGCTGCGCGATCAGGAAGGCGTTATTCTGGGCACGATGACCGTCACCGACCGTTGGACACCGGACAAAGCGCGTGAGGCCGAGAAAGTCTTTGGTGCCGATGACGAGGCGCACCCGGCGGTGAATTACCTGCACAATGTGGCGGGTAAAGTGTATCTGGGCGGCCCTGTAGTCGGCATTCAACAACCGGTCCACTATGACTTTCGCGCGCGCCGCGACACTCCGAACGAGTTGCGCGCCTATTTCCGCAAGGTCGGCTGGCGGCGCATCGTTGCGTTCCAGACGCGTAACCCGCTGCACCGCGCGCACCAGGAACTGACATTCCGCGCCGCGAAAGAAGCGCAGGCCAACCTGCTGATCCATCCGGTCGTGGGCATGACCAAACCGGGCGACGTCGACCACTTTACCCGCGTGCGATGCTATGAGGCGGTACTGGACAAATACCCGGCCTCAACCACATCAATGTCACTGCTGAATCTTGCAATGCGCATGGCTGGCCCGCGCGAGGCCGTCTGGCACGGGCTGATCCGCGCAAATCATGGCTGCACCCACTTTATCGTCGGCCGCGACCATGCGGGCCCGGGCAAAAACAGTCAGGGCGAAGATTTCTACGGCCCCTACGATGCGCAGGATCTGTTCCGCAAATACCAGGATGAGATCGGCGTCGAGATGGTTGATTTCAAACACATGGTCTATGTGCAGGAACGCGCGCAATACGAGCCGAACGACGAAATCCTCGACAGGGACAACGTCACGATCCTGAACATCTCGGGCACCGAACTGCGCCGCCGTTTGCGTGAAGGTCTTGAGATTCCGGAATGGTTCTCGTTCCCCGAAGTTGTACAGGAACTGCGCAGCCGCTTCCCGCCGCGTTCGCAGCAGGGATTCACTGTGTTCTTCACCGGCTTCTCAGGCTCGGGCAAGTCGACGATTGCCAACGCGCTTATGGTCAAGCTGATGGAAATGGGCGACCGTCCCGTTACTTTGCTGGATGGTGACATCGTTCGGAAAAACCTGTCGTCCGAACTGGGCTTTTCGAAGGAACACCGCGACCTGAACATCCGTCGCATCGGCTATGTGGCCAGCGAGATCACCAAGAACGGCGGCATCGCAATCTGCGCGCCGATCGCGCCCTATGCCACGACCCGCCGAGCAGTCCGGGAAGAGATCGAACAATTCGGTGCCTTCTGCGAAGTTCACGTGGCCACCACCATTGAGGAATGCGAACGCCGCGACCGCAAGGGACTGTACAAGCTGGCCCGCGAAGGCAAGATCAAAGAGTTCACCGGCATCTCGGACCCGTATGACGTTCCTGCAGACCCAGAACTGAGCGTCGAGACCGAAAATGTCGAGGTCGACAACTGCGCCCATCAGGTTCTCCTGAAACTGGAAAGTATGGGGCTGATTGCAGCATCCTAATTGCTACAACGAACAAGCAAAGCGGCCAGCAGTGGCCGCTTTTTGTGTTGGATTGACAAGCGCACGCTGCCTTGGTGCAAATGCAGACCCTAACCAAAACGCAAAGTGCCCATGACCCGCGACCTGCCTCCAATTGCCAGTTTCTGGTTCGGTTCAGACCTGAGCTGGCTCGAGGCGCTGTGCATTCAATCCTATCTGGATAACGGTCACCGGTTTATCCTGTATACCGTGCATGACATCCAAGGCGTGCCCAGGGGCGCCGAAGTACGGCCCGCTTCTGATATCCTTTGGCCCGCGCCGTTTGATTTCCGACCGGAAGACCGGTTAGGGGTCGCAGTGTTTTCCGACATTTTCCGGCTGCGGTTGATGCAGAAAACCCCGTTCATTTGGGTCGATCTGGATGCCTACTGCGTCAAGCCATTCGACTTTTCTTCGACTTACGTTTTCGGGTCGACGCAATCAGGCACTTTTCCCAATGGTGTTCTGCGTCTGCCACCAGACTCAGAGACGCTGGCGCTATGGATTGATTTCGTGATCTCTGCCAACCCGACCCAGCCCTGGCGTGGCGGTCGGCTGTTTCGACACAATCGCAGGCGCATCCGAAACGGAGAGACCTGGGGCATCGAAGCACTTCCCTGGGGCAGCTCCGGCCCCAAGGCGTTGGAGTATTTTCTGCGCCAGACCGGCGAGGACAGCCACGCGATGCAGCCGGATGTGTTCTATCCTTTGGACAAGGAACAGCTATGGAAACTGCACGATCCGCGCATTTCCACGGCCGAGATCGAACGGGATAAGGTGCATTCAGTTCACATCTACGGACATCAGAAAAAATTCATGGCAGCCAAAACCGCCGGGCTGCCGGTCAGCGGATCATATCTGCAGCGCCTTTGCCTTCGACATGGGATCAACGCGCTGGCGAATCCGATCTTGCCGGTGGTATGGCTGGCCCCGCGGCCATTGGACGACTAGGCCGCGTTTATCTGTTCCCGCAGGGTTCGCACCGCTCGGCCTTCAAAGTCACCGAACTCTGCCGCCTTGCTTTGTGCAGCTTTCAGATGCGGCAGGCGTTCGGCATAGTCGTCAGCGGACAGGCTGTTGATTGCGCGCTGAATGTCGGCCTCGGACTCACAGAGGATCATACCGGCTGTGTCCATGAAGTCCCCGATATTCGGGCACCCCCAATAGATCGGGACCGTTGAACACAGGACCGCATCCGTCAGCTTTTCCGAAAAATAGTTCTTCTCGCGCACATTCTCGATCACAACGGAATAGCGATACGGAGCCAGCCCGTCTGATTTACGATCAAACGGCGTGTATCCCCGCCCCATGATATCAACGTCAGCGCCCGTTTCCCGCACCCAGTCAATCACCGAATGGCGAAGTTGGTGCCCTTCCAGATCGCGTTTGGCTGAGGCGATGAGCGAGCAGGATTTCGTTTTCTCTACGTTGAGGTCTCGCCAATCCGGCACCATCGTCACGCCGTAGGGCAGAAACACAGCGTTCGGAAGGTTCTGCAGCAACACGTCGTGGAACGTCATCACGCGAAAGAAACGCCGCCACGTGTAGCGCAGCATCTTGTCGTGCTTGGCGTGAATTGCCGACGGCTCACCCATCATCAGGGAAATCCGGGCGCGGGTCCCTCGGCGCAGGCGCAGATGGACGGTTGAATTAGGGTACATGATCAGGTGATCGGTACGCTCAAGATCGCCAACCGTTTTGCCCATCAGGCGCTCGGGGCACCCTTCGGGCCAGATCAGATCGGACAATGGAACCGAAGCCAGTTTCGGACCCAACCGATGCCCATAAGGAAGGATGGCGATCGCGGGTTCAGTCATTACAGTTGCCCGGGCAAATTGACCTGACCACGCATCAGAATATAGCCACGGCCCGCCACCTTGATACCGGTCATCGCATCGGCAGGTCCAACGCGTGTAACGGTCGCTTGGCCGGGGCGGCCCAAGTCGTGGCCCTGTTCTGCCGTAAACGTGTCCTTGGGCATCAGGCCATATTTCCAGAGATAAGCTGCCATCGCCCCGGTTGCGGAGCCGGTGAACGGATCCTCGGGCGGGCTGGGCGGCAACATCAAAAGGCGTGAGAACGTGTCGCCCGCCTCGCTCGCGCCCTCCAGCGTCACAATAAATGGCTCGGCCATGTCCGATCCGGAATACCCTCCGGCCTCTATCACCTTGCGCAGCGGTTCTTGTGCCAGCTTTGCGGCACGTAGCGCTTCGAGGTCGCGCAGCACAGTGACGCAAAACGGCAACCCTGTGGATACCATCTGAGGTGGCGAGATGATCGCGCTTTCCGGTAGGCTGATGGCAGCGGCAACCAGGTCGGCAGGAACGATCGCACCGAATTGCGGGGCAACCTGCGTCATTTCAATCTCATCACCGTTGAGTTGGATTGAAACGATCCCTGCCCCGGTGTCCAGTGTCAGCGCATCCCCCTGAAACAGCCCACGCGACCGCATCGCCGCCACAGTGGCTATTGTGGGATGCCCCGCAAAAGGGATCTCACGGCTGGCTAGAAAATAGCGCACTCGGACGTCGGCCACGTCAGACGGCCCGGTAAAGGTACATTCGACCAAGGACGTTTCGCGCACGTAAGCGGTACAGACATCTTCGGGCAGGACGGCCCCACCATGCACCACGGCGCATCCATTGCCGCCAAAGGCACGGTCGCTGAATGCGTCCACCCAGTCGAAATCAAACCAGCTCATGTATGGTGCCTCCGCCCTGCGAACCTGTATTGGTTCGCATATCTCACCCGTGGGGCGGCGGATGTCACGGGAAAATCACCTTCTGCGGGGCCGTTTCAGTGAACGGCCACCGGCGAGAAGTCATGTTCGCGCGCCAGAACAAAGGCTAGCTTGCGGTCTGCAACCAGCGCCAGTTGCTGGCCATCGGAGTCGTGAACAGCGTAAAGCTGATCCAGATCACCGGCCTGTTCGCGCACTTCGCGCGGCAGGTCAGCTACATCGACAGCTTTCACATAAACGATCCGATCGCCTTCGGTGTTGATTTCAATCGGTGTATTCATTGCTCTTACCCCTTCCGTATATTGATTGTCTGAACCACGGTTTCCGGCACGGCGCGGGTCAGGTCCACATGCAGCAGACCGTTTTCCATGATCGCCTCGCCAACCTCGACTCCGTCCGCCAGCACGAACATGCGCTGAAATTGACGCGCCGCGATGCCGCGATGCAGAAAGATGCGCCCCTCGCTATCGTCGCGTTGACGGCCCCGGATCACCAGCTGGCGATCCTCGATGGTAATCGACAGGTCCTGTTCCGCAAAACCGGCCACGGCCAGCGTAATGCGATAGGAAAAATCCGAGGTCTGTTCGATGTTATAGGGCGGGTATCCTTCGTTTCCGGCCTTTGCAGACCGTTCCAGAAGGCGTTCCAATTGCTCGAACCCCAAAAGATGCGGGTATGAGCCAAGAGTAAGTTTCGACACGTATTTTCGTCCTTTATTGCCAAAGCGACGTGTGGTGCGGCCCCATTCTGGCAACCGCGTATG
The DNA here is from genome assembly GCF_059611005.1 of Ruegeria sp. CDSB117. Classification (NCBI taxonomy): domain Bacteria; kingdom Pseudomonadati; phylum Pseudomonadota; class Alphaproteobacteria; order Rhodobacterales; family Roseobacteraceae; genus Ruegeria; species Ruegeria sp. CDSB117. The sequence goes on from NZ_JBXWOS010000001.1 coordinate 395,822, forward strand.
ATAGAATATGGGAATATGCAGGGATGTCCACAAGGTCTGGTCGGATAAAGTCTGACACACTATCTTGTGTGACAAGCACCATAATAACAACTGAGTCGCCCATGAACGCGCCCACTGACATTTCAATGAAAACAGATGAAGTTCTTCGGGTCGAGCTTGAGGTATTTCGCCGCCAGCACCGCGATCTGGACGAAGCGATCGAGGCGCTGCAGGCCACGGGGACTTCGGATCAGTTGACGATCAAGCGGCTGAAAAAACAGAAACTGCGTCTAAAGGACATCATTCGCCTGATCGAGGACCGTCTGACACCCGATATCATCGCCTAAAACCCCTGTACCGCATTGCCAGATAGGCCGATTTGGCTATAGTGCGCGCTCTTTCGACGGGCAGAGGCGACAAGCGGATGAGCGATGTAAAAGTGGGGATCATCATGGGCAGCCAGTCGGACTGGCCCACGATGAAAGAGGCCGCAGACATTCTGGATGAACTGGGCATTGCGTTTGAAAAACGCATCGTTTCGGCGCACCGCACCCCTGATCGCCTGTGGGACTATGGTAAAACCGCCGTTCAGCGTGGCCTGGATGTGATTATCGCCGGTGCGGGCGGTGCTGCGCATCTGCCGGGGATGATGGCCTCAAAGACGCGCGTACCGGTGATCGGCGTTCCTGTGCAGACCCGTGCCCTGTCCGGCGTCGATTCGCTATACTCCATCGTGCAGATGCCCAAAGGCTTTCCGGTGGCGACGATGGCTATCGGCTCTGCCGGTGGGGCCAATGCCGGGTTGATGGCGGCTGGCATCCTCGCCTTGCAGGACGCAGCACTGGCTGATCGGCTGGATGCCTGGCGCGAAGCTTTGTCTGCTTCTATCCCCGAGGAACCCCAAGGATGAGCCGTATCGGCTTTATCGGAACCGGACATATCGCAGCCCCCATTGCGCGTTTTCTTACGGACAAAGGGCACAGCATTGCCGTTACAGAGCGAAACGCCAAAGTCTCAGCTGAGTTGGAGGCTGAACTGGGCGTAACGGTCACAAACCCACAAGCGGTTATCGACGCATCGGATATCGTTTTTCTTTGCCTGCGCCCTCAGATCGCCCCGGAAGTTCTGGATAACCTGAGTTTTCGCTCGGGTCAGCAAATCGTATCTGTGATGGCAGCTGTATCAGCGGACCAGCTTGCATCCCTGTGCGCTCCGGCGACTGACTTCGTTCAAACAATCCCTTTGGGGTTTTTGCGGCAAGGCGGATGCCCGCTTGCAGCGTTTGGCAACGATGCCTTGCTGGCCGAATTGTTCGAACCCGAAAACCCGGTTGTCAAAGTCGCAACCGAGGCGGCGTTGAACGCGCATTTTGCGATCTGCGCGATGGTCCCGGGCCTTCTGGACGTAATGGCAACAGGTGCCGAGTGGCTGGCCGAGCAGACAGGCGACGCGGATGCCTCAGAGTTTTATACAACACAGCTACTGTCCGGATTTCTGCAGACGATGCAAACCGGGCAAGCCGGGCGTCTGGCCCAGGAACGGGACGCGCTGGCGACGGATGGAACACTCAGCCTGCAGATGACGCAGGCATTGCATGCGGGCAAAGCACATGATGCGCTGCGCTCGGCCCTGCAGGCGATTGGAAAAAGGTTGGAGACAGACTGATGACGGACATGCTTGCTCCGGGGGCGCGGATTGGAATTTTGGGCGGAGGCCAATTGGGCAGGATGTTGTCCGTCGCCGCAGCCCGGTTGGGCTTTGTAACCCACATCTTTGAGCCGGGCGCGAACCCACCCGCCGGTCAGGTAGCGGATAATGTGACCACTGCAGCCTATGACGACGCTGCGGCGCTGAAAGCGTTTGCCGAGTCGGTTGATGTCATCACCTATGAATTCGAAAATATCCCGACCGAAGCGCTAGACCTGTTGGAAGCACATTGCCCAATTCATCCGGGGCGCGAAGCACTGCGCGTCAGTCAGGACCGCCTGACCGAAAAGACGTTCCTTGCCGGGTTGGGCTTGAAAACAGCGCCGTTCGCCGACATCACCGATCTGGACTGCCTAAAGGCAGCAATTGACCAGATTGGCACGCCAGCCATCCTGAAAACACGTCGTTTCGGCTATGACGGCAAGGGGCAGGCGCGCCTGCGTAGCCCGGAAGATGCCGAAACAGCGCTGGCCGATATGGCGGGAGCACCTGCGATCCTTGAAGGGTTCGTTAACTTCAGCCACGAGGTATCGGTCATCGCCGCCCGTGGTATCGACGGACAGGTGGCCTGTTTCGATCCCGGCGAGAACGTACACCGCGATGGCATCCTGCACACCACGACAGTACCCGCCCGCCTCGCGCCGGCGCAGCGAACCGATGCCGTTCTACTGGCCGCGAATATCCTGAACGCGCTGGATTACGTGGGCGTCATGGGCGTCGAGCTGTTCGTCACGTCGGAAGGTTTGATCGTAAATGAGGTCGCGCCAAGGGTGCATAACTCGGGCCACTGGACGCAGAACGGCTGCGCGGTGGATCAGTTTGAACAGCATATTCGCGCCGTAGCCGGTTGGCCGTTGGGCGACGGTCAACGCCATTCAGACGTGGTTATGGAGAATCTGATCGGCGACGGTATGGACCGCGTGCCGGAATTGGCGCGGGAACGCGACGTTGCGCTTCATCTCTATGGCAAGGCTGAAGTCAAACCGGGCCGCAAGATGGCGCATTTCAACCGCATCACGCGGTAACTCAGCCCACGAACCGTGCGGCGATATCACCGGACATGAAACTAACCCGCCCGCCAGCCAGCGTAGCAGCGACGTGGTGGGACCGAGCATCAAGTATCACTAGGTCTGCGCGTTGACCCGGGGCAAGAGTGCCCCGGTCCTGCAACCCAAGAACCCGTGCCGGACCGGACGAGACCAACGCCCAGGCTCCGGCCAGATCCAACAGACCGGATTTGGCCAGCATCAAAGCCGCTCGCCTGGGACTGGGATAATGGTAATCCGAGGCCAGCGCATCACACAGCCCCATGGTGATCAGATCCAGCGCACTAACGTTGCCCTTGTGCGATCCGCCGCGCACCACGTTGGGTGATCCGAGAATAACGTGGTCCCCAGCAGCCCGAGCGGCCTCAGCCGCCTCTAGCGTTTCGGGAAACTCGGCAATCTGAGCACCTCGCTCCCGCCAATCGGCGCGAGTTTCAGCCGTTGCGTCGTCATGGCTGCCCATACGGACACCCTGCTCGGACAATGCCGCACAGAGCGCGTCCAAGGCTGCGGAAACCTCATCGCCTCGGGCATGCATGGACAGCAACATCTCAAAATGTGCTTCAGGATTACGCCCGGCCTTAAGCGCCTGCCCCGTCAGGCGCGGCGGCTTGCGCCCCTCGGCCAGCCTGTCATGTGGCAGGTGATCGTTGAACACCACGTATGGCACACGCCACGCGGCAATACGTTCAGGCAGGCTCGGATATTCCTCGAGCATGTGGGTTTCGAACCGTAGCTGAGGCAGCAAATCGGTGACGACGCGATCTTTGACCGACGCAATAGCATCGAACACTTGGCCAGCGAATTCAGGGCCGCGTACGCCGCCCTCCCAACTTAGAAACTGGGCCAGGACCGCCGTCGTGATCCCGTTGGCGGCCAGTTCGGCCTCGACCGACAGGATGCCCTCGTCCATCTGCTTCATCGCCCCTCGTCGCGGTGCGATGTGACGCTCGAACCCGTCGCCGTGCAGGTCGATGATGCCGGGCATCACCAGATATCCAGACAGGTCGACTGTCCGTCCCGCCCGGTCCCGTTGCACGGCCCCGTCAGAAATGGACAGATCGGCACGAGTCATGCCCTGATCCGGCAACAGAACCTCTGCGCCGGACAAAGTCAGAGAAAGTGCGGTCATTCAGAGCGCTCCGAGTCCGGTTCCGAGCAATCCTGCCCAATGCAGATTTCATCGATGATTTCCATCACCCCATCCAGCCATGTGATCTGCGGATCAAACTGACCGAACTCGATGAAATGCAGCGCTTGCGCCATCACGCGTGGATTGTTCATCATGAACGTGTGAGTCACCGGTAGGACGATATGATCCGCCATCCCTTCGACCTTGGTCGTTTCAACCGAAACTTTCCCGTCATCCGAGCCATCGATCATCGAAGAAAACAGTGGGTTCAACGAATTCTCCCCGGCGATCACACCAAGTTCGAAATCCACGGGGGGCAGTCGTCGTGGGATACCTTCGGGGCCCGTGCCCAGCGCCAGACCGGCCGGGCCATTCAACATCCCGAACACCTCATACGCGCTAAGTTCGTCCACCAGCTGGCTGCCCTGATTGGGCGGGCCGAGCATGACTACGCGACCCAGGTTTTCCGGATGATTGTCCTGCAGCCAATAGCGCAACAGAATACCGCCCATCGAATGCGCGACAACATTGACTTTGTCGTCGCTGCATTCCGCAAATGCACCCGGCAGCGTCTGTGCAGCCAGATCGGGAATTGGCAGGTCGGTAGAGGAATACCCCGGGCGCACCACGGTATAATCATGCGTTTTGAACAACTGTTCCATGACGGTAAAAGACGCTTCGGTCCGTGCCAACCCATGCAGCAGGACCACGCATTTTGCCTGCACAATGGCAGGCACAAAGAACAGAAAGAGGGCAAGCAAATAACGCATAGCCGCCAGATAAGGCCTAACGTCCAGCGAATAAACCCCTACCGCGGCGTCCTGCGCAGAACGGCCAGTGCAATTCCGCCCAATACCAGCCCGGCCCCCATGATCAGGCGCAGGCTGGCGGCCTCGCCCAGCAGGAGGACACCGCCAATAATGGCTATAATCGGAACGCTGAGTTGCACGACGGCCGCCGTTGTGGGCGTCAATTCCCGCAGAACCTGATACCACAGCGCATACCCCATCCCTGATGTGACCGCACCGGCCAACGCGGCCAGCAAGTATCCGTTAGCAGTCATGTGCCACGCCCCTCCTGTCGCCAATAAAGCCAGCGTTGTCACTGGCAATGCCACGACGAAATTTGCAGCAGTGCCGGATAAGGCATCCGGTTCGGACTTGCCAACCAGCGAATAGATCGCCCAGCCGATCCCGGCAGCAATCATCAGAGCTGCTCCGACCGGGTTGACCTGTATCGATCCGGACGGCCAAAGCACGTAGCCCAACCCCAGCAACGCGATTGCGGCGCCCGCGATCTGCCGACCAGTGGGCAGAGTGCCTTTCACTGATGTCACAGTGAACATCGTCACCTGCACCACCCCGAACAGGATCAGCGCGCCAAGACCCGCGTCCAGCGTCAGATAGGCGACAGAGAATCCGATCATGTACAGGGACAACGACCCTGCCCCGGCAATCCTGCGCCGGTCAAACAGGGGCAAATGGCCAGCCCTCAGAAGAACCAACCCGGCCAGCACCACTGCACCGGCTAAAACCCGCACCACGGCAAAGGCAGCGGGATCGCTGGCGCCACTATCAATCGCTAGCCGATTAAGTATCGAGTTGGACGCAAAGGCGCACATCGTCAGGCACGTGAGTAGGAACAGTTTCATATCAACCACATAGCCGGTTTCGGCGCGTTTTGCACACTCACATTCCTGCGGGATGGTCCGCAAAACGAAACGGGGCCGCCCGAAGGCGACCCCGTCCCTATATTTTAAGGCTTCCCCTTCGGCAGCTTGGCCTTACAGCCAAGCGCCTGTCGGGACCGTCAGAATTCGCCGAGGCGAATTCGACGTCTTACATCATGCCGCCCATGCCGCCCATGTCGGGCATGCCGCCGCCAGCAGGCGCGCCGTCTTTGGCAGGCTTGTCAGCAACCATTGCTTCGGTGGTGACCAGCAGGCCAGCAACCGATGCTGCATCTTCCAGCGCAGTGCGGACAACTTTGGCCGGATCGATAACGCCGAACGAGAACATGTCGCCATACTCTTCGGTCTGAGCGTTGAAACCAAAGGCCGCTTCAGAAGATTCGCGAACTTTGCCTGCAACAACTGCGCCGTCGACGCCCGCGTTCTCAGCAATCTGGCGCAGCGGCGCTTCGATGGCTTTACGCACGATATTGATGCCTGCGTCCTGATCAGCGTTTGCGCCTTTCAGAGTGTCCAGTGCTTTACCGGCCTGAACCAGCGAAACGCCACCGCCCACAACAACGCCTTCCTGAACGGCTGCGCGCGTTGCGTTCAGAGCATCGTCAACACGATCCTTACGCTCTTTCACTTCAACTTCGGTCATGCCACCTACGCGGATAACAGCAACACCGCCTGCCAGTTTAGCAACGCGCTCTTGCAGCTTCTCACGGTCGTAGTCCGACGAGGTTTCTTCGATCTGAGTGCGGATCTGAGCAACACGTGCTTCGATCTCGGCTTTCTCGCCAGCACCGTCGACGATGGTGGTTTCGTCTTTGGTGATTTCGATTTTCTTGGCAGTGCCCAGCATGTCCATAGTGACGGACTCGAGCTTCATGCCCAGATCTTCGCTGATGACCTGACCGCCGGTCAGGATTGCGATGTCCTGCAGCATGGCCTTGCGGCGATCGCCGAAGCCCGGTGCTTTGACAGCAGCAATTTTCAGGCCGCCGCGCAGTTTGTTGACAACCAGAGTTGCCAGCGCTTCGCCTTCAACATCCTCAGCAATGATCAGCAGAGGCTTTTGCGACTGGATCACTTGCTCCAGCAACGGAACCATCGGCTGCAGCGAGGACAGTTTCTTTTCGTGCAGCAGGATCATGCAATCATCGAGATCTGCGATCATCTTGTCAGCATTGGTGACGAAGTAAGGCGACAGGTAGCCACGGTCGAACTGCATACCTTCGACAACATCGGTCTCGGTTTCCAGACCTTTGTTTTCTTCGACAGTGATAACGCCTTCGTTGCCAACCTTCTGCATCGCGTCTGCGATTTGCTGACCGATTTCGGCTTCGCCGTTGGCCGAGATGGTGCCAACCTGAGCGACTTCTGCCGAGTCTTTGACTTCACGCGCCATCTCTTTGATGCCTTCAACGACTTTGGCAGTTGCCAGGTCGATGCCGCGCTTCAGGTCCATCGGGTTCAGACCAGCAGCAACCTGCTTCAGACCTTCTTTGACGATCGACTGAGCCAGGACAGTTGCAGTGGTGGTGCCGTCGCCAGCTTCATCATTGGTGCGGCTGGCGACTTCTTTCACCATCTGCGCGCCCATGTTTTCGAACTTGTCTTCCAGTTCGATTTCCTTGGCAACCGATACACCGTCTTTGGTGATGCGCGGTGCGCCGAAGGATTTGTCCAGCACCACGTTGCGGCCTTTGGGGCCCAGGGTTACTTTGACAGCATCGGCCAGGATGTTCACACCTGACAGCATGCGGTTGCGGGCATCGGTGTCGAACTTGACGTCCTTAGCAGCCATGTTGTTTCTCCTTGAGAAAAATGTTGGAAATGAAGATCAGAGAAGCGCGAGCGCTTACTCGATGATCCCCATGATGTCGCTTTCTTTCATCATCAGCAGCTCTTCGCCGTTGACCTGAACCTCGGTACCCGACCACTTGCCGAACAGGATCTTGTCGCCAGCTTTTACAGCCATTGCGATCAGTTCGCCGCTGTCCTTGCGCGCGCCTTCACCGGTCGAAACGACTTCGCCTTCGCTGGGCTTTTCTTTTGCGCTTTCGGGAATGATCAACCCGCCTGCGGTTTTTTCATCGCTTTCGGTACGACGAACCAGCACGCGGTCATGAAGCGGTTTCAATGCCATCTTTGCAGCTCCTTGGGCTCAAAGTTTATTATCCTCCCCTCGCCGGCTGGCGAGGCGTTAGCACTCAAGGGTAGAGAGTGATAACGAGGCATAGCTAGGGGGTCGGAAACCCCGTGTCAACAAGCTGTGTTGGATTTTTTAGTTGCGAGGCTCAGCCGGTCTCTTCCCAGCTATAGGCCCAGTGTTTCAACCCTTCGACCCCTGTAGTCGACAGCGCATAGACCCCCTTATCGACCTTATCAAACCACCCGTAGTGATTATCCCGCATCAGGCGCGTGGCCTCGGCGACGCCGGTGGATTGGGCAACTTCTGCCCCCTTTGTCGCGCCGCATTCGGCCAGATGGGCTGCACATTTCAGCGCGTCCTGACGATAGGCCGTCACGATCCCGTGCCGGGTGGCCCCTCCTGCATTGGGATCACCTTCAAGCCGGTCAAATTCACGCAAAAGACGAGCCGCTTTTGCTTTGTTTTTTCGCGGTGCATACGGGCCAGGGTCACACTGCACCTCGACCGCGCCGTCAGCACGTACAGTGATCAGACCAAGACCAAGCCTGCGGCACAGCGCCAAATTGTCCTTTAACGCACGCCGCGCGGTTCGCCCCTTGGGTTTGCACACACCGATATAGACCTGGTCAGTCACCCTTAACCGCGTGATTGCCTGATGAAACAGCGCCAATGAGAACCGCAGCTTCAGCTCAACGATCACCGGCTCATCACCATCCCGAATGGCGACGATGTCGGCTGCGCCGACTTCGCCTTTGACGGTGTAGCCCTGACGCTCGAACAGCGCCTTGATCGGCGGGTATAGATCCTGCTCACGGTCCATTCCGCCATGCTATGCAAATTTGCCGCGAACGCCAGCCATCACCTGCATCTGGCTTGAATACATTGCTGCGCAAAGGCAATGTCGCGGTCACACTGAAGTTTCCGAGATGATCCTTATGCGCCTGTTTGCACCGCTGCTTTTCTTATTCCTGCCCGCCGCAGTGCAGGCCGCATGCGAAGGGAATGATCTGAGGCCGGGACTGAGCCCCGCGGTAAAGTCCGAACTGCAACAGGCAGTCGCTGATATCCCGTTTGCCGAAGGTAATCACTGGATCGCGTCCAAGGGGGACACGATCCTGCACCTTGTTGGTACGTTGCATGCCAATGACCCACGCATGGACGCAGTGGTCGAACGACTAACGCCGGCCCTCAGCGATGCGGACGCGTTTTATTTCGAGGTAACGCAGGAAGAAATGGACGCGTTCGAACAAAACCTGGCCAAGGACATGAGCCCGGTGATGATCACCTCGGGACCCAGCCTGATTGACCTGATGTCTGAGGAGGATTGGTCTGCCCTGTCTGACGGGTTATCCGAACGCGGTATCCCCGGTTGGATGGCAGCCAAAATGCGGCCCTGGTTTCTGAGCATGATGCTGGGCGTCCCCCCGTGTATGATGCAGGACCCCAGTGCGAACCACGGGATGGACGCCCGTCTGGATCAGCTGGCTGACGAGTTGGGCATCCCCAAACGCTCGCTTGAACAGATTGCCGATCTTATGAATATGTTCGACAGCCACCCCATCGAAAAACAGGTCCAGTCCCTTGTGAGGATGGCCGGTGCCATGGGCGGCAGCGAGGATCAACTGGCGACGATGGCCAACGCCTACCTGGAAGAGAAGCATGTCGAAATCATCCAGCTCGCCCGCCTTCAGGGATTGGAAGACTCGGGTCTGCCGCCCGAAGTATTCGACGAGGAATGGAATGATTTCGAGCAAAAGCTTCTGGTCGAGCGCAACAGCAACTGGATGCAGAAAATTCTGAACATTCAGGACCAAACTGTCGTGATCGCGGTCGGTGCCGGGCATCTTGGGGGCGACTACGGGCTGCTGAACCAATTGCATCAGACCGGGTACACCCTGACCCGCGCCCCGTTCTGACCCACCTCGATTTCAGACCAACCGTCGCAGCGTAAACACTGTCGGGTGACAACCCCGGCGGACCGCCCTATAAGGCGCGCAAAATGATCACCCTCAGGACGCTGACATGACAACGCTCGTATTTGGACATAAATCCCCCGACACCGACTCCACAGGCTCACCTATACTGTGGTCATGGTACCTGAACGAAATCAAAGGCGAACAGGCTGAGCCGGTTTTGCTGGGCGAACCCAACACCGAAGCGGCATTCCTGCTGCAGCGCTGGGACCTGCCAAAGCCGCGCATCATCGAGGACGTGGCCGAGGGCGCACCGGTAGTCATCGTGGACACCAACAACCCGGCCGAGCTGCCAGCCAGCGTAAACAGCGCCGACATCCGCGCAATCATCGACCACCACAAGCTGGTTGGTGGCCTGGAAACCAAAGGCCCGATCGACATCACCGTGCGCCCGCTGGCCTGCACGGCGACCATCATGATGGACCTGATCGGTGACGACGCCGCCAAGATGCCCGACGCCATCAAAGCCGCCGCACTGACCTGCATCCTGTCGGATACGCTGGAATTCCGCTCACCCACCACCACCGCACATGACCGCGCAGTGGCCGAGAAGCTGGCTGCCGAGCTGGGTCTGGACGTCGCGACCTATGCCGCGGAAATGTTCGCGGCCAAATCGGATGTCTCGTCCTTCTCGGACGCCGAACTGATCCGCATGGACAGCAAGGAATATGAGGTCGACGGTACCAAGTTCCGCGTTTCGGTTCTGGAAACCACTGCACCCGGCGTCGTTCTGGACCGCAAGGCCAGCCTGGCGGGTTCGATGGCTGACGTAGCCAAGGAAGACGGTGTTGATCAGGTTCTGCTGTTCGTAGTCGATATCCTGAACGAAGAGGCCACTCTGCTGGTACCCAACGATCTGGTCAAAGGTGTCGCCGAAAAGAGCTTTGGCGCAAGCGTGGACGGCGATGCCGTAGTCCTACCCGGCATCATGAGCCGCAAAAAACAGATCATCCCGAACCTCAAGGTTTGACGCTGACAAACATCCCAACCGAAAGGCGCCCCACCCGGGCGCCTTTTTTCTTTGCTACTAATGTTTTGCGCGAATGGCATCCGTTGGTAGTCTGACATTAATAGCCAGACAGCGAATTGGGTCAGACGACGTTCATGAGTTCCCGCAAGTTCAGCACCACACGCGACATCCTGAGATTTGAAGGCAAGGACAAATCTGCCTATTGGCGACGGTTTGCCATGCTTCTGACCTTATCCGTGGTGATCGCCACGATGGGCATGCTGCGAGATTCCGGTGCGGTGGTAATTGCCGCAATGCTTGTTGCGCCATTGATGACCCCGATCCTTGGGGTCGCGGCGGCGATGGTCATGGGATGGCTGGGTCGCGCGTTCAAACTGGCTTTGATTGTCTGCGGTGCCGCGGTAATCAGCGTCTTGCTGGCGTGGCTTCTTGTCTATGTCGCAGACGTCCCGCGCGGCATTCTGATCCCCGATCAGGTTCTCGCCAGAACGGATCCGGGCACCGAGGATCTGATCGTTGCCCTCGCCGCCGGAGTGGCCGCAGCTTACGTTCAAATCAACCGGTCCGAGGCCAGCCTGCTTCCCGGTGCAGCCATCGGCGTGTCCTTGGTGCCACCTCTGTCTGCATCGGGTGTTTTGCTGTATTTCGACGAGCCCGCCGAGGCCTATGAGGCCGGCCTGCTGTTTGCCACCAACCTTGGAGCAATCATTCTGTCGGCCTGCGCGGTTTACATCGTATATGCGGCGCGCGCGGTGGTGTTTAGCAAGGGTCGGCGCAAGCTGAACTTCACCGCAAGCGTGGTGGTGACACTGGCATTCCTGGCCTTCGTTGTCCTTCAACTGGGAAAGTCGACCTACAACCGTTACCTCGAAACCCGGACCGAGGCACAGTTGGCGCAAACGATCCGGGACTGGGCCGATCCGGTGTCGGTCGAGATCATCCGCGTGGACGTGAATGCCAAACGTAAACACGCCGATATTTGGCTGATCGTGGACCTTCCGATTGAAGCGGCTTACAAAGTATCCTCGATCGCCGGTTTGCTGCCCGAGACCCTGCGCGACACGCCTTTGGTCGACGTACTTCAGAAAGAACTGGGGCTGGGTTATCTGGTCGTAGTGCGTTTCCAGAACAGGATCGGCGCACAGATCATATTGGGCACCGAAAACGTCCAACAAGCACCCGATGTCGAAGAAATCGTCGAATGACACGATCAGACACACCGTGTTCGACCCGCAATTGGTATTGCGGGATGGCCAAGAGGTGAAAGCTTTGCCATAGCTGTCACAACTCAGAATTTCAGATCCCGAGGCTCCCATGACCCAGATCATCCACACGCTTTCCGAGATTTCAGGCCGCTACAAGGCACTGTTCGTTGACCTGTGGGGATGCGTTCACAACGGCATCACTGCCTATCCCGAGGCGGTTGCAGCTTTGCAAAACTACCGGGCGCAAGGCGGGATCGTTGTACTGGTCACCAACTCACCCAAACCACGTGCTGGCGTGGCTGAGCAGCTTGGACAATTCAATGTCCCCGCAGACGCCTATGACACCATCGCCACCAGTGGGGATTCGGCACGTTCGGCCATGTTCCGTGGAGCAGTCGGTCAAAAAGTCTATTTCATGGGGGAATGGCAGCGAGACGCAGGATTCTTTGAACCATTGAAAATTCTGCATCACCCGATCCACATCGAACGCGTTCCACTGGACCAGGCCGAAGGGATCGTCTGCTGCGGCCCGTTTGATCCGATGGCGGACCCATCCGTCAACCGCGCAGACTTTCTGTATGCCAAGCAAATGGGTATGAAACTCTTGTGCGCAAATCCTGATATTGTTGTCGATCGAGGCGAAGTTAGGGAATGGTGCGCCGGTGCGTTGGCGAAGTTGTATACCGAGATGGGAGGCGAGAGCCTTTATTTCGGAAAACCCCACCCGCCGATCTATGATCTGGCGCGGCGCAGGCTGCAGGAACTGGGTCACGACATCCCGGATGGCGACATTCTGGTGATCGGCGACGGCCCGCATACGGACATTCTGGGCGGTATGGGCGAAGGGATTGATTCTCTGTTCATCTCGGGTGGCTTGGCCGCAGCGGAAACAAAAACTGAGCATCATCCGCACCATGAATCCCTAAGTGACTATATTGCAAAGGAAAACATTAATCCGACCTACACAATCGGTCGATTGAGATAGTCAGAAAAGACTTGATTTTCTGCAGCTGCGAAGTAATAAAGTTGCCAAACTGGGGCGACTTGAGTTGTTTTGTTGCCCATTGAACTCGAGTGAGGGCGACATGTTGGATAATCTTCCACGCGGCACGATCTGTATTGAAGACATCGAGATGGGCATGACCCGCCACCTGCGCAAAGTGGTGACGGACGAAGATATCGAAATGTTTGCGCAGGTATCAACGGACCGGAATCCGGTACACTTGGACGACGACTATGCCCGCGATACGATCTTCGAAGGTCGTATCGCCCACGGCATGTTGACGGCGGGCCTGATCTCAGCCGTGATCGGCGAGCAGCTGCCGGGCCACGGCACGGTCTATATGGGTCAGTCTCTCAAATTCCTGGCTCCGGTGCGCCCCGGTGATATGGTCTATGCCGAGGTCAAAGTGATCGATATTGATTTTGCCAAGCGTCGCGTGAAGCTGGATTGTCACTGTGCGGTCGATGGCAAAAAGGTGCTGGTAGGCGAAGCCATGGTTTTGGCCCCTTCGCGCAAGTTCGACTGAAGCCTCGATACATCTATCCTTTTGAAGGGCACTGGGAATGGTGCCCTTTTTTGTTGCGCGGCATTTGTACCAATCAGGTGCTTGAACCCGGTCACCAGTCCCGCTAGGCAAGCTACATGCAGATCATCCGTGATTTCCAGTTTGTCGAGCCAGAAGACCGCGGTGCCAGTGTGGCAATCGGGAACTTCGATGGCGTACATGTGGGCCATCAGTCGGTGATTGAACTTGCACAAAGCGTGGCCCCGGATGCTCCGCTTGGTGTTCTGACGTTCGAGCCTCACCCGCGCGAGTACTTTGCACCCGATGCCCCACCTTTTCGTCTGATGCGCGGAAACGCACGTGCGCACCGGTTGGAGAAACTGGGTGTACAAAAGCTGTACGAATTGCCGTTCAATGCAGCGCTTGCCGGTCTGACGCCCGAAGGCTTTGCCCGCAATGTCATCTGCGAGGGACTTGGTCTATCGCACGTCGTGGTCGGCGCGGATTTCTGTTTCGGCAAAGGGCGCAGTGGCACCGCCGAAGATATGGCCCGGTTCGGGCAAGAGATGGGGTTTGGCGTCACCATTGCACCGCTGATGGAACGGTCTGACGATGTGGTATCCTCGACTGGTATCCGCACCGCGCTGACCGATGGCCGCCCCCGCGACGCAGCGGCAATGCTGGGCCATTGGCACCGCGTCGAGGGCGAAGTGATCGGCGGCGAACAACGCGGGCGCGAGCTTGGGTTCCCCACCGCGAATATGTCCATCGAAGGGTTGCACCCGCCAAAATTTGGCGTCTATGCGGTGCTGGTCGATGTGCTCGACGGACCGCATCAGGGCAGCTATAACGGCGCATCCTCTGTCGGCGTTCGCCCTATGTTCAACGGAGAGGTTCCGAATATCGAGACCTTCCTGTTCGATTTCTCAGGCGATCTGTATGGTTCGACCCTGTCCGTCGGCATGGTCGAATACCTGCGCCCTGAGATGACGTTTGACGGGCTGGATGCCCTGATCGCGCAGATGGATGCCGATTGCGACAAGGCCCGCACCCTGTTGGCCGCGCTATGACCACCGATCCGATCGATCGCAAAGGCCTTGGCCCGCGGTTCTGGGAACGCAAACCGCTAACCAAGATGAACCAGCGCGAATGGGAAGCCTTGTGCGACGGCTGCGGCAAATGCTGCCTGAACAAGCTTGAGGATGAGGACACCGGCGAGGTCGCCCTGACCTGCGTCGCCTGCCGTCTGCTGGACGATGAGACCTGCCGCTGCACGCAATACGACATCCGCCACCAATTCGTCCCGGAATGCATCGTGATGAAGCCCAACAACATCGACGATCACGCCTATTGGCTGCCCCAAACCTGCGCCTATCGGCTGCTGTGGGAAAGGAAACCACTTTACGAATGGCATCCCCTGATATCAGGTACACCGGACAGCGTGCACGCAGCTGGCATGTCAGTTCAGGGGCGCACGGTATCCGAATTCGAAACCCCCTTGGAAGAGTGGGAAGACTATATCATTGAGGAACCCAGCTGATGTATTTCGCCTCTGACAATTCCGGTCCGGTTCACCCGCGGGTTATGGCCGCATTGAACGAAGCCAATCAGGGCTATCAAATGGCCTATGGCGCGGACACCCTGATGAACGAAGTGCGCGATCGTATTCGCGGAATCTTCGAAGCGCCAGGGGCCGCAGTTTATCTGGTAGCCACCGGGACAGCCGCGAATTCGCTGGCTCTGGCGACACTCTCAAACCCATGGGAAACCGTGTTCTGTTCACCCGTCGCGCATATCCACGAGGATGAATGCAACGCGCCCGAGTTCTATAGCGGCGCAAAGCTGACACTGGTGCCGGGCGGCGACAAGATGGAGCCCGCAGCGCTGCGTCGCTCGATTTTGGCCGAAGAAACACGTGGCGTGCACGGTCCCCAGCGTGGGCCCGTGTCGATCACTCAGGTGACAGAGCGTGGCTCGGTTTACTCACTGGCCGAATTGCAGGCGCTTTGCAGTATCGCCAAGGAATTCGACCTGCCAGTTCATCTGGATGGTGCCCGGTTCACCAACGCGTTGGTCGCGCTCAATTGCTCGCCTGCTGAGATGACGTGGAAAGCGGGCGTCGATGCGGTCAGCTTCGGTGGCACCAAGAACGGTCTGATGGGCGTCGAAGCGGTGGTTTTCTTTGACGAATCCAAGGCCTGGGAATTCGAACTGCGGCGCAAGCGTGGTGCGCATCTGTTCTCCAAGCATCGTTACTTGTCCGCCCAGATGGCCGCATATCTGAACGATGATCTGTGGCTGCAGATGGCGCGACAAGCCAACGCTAACTGCGCGCATCTGGCCGATGGTCTACGCGCCAAAGGCGCAACCTTTCTACATGAGCCGCAAGCCAATATGATCTTTGCGCAGTTTTCGCGCGCGCGTCACAAGCAGTTGCACCAAGCGGGTGCGGTTTATCATCTGTGGGGCGCAGAGCTGGACGGTGCGGATGACGACGAGATCCTGGCCTGTCGACTGGTCTGCGACTGGTCGATCAACTCAGATGATATCGACCGGTTCATCGGCTTGTTGTGATTTCAGGGATTAGGGGCGTCATCCTGTACGCAACATGGTTCAGGATAGACCACCCCAAAACTTTCGAATGACGGCAGCCGTCTGATCCGGGTGCGTGATTGGGACCATGTGATCAGCACCCGAAACAACGCCCGTTCTGGCATTGGGAAGCCGCCGGGCAAGACCTTCTCCGATCGCGGGCATGACGGGGTGCGTCTCAGACCCGCTGAGGATCAGAACCGGCATGGATGCGCGGTCCAGAACGCCAGGGTTCAATATCCCCTTCTGATCAAGGAACAAAGCGTCATCAACGGCGGGCACAACGTGAATACCGCGGATCATTCCCGCGCGGGTTCGTTCAGGCAAATCGGGCCATCGTGGGCCGTCCTGTGCGCCCCACATCCGGTTGAACAAACGGGCGGCCTTTTCAAAATTTGCGGCCGCGAGCGCATCAGAGACAGGTTTCGCCTCTTCATCATGTTGCCGCACCAAATCGGGCGTGTCCTGAATCGCAACTGCAAAAAACACAGGCTCGATCAGGACCGCACTGCGGACCAGGTCCGGAAACTCGACAGCCAGCCGAAGGGCTAGCATCCCGCCAAAGGAATGCCCGATCACATCCATCGGTTCGGTCAGATGCGCGGCCGACAGTTGGGTCACTTGGTCAAAGAAATCCCCGTGCCCGTCCCAATCTGTACTGCGTCCATGAGACGGCATGTCGGGGGCCGTAAATGTCGCCACGCCCTCTAGTTCCGTCGCCAGCCCCGACCACGCCCCAGAATGCGCGATCGTGCAGTGCAGGGCGAGCACCTTGCGCGCGCCCTGCCCCGACGTTCTGACAAAGATGTTGTCTTCCAGGGGGGTGTCCCTCATCCCTTCAGTTTCGACAAATGGCGGTCCAAATCATCCAGCCGGTCCTGCCCCCAGAACCGCTGATCGTCTTCGGTGATGTAAAACGGCGCGCCAAATACGCCGCGATCCACAGCCTCTTCCAGGTTGGCGCCATAAGTTTCCGCGCCCACCAGAAGGCCGCTATCCGCCAACCCTGGATCAAAACCGGCTTGTGTCAGGCAATCGCGGATCACATCATCCTGCGCGATGTCTTTTTCCTCGGCCCAACAGGCCCGCACGAAGGAATGCGCAAGTTTTCCAACGTCGCCCGATCCATCCTTGATCGCAGCGATGATCGCATAGGACGATGGTGCCGCATTGGTTGGCCAATGCGCGGGTTGCAGATTGAACTCCATACCAAGCTGTTTGGACTGTCGCTGTAGTTCCTGTGCCCGATATTCGATCCGCGAAATATGGCGGTCTTTCGGAGGAGTGCCCCCCGTACGCCCAAACAGAGCGACAATATCCAGCGGTTTGTAGTTGATCGTCGCGCCATGTTTCGCCGCCACCTCTTCCAACCGCATACCTGCAAGGTAGGTATAGGGCGAGAGTGTCGCAAAATAGTAGTCAATCTGGGTCATCTGCACTTTCTCCGCTGCGTTATCTTTGCTGGACGTTAGACCCGTGCTAAGCGGTGTCAACATCACGAATCTGTCACATTGCCATTGCTGCCCGGGGACCTCAGCCGATGCCGACACTCAACGAACCCAAGCTTATCGCTGGGAACGCCAACCTTCCTCTTGCCGAATCCATCTCGCGACGCATGAGCCTGTATCGTGGCGTCGATCAGAATCTTGTCGATGCGCGGGTCGAACGCTTCAATGACGGCGAGATTTTCGTCGAAGTGTTCGAGAACGTGCGCGGCGAGGATATGTTCATTGTCCAACCGACGTCGAATCCGGCGAATGACAACCTTATGGAGCTGCTGATCATCGCTGATGCGCTGCGTCGGTCTTCCGCACAGCGTATCACCGCCGTGATCCCCTATTTTGGCTATGCCCGTCAGGACCGCCGCACCAAGGCACGCACGCCGATCAGCGCCAAGCTGGTGGCTAACATGCTGACCGGTGCCGGGATCGAACGTATCCTGACCATGGACCTGCACGCAGCGCAGATTCAGGGGTTCTTCGACATGCCGGTCGACAACCTCTACGCCTCGCCGATTTTTGCGTTGGATGTGAAACACCAGTTCCAGAACAATCTGGACGAGCTTATGGTCGTATCACCTGACGTAGGCGGCGTGGCCCGAGCGCGTGAGCTTGCCAAGCGCATCAACGCCCCCCTGTCGATCGTAGACAAACGCCGCGAAAAGGCTGGCGAAGTGGCCGAGATGACAGTGATTGGCGACGTCAAAGACAAGATCTGCCTGATTGTCGACGACATGTGCGACACCGCCGGTACGCTATGCAAGGCCGCTCAGGTACTGCTGGATAACGGCGCGAAAGAAGTGCACTCCTATATCACCCACGGTGTCATGAGCGGCCCGGCGGTCGAACGTGTGACAAATTCGGTGATGAAATCTCTGGTGCTGACCGACACGATCCAGCCCACCAAAGAGATCACCAACGCCAAGAACATCCGCATTGTGCCGACTGCGCCAATCTTTACGCAGGCGATCCTGAACATCTGGAACGGGACAAGCGTGTCTTCATTGTTCGAGGATAAGACTCTGACACCGATCTACGAGTCGATGTATCACATGGACTGACCGAGTTGGGCGGCGTTGCAGCCGCCCTTTTTTGTCAACACAGCAAGGCAGGACGTACCCGTGACAGCCTCAAAACGCATTGTTCTTTCCAGTGACCACGCAGCGATCGCGCTGCGCCAGGCGGTCGCCGACCATATCTCGGCACAAGGCTGGGAAGTCGTCGATATCGGCCCCAAAACACCGGAAAGCACGCACTATCCCGTCCACGGCAAAGCTGCAGCTCAGGCCGTTGCCTCGGGCGAGTGCCACCTTGGGATCGTCCTGTGTGGTACAGGTCAGGGCATCATGATGGCGGCCAACAAGGTTCCGGGCATTCGCTGTGGCGTGTGTTCTGACGCCTTCTCGGCCCGCATGATCCGCGCGCACAACAACGCCAACATGCTGTCGATTGGCGCACGTGTCGTGGGTGAAGGTCAGGCCCTGGATATCGTAGATGCGTTTCTGGAGGCCGAGTTCGAAGGCGGGCGTCACGCAACCCGTGTGGCCATGATCGAAGACAACGATTGATAGGGTTCAAGTCCAAAGACCTTTCGAAGCGAAACTAAGTGCAAAAAACGCTTGTTCACGGCACTGATGAAAACACATTACGCCCACCACCTTAGGGATCGGGCAGGTGGTTGAGGGGACCCGCCTGTCCTCGTCACACCCCCATTTTCGATGTATTTCAACGCTTGCTCCCGCTGGAAAACCTTTCACAAGAGAGGCCACCCGACCAATTGTCACCACATTCTCGCAGCAAGTTGCAGTTTATTGCGAAACCAAAAGAAATCACCTTATGTCAAACGCCAATTTTCACGATCGCATACAACGCATCAACGCCAAATCCCAACAACCTCGGGCAACGTTGTATGGCGGGTCACAAACCGCCCCGACACAGGTAAAAAAGAAACCGAACCTAGCTGTTGTGTTTGCCGGTTCTCTCTTAATGTGCATGGGACTATATATTATCAAGGACCTAAACGAAGAATACGAAGTGCTTCGCGATAGCAATGGCCTAGGGTTCATAACTGCGTTTGCTCTGAGTGGCTTGGTTTTTCTTCTAGCGGGTTGCTTTATCCTCTTTCGCGCTTTTTTGAGCAAACGAAGTTCCCGCAATGGCACTGCGCTTCAAAGTTCAGAGAACGGTGAACCCCAAATCCTAAGAGCATCGGGCAAGGCGCAAACACTAAGCTCGGTTTTTGGCCTCATACTCGGTGTTGGTGCATGCGTTTGCTTTTTATCAGGGGTGATGGCTACAAGAGTTGCAACTGAGACCGCGTTTGAGGTCTTTCAGAGTACTTTAGTGGTTTCGATTTCTTTGCTTGTTTCTTCGATACTCATCGGACTCGTTGGCGTATTTCTGCGTGGATATGCGCTTGGCCGAGTTCCGGTGTATTTTGCAATCGGCGCATTGGCGACCTTTTCGATAGTCCTTTTTACAGGATTGCCCGAGCAGTTAATGGAGTACTTCTATTCCGCTTTGCAGTAACTACGAGCGAATGGAAACAGAGGTGGTGCCAAATGATTGACCCTCAGTATTAAGAGATATTCCAATCGTCGTCATGGGCCACCTCTCCGATTGCGGTCCATGTGACCCGTATCCGGGCGATCCGTGTATCGGACCATGTGCGGAAAACGGCGCTAAAGCCCTCTGGTGTGATGTCTTCAGCCGTGACTTCGGCGCGCAGAGCGGAAGATGTATCCACATCCCACAAAGAGACACCGATCTGAACCACCGGATTGGATCGGAACGGTTGGTTGAAAACAACACTCGACCGCCTCTGGCGCGGTCCTTCGCCCGTCCACATTTCGCCACCATCGGCGAATTCGGAAAAAATAACTGCCTCGCCTTGGTCAATACCAATTGGATGGGTTCGAAACGTCTTCATTGATTTGTCTTTATCTATGTAATTCCGGACCTTAACCCGTCGCATTGATAAAATCACGATAAAAAAACGGCCCCGTGTTTACGGGGCCGTTTCTAACTGTCGGAATGCGATGAGCCTTATAGGCTCATATGCGTTCCAAGGGCTTCCATGTCGGCCAGCAGTTTAGCAGCGTCATCGACAATTGTCTGATCATCGCCTGCCTTGGCTGCTTCGTGCGAAGCACGCGCCTCGGCGACCAGATCGTCCAGATGCGACCGTGTCACTTCGGCGACCGGAATGGCTTTTTCGGCCAGAACCGACAGGCCATCGCCATTGATCTGAGCAAACCCGCCGGTGACCAGGTATTCACTGGACCCTTCGGGTGCCTCGACCTTCAGGATGCCCGGGCGCAGCGTCGTGATGGTGGGGGCATGATCAGGCATTGCCGTCATGTCCCCGTCCGCGCCGGGAAGCTGGACCGCGGTCGCGCTGAGCGAAGCAAGGCTCCGCTCGGGGCTGACGAGGTCAAATTGCATCGTGTTTGCCATCAGGTTTGCTCCTTAGGCAGCTTCTGCGGCCATCTTCTCCGCTTTGGCGATCACGTCGTCGATGCCGCCAACCATCAGGAAGGCTGCCTCGGGCAGGTGATCGTATTCGCCAGCCACAACGGCCTTGAACGACGCGATGGTGACATCCAGAGGAACCTGAACGCCGGGCGAGCCGGTGAAGACCTGTGCCACGTCGAACGGCTGCGACATGAAGCGTTCGATCTTACGGGCACGGGCCACGGTCAGCTTGTCCTCTTCCGACAGTTCGTCCATGCCGAGGATGGCGATGATGTCCTGCAGCGACTTGTAGCGCTGGAGGATCTGCTGAACGTCGGTCGCAACCTTGTAGTGCTCTTCACCAACGATGGCCGGGTCGAGCAGACGCGAAGTCGAGTCGAGCGGGTCAACCGCCGGGTAGATACCCTTTTCCGAGATCGCACGGTTAAGAACGGTGGTCGCGTCCAAGTGAGCAAACGAAGTTGCCGGTGCAGGGTCGGTAAGGTCATCCGCAGGCACGTAGATCGCCTGAACGGATGTGATCGAGCCCGACTTGGTCGAGGTGATGCGTTCCTGCAGGGCACCCATGTCGGTGGCCAGCGTCGGCTGGTAGCCCACCGCCGAAGGAATACGACCTAGCAGAGCCGAAACCTCGGAACCCGCCTGCGTGAAGCGGAAGATGTTGTCGACGAAGAACAGAACGTCGGTACCGGACTGGTCGCGGAACTGCTCGGCCAGGGTCAGGCCGGTCAGAGCAACACGCGCACGTGCTCCCGGAGGTTCGTTCATCTGGCCGTAAACCAGGGCAACCTGCGATTCCGACAGGTTGTCAGGCTTGATGACGTTCGATTCGATCATCTCGTGGTACAGGTCGTTCCCTTCACGGGTCCGTTCACCAACACCCGCGAACACCGAGAAGCCCGAGTGCACTTTTGCGATGTTGTTGATCAGTTCCATGATCAAAACGGTTTTACCAACGCCGGCACCGCCGAACAGGCCGATCTTACCGCCTTTGGCGTAAGGGGCCAAAAGGTCAACAACCTTGATGCCTGTGACCAGAACTTCCGACTCGGTCGACTGTTCTGCGAAGGTCGGCGCAGGCTGGTGAATTGCGCGGGATTCGGTTGCCTCAACCGGGCCCTTTTCGTCGATGGGGTCGCCAACAACGTTCAGGATGCGGCCCAGGGTGGCGTTACCAACGGGAACCGAGATCGGTGCGCCCATGTCGGTTACAGCCTCGCCGCGGACCAGACCTTCGGTCGCGTCCATCGCGATGGTGCGGACAGTGTTTTCACCCAGGTGCTGAGCAACTTCCAACACCAGTCGCTTGCCGTTGTTGGTGGTTTCCAGCGCGTTCAGAATTTCAGGCAGCTGATCTTCGAAGTGCACGTCGACGACGGCCCCGATGATCTGTGTGACTTTGCCTTTTGCATTCGCCATGTTTCGTCTCCGGTTTGTCTCTACAGCGCTTCGGCGCCGGAAATAATTTCAATCAGCTCGTTGGTGATCACGGCCTGACGCGAGCGGTTGTACTGGATCGTCAACTTGTCGATCATCTCACCCGCGTTGCGTGTTGCGTTGTCCATCGCGGACATACGTGCACCCTGTTCCGAGGCTCCGTTTTCGAGCAGAGCCGAGAAGATCGCGGTCGCAACCCCCTTGGGCAGCAGATCGGCCAGAATAGCCTCTTCGCTGGGCTCGTAATCGAACACGGCATCGCTGTCGTCACCCTCTGTGTCTTCAAACGAAGCAGGGATGACCTGCTGCGCCGTCGGGATCTGGGTCACAACATTCACGAACTTCGAGTAGAAGATCGTTGCAACGTCGAACTCACCCCCGTCGAAGCGGGACAGGACGTCCTTCGCGATGTCTTGCGCGTTGGTGTAACCCAGACGCTTGACCTCGCTCAGGTCGATATGACCAACGAACAGATCGCCAAGATCACGCTTGAGCGCGTCGCGGCCTTTCTTGCCGACAGTCAGAACCTTGACCGTCTTGCCTTTCAGGCGCAGCTCTTCCGCTTTGACACGGGCCAGCTTGGCGATGCTCGAGTTGAAGCCGCCACACAGGCCGCGTTCAGCTGTCATGACAACCAGCAGATGGACATCATCACTGCCCGTACCACGGAGCAGCTTGGGGGCGCTGTCGCTGCCCCCGACCGACGCCGCCAGCCCTGCCATCACGGCATTAAACCGTTCAGCATAGGGACGCGAGGCTTCGGCAGATTCCTGGGCGCGGCGCAATTTTGCGGCCGCGACCATCTGCATGGCCTTGGTGATCTTGCGGGTCGATTTGACCGACTCGATCCTGTTTTTAAGGTCCTTAAGATTTGGCATGTGCCCGCCTCTCCCTTAAGCGAAGGTTGCGGCGTATTCGTCCAGCGCAGCCTTGATCTTGTCGGAAGCGTCGCCCTTGATCTTGGGATCTTCGTCGGTGATCCACTGAAGCAGGTCGGCGTGCTTGCCGCGCAGGTGCGCCAGCAGGCCAGCTTCGTAACGGCCAACATCGGACACGTCGATCTTGTCGAGGTAACCGTTGGTGCCGGCGAAGATGACGCAGACGATTTCAGCGTTGGTCAGTGGCGAGTATTGCGGCTGTTTCATCAGCTCGGTCAGACGCGCACCACGGTTCAGCAACTGCTGGGTCGCGGCGTCAAGGTCGGAACCAAACTGCGCAAACGCAGCCATTTCGCGGTACTGAGCCAGTTCCAGCTTAACCGGACCGGCAACCGACTTCATCGAGTTGGTCTGAGCCGAAGAGCCCACACGCGAAACCGACAGACCGGTGTTCACAGCAGGACGGATGCCCTGATAGAACAGTTCGGTTTCCAGGAAGATCTGGCCGTCGGTGATCGAGATCACGTTGGTCGGAATAAACGCCGAAACGTCACCACCTTGCGTTTCGATAACCGGCAGAGCGGTCAGCGAGCCAGCACCGAAGTCTTCGTTCAGCTTCGCCGAACGCTCCAGCAGGCGGGAGTGGAGATAGAAAACGTCGCCAGGATAAGCTTCACGTCCGGGCGGACGACGCAGCAGCAGCGACATCTGACGATAGGACACAGCCTGTTTCGACAGGTCATCATAGATGATCAGTGCGTGGCGGCCATTGTCGCGGAAGAATTCGGCCATTGCGGTTGCGGCATAGGGTGCCAGGAACTGCATCGGCGCCGGGTCGGACGCGGTTGCGGCCACAACGATCGAGTAGTCAATCGCACCGGACTCCTCCAGTTTCTTCACCAGCTGCGCAACGGTCGAACGCTTTTGGCCGATCGCAACGTAAACGCAGTACAGCTTCTTCGACTCGTCGTCGCCTGCTGCATCGTTGTAAGTTTTCTGGTTCAGGATCGCGTCCAGAGCAACGGCAGTTTTACCGGTCTGACGGTCACCAATGATCAGCTCACGCTGGCCACGACCAATCGGGATCATCGCGTCAACCGATTTCAGGCCGGTTGCCATCGGCTCGTGAACCGATTTACGCGGGATGATGCCAGGTGCTTTGACGTCAGCAACGCCACGCTCGGTGGATTCGATGGGGCCTTTGCCGTCCAGCGGGTTACCCAGACCGTCAACAACACGACCCAGCAGACCGTTACCAATCGGAACGTCCACGATCGAGTTGGTGCGCTTGACGATGTCACCTTCTTTGATGTCACGGTCAGAACCGAAGATAACAACACCAACGTTGTCGCTTTCCAGGTTCAGC
Source organism: Ruegeria sp. CDSB117 (assembly GCF_059611005.1). Classification (NCBI taxonomy): domain Bacteria; kingdom Pseudomonadati; phylum Pseudomonadota; class Alphaproteobacteria; order Rhodobacterales; family Roseobacteraceae; genus Ruegeria; species Ruegeria sp. CDSB117. The sequence continues at coordinate 420,418 of NZ_JBXWOS010000001.1, forward strand.
GCCATGCCCATGATGCCGCCGGGGAATTCGACCATCTCACCCGCTTGCACATTGTCCAGACCGTATACGCGGGCAATCCCGTCACCGACGCTCAGCACGCGACCGATTTCGGCCACTTCGGCTTCCTGACCAAAATTCTTGATCTGGTCCTTCAGGATTGCAGAAATCTCTGCAGCTTGGATTCCCATTTATCCGACCTCTTTCATTGCATTCTGTAGGGAGTTGAGCTTCGAACGGATCGAGCTATCGATCATCTTCGAGCCCACTTTAACGACAAGACCGCCAATGAGGCTTTCATCAACGGTCGCATTTATTGTCACGGTCTTGCCCACACGCTCGGACAGCGTCTTGGACAGTTTTTCCAGTTGTGTCTTGGTCAGCGCCTTCGCCGACGCAACATCTGCGGTCACTTCGCCACGTTCGTCCGCCAGCATGTCGCGCAGAACCTGCACCAACTCCGGAACGACAAATAGGCGGCGCTTTTGTGCCATCAGAGCCAGCGTGTTACGCATGATGGCGTGCAGACCCATTTTGTCAGCGATTGCGATAATAGCGCCTTCTTGTTCGGCGCGAGACACCAGAGGCGATGCGATCAGGTCGCGCAGCTCGGCGCTTTCGCCCAATGCTGCTGCCAGATCGTTGATTCCGGTTTCCAGACCTGCGAGGTCATTATTCTCTTTGGCGATCTCAAAGATCGCGGTGGCATAGCGCTTGGCGATGCCTGTGGAAATCGAAGCTGGTTCGGACACGTCCACCCTTCCGATATTTTGGGCCCCGAATTCGCGTTGCGGCAGCTACCCCGGGGGCGTGAAGAAACCCCGGCCAGACGGTCGGGGATCAAAATCAACGGGGGTCTAGCAGAGCCGAACCCAGCTAGCAATATATTATCACGGCAACAGGCTTATCCACAAAATGTTTAATTTCAAATAGTTAAGCCGGGTGCGACCCTTTTATCCGGCTTAAACGGACGAAAAATGTTACGAAAGTGGAGGTTTTTGCGATTCCTGTGTCCTATTTCCCTCAATTTTCGCAAATTGAAGTGGGAAATTGGCTGGACGGCTCACGCTGGCTTCAGCAAGCCATCGAGCGCTTTGATCGGACGACGTTCTGCATCTTTTGTGACACTTCCACTGGGCGGTCGGATGTGTTTCGTGACTTCGACCATCAGCACGCCGCCCGCCATGATTGTCGGCAGCCGTTGCCCGGTCTTTTCAATCAGGCTCGCCGACTTTAGCCAGAAACGTCTGAACGATGGCGGCAGGTAAAGAGCGGAACAATGGCTTTCCGGGTTAAAATGATGCGCCTTAAGTTGGCTCTCTAACTGCGAAGCCGTGTACGGCCGCCCAAAACCGAATGGTGTCTTATCCGTCCGCGACCACAGCCCTGCCCGGTTCGGCACAACAAAGAATGCGCGCCCCCCCGGCCCCAGCACCCGCCAGCACTCGCTCAGCAATTGGCTGGGCCGCTGCGACGTCTCAAGCCCGTGCATCACGATCAGCTTGTCAACATGGCCCGTTTCAATGGGCCACAGGGTTTCTTCGGTCAGAACCGACACATTGGGCATTCCGGCGGGCCAAGGCATGACGCCCTGCGGCCCCGGCATCAGGCCGATGACGCGACGGGCGTCCGCAAGATAAGGACGCAGCAATGGAACCGCAAAGCCGAATCCTGCAACCGTTTGCCCCTTGGCCTCGGGCCATTGCTCGATCAATCGCCCACGGATCGCCGCTTGCGCGGCACGACCCAGAGTGCTGCGATAGTAGAAGTTCCTCAAATCCTGCACATCAAGATGCATTGCAGACACCTGGTCAATCAGCTTAGCTGGGCGCAGTCTAGCAACGAAAGGGCAAAAGGCCATGCCTCTTGAGGTCGTCACCATCCCATGTCTCAGCGACAATTACGCATTTCTGGCGCGTGACGCCGCAAGCGGCAATACCGCACTGGTCGACGCGCCCGAAGCCGGGCCCATTCTGGCCGAGTTGGACAAGCGCGGCTGGACATTATCCCATGTTCTTCTAACCCATCACCATTGGGACCATGTGGATGGCCTGTCTGCCATTTTGGAAAAACACCCGGCCAAAGTTGTTGGCGCGGCTGCCGATGCGTACCGCCTGCCCCCGCTGGATCAGCAGGTCAGTGACGGCGATACGTTTGAATTCGGAAGCGAGCAGATTCGGGTGCTGGATGTGTCCGGCCATACTGTTGGCCATGTCGCCTTTTACATGCCGGACAGCGCAGTTGTTTTCACAGCAGACAGCCTCATGGCTTTGGGGTGTGGGCGCTTGTTCGAAGGCACGGCACCGCAGATGTGGGCTTCTCTCAGCAAGCTGGCCGCGCTTCCCGATGAGACAATCGTATGCTCGGGCCACGAATACACGCAATCAAACGCAAAATTCGCGTTGACCGTCGATCCAACCAATGCTGCGCTGCAAAAACGCGCTGATGATATCAACCGCGCGCGGGCTGCCGGAGAACCCACGGTTCCTTCGACGATGGCGCTGGAAAAGGCCACAAACCCGTTCTTGCGGGCCGCAGATCCGGCGATTCAGGCGCACTTGGGAATGCAAAATTCAGACCCCGCAGAAGTTTTTGCTGAAATTCGGACTAGAAAAGACAGCTTCTAGTACCCAAATTGCCTTCCTCACGGCCACGGTCACGTGAAATGTGACTGTCAAGAGCAAGAAAACCCTTGAAGCCGGGCCACGATCAACCAAACTCTAATAGTATGAGGACATGGTTGGGATGGGGTTCCGGCCGAAGCCTGCCCCTTTCGACCCAAGACAGAGGAGCACCCGCGTGCCTTCATTCTCGAGCACATTAGAACAAGCCATCCACGCGGCCTTGGCAGCTGCGAATGAACGGCGTCACGAATTTGCCACGCTAGAGCATCTGCTTCTGGCGTTACTTGAAGAACCTGACGCCATCCGCGTCATGAAGGCCTGCAGCGTCGATCTGGAAGAACTGCGCAGCACTCTGGTCGAATTCATTGACGAAGATCTATCCAATCTGGTCACGGATATCGACGGTTCCGAGGCCGTGCCAACGGCCGCTTTCCAGCGCGTCATACAACGCGCGGCGATCCACGTCCAAAGCTCGGGCCGGACCGAAGTGACCGGCGCAAACGTTCTGGTCGCCATCTTTGCCGAACGTGAAAGCAATGCCGCCTATTTCCTGCAAGAGCAGGACATGACGCGCTATGACGCGGTAAACTTCATCGCGCACGGCGTGGCCAAAGACCCTGCCTACGGCGAAAACCGCTCGGTATCCGGCGCGGATCAGGTCGAGGAAGAGGCTCAACCTGGCGTCACCGAAGGCGAACAGAAGGAAAGCGCGCTCGGGAAGTACTGCATTGACCTGAACGCTAAATCGCGCGCAGGCGATGTCGACCCGCTGATCGGCCGAGCTGATGAGGTTGAGCGTTGTATTCAGGTCCTGTGCCGTCGCCGCAAGAACAACCCACTGTTGGTTGGGGACCCGGGCGTGGGCAAGACGGCTATTGCGGAAGGCCTGGCACGTAAGATTGTTGGCGGCGAAGCGCCAGATGTACTGTCTGAGACCACAATTTATTCTCTCGACATGGGTGCTCTGCTGGCAGGTACCCGCTATCGCGGCGACTTCGAGGAACGCCTGAAGGCGGTTGTGACCGAATTGGAAGACCACCCCGACGCGGTGCTGTTCATAGATGAAATTCACACCGTGATCGGTGCCGGTGCAACGTCGGGTGGCGCGATGGATGCGTCGAACCTGCTGAAACCTGCCCTGCAGGGCGGCAAGCTGCGCACCATGGGCTCGACCACATACAAGGAATTCCGTCAGCATTTTGAAAAGGACCGCGCGCTAAGCCGCCGGTTCCAGAAGATCGACGTGAGCGAGCCTTCGGTCGAAGACAGCGTGAAAATTCTGCGCGGTCTGAAACCCTATTTCGAAGAACATCACGAGATCAAATACACCGCTGATGCCATCAAGACCGCAGTGGAACTGTCGGCCCGCTACATCAACGACCGTAAACTGCCCGACAAGGCCATCGACGTAATCGATGAGGCCGGCGCAGCGCAGCATCTGGTGGCTGAGAGCAAACGGCGCAAGACCATCGGGGTTAAGGAAATCGAGGCGGTCGTCGCCAAGATCGCCCGCATCCCGCCCAAGAACGTCACCAAGGACGATGCCGAGGTTCTGAAAGACCTCGAAGCCTCGCTGAAACGTGTGGTGTTTGGCCAGGATCTGGCAATCGAAGCGCTTTCCAGTGCGATCAAGCTGGCACGTGCCGGTCTTCGTGAGCCAGAAAAGCCTATCGGCAACTACCTGTTTGCTGGTCCTACCGGCGTGGGTAAAACCGAAGTCGCGAAACAACTGGCAGATACGCTGGGCGTGGAACTGCTTCGGTTCGACATGTCGGAATATATGGAGAAACACGCCGTCAGCCGTCTGATCGGTGCGCCTCCAGGATATGTAGGGTTTGACCAAGGTGGCCTGCTGACAGATGGCGTCGACCAGCATCCGCATTGTGTGCTGTTGCTGGACGAGATTGAGAAAGCGCACCCGGACGTGTTCAACATCCTGCTGCAGGTTATGGACCACGGTGAGCTGACCGATCACAACGGACGTACGGTGAACTTCCGCAACGTGGTGCTGATCATGACCTCAAACGCGGGTGCGCAGGAACAGGCCAAGGCTGCCATCGGCTTTGCCCGTGACCGTCGCGAGGGCGAGGATACGGCCGCAATCGAACGTATGTTCACGCCGGAATTCCGCAACCGCCTGGACGCTGTGATCTCCTTCGCGCCACTGCCGAAAGAGGTCATCCTGCAGGTGGTCGAGAAGTTCGTTCTGCAGCTCGAAGCGCAATTGCTGGATCGCAATGTGACCATCGATCTGACCCCCAAAGCCGCCGCGTGGCTGGCGGACAAAGGGTATGATGACAAGATGGGTGCTCGCCCTCTGGGTCGTGTTATTCAAGAACACATCAAGAAACCACTGGCCGAGGAGTTGCTGTTCGGCAAGCTGGCCAAGGGTGGTGTGGTCCGCGTGTCTGTCAAAAAGGGCGATTTGAACCTGGAAATTCTTGGCCCCGATCAACCGCGTATTCCGGGCGACAAACCTCCGCTTTTGACCGCGGACTAAGACCCAATTAACTCAATGAAATTGATCGCCCGGTTGCCCAGCAACCGGGCGATTTCGTTTCCGTCACAATCGAATTCGACGGAATAACCAACCCTGCGCGTTTCAATGTCACAGTTGAATCGCAAAAAGGGGATTTTCATGACCAAAACCGTCGCTGTTTGGAGCGTTGCTTTCGCTCTCTCCGCCGTTGCCGCCATTGCAACCGCCCAGCATCGATTTAGGTATCATGATGAGACGGAAACACGGCCGTTGCGCTTGCAGGCCGCAACGGTTGATCCGGGGCACAGCCACTCTGAAATCTCTGAGACCCGCAAAAGTATACGGGTCTCGGCCAACGGAATCCCCGATCACCTTGTCGGGCGCTTTCCGAACCAAGGCAACCCGCACCGCATTTCCGAGCAACGCGTCAATTTGAAAGTACCGACGAACCCGAAATCCAATCGATCCACCACCCCGCTTGAAATGGGATGGAACTTTGGTGTGTCTCTGAATGGCGTCGTGTTCGACCCGCTGGCCGCAGAGTTCTGGCAGGGCAATCCCCGCTCAGGCTGGTCATACAATGCGCTTGGGGGCGCGGTTACTTTGGGGTTCGACGAAAACTATGCGCACGTTCAACCCAATGGAAAATACCATTATCACGGCATTCCCACCGGTTTTATTGAGCTGCTGAACTATTCACCCAACCGACATTCACCGCTCATCGGATATGCGGCAGACGGCTTCCCAATCTACGCGATGACCGGCGTTGTGGATGGGAAAGTGACACAAATTAAGTCGTCCTACCGTCTGAAGAACGGCAACCGCCCCGGGGGAAACGCGCCCGACGGAAAACATGATGGCACGTTCAATGAGGACTACGCCTATGTAGCAGGCGCCGGAAATCTGGATGAATGTAACGGAGCCTTTACGGTTTCGCCTGAATATCCATCTGGAACGTATGCCTATTTCCTGACTGAAAGTTACCCGGTCATCCCGCGCTGCTTTACGGGCAAGCCCGATAGCAGCTTTCGGTTCGGTCGTCGCTAACCCGGGTTTCTTAACGAGTGTCTCGGTTACCTTTCGGTGAGTTTCAGCTCGATCCGGCGGTTTTGCGCCCGGGCCTCCGGGGTGTCTGCCGGGTTTACGGGCTGGAACTCACCAAAACCGTTTGCGGCCAATCGGCTCGGCGGGATACCCAGCGCATCGACCATGTACCGCACTACGGACAAGGCACGACCCTGACTAAGTTCCCAATTGTCGCGATAGCGCCCGGAACCGGCCAGCGGCACGTTATCAGTGTGACCATCAACGCGGATCACCCAGTTCAGGCCTTCGGGAATTTCAGCCGCCACGCTGCGCAGGATATTTGCCACCTTGGCGATGTCCTGCTGCCCGGCCGGTGACAAAACGGCCGAACCCGTGTCAAACAGGACCTCGGACGAGAACACAAAACGGTCGCCTTCGATCCGAACGCCTTCTTCATCCCCTAGGACGTCGCGCAATCTTCCAAAGAACTCTGACCGATAGCGCTGCAGGTCCTCGGCCTGCGCCGCCAATTCCTGATTTTGTCCAGACAGAGCTTCGGCCTCGGCCTCCAGCCGGGCACGCTCAGCCTCTTCCAGCAGACGCCGGCGGCGTTCTTCCGAGGCCGCGCGGGCCAAAGCTGCGTTCAGGTCCTGACCCAGGGTCTGAATTCGAATGTCCGAAGCGGCGTTGCGTTCTTCATAGTCGTCCAACAACGCCTGCAACCCGCCAAGTTGTTGGCGCAGTGCCGCCATCTGTTGGTTCAACAACGCCGTCTCTCGCTGCGCTTTTGCGGAAATCGTTTTCTCATCTGAGATCGCTTCACGGGCCAAAGCCAATAAGTTTGCACGCTCTTCGGCTAATGAGCGCTGCGATTGTGCCTCGGCCTGCGCCTCGGTCTGCGCAGCCAAAGCGGCTTGTAGTTGCGCCTGCAACTCCTCTGCGTCCAGCGCACCAAACTGGCGCTCAAGTTCGGCCCTGGCAGCTTGAGCGGCGGCAAGCAGGGTCAGCGTATCCTCAGCTTCTTTGCGCTGCGCTTCCAATGCCAGCGTCATCGCCGTCAACTCGGCATCCGCATTCTGCAGACGATTGCGCAGGTTCTCGGCAGCGGCAGCCTCGGCCAGCTTGGCGGCTTCTTCCGCGCTGAGCTGGTTTTCCAGTTCACCGATCCGAGTGGATTGCGCAGCATCGCTTTGTTCGAGATCCGCAACCAACGCCTCCAACGCTTCACGTTGGGCGGCTGCCAGCCGGGCGGCTTCGGCCTGTTCATCGATCTCCGACCGGCTTTGCGCCAGCGCGAGGTTCAGCGCCTCTTGGTCCTCCAGCAACTTGGCACGCTGGGATTCCAGTGTTGCAATTGCGCTGCGTGCCCGCTCCTGATCCGTCAAAAGTGCGGCGACCTGCGCCTCAAAATCCGTGATACGCGCCTGCGACAGCGCCAGGTCCACTTCGGCCCGCGCCAGCGTATCTTCAGTTTGCGACAGGGTCGTGTTCAACGCGCCAAGACGGGCCTCCAGGCGGTTATTTTCACGCTCCTCCAATCCCAACGCCCCGGCCAGCGCTGCGACTTCATCCGACAGAGCAGTCAGTTCGTCTTCTTGCCCGGAAATGGTTTCGCGCAACACGAACTGCACCACCATAAAGATGGTCAGAACAAAGGTCAGCACCATCAGCAACCCAGTGATCGCGTCAACAAAACCCGGCCAAACCGAGCCCTGAAAACGCTGACCTGTGCGGCGGGACAGAGCCATGGATTACTCTCCTTCCGGAGCGGTGCGAACGGCGCCTCGGGGCAATGTCAGGGCTTTGACAAGCAGTTCGATATCCTTGCGCAATTCGCTCATGCTTTCCTGGCGACCGGCCGAGATTTCTTCGAGGATGCGCAATAGTTGAACGTCCATCGACCGCAGACGCATCCGGCTTTCGGCGTCAATTCCATCCCCTGTACCCTGATCACGCATGTGATCCAGAAGGGCGTCCTGCCCAAGGGCCACGCGTTCCAATGCGGCTGTCACCCCTTCGGATTCAGACTGTCGCACGTTCATCTCACCAATCGCGTCGATCAGTTGACCCAGTTTGACCGACACGGCAGCACGATCAGCCTCTTGCCCCGAAAACAGGTCCTGCAGTGCATCCATCTGTTCGGACATCGCGTCCAGAACTGGGGTCAGAACCGCAAGCTCTGCGCCACCCTCATCTGCAGCCGCAAAACCAACGCGGGTGATTGAGGACAACCATTCCTCAAGCTCGCGGTAGAACCGGTTCTGGCCGTGACCTGCGAACAGTTCCAGCAAACCGACGATCAGAGACCCGGCAAGGCCCAAAAGGGACGACCCAAATGCCACGCCCATTCCTTGTAGCTGGGCCTCAAGCCCCACCATCAGGCGGTTGAATACGGCCAGCCCTTCTTCGCCCTCTTGCGGGTTCAGGCTGCGGATCGTGTCGACAATGGCTGGGACGGTGGTCGCCAGGCCAAAGAATGTGCCCAAAAGGCCCAGATAAATCAGAACATTGGTAATATAGCGTGTGATCTCACGCTCTTCCTCGACGCGTTCCGCGACCGAATCCAGAATCGACCGGGTCGAACTGGAGCTGATCTGCGATCGTGCACCGCGTTCGCGCAGCAATGAGGCTAAAGGAGCCAGCAATTGCGGCGTGCGCGCGTCTTCGCGGACAACGCCGCCAACAAAAGCCTCAATCCAGCGCACCGACCCAATCAGCTGTGTCACCTGAAAGAAACAGGCGAAAACGCCGATTATGAAAACCAGGATGATAAAGCCATTGAGGTACGGGTTGGCCTGAAATACCGGCAACACATAAGGCAGCGCCATAAAGACGCCCAAGCCTGCCAGACCAATTGCGACCAACATCATCACAATTTGACGGATGGGATGCGAGAATTGGGGTCTCGCGCCCTGATGTGCCTGCGCCATGCGCGTATTTCCCGGTTCTTGCCTGCTCTGGCGTGAATCTAGCCAAAATCCGCCGGGTACGCCAAGGATTTATGCGGTAATGCTGCGCACCCGTTGCGCTAACCACTCAAGATCGGGATCGCGCAGGTCGATCTCGGCCAGATGTACAGCAGTATTATACAGGTATTCCGTGTTCGGACCGCGCCCGCCAACTGCGTGTGCTATGATCTGCGCCTGCTCTTCCAATGGCATACCGCCACAATATTGGACGTGATCCGCGTCGATCACATAGGTCACCGCGGTGACGACTTCGCCATTGTTCAAATGCACATCAAGGTTTTTCTCGACATAGGCTGACGAAATCAGCTCACGCTCGCGCAACTCATGCAAGGTGCGCTCTTCATGGCCGGCCTCGACCGAAAGTGCCAAGCCAGTGCAATTGGCATCGGCCTGTTCATCCAGTGCCAGCACAAGGCCGGGGTGTTCTTCGGTGCCGCGATGGTGGATCGAGCTCATGCAGAACGACCGGGCGTATCCATGCAATGTGGCGTGTTCGCTGCGGGCGACCGGAAAGCCCGGATTCCACAGCAGTGATCCATATCCAAAAACCCACATCGTCATAGCTCTGGTCCTTGCCCGTTTCGGCCTATAAACATCAAATTCAACGCGGGAAAAAGGGCCAACTGCCATGCGCGGTCTAATACGAGTAGTCATTTTCTTAACGGTTATCTGGAGCGCCTATTGGTTCGTTGCCGGATTCGGATTGCGCAACGCAATCACCGCCTGGTTCGACAATCAGCAGGAACAAGGCTGGCAGGCGGACTTTTCCGATGTTTCAACAGCCGGGTATCCGTTTCGTCACGTTACGCGCCTGAACAGTCCTGCTCTGGCAGACCCGGTCAACGGCACCGCGTGGAGCGCGGATTGGATTGAGTTCCAAAGTCCTGCGATCTGGCCCGGGCGCCAGGTGCTGCGCTTTGCCGACACGCCCCAGCGCCTGTCCTATTTTGATCAGACTGCGACCATTGAAGCCAGCGATCTGCAAGCCGAGCTACAGCTGCAACCCGGTGTGGCGCTGGAGCTGGAAAAAATGGCTTTGACCGCGGGTTCATGGTTGATCACCGATGATGCCGAAGCGCTGGCTGGCGGCGATACGCTGACATTGGTTATGGAACAGACCTCTATTCCGGTAACCTATGCCATCGGCGCTCGAATAGACGGGTTTACCCCGGGAGATGGTCTGCGCGATTTGATGCGGTCTGCGACCACGTTGCCGCAGGCGTTTGAGACGCTCGAACTGGACATGACGGCCACGTTCAACAAACCGTGGGATCGTACGGCTCTTGAACAGGGTAGACCACAGCCGGTGAAGATTGACCTGAACCTGGCCGAGATGAAATGGGGCGCTTTGCGTTTGTTTGCGGCGGGTGAGCTCGACATTGACCACCAGGGCATCCCAACGGGCGAGATTGCGGTCAAAGCTGAAAACTGGCGCGACATGATTGCCATGGCCAATGCCGCAGGCGCCCTGCCCGATCAGGCCGTTGATCCTGTGACACGAGCGCTGAATTTCATGGCCGGGTTGGGTGGAAACCCAAATGCGCTGGATCTGCAGCTTAACTTTCGGGACGGTTTCGTGGCACTTGGGCCGTTGCCGCTGGGGCCTGCGCCCCGCCTGATCTTGCGTTAACGGCAGTATGGCCCGCGACGATGGCGGGCGGTATCCAGATGGAAATGATCCCGGTGATATCGGTCGGCGTTTGGCCCTAGTACAGTGCCAAACGGCCCGCACGCTTCGCGCCAGATCTTGACCAGTTGTTTTTGGGACGGGTTCTTGCGCCACCCGTTCAGGACCGACACAACCTCTCCATCGGCCATCTTGAAAGCCGAGATATCAATTGCACGGCCTTTGCCGTGCTCGGAAATACGGGCGCCTTTACGGTTGTTTCGCGTCCGACACGCATAATGCGCGGCGACCTGCAACTGGACCACCGGCCCGCGTCTCTTGAAGGTCGGCTTGACTGCCTTTTCAACCCACTTGTTCAGCGCAACAGCCGTTCCACAATCCATCGTGGAAGGACGACTAAGCGTCACCCCCGAGATCGAGGTGATCTGCACTGCGTCCTTGATCCCACACGCCTTGATCTTACCCGGTACAGTGCCGACTGGCTTGCCCTGTATATTGATGTCGCCGCATACCGACCCCTTACGCAACTTACGCTTTTTGAACAGCGCCTCCTGCTCAAGGGCTTTGGGCCGCAGGTACGGCATCAGCGATGTGTCTGGTCCAAGCAGGGGCAGGTCTGCGGGACGGGCCGCAACCGCCAAAACCTGTGGCGACGCTGGCCGCAACTCCGGGCGTATCGTCGCCGGAGGCAGTTGAGGCAACACTGCGCTGCTGAGGACGATCTGTTGCGGGACCAGTACAGTGCCGGGCCGCGACAACGGTACTAACGAGCGTTCCAGTGAACCAGCCTGAGTCGACGCTGCGCAAAGCGCTGCAAATGCAATCAGAGTGGTTCTCCAGCCCCGTGTCATGGGTTCGTTTTCCCCCGTCCGAAATCGGGCGCATCCGTGTCTTGCCCGGCATCAATGATGCCGCGGCGGATCGCGCGTGTACGGGTGAAATAGTCGAATAGTTGCTCGCCGTCACCTGTTCTGATTGCGCGCTGCAAGGCAAACAGCTCTTCGGTAAACCGGCCAAGGATCTCTAGCGTCGCTTCCTTGTTGGTCAGGAACACGTCACGCCACATCGTCGGATCCGAGGCTGCAATGCGGGTGAAGTCCCGGAACCCCGCAGCGGAATACTTGATAACTTCGGTATCGGTGACCCGACGCAGATCATCCGCCACGCCAACCATTGTGTAGGCGATCAAGTGCGGCGCGTGCGATGTCACGGCCAGAACCAGATCATGGTGATCCGCGTCCATTTCATCAACGTTTGAGCCCATGCCTTCCCACATCGCCCGTAGGCGGGCAATCGCGTCCGGATCAGAGCCTTCGACCGGAACCAACAGGCACCAGCGGTTGTCAAACAGCTCGGCAAATCCCGACTCCGGACCAGAATGCTCGGTCCCCGCCAACGGGTGCGCAGGTATGAAATGAACGCCATCAGGAATTTCCGGTCCAACGGCCTGAATAACGTGGTGTTTGACCGAGCCGACATCTGTCACTGTCGCCCCAGGTTTCAATGCGGGCGCAATTTCCTTTGCAACAGCCCCCATCGCGCCGACAGGGACGCAGAGCACGACAAGATCCGCTCCCTCGACCGCCTCTTGCGCGCTGTCGCAAACGCGGTCGCACAGACCGATACGGCGGGCCGTGTCACGGGTGGTCTCGGACCGGGCATAGCCGGTCACTTCGCCAGCAAGCCCGGCGCGTTTGATCGCCCAGAACATCGACGAGGCGATCAGGCCAAGACCAATCAAGGCCACACGGTCGTAAACTTGGCTCATGCGACGCCCCCTTTGAACGCGGTGATGGCCGCAACAACGCGGCGGCAGGCTTCTTCGTCGCCTACGGTGACCCGCAGGGCATTTGGCAGGTTGTAGCCCGCCACACGGCGCACGATCAAACCTTGTGTCTTCAGATAGTCGTCACACGCCTCAGCTTCTGCCCGATCGGCAAAGCGGGCGAGGATAAAGTTGGTGCAGGACGCATCCGAGGGCACGCCGATCTTGGCCAGTTCTTCCGACAGCCACACCCGCAGGCGCGCATTTTCAGCCTGACAATAGGACAGGAATTCTATGTCATTCACCGCAGCCTCTGCTGCCGCCAAAGCGGTCAAGGACAGGTTAAAGGGCTGACGCACCCGGTTCAGTACGTCGATAATCGATTGCGCAGCATAGCCCCAACCGACACGCATTCCGCCCAGACCGTACACCTTGGAAAAGGTCCGCGTCATGATCACGTTGTCAAACCGATCCACCAGCGATGCACCACCGTCGGACCCATCGACAAACTCGGCATAGGCCCCGTCGATCACCATCAGGCAGGTCTTAGGCAATGCTTCGGCCAGACGCAGCAACTCAGCCTCGGGGATCATAGTCGAGGTCGGGTTGCCCGGGTTCGTCACAAACACGATCCGGGTCTGATCGCTCACGGCGGCCAGAATGTTTTCGACATCCACGTGGCGATTGCGCTCGGCCACCATCACCGGTGTCGCGCCCGCCATGCGGGCGATGATCGGGTACATTGAAAACCCGTGCTCGGTATAGATGACCTCATCCCCCGGGCCCGCATAAGCCTGAGCGATGAACTGCAGGACTTCGTCACTGCCAACGCCGCAGATAAGTCGTGCCGGGTCCAGCGCGTGACGCTCGCCGATCGCCGCGCGCAGACTGGCGTGGTCGGTGCTGGGATAACGATGAAGCGTTGCCGCGCTATCGCGAACCGCTTCGATAGCCTTGGGGCTTGGCCCAAACGGATTTTCGTTCGAGCTGAGCTTGATCACATGCTCGATCCCGGCCACATGCGACTGACCGCCTTGATAAAGCGCGATGTCCATAATGCCGGGCTGCGGGGTGATCTTGTTCATAAGAGGCTCCGTTGTTGGAGCCTCTCATACCCGTCTCAACGCGTTGAGAAAAGCGGCAATTCCGTCACGCCGCTTTGAAGCGGGCGGTCGCCGGGTCCGCGTTGTAATAAGGGGTAAATTCCTCAGTCCGGTGGGACAGGTCATTGACGCTGTCGATGATGAACTGAACCGTCTCTTCGCTCATAAGGTACGAGAAATTCAGGCGGACCCATCCGGGTTTCTTCATCTCTTCCCCTGCGGACAATGCGGCATGCAATTCAGCGGACGTTTCACGGTCGATTTCCAGCAAGCGATGCGCATATGGCCCGGCACACGCGCAACCACCGCGCGCCTGAATGCCGTAGATGTCGCTGAGCATCCGGGTAAACAACTGCTGATGCACCGGCTGGCCAGAGTTGTCCCGCACAAGGAAAGAATAGATCGGCAAACGATGCGGGTTTTCAGTACCTAGCAAAGTCAGGTTCGAATTGTCGCCCCACCCTTTCAATGCCATTTCATTGTACCGGGCTTCGCGTTCAGCAATTTCATCCGTGCCGACGACATCCTTAACGATGAAGGCCAGCGCGGCGCGGATATCTCCGATCACATTGGGTGTTCCAGCTTCTTCCCGCGTGGCCAAATCCTCGCTGTAATCATGGCGCCAGGGCGATACAAAGCTGACAGTGCCGCCACCAGGCCAACTTGGGCAAGTGCGGCGAACTGCGTTCTGATTGACGATCAGCACACCGGACGCGCCCGGGCCGCCCGGGAATTTATGAGGCGAGACGACGATGGCGTCCTTGCGCGCATCTTCCGGCCCCATGTCCATCGGCAAATATGGTCCACCACCAGCGTAATCCCAGATCGAAACAGCGCCATGAGACTTGAGCAGCCGCGTGATCGGGTCCGGGTCTGTAATGATACCGGTTACGTTAGAGGCGGCGGAAAAAGACCCGACAATCAGATCGGAATCTGCATTGTCCACCAATGTCCGTTCAAGTGCACCGAGATCAACGCCGCCTTCGGGCGCTTCGGGAATTTCGATGACCTGCGCTTTGCTTTCCCGCCAAGGGAGGATGTTCGAATGATGCTCATACGGCCCGATCAGAACAACCGGCCGGTCAGCCCCCTCAATTCCCGTCAAACTGACCAGCCGGTTAAGACCCGCAGTGGCGCCGGACCCGGTAAAGATCACCGCGTCGTCTTCCTTTGCTCCAACAATGCGGGCTATTTCCGCGCGCGCTTCGCGGCGCAGACGGGTCATGTAAGACCCGCAATAGGAGGCCTCGGTATGGCTGTTGGCATAAAAAGGCAGCACCTCATGGGCGACAAAATCCTCTACCTGCTGCAGCGCACGACCGGAAGCGACGTAGTCCGCGTAAACCAGCGGAACGTCCCCATTCAGACCGGGGATCAGAACATTCTCTCCGATCAGCCCATCGCGCAGGGTTGAATTGCGAGTGGTGGATTGGAGGTCTGCGCGAAATTTGGACAAGGTCATGGTGAAATCTCCGTATTGCACAATCCAATATGATTGAGTATTGCCGCGGATACCTCCCCTATCTTTTGGTAGAATTTCATTTTTTTGTGTCATATGCTTCGGAATGGCTAAAAAATTAGATCAAATTGACAAACGTATCTTGCGTGAGCTTCAAACAGACGCAACGCTATCTCAGCGTGAGTTGGCTGATCGGGTCGGGCTATCGCAAAACGCCTGCTGGCGCCGATTAAAGGCTTTGAACGAAAATGGTGTCGTTACCGGATCAACCGCGCAGATCGCGCGTGAGAAACTGGGGCTAAGCCTTGTCGTCTTTGTCATGCTACGCACCCGGCATCATTCGGCGGACTGGTTGCAGGCCTTTCGCCGCCACGTCCTGACCATCCCCGAAGTGGTGGATTTCCATCGCATAGGCGGCGACTATGACTATCAATTGAAGGTCGTCACCCAGGATATGTCATCATACGATAAAGTATATCAGCGACTGATCGATAAGGTCGAACTGGACAGTGTCACATCGTATTTCGCAATGGAGGCAATCGCTGAGGGGCGCCCCTTGCCGATCTGATCCGCTCTTCGTCTGGCCAAGTTATCCCGGCGGAATCACAGCCCGCGACAATTGGGAACAGAGCCCCCCTTAAACAAAGAAAGGCCGCGCAATTGCGCGGCCTTTCGAAAATTCGATGTCGGCGACGATTAGTTCTTCGCGTAGAATTCGACAACCAGGTTCGGCTCCATGACGACCGGGTACGGCACATCGCCCAGGCCTGGTGCGCGCACGAAGGTCGCGGTCATTTTCGAGTGGTCGGCGTCGATGTAGTCAGGCACGTCACGCTCGGCCAGAGCAGCGGCTTCCAGAACTACAGCCAGTTGCTTGGACTTGTCGCGTACTTCGATTACGTCGCCTTCTTTGACACGGTAGCTAGGGATGTTGACCCGCTTGCCGTTCACTTTGACGTGGCCGTGGTTCACGAACTGACGTGCAGCAAAGACAGTTGCAACAAATTTGGCGCGGTAGACAACAGCGTCCAGACGACGCTCCAGCAGGCCGATCAGGTTTTCACCGGTGTCGCCGTTCACACGTACGGCTTCGGCATAGATGCGGCGGAATTGCTTCTCGGTCAGGTCGCCATAGTAGCCTTTCAGCTTCTGCTTGGCGCGCAGCTGCAGACCGAAGTCCGACAGTTTGCCCTTGCGGCGCTGGCCGTGCTGGCCGGGGCCGTATTCGCGACGGTTGACCGGGGATTTCGGACGACCCCAGATGTTTTCGCCCATCCGGCGGTCAATTTTGTACTTGGCAGACGTGCGTTTGGTCACGGCTGATCTCCTTCTTTAGGTCGAGGCCCGTACAGGCCACTATGAAGGGCGTTGTCCTCTTGAGGTTTCCCCCATGACAGGAATCCCCTTACGGGGCCCACCAACACCAATGAAGCCGCGCTTATATCCGCAGAACTGGCGGAGTCAACACGGCTATGGGTTTTTTGCTATGTGCGAATGCAGGCAGCCTGATTGGAACTTTAGTCTGCTACGCTTCGGACGTCCGCAACTGCGTTTTCCCAACCCTTATCCATCGGCGACCGCATCGGGAAAGCGACAACGGTTTGGTCCGTGAGGCTGGAATTGCTTTCGCTTTCAAACTCGGTATACGCACTGACCCAGAATTCCTGATCGCGCGCGGGATACCCGTTTTCGAAAACCAGTGTCGGGTGTGTGTCTCCGGCGACCAAAAACAAAAGCGCCGTGTACTTTTGTGCGCCATTGGTCAGAACGATGCGACCCAGCGTTCCGTCTGCCAGATTCGGCGACGGCGCGATGCTGCTTAGCACTTTTGATGCGTATGCTTCGGCCTGACCCGACAACACAAGGCCCTGCTCGGCCGGACTGGCCAATGAAAGAGCCTGCCCACGCCACGACCATGCGGCTCCTACTTTCAAAAAAGACTGAGGCGCCGCCTCAAGTCCGTTTAACTCTGTCTGCGTCCACGAAATGGATATGCGACCGCTGTCCCCGGCTGTCATTGTATCCGCCTGTACCTTTCAACAAATCACTGCTTACTGCACCTACTTATCAGGACAGAATCTGGCGGAAAAGAGACCGAAGTGCAGCAATCACGTAAATGTTTCCGGTGTGTCAAGTCAAACTGATACTAAAAGTGAAATTAATTCAACCTTAGATTGTTTCTGACAAACAGCGACGCACTAGCTTCAAGAAAGCCCAAAGCGATTCTCTACTCAAATATTTGTTTTTTAATTGCAAATTAAGCCTAGGGTATTCGCTCTTCATGTACCACCAATTCCACGCGGTATTTTGGGAACCATGATATTCCGCTTCATCCAATGCTATCTAGGCATCCGATTTGAGCCGTCCAATCGTTGCATTACAGCAACTAAATTGTGCAGCGGTGCCAATCTGGACCTGCCCCTGCTTCAACTCATCAATGGGTGCCTTTCGACCGCTTGAGATCAATGCCAGCTGATCAGTTGAAACGCGGGACAACCTGCGGCGCTGCGGCACATCTTCCCCCGAAGCGGTGGTTGAAGTAGGACAATCGGAATGGAAGCAATAACCATTCTAATACGGGCGATTTCGCTGTCTGCCCACTCGTGCAGGAATCGGCGGCCACGTTCAAATTGCGGACATTAGAATTCGGGCCAAGTCTTCAGGCCTATCGATCATCACGTAGTGCCCGAATGGCACCGAAATCGCTGTCCACCCCGACTGATGCTGGTATCGCTCAAAAAACGGTTGGCCAAGCCCTGGGACCCAGCCAGTGGCATAGATGTAGGTCCGCTTTAACACCTTGGTTCCGCCGCTCACCAGTTGCATCGGTTGCTCAAATGTCTTGAGTGGTTGCGCGACATTTCGGCGGTCTACCCACGCACAGTCTGCTCCATTCACCGAAAAAGCCTCCGCTGGGCCCGGCGCGACTTTGCCATCGACGGCACTATCACGAAGCCCTGCCGCGATATCCGCAGGCAACACATCCAAGGCGGCCTGCCCATCGCCCGGCACGAGCGCATCGAGGTACACAAGTGAGCGAATGTGGTCGGGCGCTCTATTTGCGACTCCGGTGACAACCATGCCGCCATAGCTATGACCGCACAAAACAATGTCAGAGAGTTCTTCGCACGTGATCACCCCCAGGACATCCTCGATATGCATGGCCAGATCGGTTTCGTCACTCACGAGATGAGCACGCTCGCCCAGACCTGTCAGTGTAGGGGTAAAAACGTCGTGACCCTCCCTGCGCAGAAGCGCGGCTACGCGAGCCCAGCACCATCCCCCTTGCCACGCTCCATGGACCAATACAAATGTCGCCATAACCCGCCCAACTCCGTCGATACTGCAATGACAGTAGATTCAACAGGGCCGCCTCGTCCACAGGATCGTTTGGACGTTCAGCGTCAATCCCCTGCATATACACACGACTCTCGAACCCTCCAATCAAATGGCCACACTAAAATCATAAATTACGATTTGATTATACATTATGTATGAGTATCCTCCCACATAGAGACAGCATATAGCGCGAAGCCGCAGGAGGTATTGGTGGGTCACGTTAAGTCGTTAGTCGCGATTTCGCTAACTGCATTGGTAACAATATTCCCCAACCCAAGTGTCGCAAACGAGATATCAGAGCAGATTGCTTCTCTACTCGGTGCCAAGTTGGACGTGAGTAGCACGCTACCTGACAGAAAGAGCTTGGATGCTGAAATCCTAGTGCCGCGTTTCTACGAAGAGAGGGGCTTCACTCCTGCGTGGACACGCGATGAATTGGCAGACGAACTCTTTGATGAGTTGGATAGTGCTATAGAACAGGGCTTCAGACCGGAAGATTTTGACTTAGCGGAGCTTCAAGCCGCATTTAAGGCCGCCCAAACTGGCGATATTTCTAATCAAGCATTGTTCGATATTCTGGCAACGGACGCTGCGGTGAAACTGGTTCATCATTTGGTGTTTGGGAAAGTCGACCCAAATGCACTGGACGATGATTGGAACTTCTCAAAACCGGTAATTCAACAAGACCCAGCCGTTGCCCTGAATCAGTTTCTTCAAGGTGAAGGTTTTAGCGCGTTAATCGAACGCATCGATATCGACAATGCGCAGTATACGATGCTTGTCGAAGCACTGAGTAAGTATAGGGCCATTGCTTTACAGGGCGGTTGGACCAATGTTCCGGATGAAACCGTTCTTAAACCAGAGATGGTGGACCCTGCTGTCGCTAAGCTGCGCGAAAGGCTGGCGGCAGAAGGCTTCGTTGAAACAAGCGGTTCTTCTGAAGATGGTGAAAACGGCATAAACACAGCTTGGGTTTACGACGATAACTTGGTGAAATTAGTCAAATCTTTTCAGAGTCGGCATGGATTAGAAGCCGATGGGGTCATTGGCGGTAAGACGTTCGCATCGCTAAACAAACCGGTGGAAGATCGAATTAACAAGCTGCGTCTCAGCTTGGAACGTGGCCGCTGGCTTATGCGGGAAGTCGACGACGAATTCGTGCTGGTGAACATTGCAGGAGCCCGCACATATTTGGTCACATCGGATGGCACGCTTTGGACCACTAGATCAATCACAGGGTCAGCCTATCGAAAGACCCCAGTGTTCCGAGACGAAATCAAGTATATGGAATTCAATCCCACCTGGACCGTTCCCGCCTCGATTTTTCGTAAAGACAAACTTTCGCGCATCCGCAAGGATCCAGCCTATCTGACACGCAACAACTATGTTGTTCGGAACAAGGATGGCCAGACAATCCCCGCAAACGCCGTAAACTGGGGGGCGAAGAACCCCGGCGTGACCCTGGTTCAGCAGCCGGGCCCAGACAATGCGCTGGGTTTGGTTAAGTTCATGTTTCCAAACAAATATGCTGTATACTTGCACGACACAAACGACAAAACCCTTTTTGACCGAAACGAGAGAAATCTCAGTTCCGGCTGCGTTCGCCTTGAGTATCCGTTCGAGTTCGCGAGCCTTCTGATGGAGGGAGAGCCAGATTGGAGCCGGCAGAAGATGCAGTCCATTTTGGATAGCGGAAAGACAACGCGCGTTGATCTACCTGAGCCAATGCCGGTTCTTTTGACATATTGGACAGCGTGGGTCGAAGACGGGGTCGTTCATTTCCGCGAGGACCCTTACGAACGGGATGCCCGTATCCTGGCAGCTTTGGACCGATGAGCACGAAATGCGCGGCGCGCGAGAACCGAGTTACGTGCCCAACTTTTTCAGTAGATTGGCAAACGCCGAATTGCAGATAGACAAAACGGCGTAGGCGACGTCAGGGGGATGCATGAGGACTTGGCTGTTTAGAACAATTGGGATTGTCGTACTACTTGTGTTTGCAACAATCGCACTTGTTTGGTTGCTACTTGCTGCGCCGCTATTCTCGGAGATGCGACGTGACCTGGTCGAAAAAGTCCTTTCTGAACAAATCGGACAACCGATTGTAGTCAACGACGATGTAAGTGTCGCGCTTGGACGCATCACCCACATTTACGTCGGTGGTGTGATTATCCCGAGCCAAACAATGCCGGAAACATCTCTTGCAGAATTGAACCTTCTGGAACTGGAATTGGATGTTGCCGCTTTGGCCAATCGACGTCTGCACTTTGACAACCTCGTCGTTGACGGTCTCCAGGCGAATTTCCTTACAGCTGCTGACGGCACAACAAGTTGGCGAAAAGGCCGACCGACGACAAAACCTGAACCCGAAAACGCCGCGGAAGAGGACAATCAAGAAGCTATAGCTGAGACAGGCGGGTCCAATGAGGGCGACCCAGAAGGTAGCGGGATCCTCTCATTCCTGAGCGACAAGAATGTGGCTTTCACATCCATTGGGTTGAACATTGATGATCAAACCTCTGGCTTTTCTTTCGTGTTTGACCTCCAGTCTCTCGCTCTGGAACAGGTAGAAGAAGGGCAAAGAACAAAGGTATCGGGGACCGGCTCCGTCAACGGTCAAAGTTTCGAAATCGAGGGAGACTATCCTCATAGTGCACCGTTTACGACGCGCGCCAATTTTGGCGAAATGACGGTGAGCTATGACGGCGAACCATTTTCGGAAAGCGAGGGAGGTGGCTATCGTGCTGTCTTGCAGATGGACACTGGTGAATTCGGTGACTTTCTTGAAGTCATTGGGCTGGAGCGAGTTCTGGAAGGGAATGGCCAGTTGCAAGCAGAGCTTGTTTCTCAGGATGCTCTGAAAATCGAGACCTTTACGACCACCGTAAACCTTGAGGACGGACAGCAACTTACAGCAGAAGGATCGATAGAAGACCTCTACACAGCTCGGGGCGTTGATCTGCTATTCGACGCGCGGCTTTATCCTGAGGGGCAGCCGCCGAACGCAGCAAAGAGTTTCCAGGAGCTGAAGTTCACAGCCTTTGAAATGCACATGATAGGATCACTTGCGTCTTTCGAGTTCGAGAAACTTCTGTTCCAAACTAACGCATTTGATCAAGGCCTGGACGTGATCGGGCCAGCCTCTATCGAACGCATTCGCCGCATGCCCGATGGTCGGCTTGCGATGCTGGGCATCGCCTTACAGGCTGGACCCATTGCGGACCCAATTCTAAAGGCCGACGGCGAAATTCTCGACCTGCTTCAGCTTCAGGACGTGACTTTCGAAGGCACACTCAACGGGCCGGCCAAATTGATTTTGCCAAATATGGATGAAGATTTTGTCGATCAGCTCGGTGGCATAAATGCCGACTTCAGCTTGTCCAATGAAGGAGGGCCTGTTTCGCTCAACAGGTTTAATGCAACCACCTATGGCACAGATATTTGGGCGCTTGACCTCGCGCTATCGGTCAGCGAATTGAAAGGGCTGTCAGGCCTTGATTTTGACGTGGAACTGGATGTCAGCGACGGAGCTAGTTTTCTGACTGCGCTTAAATTGCAACCTGTCGAGATTGGCGCACTTGCCGTCGATGCAGTGACGTCGAAGCAGGGCGAGGACTTCACTGCCTCAATCGAGTTTGAAGCCGGTTCGTCACACCTTCTGGCCGCTTTGGATGCAAAATTTCCCGAGGGCGCTTCTGTAATTCGCGGAAACGTTGCGAGTAAAAGGCTCGATTTAAACGATCTAAAAAACCTGACCGCTACGCTGGACCAGCTTAAAAGCTTGGTAGGCGACGCTTCAAAAGATCCTGAAACCGACGTACAGCCCTTGGTTCTACCGAAGGAAACCAACGTACAGCCCCTGGTTTTACCAAAGGAGAAAGGAAAGCCAGCCGATCTTCTGGATGTGCAGCGCGTACTGAGAGAGGCAGACGTCGAGGTACAGATCGACTTTAAGGAGATTGTTGGCCAACAAGGCGTAACTTCTGTTTCCAGCCAATTGTCTGCAAAAGAAGGGACCGTAGATTTTGGCCCGCTCCAGATGGCTTATGGCGGTGGAAACTTCAGCCTACGGGCAGTGATGGATCTGATTGACTCACCTGATTGGCTCTCCTTGTCGGGGTCAACCTCAGGATGGGAATTCGGAGAGATTCTCGATGAACTGGGTATCGGGATAGATGCCTATGGACGTTTGAGTGGTGAGTTTAACGTTTCAGGCAATACCGCGTCTGGCAAAGCGTTTGTGAATTCCATGCGCGGCACTGCTTCTTTATCGATGTCACAAGGCTATGTCAGCACCAGCCTTCTGGAGTTGGCAGGGCTTGGTATTTTCCCATGGCTGTTTTCAGAGGAACTCCGTCAAGGTTACACGGACATAACATGCGTTGTGGCACCAATTAGCATCGAAGCCGGCCGGGTAAGCTCAGACTCCATCGTGGTTGAAACGGGTTCTGTTCAATTGGTGGCCAAGGGCCAAGTGGATTGGGTCAAAGATACTATTGCGATCAGGGCAGAACCTCGTCGAGTTGGCAAACCGCTATCCCGTAGCGCGTGGCCGTTTGACGTGACTGGCCAACTTTCGTCACCGAAGTTCAAGTTGGATGTAGGTGGATCCAGAAACAAGGCTCCGGAAGGTGCTGATGCGATGCCAGCAGACAGGCAACCGTGCGTGCCAGACATGAATCAGCTTCAATAGTCGGTCACGACCTAGTTCTTTAGTGGTTCAGGCTGTTCTGCCTGGCATGCCAAAACGGCCTCGATGGCTTTTGAGGACCCACTTAGATCAAGTTCTACTTCGGCTCCACTTTCACCAATAATCGTGACGCTTTGGCGCTTGCCGAATTCGGTTACAAACGCAGGGTTGTCGAAAAAGGCGTAACCCCCGGGGACGCCATTTTTAAAAACACCTATGGCTTCGCCTTCAAACTTTGCGTCACCAAAATCGAAGTTCACGATGCCGGTTGATCCGTCCTCAATCTGAACCCAGGCCGGATTGTAGGCGGCAAAGAAACCGCCAGCCTGATTGGGTGCGACGCCAATTTCAACTGTCATGTCGTCTTCGAAGGGCTTCCACGCGAGGCAGCCATTTCCTTTCTCGGGGTCGATCAAAATTTTCCAGTCGCCGGACTCACCCCACCGCTCCATACCAGCGGCAAGAGCGCCACTCGCGAGAAGCGTTACCATTGCAGTAAATGCCCAATTGATCATCTGGAACCTCAAAACGTTCTGAAAACTATTTCATTAATCCTACCCATTGCTCTGGATCAATCAAACTAATCCGACAACCTGCAATGGAAGGGTTTAGTGGACCCAGAGTGGACGTGGTATTCTTTTACTCCGCTATATGAGCAAGCTTTCCATCCCATTCTTCGGTGGGAATCTTAGGACTTGGCGGGTCAGCCATGTAGGACGGTGTCATAATTTGCGTACCGTTCTCGTTGAACACTTCCACGATGTTTTGGTGTAGATCAGACAGAATCTTAGGCAAACTCGATCCTCGAGATGTGTATGCGTTAATTTCGTAATTGATGGCATAGTCAGCCAACTGTGTCCAAAGTACAAAAGGCTCCGGGTTTTTCTTCAAACCCTGTGTGCGATGAGCCGCCTCTATCAACATTGCCGTGATTTTTTTTGGCGGCTCCTCGTACCCGATCCCGACCGTTGTGTGAACGAGAAGGCCTCGACCATCGACTTTGCGCGAATAATTCACGACTTCTGAGTTCAACAACTGAGCGTTTGGAATACTGATCATTTCGTTTTTGATGGATTTGATAAGTGTTTCCATAAGCTTGATTTCGGTTACGTCCCCAATCTTGTCTCCGACCATTATTCGATCACCAACATTCGTGCTGCGCCGATAGATGACAAACAGACCTGCCATCATGTTCGATACAACTGTATTGGATCCCAACGAGACCATGATACCGGCAAGAATTGTCAGGCCCTGAAACGCCCGGGAACCTGAGCCCGGGATGTACGGGTAGGCGAACACCAGTGCGATCACGATGACCAAAGCCCTGAACAGCATGTTCGTCGGCGCGATCCAGTGCGCCTCGAAATCTTTGATTTCGAACGCACCGTTCTCCAGGTTGTCAAAGAACAGATCGAGGCCGCGGATCGCAAATCGACATAAGGCTGCAATAATCACCAGCATGATCAGGTTTGGGATGTACCCAACGACAGCCAACACAACATTTATCAATGGCTCACTAACGTACTTTAGAAGAACTTGAGCGATGGCCTGGGTTTCCGCGAAAGACAGCAAAACCAAGGACAGGTAGTAATAGAGAAAAAACAGAAACAGCACCCACATCAAAGCATGAATTGAATAAACGATGATAGACGCGATTGCCCTACTTCGTAGAATTGACTTTGTAGCTTCCTCGACGCTTTCCGCTCTCTTTTCCAAGTTGTTTCTGACGTAGCCCAGAAACTTCTTCCGTTTGGCAAAGAAAAAGTATGACACCAGTGCAAACAACGCCGTCCAAGCGACAGCGGCCAAGGCGCTGTCAACGCGGCCTTCGCTGGATCGCGCTTCCCGGTACTTTAAAATGGCATTTTCGATGGCCTCTGCTTGCAGCCCGGCCAGAACTTCAATGTCCATCTGTTCGTGGTCGGCGTCAGCCTGAGTGGTAATAGTGACCATATGGCCGTCGACGCGTACGAGTTGTCCAAATTCAGCCCGGGAGATTTGGATGTCGACCGTTTTGCTCTCTGATCTATCCGCGACTTGAGCAATTCTTTCTTCAATCTTTGCGGCCCTGTCCGTTGCGGGCAATGCGCTGGATCCGCGGACGACAAAAAGCTCATCCCCATCGACAATAACCGGTGCTATGAATTCGGGATCTTCTCGCTCCTGCTGTGGCAGCAGTATTTCTTCTGACTGGGCCGAGGCTACACTGCAAAGAAGCAGAAAGGACATCACCCATATTACTAATGCTCTCATGTCTTTACTCCTTCCACTGGGATCAGGTGAACATCGCGCTGCGGGAACGGTATTGATATTCCCTCTTGGTCAAACCGCTCTTTGGCTTGTCCTGTGAGGTCCCAATAGACAGTCCAGTAGTCGTCAGACTTGGACCACGGTCGACAAAAGATATTGACTGAATTGTCGCCAAGCTCACCAACAAATATTTCTGGATCAGGCGATTTCAGGCATAGTTCATGTCTTGCGACCAATTCCTTCAGAACATCGATTGCGTGAGCAGCGTTGTCTGAATACGCGATCCCAAAAACCAGATCGACGCGACGCTCATCAGATGCGCTGACATTTGTGATTACGTCACCCCAGATCTTACTATTCGGCACAATGATGATCTGGTTGTCGAAGGTTCGGATTTTTGTCGAAACGACCGACATCTCGTCAACAAAACCAGATGACCCGCCAACCTGAATATAGTCTCCGGTATCGAATGGCTTTAAAACCATGATCATCAGTCCGCTGGCGAGATTGCCTAGCGTTTCCTGAAGCGCAAAGCCAAGAATGAAAGACAATCCACCAAATATTGCAAACAAAGGAGTGACGTTCACACCAAACAAGGCAAGTACAACCAGAATGCCGAGAATAAAGACCGCCCAAAACACTGCGGTCGCAATGAATTTCTTAAGCATCCGCGATATTGTTGGTATCTTTTCAAGACCGCGCTCAGTTAAACGACGCACCATTTTGGCGACAAACATCATAACCCAAACAGCAGCCAAAACACCCAACCCAGCCAATAGAAGACCAGCACCTCCCTCCCAGGAAACCAACCATTGGAGAGCGTTGTGAAATAAAGTCTGTAAATCCGTTGTTTTAAGCACGCCAGTTTTGAGCGCCAAGAGATAATCTGTATGCGGCTTCAGGTCTTCTTCTGCGGCACCCTTTAGGGCCCATTCGTCCAAGACCAGAGTGTAATTATCCAAAATTACAGTGCCAGTATCGTTTATCAAAGAAAGTTGTGATCTCAGGTCATCTTCTTGCGCTTCGTTTCCGGCCTGAAGGCTAAGATTGATACGGGCAATTTCTTCAAGTTGGTTGCGGACATGGTCTTGCCAGGCAAAAGCAATTTCCGAAAGCTCATCAGTCGTCAGCGGAACAAGCAGTATCTCCAGGTCACCGGCAGAAATTGATTTGTCGGCAACCTGAGTTAAGAGATCTTCTTGCTGTACCTCGGCAGGTTCCTGTTCACTCGCCGCGTTCTGTGCGTACGCTGGAACAGCGTTTGACGTCGAAACCGCCGCAGCAAAGAGCAAAATAACCAAACCGTAGATGTATCGCGTCATGACACTAAAGCTCCCACATAAAGACTGAAGAGATCATAAGGAGACCGAAAAGGTCTGCCATCAAAAATAGTTGGGGGCGACCCACTCACTTGCCGCCCCCGCCCGCTCCGGCCAAAATGAAGCCCGAACGGAAACTGCTACCCGGCATTCATCAAAGATTGACCCTCAGTCTCAGTCCCAAGACCAGCGGGTCGTTCGAGTTTGATCCGGGATTTTTCAGGTATTGCACGTCTGCCGTCAGTGCCAGATTGTCGGCCAAGTCCAAACGGAAGAAAGCTTCAAGTGTCGTTTGATTGGGCAATCCTGGTGTCGTCAGGTCGGCAACAGTGGCCGCTATGCCAAGGAGATCATCATAGGGGCCAGGTCGCCACATCAAGCCTGCGTTGACTGCACGCTTGGCCAACGCACCGCCGCCATTGGACCATCCCAGCCGTCCGAAGATCATCAGTTGGTTGTCGAATGTATGGTTGGCAGAAAGTGTGGCTCCATATGTTTCCGGTACGCCAACTTGTTGGCGCGCATCCGTGTGAAACATCCCCAGATGAACGTTTGTCAGAAATCGTTTTGATTTTTCGGGCGTCCAGCCGATCTCGGCGTATTTGTAGAATTCGCTACCCCCGGAAAACCACTCAATGTCTGTGAGAGACCCATTGGCATCGCTGACCACCCCTAACGCATAAATTTGATCCGTCAGGTAGCCGCCGACCGTGACACCAAAACCGGGATCGGGGATTGGCAGCACCGGGCTAAACAGGATTGAATAGTTCGAAAAGGTCGTCCTTGGGTTCACGTAACCCAGAATGTCAGAGTAGTCGCCCGGATCGATCCGACCCGCCACCACTCCTCCTCGTCCGTTTGCGAAGGCTTGTTGCCAGTAAGCTACCGACAAGGTCGTGTTCGTGTCCCCAAACGTGACCGCAGTTGCCCCTTGATATCCAATTTGCGCAGGCAGTGCTGAGGGTGCAATGGACTGGCCCAACCGGTGTCGGTTCTCCAGAATAAAGACAAGGCTACCCGGGTTTTCACCACCCCGGTTTGCCAATTCCCACGTCCCAATCATCCTGAGCTGACCGGATGCAGATTCGTCCTGCCCGGTCAGGCTGTGAGAACTGCGTTGGTATAGCGCTTGGTAATCAAAGCTGAGCGCCAATCCGGTGTTTTCCCGAAATCGACCCAAAGCGGTTTCGGTTGGATCAATGGCACGGTCCAAACCGGGCCAACGCGAATCTTCCAGCCGGCGCAACCTGTCTTGCTCCTGCTGCGCGCTGGCTGATCCCGGACCACCCAACGATACCTGGGCTGCGGCCTCCAGTTTCGCCTGAGCAGAATTTTCCTGGGCATCAGCAGCACCGCCAAATAGTGCAAAGGCGCTCAATAAGGCAGTGGCAAGGGTCGGTCGTGGTGGAAGATACGATCTCTGGTGCGACAAGCCTCCAATCACTTAACGTCATCCACAGCTTTGATTTCGGGAACACGTTCCAGCGCCACAGCCATGTCGGCGCTGCTCATCAATTCGATCATCTGGTAGTCATCCAACAAGCCGTCGCCGAGGCGGCTGACATAGAAGGCCTGGATAAAGCTTGGATCGTCTGGCAGTGAAACGGTGATGTAGTTCTTCCCGTTTCCAAGCCCCCAGTAATAGCTCAAAAGCTCTCCACCGAGCGCTTCGATCCCGCCCTTCACCGAGGCTGCGCGATCCCCCGGATTGGCGATCTGCATTTCCCAAGCGGTGCTATTGGACGTGCCAATGAACAAAAACGTACGCATGCTTTCGGCGTCTTCAGCAGCGGCAATTGAACCACAGATCGCCATAAAGACGCCAAGGCTGAGATGTTTCACAGTCTTTCCTTTCAGGGAAGGTTTCTTGGCTGAAGTGTGGGGTTATCAAAGATAGACCACCCCACTTTCCTTTATTCCAGCGTATTCTTGTAGAATTTGCCGTCCTTCATGATGACACGGATGGTGTCGAAACCTTCTTCACGCGGTTCCGCGTCAAACCATTTCGGTTGGGCCCCCAAGACAGAAAGATCTTCCAGCGGGTTGCCATCGACGATCAGGATATCGGCGTAGGCTCCTTATTGGATCACCCCCAACTGCTCCGGATAAGGATTACGTTGGCCAGTCAGCTGCGCCAGTTCGCCCGCGGTCGACGTAGCGGAGACCAGCATGGCATGATTGCCGAACCAATCAGCAAACTGGTACTTTTCGAAATCGCGATGGGCACGGCCCTGATCGAGCGTTGACAGTACTGTATCAACGTTGTGCACGACCTTGGGTTTGTATTTCTTGACAAGCGCGATGAGATCCTTGCTTTGGTCATGTGCAACCGCAAGCTTGATGCCTGCTGGCGTACCCGGTGCAAAGTTCGGGTGCTCAAACAGGATCGGTGAGAACCCGGCGGTGTTGAGGGACCAGAATATCCCTTCATCAGCCATTCGTTTCACGGTTTCTTCTGTGACCATCTGGCCGTGTTCAATGACCTTGACGCCCGCATCCAGTGCCATTTGGACAGTTTCGTCCGTGTAGGCATGCGTGAAAGCATAAGTGTCAAAAAAAGCCGCAACGTCGACCGCTGCCTTTATTTCTTCCACGCTGTATCCAACGGACCAAAGCGGGTCCAATTCCGAGGAAACTCCGCCGCCGACGGTTAGCTTGATTTGCGTGGCCCCATAGCTGAGGTTCCGGCGCGCGGCCGTTCTGATTTCGTCTACGCCGTCTGCAACGACCGCGAGATTTAGTTCTTCCACCTGTGCGACGGGGCCACCTTCTGCCCGGGCACGAGGGCTGCGCCAGTCCGTGTGACCAGATTGTGGGCCGATGCACGCACCGCTCGGGTAAATCCGTGGCCCGACAAGGATATCCTGATCGATCAGCTTTTTCATCGCATCACCTTGGCCACAGGCATCGCGAACCGTTGTGTACCCATCCATAAGGTAATCACGCGCGTTTGCGACCGCCATCGCGCCGACGCCGTCCCAATTCGCATATTCCGCGCCACCAAAGCTTGTGAACAGACCGGTCAGGTTCAGATGGACGTGGCTGTCGATCAGCCCGGGCATCAATGTGCGACCACCTCCATCCACAACCGTCGCGCCAGGCGCGTCGATAGCCTCGGTGGACACTTCTTTGATCAAGTTGCCTTCAACCAGAACGCTGGCGTTCTCGATCCGCGCCTCATTTACTCCGTCAAAGACATGGACGTTGGTGAACAGGGTTTGTGGCAGGGTGTCCTGCGCAAACGCAGCAGTGGCAGTGAAAAAAACCAGGCTCGCGACGGCAGCCGTCTTTGTCGAAATATTCATGTCCTTCTCTCCCTTAAAATTTAGTGCGCGGGGTGCCGAGGTAAGTTCACCCCACGCGACACTCAGTCGAGTGTGTTCTTGTAGATCACGCCATCTTTCATGATGATCTTTAGATTGGTGTCGGGATCGGACAGCAGCAGGATGTCCTCCAGCGGGTTCCCATCAACCAATAGAAGATCGGCGTATGCACCCTCTTCGACCACACCCAGCGGGCCGTCCTGATAAGGATTGTTCAAACCTGTAAGACGGTTCATGCGCGCGCCGTTGGACGTTGCGATGCGCAAAATGTCGAAGGGTGTGAAATTCGCTTCAAGCAGGTATTTGAACTCGTCGCTCATCTTCTTGTCCTGCTCTAGCGTTTGGTCCCAGTTGTTGATGAGGTCAGTGCCCAGGGTGTAGAGATCGATCATGCCTGGCGTGGTTTGAATTACTTCAATCATGTTGGCCGCGGCATCCCGCACCGTCTTCCACTTCGCAAACGACGCGGGTGTGTAAAATGCTTCGGCCTGCTCGGTGGAGACCGAGTAGACCGGAGCCACGGCGGTCGCAAACATGATCTGTTTTTGAACCATGACCTCGGCCACTTCCGGAGTCAGAAACGGGATGTGTTCGACGGTTTTCGCGCCATTGTCGATACAGTTTCGGATCGCCTGTTCAGTGAACACATGGCAGGTCACATAAGTGCCCCACTGTTCGGCGGTTTTGACTGCCATCTGGATTTCATCGGCTTGGTACTGAAGCGAATGCAGGGGGTCGAACTCGGACGTAACACCGCCGCTGACCATAATTTTGATCTGGGTTGCCCCGCGGCGCAGGTTCTCGCGTACAGCCATCCGGATCTGATCCGGCCCATCGGCTATAAAGCTCATTTCACTTTCGACCCAATGTGATGGTCCTTGCCCAGACAGTGTGGGATGCCGGTCGTTCAGTTTACGGAAGTCCGCGTGCCCGGATGTCTGGGTGATGAAGGCTTCAGACGAGTAAATGCGCGGCCCTGGAAACATGCCGGAATCTATAATGCGAGCGATGGATTTTGCTGGTCCGCCTAGGTCCCGGACAGTGGTGAACCCATTCATCAGGATGCGTTCAGACCGAATTGTCGCGACGCCGCCAAGGTGAAAGGGTGTTATATTCTGGCGCAACCCATCGCTGAGAGGGTTGAACAACGTAAGATGCACGTGTTGATCATGCATTCCGGGCATCAGTGTGCGCCCACCACCGTCGATGATTTGCGCATTGGCGACGGCAAGCGGCTCAGTCGAGACCTCGGCGATCAGGTTATCAACGACCAAAACATTTGCGTTCTCGATCCGCGCTTCGTTCACCCCATCAAAGACATGAACATTTGTGAAAAGGATCGGGAAACTTTCTTCCTGTGCAGCGGCATGAGTTGGAAACAGATGGCTCGCAGCTAGTACTGCGGGCACAAGTATGCGCATCAGACATCCGTTCATCAGGGCTCCTATCAACAAGAATCGCAAAAGGCGCATTTAGGAGTCATTATAGAATTCGAATAACTTGATGCCTGACAATTTGCCGGTTCGTGAAAAATAGTTTTGGAAAACTGCAAGATTTCATAATTTTGTTGTGGGAATTTCCTACACTCGGGCATATTGCGAATTTCTGGAGAAGAGATGACAAGAAGACTTGGTAATAACACGGATCAGTCGCTGCCACTCGTCAGGGCTTCAGTTGCGGGTCCGGTTGTCGCAGCGCTTCGCAGCGTAGGGGTCGAACCCGCGTTTGTTCTTGATCCTCTGGGGTTGAACGAAGCGCAGGTAATGGACCCGAAGAATTTCCTGCGCCACGATACCGTCTACCAGATCTATCAGGCCGTGGCAGAAGCCACTTCACCGGATTTTTGCGCACGGGTCGGGCAATCCGTTGACCTTGTCAAATTTCTCCCGCTTGGCGATATGCTGGCAGAAGCCCTTACATTGGGAGACTTCTTTACCAGGTTCACACAAGCGGTTTCCAAGGAATCCAATGCCGTTACGCAATCCCTCTTTGTTGAAGGAGAGCACGCGTATTTCAGTGCCAAAAGGAACTTCCAAATTTCGGTTTCTCCCAGCCAAACCGACGCGTTTCTGACGAGTATATGGATATCCCTGTTGCACCGTGTCCTGGATTTCAGGTGGGACCCCAACCAGGTCATTCTTCGCGTCAGTGACCCGGATGCGCTGCCCGGTCAGTTTCACGGCGTTCGGGCAATCAAGTGCAATCCTCAAGGTTTTTCGATCAGGTTTCCCTCCAGCTGGTTAAGTTACAGACTACGACCAGAGGCACTGGAAAACCCCCCAGACTACAGGGTTATGGATGAAGATCTGGCCGCCCCGCAGGATTTCCTTGCGGGACTGAAAGGCCTAATCAGGGTCCATCTTTCGGATTCAGGATTTGGTGTGGATGAGCTTGCGGACCTTTGCGGCTTTCATCAGGAAACACTGAACAACCGGCTGGAACCTTACGGTCAAACGGCGTCCCAAGTGATCGCGCGCATTAAGCAGGAAGAAGCCGAACGCCTGCTGGCAAAAGACAATAAATCCGTCGGCGAGACAGCGCAAAGGCTTGGCTATGCCGACCCAACCGCCTTCTCCAGAGCATTTCGTAAATGGACGGGCGTATCTCCGGCAGCCTACAAGAAATCAAACCGGAAGGACTAGCATTGCTCCTGAACATCGCCGTCGGTCTTCTATCTGCATTTTTTCTCTTTGCTTCATCCATCAAGATTTTTGGGTGGCAAAAGAAGGTCTTTGAAATCCAGTTGGGCATGTTCGAAAGCTACGGCCTCAACAGGCAGATCATGTTCATCGTCGGATGCGGGGAACTTTTCGGGGCAATTGCCATCTGGTTTCAATCGTCGTGGATCGGGCCGCTAGGAGCACTTGCGTTGCTCTGCACATCTGTCGGAGCGATATTCTGCCATCTAGTGTTCGATACCTGGAAGCAGGGTATACCGGCGACGATAACAGGGACACTTGCGGCTCTTGTTTTGAACGCTGGGTTTTCGAAGCTTCTAAACATACTGTAACAACGGCCACCCGACCGATACCGGGTATTGCCAACAATTCTCGAAAGACTTCTGCGTACACTCCCAATCTCGCAAAAAACAAGGCGCCGTTGATTAACGATACGGCGCCTTGTTTCCCTATAAATCCTTAGATTTGCGAGGTGTGGGCTCTAATGACCTTGTTTATGGGCGTCAAAACCGCCGAAATGGGTTCGTATTGCCTGGCGGTTCACGACGCTGAAATTCACGACATCAGCCACATTTTGAATGACCGCAGCTGCGGCAGGTCATGCAGCCCTCGATCATCACCATATCGTACTGGCCGCAGGATGGGCAGGCTTTGCCACGTGGTGCGTCCATGTTGACGACCTGCGCTTGGGGGTCGGATTTGAGCGCCATGCCCTCGCCCTCAAGAAAGCCAATATTGATCATGTGCTGTTCGATCACGCCACCAATTGCGGCCAAGATCGACGGGATATACTTGCCCTGAACCCAAGCACCACCGCGCGGGTCAAACACGGCCTTCAGTTCTTCCACCACAAAAGACACATCCCCACCCCGGCGGAATACGGCCGAGATCATGCGGGTCAGCGCCAGCGTCCAGGCGTAATGCTCCATGTTCTTCGAGTTGATGAACACTTCGAACGGACGACGACGGCCACCGATGACAATGTCATTGATCGTCAAGTAGATCGCGTGTTCGCTATCGGGCCACTTCAACTTATAGGTCGAACCTTCCAGAGATTGTGGGCGATCCAGCGGCTCCGACATGTAGATCACGTCGCCACCGTCAATTTCATGCGGTGCGCTTGCACTTTCACCCGGCGCTTTGTCTTCGCTTTCTGACACGGTCAGGACGGACCCTGTCACATCGTTCGGACGATAAGTCGTGCACCCTTTGCACCCCTGATCCCAGGCCTGCATGTAGACATCTTTGAAAGCGTCAAAGCTGATGTCCTCGGGGCAGTTGATCGTCTTCGAGATCGAGCTGTCGATCCATTTCTGAGCCGCGGCTTGCATCTTAACGTGATCGGAGGGGGACAGCGTCTGTGCGTTGACGAAATAGTCTGGCAGCTCTTTGTCGCCAAATTTGTCGCGCCACATCTGCACGGCGTAGTCCACGACTTCTTCTTCAGTGCGCGAGCCATCCTTTTGCAGGACCTTCCGCGTATAGGCATAGGCAAAGACTGGCTCGATCCCCGACGACACATTCCCCGCGTAGAGAGAAATTGTCCCCGTCGGCGCGATCGAAGTCAGCAAAGCGTTGCGGATACCGTGTTCGCGAATTGCATCGCGCACGTCATCATCCATCTGCTGCATCGTGCCGCTTTCCAAGTATTTCTCGGCGTCGAACAGGGGGAACGCCCCTTTTTCCTTTGCCAAGTCGACCGACGCCAGATACGCGGCGCGCGCAATCGCTTTCAACCAGAGCTCGGTCTGACGCGCGCCCTCGTCCGATCCATAGCGCAGACCCAGCATCAGCAGAGCATCCGCCAGCCCGGTCACGCCCAGCCCGATACGGCGCTTGGCCTGCGCCTCGGCGGCCTGTTCCGGCAGCGGGAACTTCGACGCGTCGACAACGTTGTCCATCATGCGGACGGCTGTCGCGACCAGCTCTTGCAGGGCAGCCTCATTCAGATGGGCCGCATCTTCGAACGGCTCTGACACAAGACGGGCAAGGTTGATCGAACCCAGCAGGCACGCGCCATAAGGCGGCAAAGGCTGCTCGCCACACGGGTTTGTCGCCGCGATGGTTTCGGCATAGCTGAGGTTGTTGGCTTTGTTGATCCGGTCGATGAAAATCACACCCGGTTCGGCATAGTCATAGGTGGCCTGCATGATCTTGTTCCACAGATCACGCGCTTGAACTGTGTGGTAAACCTTGTCGTCGAACACCAGCTCCCACGGGCCATCGGCTTTGACAGCTTCCATAAAGGGATCGGTGACCAGCACAGACATGTTGAACATGCGCAGGCGTGCAGGGTCGGACTTAGCCGTGATGAACTGTTCGATATCCGGGTGGTCACAGCGCATGGTCGCCATCATCGCACCCCGGCGCGAACCTGCGGACATGATGGTGCGGCACATCGCGTCCCATACATCCATAAAGCTCAGAGGCCCGGATGCATCCGCCGCGACCCCATGCACATCCGCTCCGCGCGGGCGAATGGTCGAGAAATCATAGCCGATCCCCCCACCCTGCTGCATGGTCAGCGCGGCCTCTTTCAGCATATCGAAGATACCGCCCATGCTGTCCGGCACCGTGCCCATGACAAAGCAGTTAAACAGCGTCACACGTCGCGCAGTGCCTGCGCCAGCGGTGATACGGCCAGCAGGCAGGTATTTGAAATCTTCCAGCGCTTCGAAGAACTTCTGCTCCCAATGCGCCGGGTCTTTTTCGACCTGCGCAAGATCGCGAGCGATACGCCGCCAGCTGTCCTCAACCGTTTGGTCAATGGGAGTGCCATCGGCCTGTTTGAAACGATATTTCATGTCCCAGATCTGCTCGGCGATGGGGGCGGCAAAGCGGCTCATTGGTGATTCCCTGTTCTGAAAGAGGTATCCAGATTATCCCAGATCACACCTTAACCACAACACCTTGATGACAGGCTTTCTTGAGCTACAATGTATAGACGGTCTTGGGACGACTCTGTGGGAAAGCTGTGGATAAGTACATAAACCTCATAAAACTCTCCGTCGGATCGGAAAGCGTCGACACGCTGATGGAATGGCAGGACAGCCGCAAGCCCCTTTATGAAGACGGCTTGCCGCGCCACGTCACCCGCATGTGGCCCAAGCGCGAGGCCGAGATTCTGAACGGAGGATCAATCTATTGGGTGATCAAGGGTGTCGTACAATGCCGCCAGAAGATCCTGCGGCTGGACGAAGTGCGCGGCGAGGACGGTATCCGCCGCTGCGCCATCGTGCTGGACCCTGAGGTGCACCGCACACAGAATGCCTTGAAACGCCCGTTCCAAGGGTGGCGATACCTCAAACCCGAAGATACGCCTGCCGATCTTCCCAAAGGACGGGCCGAGGATGATTCCCTGCCTGACGATCTGAATCGCGCGTTGGCGGACATCGGCGTGCTGTAATCAGCTCAGCCGATCAAGCAATTCCGAAAGAACCTCTTTTTCACCCACACCATAGCTGGCAACCCGACTACGCCACAGCGTGGCCTGTGATTGCAGGATCAGGCCGTCCGACAGGATTTTTAGGTGGTTTGCGCGCAATGTCTCACCTGTCGAGGTGATATCGGCAATCGCCTCGGCGGTTTCGTTCATCACAGTGCCTTCGGTTGCGCCCTGGCTGTCGACCAGAGTGTAATCTGCAACCCCCGCGTCCGTCAGAAACTCGCGCACCAATCGGTGGTATTTGGTCGCAATCCGCAACCGGTGCCCGTGGGTTTTGCGAAACGCCGCCGCGGCAGCATCGAGATCGTCCAGGGTTTCGACATCGACCCAGCAGGCTGGTGTCGCGATAATCAAGTCAGCTTTGCCAAAGCCCAACTCGGAGACTTCCTCAATCTGCTGTTCCCATCGTGGCAATTTTTCGTGCACCAGATCGGTTCCGGTGACACCCATATGAATGCGGCCAGCTGCCAGTTCGCGGGGGATTTCCCCGGCAGACAGCAGGATCAGCGAGACCCCGTCGATCCCTTCAACCTTACCGGCATATTCCCGGTCTGATCCGCTGCGCGACAGGGTGATGCCGCGCTTTTCGAACCACGAAAAGGTCTTGTCCATCAATCGGCCCTTCGAGGGCACGCCCAGTTTCAAGCTCATTGCGCGGCCTCCTCGATTTCCAGCATTAGGTCCGGGCGCAGTACACCGCCGACAGCTGGAATTTCGGCCCCATTGCCCAATTGGCGTGTCAGCGCATCGTAACGCCCGCCGGTGGCAATCGGTGGCAAATCGGGTCGACCTTCGGCATAAAACCCAAAGACAAACCCGTCGTAATACTCCATCGACGTACGCCCATAGGCCGCCTCGAAATCCAGCCGGCTCACATCAACACCACGCGCCTGCAGGGCGGCAATTCTTGCCTCAAGCCTGTCCAGCGCCGGGGTGATCTGAGGCAGGTCGACGGCCACGTCCCGCAACTGCTCCAAAGCGAAGGGCATGGTTTCCCGAACGGTTAGCAGAGATTCCAGGCCTGCAAGCTCGTTGTCCGAAATTGGCGGCGTCTCACGATCTTCGCGCAACGCGTCGATGCGGGCCTCAATCTCGGCAGCACGGCGTTTTCCGATCATAGGGACGTCAAAACCCATTGGGTCTGCGGCCTCCAAAAGCATTGTGCGGTGATCCGGCTCGGGCTTTCGTCCGGCGAACCGATCCAGCAGGACGCGGAACCGACGTGGGCGCCACAGGTGGCGCATCAGCGCGGCCTTGCGCCGATCCGTGGTGCGCAGCCCCTGAACAGCCGCCGTCAGGATGCCGATGTCACCGGTCGCCGCGCGCAAGGGCAGCCCCCGCAGTTGCAGGGCAAACAGGGAAAACACCTCGGCATCAGCCCCGGCGGGATCATTGCGGTCAAAAACTTCATAACCGACCTGAATGTACTCGTTGGACCGATCCGGGTCATGCTCTTGCCGACGAAAAACTTCACCAGAATAGGTATAGCGTGCGGGTTCAGCCCCTTCGGTCATGTGCATCTGCACGACCGGAAGCGTGAAATCGGGGCGCAGCATCTGCTCACCTCGCAACGCATCCGAAGTCACATAAGCACGCGCGCGGATGTCTTCGCCATAAAGGTCCAGCAACGTTTCAGCCGGTTGCAGCAGGGGCGTATCCACAACCTGCGCCCCGGCGGCTTCGAACCGGATACGCATCATCGCGGCGCGGGCCTGTATCTGGGAACGATTGGGCATCGGTCAGTCCTGACTGTCCAGAATTTCGCGCACTTTGGCGATCAGATCACCACGTGACACTTCGAACTGGCTGGGGCGTTCTTTCCATTCCTCGAGCGTGGCGCTTTCAGCGATCTTCGCGCCAAGGATCAGGTCCTTGATCTGCACGATCCCATTGGCTTTCTCGTCACCGCCCTCGATCACTGCAATCGGAGAGTTCCGTTTATCCGCATATTTCAGCTGATTGCCGAAGTTTTTGGGATTACCCAGATAAACCTCTGCCCGGATACCTGCGTTGCGCAGTTCTGCCACCATCGCCTGATAATCGGCCATCCGTTCGCGATCCATAACGGTCACGACTACAGGGCCCGTAGCCTGCGCGGCTATCCTGCCTTTTTCGCGCAGGGCAGCGAGCAGACGGTCGACACCGATGGAGACGCCGGTCGCCGGAACTTCCTGCCCGGTGAAGCGTTTGACCAGATCGTCATAGCGACCACCACCCGAAACCGATCCGAATTGCCGCCTGCGGCCTTTCTCATCGAAAATCTCAAAGGTCAGCTCGGCCTCATATACTGGCCCGGTATAGTAACCAAGACCTCGCACGACCGAAGGGTCAATCTCGATCCGGTCCGCACCGTACCCGCCCGCATCCAACAAGGTGCCGATCTGTTCCAACTCGGCGATCCCGTCCGCGCCGATCGTGCTGTCGCCTACGGCGGCGCGCAGGTTGGCCAATGTTCCGGTGGTGTCCGCAGCCTTGGAGGTCAGGAAGGCAATCACGGGCTCAGCCTGATCATCGCTAAGACCAACACCGTCGATAAACGCGCCAGAGGCGTCCAGACGGCCTTTGGTCAGCAGCTCTCGCACACCCTGCTCGCCAACTTTGTCGAACTTGTCGATGGTGCGCAGAACGTTGTCGCGGGCAGCGACGTCTTCGCCAAGCCCCATGGCCTCAAGCACGCCATTCAGAACCTTGCGGTTGTTGACCCGCACCAGATAGTCGCCGCGCGGAATGCCCACGGTCTCCAACGTATCAGACAGCATCGCGCAAATCTCGGCGTCTGCGGCCATCGAGGCCGTACCCACCGTATCCGCATCGCATTGATAAAACTGACGATACCGC
Organism: Ruegeria sp. CDSB117; assembly: GCF_059611005.1. Classification (NCBI taxonomy): domain Bacteria; kingdom Pseudomonadati; phylum Pseudomonadota; class Alphaproteobacteria; order Rhodobacterales; family Roseobacteraceae; genus Ruegeria; species Ruegeria sp. CDSB117. Next base: position 459,349 of record NZ_JBXWOS010000001.1, read on the forward strand.
CCCGGCCCCGGCTTTTCGTTCCGCCAGACCGGCCCCATCGCATAGCGGCGATAAGGCGTTGGCAGATCGTTGCGGTGCTGCGCATAGACGCGGGCCAACGGCGCGGTCAGATCATAACGCAAGGCCATCCAGTCGCCCTTGTCATTCTCGTCGACTTCCTGCCACGCAAAGACGCCTTCATTCGGGCGATCTACGTCGGGCAGGAATTTGCCCAGCGCCTCGACGGTTTCAACCGCGCTGCTTTCCAGGGCGTCAAACCCGTACTGATGATAGACGTCCGCAATAGCCCGCAGCATCTCGGTGCGCTGCGTGACTTCCTGGCCGAAATAGTCGCGGAACCCTTTTGGCGTTACGGCCTTGGGGCGGGGCTGTTTCTTGGGCTTGGCCATGTGGGACGTCCTTGGGAGTTGCCTTGTTCCGCGCGCGGTCTATCCCATGGCCTGCATCGGGGCAAGGCGCGCTTTCGCTGGCCATGCGCTATCCGGGTCGCTATGACCGGCCTAAGACACAGGAGTCCCCCATGCAGCATCTGGAAGAGCAGATCGCCCATCTTGCCCGTACGGTCGAAGACCTCAACTCGGTCGTCACCCGCCAACAGGACGAGATTGATCGTTTGACACGCCGTGTCGAAATGCTGATGCGCCGCGAAGGCGAACGGGCGCAGGAAGGCTCGGGCGGGATCGTTTTGGGCGACGAACGCCCGCCACATTATTGATGACTTAGAGCCCCAGCGACGTTTTCACCGCCGTGTCGACCACGCCGCCCAAAAGGGCATCCTTATCCGCGGCGCATCCTTCCGACAGCGCCGCTATGAAGGCTTCGCGCAACTGGGCCTTTTCCTCATCTGTGGCCGCATGTTCTTCGATATTGATCTGGCGATTATGAAGAGATAGCGCCGTCATTTTTGCGACTACAGTCACAACAAATTCTTCGTCACCATCCGCCTCTTCAGCAATTGAGGCGCAAGTATAGTGCATCACAGGCAATGCGTCCTGCACCATCTGTTCAGCAGCCTCATCGGCAGATACCACGCACGGAGCCGCTAGAATTGCGGCGCAAACTGACATTCCAAGTTTGTTAAGCTGCATCACCATCACTTCCAGTTATGTCCAATAATGGCTCCGGCCACGCCACCAATCGCCGCGCCTTTTCCGTCACCGACAATCGCACCAACGCCCGCGCCGATTAGCGCGCCTTCGATGGTTTTCTTTTTCTTCTTGTCGTCTGCCATCGCGACCGAGGCTGCAACCAAAGCCAGCGATGCCGTCGCTCCAAACAAAACTCTTCTGAAATTGAGACCTGCAATTGTCATATCAACACCCTCCTGCGGCATGACCCAAAGACATCTCTGTCGGGTCAGCCTAGCGGGGTGCTAACTGTCTGGCAACAAAGAGAGGTCAGATCTCTTCGACGGACAGAATACCTTCCAGCGATTTTATCGCGCCTTTGATCTGCGGGTTGATCGGAAACTCAGCGCCCAGGTCCATTTCGACATCACCTGGCAGGCTTGGGTCCAGTAACAACAATTGGATCGGACCGCGCGCCGCGCCTTTGGCGGCAGTTGCGGCATCCTCAAGGACTTTTGCCACGGTTGGCACCGCTTGCGCTGCGCCAACAAAGATACGCAGCCCCGTTGCCCCGGCTTCTGCCACCACAGAATCCGCCGGGCCGACCGAGCGCCCCAGCAGCTTGAGTTGGTCAGCTTCCATCGTCGCTTCGACCGTCAGCACCACCTGTGCTCCGGTTTCCAGATACTCGCGTGACTTTTCGAGCGTTTCTGAAAACAGCGTTACTTCATATGCACCTGTCGGGTCGGACAACTGGGCAAAGGCGAACCGGTTGCCGCGTGCGGACTTTCGCTCTTGCCGTCCGGCAACAACTCCGGCCATTTTAGCGATCAAAGGGCCCGAACGCGCCTTTTCGGTCACTTCGTCCAACGTCAGAACCTGCTTACGCCTTAACGCGGGCATGTAGTCATCCAACGGGTGGCCTGACAAATAGAAACCAATAGCCTTAAATTCTTCGCTCAAACGTTCCGCCGGCAGCCAGTCTGGCGAAGGCGACAGGCGCGGTTCGGGCAGATCGTCCCCGGCTTCACCAAACAACGACACCTGGTTCGAGTTCTTCTGGTCATGGATTGCCGCCGAATACTGCACCAGCGGATCGAGGCTTTCGAACACGCGACGGCGGTTTTTGTCGAGCTGATCAAAGGCCCCGGCCCGCGCCATCATCTCTAGCGGGCGCTTGCCGACCCTCTTCAGATCAACCTTGCGGGCAAAGTCGAACAGGTTCACGAACGGCTTGCCTTCGCGCCCCGCGACCACAAGGTTCATCGCTTCGACACCCACATTCTTTAGCGCGCCCAGCGCATAGACCAGGTGCCCGTCCACCACGTCGAATGTCGACAGCGAGCGGTTCACGCAAGGCGGCACGTAAGGCAGTTCCAGTCCCTTACGGACCTCTTCGAAGTATACGGCCAGCTTGTCGGTCAGGTGGATATCGCAGTTCATGACACCCGCCATGAACTCGACCGGGTGGTTCGCCTTCAGCCAACCGGTCTGATAGCTGACAACCGCATAGGCGGCCGCGTGGGATTTGTTGAACCCGTAGTTGGCGAATTTATCCAGCAGGTTCCAAACCTCGGTCGCCTTGGCCTCATCCACATCGTTCTCAGCAGCACCCTTGAGGAACTTGGGCCGCTCTGCGTCCATCGCCTCCTGGATTTTCTTACCCATCGCGCGGCGCAGCAAATCCGCACCGCCAAGGCTGTAGCCCGCCATTTCCTGGGCGATCTGCATCACCTGTTCCTGGTAAACGATGATACCTTGTGTCTCGTCTAGGATATGATCGATGGACGGGTGCAGCGTGTCCCGCTCGCTCAGCTTGTTTTTGACCTCGCAGAACTTGGGGATGTTCTCCATGGGGCCAGGTCGGTAGAGCGCGACGAGGGCAATGATATCTTCGATACAGTCAGGCTTCATCCGCTTGAGCGCATCCATCATGCCCGAGGATTCCACCTGGAACACCGCCACCGTCTTGGCCGCCGAATAAAGTTTGTACGTTGCCTCATCATCCAGCGGGATGGCGTTGATTTGATTTTCCGCCCCTTCAGCGGGTTCGTAAAGCTCCGTACCATCAGCAGCGACATGCAACGGGCGATCGGATTTGAAGATCAGATCCATCGCGTTCTGGATCACCGTCAGCGTCTTCAGACCAAGAAAGTCGAACTTAACCAGCCCGGCCTGTTCCACCCATTTCATGTTGAACTGAGTGGCCGGCATGTCGGATCGCGGGTCCTGATACAGCGGCACCAGCGCATCCAGCGGACGGTCTCCGATAACCACTCCCGCCGCGTGGGTCGACGCGTTTCGCAGCAACCCCTCTACCTGCTGCCCGTAAGTCAGCAGGCGGTCCACAACCTCTTCGTTGCGCGCCTCTTCGCGCAGACGGGGTTCGTCTTTCAGCGCCTTTTCGATGGAAACGGGTTTGACGCCTTCCACCGGGATCATCTTGGACAGGCGATCCACCTGCCCGTATGGCATCTGCAGCACGCGCCCAATGTCGCGCACGGCAGCTTTCGACAGCAACGCACCAAAGGTGATGATCTGCCCCACCTTGTCGCGGCCGTATTTCTGCTGCACGTAGCGGATCACCTCTTCCCGGCGGTCCATGCAGAAGTCGATATCGAAATCCGGCATCGAAACCCGTTCCGGGTTCAGGAACCGTTCGAAAAGCAGCGAATAGCGCAGCGGATCAAGGTCAGTAATCGTTAGCGCATAGGCCACCAAAGATCCCGCGCCCGAGCCCCGACCCGGCCCCACCGGGATGTCCTGATCCTTGGACCACTGAATAAAATCGGCAACAATCAGGAAGTAGCCGGGGAACCCCATGCCTTCGATGATATCGAGCTCGAAGTCCAAGCGTTCCTGATATTCCTCTGGCGTTACTGCGTGCGGGATCACCGCCAGACGTTTTTGCAAACCATCATTCGCAATACGGCGCAGTTCGGCAACTTCGTCATCGGCGAATTTCGGCAGGATCGGATCGCGGCGATAGGCCATGAACGCACAGCGCTTGGCAATCTCGACCGTATTCTCAATGGCCTCGGGCAAGTCGGCGAACAAGGTCGCCATCTCCTGCTGCGACTTAAAATAGTGCTGCGCGGTCAGACGGCGGCGGCCTTCCTGCTGATCGACATAGGCCCCCTCTGAGATACAGATCAGCGCATCGTGCGCTTCGTACATATCTGTGGTCGGGAAATAGACGTCATTGGTGGCGACCAGTGGAAGGTTCTTGGCATAGGCCATTTCCACATGGCCACGCTCGGTCAGACGTTCGGCCTCGGGTTGACCGCCCTCACCCGGATGACGTTGGAGTTCGATATAGAGGCGATCGGCGAACATCGCTGACAATCGGTCCACCAAGGCTTCAGCCGCGGGGCGTTGACCCTGTTGCAACAACATCCCAACCGGTCCATCCGGCCCACCGGACAAGCAGATCAACCCGTCAGATCGTTCCGCAAGTTCTTCCAGAGTCACCTGCGGCAACTGCCCACCCTTGTCGACGTAAAGACACGAGCTGAGCTTCATCAGGTTCTCATACCCGACCTCGGACTGGGCAAGCAAAACCACCGGTGCGGGTGTTTTGGGCTTTTCGCCCGGTTGCGCCTGCACATAGGTCAGGTCAACCTGACAACCCATAATCGGCTGCACTCCGGCCCCGCTGGCGGTGACCGAAAACTCCAAAGCCGAGAACATGCTGTTAGTATCCGTCACAGCGACGGCGGGCATATCCATCTTATCACACAAACCGGGCAGCTTTTTCAGCCGCACGGCGCCTTCCAGCAGGGAATATTCGGTGTGAACACGGAGGTGAATGAATCGAGGAGTACTGCTCATGACTGCCACGCTATCCCAGCCGCGCGCCCGGCAAAAGCAGGAACCTTGGCTTTGGATTGCCAAAAAGATGGGCTTTGATTATTCGGCTTTTCCAGAAGGTGCTTCGGAGCCCGACAGCAGCCAAAGACAAAAAACGCTTTAGTTTCAATCAGGTGATCTCTAAACGAAGATAACAATCACGCAGAGTCAGTGCTCAATGGTGTATCACATAGGTAGTTTTTCTTGCCAGACAACCTGCGCTGTTTCTAACATCAGATGGCAAGCTATCCGCCCGCTACTCTTTCTACGTCGCATCGAAGGGGGGCACGCAAGGGCGCAACCGGGTAAGGCGACGGGTTTCTCGAATGAATATCACGTTTCTTCTGAACGGAGAGACAGTGGAACTGGCGGATGTCAATCCGACAGCGACCCTGCTGGATTGGCTGCGTGAGGATCGCGGCCTGACCGGCACCAAAGAAGGCTGCAACGAGGGCGATTGCGGGGCATGCACTGTCATGGTGACGGATGAAGGCGGCCACAAGGCGCTGAATTCCTGCATCCTGTTCCTGCCGCAACTACATGGCAAAGCAGTTCGCACGGTCGAAGGCGCCAGTGGCCCCAACGGCGAGGCGCACCCAGCCCAGCAGGCGATGGTGGATCTGCACGGCTCGCAATGTGGCTTCTGCACCCCCGGTTTCGTCATGTCGATGGTGGCAAGTCATGCAAATGGCGCGACGGATCATGACACCCAGCTTGCTGGCAACCTGTGCCGCTGCACCGGCTACGCGCCGATCATTCGCGCCGCCAAGGCTACCGAAGAAGTTCCCGTGCCGGTTTGGGTAAAAGACAAGCCAGTCGCGACGCGGGTAACATCGCAGATGTTGCCGGAGTCTTCGGATGAATTGGCCAAAATCTATGCGGAACACCCGGACGCCACTCTGGTCGCCGGCGCGACGGACGTTGGGCTTTGGGTGACCAAGCAACTGCGTGACCTCGACCCAGTGATTTTTCTGAACCGCTGTGATGATCTGAAAGAGATCACCATCACGGATGACGAGGTTCTGTTCGGCGCGATGGTCGATATGAACCGGATGGGCGAAGCGCTGGCGGACCTGCACCCGTCTTACGCCGAAATGATCCGGCGCTACGCCAGCGTTCAGGTGCGGCACGCGGCCACCGTGGGCGGAAATATCGCCAACGGCTCGCCCATCGGAGACAACCCGCCCGCACTGATCGCCCTGGGCGCAACGCTACATCTGCGCAAGGGCGACGAACGTCGCTCGGTCGCATTGGAGGACTTCTTTATCGACTACGGCAAACAAGACCGGACACCTGGCGAGTTTGTCGAATCCGTAAGTTTTCCGCGTCAGGCCGATCGTTTGAAGGCCTACAAACTCAGCAAACGGTTCGATCAGGATATCTCGGCCGTGTGTGGGTGTTTCAACATCTCTGTTTCGGACTGTATGGTTGCTGATGCCCGTATTGCCTTTGGTGGTATGGCTGGCACTCCAAAACGGGCTTCAAATGTCGAAGCCGCGCTGGTTGGCAAGCCATGGACGCATGAGACCGTTCAGTCCGCCATTCCGGCCTTCGACAGTGATTTCACGCCAATGACGGACATGCGCGCATCGGCCAACTATCGGCTGCAGACCGCCAAAGCACTGCTCGAACGATATTTCCTTGAGGATCAAGGCGAAGTGACAAATGTATTGGAGGTGTCCGCATGAGCGTGACCAAACCCCTCCCCCATGACGCGGCGCCACTGCATGTCGCGGGAACCGCGCGGTATGTGGATGACATTCCGACGCCCAAAGGGTCGTTGCATCTGGCCTTTGGAATTAGCCCGATTGCCAAGGGTAAGATCACCACGATGGACCTGTCGGCGGTGAAGGCAGCCGACGGTGTCGTCATGGTAATGACAGCCGACGATCTGCCGTTTGCCAATGACGTCTCACCGTCGATCCATGATGAACCTCTGCTGTCTGATAGCACGGTTCATTATATCGGGCAGCCCGTTTTCCTCGTCATTGCGACCAGCCACCTTGCCGCGCGGAAAGCGGCGCGTTTGGGCCAGATCGATTATGCCGAAGAGACCCCAATCCTAACGGTTGAAGAGGCGCTTGCCGCAGACAGTCGGTTCGAGGACGGTCCGCGCATCTACGCCAAGGGCGATGCGGATGCGGCCATTGCGGGTTCCGCTCATGTGATCGAAGGTGGATTCGAGCTTGGCGGTCAGGAGCATTTCTATCTGGAAGGTCAGGCTGCACTGGCCGTGCCCAATGAGGGCGCGGATATGTTGGTGCATTCTTCGACCCAACACCCGACCGAGATTCAGCACAAAGTAGCGGACGCTCTGGGTGTTCCGATGCACGCGGTTCGCGTTGAAACGCGCCGTATGGGCGGCGGCTTTGGCGGCAAGGAAAGTCAGGGCAACGCTTTGGCTGTTTCCTGCGCTATCGCGGCACGTGCAACCGGCAAAGCCTGCAAGATGCGCTATGACCGCGATGATGACATGATCATAACCGGCAAGCGCCACGCGTTCCGGATTGCATATAAGGCCGGATTTGATGAGAACGGCCACATCCAAGGCGTTTCCTTCCTGCATCATGCGATTTGTGGTTGGGCACAGGATCTGTCCCTGCCGGTCGCGGACCGTGCGATGCTGCATTCGGACAATGCCTATCTGCTGCCGAATGCCCGGATCGAAAGCCATAGGCTGAAGACCAACACTCAATCCGCTACCGCCTATCGCGGGTTCGGCGGACCTCAGGGTATGGTCGGGATCGAACGCGTGATGGATCACGCCGCGTATGAGCTGGGAATGGACCCGGTCGAATTGCGTCGCCGGAACTACTATGAGCCGGCGCATGTTGTTGCGGATCCCGTGATCGCTGAAAAGCCGCTGGGCCATCCTGACCCGCACGAGGACCTGACCAGCCGAGGCGCGGTTGAGATGGGCAACGCCCCGGTGCGTCCCTTGCCCGCAGGTGGCAATACCACGCCGTACGGGATGGAGGTCAGTGACTTCGAACTGCACGGCATGACTGCCAAGTTGCTACAATCCAGCGACTACACCGCACGCAAGGCTGCCATTGAGAAGTGGAACGCCGAAAACAGCGTGATCAAGAAAGGCATCGGCTTTTCTCCGGTTAAGTTCGGCATTTCGTTTACGTTGACCCACCTGAACCAGGCGGGCGCGTTGGTGCATGTGTATCAGGACGGCTCGGTCCACCTGAACCACGGCGGCACCGAGATGGGGCAAGGTCTTTTCCAAAAGGTCGCGCAAGTGGCCGCGTCCCGCTTTGGTATTCCGTTGGAGATGGTGAAAATCACCGCGACCGACACCGCCAAGGTGCCGAATACCTCGGCTACGGCCGCGTCCTCGGGCAGTGACCTGAACGGTATGGCGGTCAAAGCGGCCTGCGACACGATCCGCGACCGGATGGCTGACTATCTGGCGCATCGACATCAGGCCGATCCCTCAACGGTGACGTTCTCTGATGGCCACGTCTCGGTCGGCGTAGAGCGCTACACATTCTCAGAAGCAGCTGCGCTGGTTTATCAGGGCCGGGTCAGCCTGTCTGCGACCGGGTTTTATAAGACACCCAAGATCGAGTGGGACCGGATCAAAGGCCGGGGGCGTCCGTTCTTTTATTTCGCCTACGGCGCGTCGATTACCGAAGTCGCGATCGATACACTGACAGGCGAGAACCGCATTTTGCGGACGGATATCCTGCATGATGCAGGCGCGTCGCTGAACCCGGCGCTGGATATTGGGCAGGTCGAAGGCGCATACGTACAGGGTGCGGGATGGCTGACCACGGAAGAACTTGTCTGGGACGGCAAGGGCAATCTGCGCACGCATGCGCCGTCGACCTACAAGATCCCCGCTTGCTCGGACCGGCCTGATGTTTTCAATGTCGCGCTCTGGAGCGGTGAAAACCGCGAGGACACGATCTATCGCTCAAAAGCGGTCGGAGAGCCGCCGTTCATGCTGGGTATTTCCGCGTGGCTTGCCCTGTCGAATGCGGTGGCGGCCTGCGGGGACAGCTATCCGGCACTGGATGCACCCGCCACGGCTGAAGAAGTCTGGAAGGGTGTCCAGCGGGTAAAGGGAGAGACCTGATGGGATTTGATCGAGAGGCTTTGAGGGAGGCGGTCAAAACCCACGGCAAGGTGACCCGGGTGGTTATCGCCGGGATCAAGGGGTCATCCCCCCGTGAAGTTGGCGCTGCAATGCTTGTTTGGGAGAACGGGCAGTCGGGCACCATCGGCGGTGGCACGTTGGAGTATCAGGCGGCTGAAGCAGCTCGATCCCAAGCAGCGCCCATGCGCCAAACGCACCATGCCCTCGGCCCGGATATGGGCCAGTGTTGTGGCGGTGCAGTAACTCTGCTGAGTGAAATCTACGATCTTGCGGCCGTCGACCGGCTGGATGATGCAGTCATTGCGCGCTCGGCTTCGGGCGGTGAGATGCCGCTTTCGGTCAAGCGACTGTTGTCGCAGGCCCGCGGTCAAGGTGTTGCGCCCGAACCGCAGCTGATTGACGGCTGGATGGTCGAACCCGTTCACGAACCGGCGCGCAATCTGTGGATATGGGGTGCCGGTCACGTTGGCCGGGCTCTGGTTGACGTTCTATCCCCATTGCCTGATCTGTCAATCACCTGGGTCGATACCGGGCCTGAGCGTTTTCCCGAAGCGGTGCCCGCAGGCGTAACCGTCGTTCCGGCAAGCAAACCGGCCGAGCTGGTTCGCCATGCGCCGCGTGATGCCGAGCACCTTGTGCTTACTTATTCACACAATCTGGACCTGGAGCTGTGCAACAGGTTGCTTTTGCATGATTTCCGCTTTGCGGGCCTGATTGGCTCGGCTACGAAATGGGCGCGGTTCCGATCCCGGCTGGCCGCTTTGGGACATGCGCCCGAGCGGATTGGCCGGATCACCTGCCCAATCGGAGATCCAGCCTTGGGTAAACACCCGCAGATGATCGCAGTTGGTGTCGCGGCGCAGATCCTGCGCCCTGCCCGGCAAAACGAAATAAAGAAGGACCTGAGCGCGTGACCACTCCACTTCTAAGCTTACAAGGGCTGACTAAAGCCTATCCCGGCGTCGTGGCCAATGATCAGGTGTCCTTTGACATCGGTGAGGGTGAGGTTCACGCCTTACTGGGCGAAAATGGTGCCGGAAAATCCACTCTCGTAAAGATGATCTATGGGCTGGTGAAGCCCGACAGCGGCACCATGCTGCTGCGCGGACAAGCCTTCGCACCACCCGAACCCCGCGCAGCACGGGCGGACGGGATCGCGATGGTGTTCCAGCACTTCTCGTTGTTCGACGCATTGAACGTGGCCGAAAACATCGCCTTGGGGATGGAAAACCCACCAGCCATGGGCGATCTGGCGGCGCGTATTCGCGAAGTTTCGGAAACTTACGGTCTGCCACTGGATCCCTATCGCACCGTCGGCGATCTGTCCGCGGGTGAGCGTCAGCGGGTCGAAATCATCCGCTGCCTGTTACAGGATCCGAAGCTGCTGATCATGGATGAGCCGACATCGGTTCTGACACCTCAGGAAGTCGACATTCTGTTTGAAACGCTGAACAAATTGCGGTCCGAAGGTACTTCGATCCTGTATATCTCGCACAAGCTGGAAGAAATCCGCACACTGTGCGACCACGCCACAATCCTGCGTTTGGGTAAGAATGTCGGCGAATGCATTCCCGCTGAGACCTCAGCGCGCGACATGGCCGAGATGATGGTGGGTTCGACCCTGCAAACACCCGAGCGTTCTGGTCGTGAGTTTGGTGAAGTTGCCCTGGATGTCAGCGGTTTGTCAGTTCCATCACCATCCGAATTCGGTACTGCGTTGAAGAATGTCCACATGACCGTCCGTAAGGGCGAGGTTCTGGGCGTCGGCGGTGTCGCTGGCAACGGACAGGACGAATTGCTGGGCGTTCTGTCAGGTGAAATCATCACAGCGCCCGACGCGATTAAGTTCAACGGCCAGCCAATCGGCAAGCTGGGACCGACCGCACGTCGCAAGCTGGGTGTTCTGACCGCTCCGGAAGAGCGGTTGGGACATGCGGCCGCCCCTGACATGAGCCTGACCGAAAACGCGTTGCTGACTGGTTCCGTCCGGGAAGGACTTGAGAACAACGGGTTCCTCAAATGGGCAGAAACCAAGAGCTTCGCGGAAAAGATCATTAGTGCTTTTGACGTCCGAACGCCCGGACCTGAAAACGCTGCGCGATCCTTGTCAGGCGGTAACCTGCAGAAATTCGTCATAGGACGCGAGGTCCTGCAAAACCCTGACGTGCTTGTTGTGAACCAACCAACATGGGGCGTGGATGCAGCCGCCGCGGCATCCATTCGCCAGGCCATTTTGGATTTGGCGGCAAAAGGCACAGCGGTCATCTGCATATCTCAGGATCTGGATGAGCTGATGGAAATCTCGGACAGCTTTGCGGCGCTCAATGAAGGCCGGCTTAGCGCTCCACGCACGACCACAGGTCTGACGGTCGACGAAATTGGCCTGATGATGGGCGGCGCGCATGGCATGGAGGTGGCCCATGTCTAAGACATATCAAAAAAGAAGTGAAAACAGGGGGATGAGCGGATGATTGTGTTGGAGAAACGGCCGCAGCCGTCCAAAGCGTGGTCTTACGCGACCCCTTTGGTGGCCGTGTTGGCAACCATGGTTTTCGGCGGCATCCTGTTCGCCATTCTGGGCAAGAACCCGATCCAAGCCATTGGCACCATCTTTTGGGAGCCTTTGTTCGGTGAATTCTCGTTCTACTATCGCCCGCAGTTGCTGGTGAAAGGCGCACCGCTAGTTCTGATCGCAATTGGTCTGTCTTTGGGTTTCCGTGCCGGCATTTGGAATATCGGAGCCGAAGGCCAATACATCATGGGCGCCATCTTTGGCGCAGGTACAGGTCTGGCCTTTTATCCGCTGGATGCCTGGTATGTCTTCCCGATCATGGTGATCGCCGGTGCATTTGGCGGTTGGATATGGGCAATGATTCCGGCCTTCCTGAAGGTGCGCTTTGGTACCAATGAAATCCTTGTCTCACTGATGCTGGTCTATGTGGCCGAGCAGTTTCTGGCCTCTGTTTCGCTGGGGTTGCTGAAAAACCCGGAGGGCCACGGTTTTCCCGGTTCACGCAATTTACAAGCTTACGACAGCGCACATAACGCCGAGCTGATCGCGGGATCGGGTATGCACTTGGGTGTTGTTGCGGCCTTTATTGCGGTGATCTTCGCCTATGTCCTGCTGAACCGACACATGCTGGGTTTTCACATTCGACTGACCGGAGAAGCACCCCGCGCGGCAAAGTTCGCCGGCGTGAACCCCGCACGGTTGATCCTGTTTTGCCTCGGTATAGCAGGTGCTTTGGCCGGATTGGCGGGCATGTTCGAAGTGTCCGGTCCCGCCGGCGTGGTCAGCATCGATTTCAATGTGGGGTATGGTTTTACCGCGATCATCGTGGCCTTCTTGGGACGCCTGCACCCGCTGGGCATCTTGCTGGCCGGTGGCCTGATGGCGCTGACCTATATCGGCGGCGAGATCGCACAGTCTCAACTGGGCCTGCCTGCGGCCGCCATTCAGGTGTTTCAGGGAATGTTGCTGTTCTTCCTGCTCGCCTTCGACCTTTTGACCAACTACCGCATCCGTGCGGCCCGTAGCGAGGTAGCCTGAATCATGGACCTTTCAGCAATCAACCCAGTCCTTCTGGTGGCATCACTAATGGTCGCTGCAACCCCCTTGCTACTGGCCGCGATCGGAGAGCTGGTCGTCGAGAAAGCCGGTGTTCTTAACCTTGGCGTCGAAGGCATGATGATCGTTGGCGCAATCAGCGGATTTGCGATCTCGGTCGAGACAGGCTCACCCTGGCTGGGCTTCATTGCGGCTGCCATTGGTGGCGCGGTGCTGTCGCTGCTGTTTGTCCTCCTGACACAGGTCGCGCTTGCCAATCAGGTCGCCAGTGGCCTTGCCCTGACGCTGTTCGGCCTCGGTTTCAGCGCTCTGCTTGGGCAAAGTTATGTGGGTATCAAGCCGCCCAGCATGGGGGACATTCACATCCCTCTGATCAGCGACATACCGGTGATCGGCCCAATCCTGTTCCAGCATGACCCGATCCTGTATGTCGGTATTGCTCTGACCGCAGCCGTCTGGGCCACGTTGAAATACACTCGTGTCGGTCTGATCCTGCGCGCAGTGGGTGAAAACCACGACGCCGCACACGCCCTGGGCTACAAGGTTATCAAGATCCGCATCCTGGCGATCTTGTTCGGTGGCGCCTGCGCTGGCCTCGGTGGAGCCTATATCAGCCTGATCCGCGTTCCGCAGTGGACCGAGGGCATGACCGCCGGTGTTGGATGGATCGCTCTTGCGCTGGTGGTCTTTGCCAGCTGGAAACCATGGCGTGCATTGCTGGGTGCTTATTTGTTTGGCGGAATCACGGTGTTGCAGCTTAATCTGCAGGCAGCGGGCGTTGCCATCCCAGTCGAGTATCTGGCAATGTCGCCCTACATCATCACGATCCTTGTGCTTGTGATCCTTTCGGCCGACAAGAGCAGCGCACCTGCCTCACTGGGCCGGACCTTCCACGCCTCGCACTAGACGGGGCCAATTGAACCAACTTGGGGAGTAACCACATGAAATTCACTTCACTTCTTGCCAGCGCCGCGATGGTGCTGGGTCTGGCGACCGGCGCGGTCGCACAGGACAAAACAAAAGTAGGCTTTGTCTATGTCGGCCCGGTGGGCGACGGCGGCTGGACCTATGAACACGACAAAGGCCGTCTGGCGGTTGAGAAAGAATTCGGCGACAAAGTCGAGACCGTGTTTGTTGAATCCGTTCCCGAAGGCCCGGACGCGGAACGTGTGATGACCCAGATGGCACTGGAGGGTGCTGACCTGATCTTTACCACCTCGTTCGGGTATATGGACCCGACCATCAACGTGGCCAAGAAATTCCCAAATGTGAAGTTCGAGCACGCGACCGGCTACAAAACCGCCCCAAACGTGTCCGTCTATTCGGCCCGCTTCTACGAAGGCCGCGCCGTTCAGGGCCACATCGCGGGTAAAATGACCGAGTCGAACATCATCGGCTACATCGGGTCCTACCCGATCCCCGAAGTGATCCGCGGCATCAACTCGGCCTACATCCACGCCAAAAAGGTGAACCCAGATGTCGAGTTCAAGATCATCTGGGCCTACACTTGGTTCGACCCGGCGAAAGAGGCTGACGCTGCTTCCGTTCTGATCGAACAGGGCGCAGACGTGATCCTTCAACACACCGACTCGACGGCGCCGCAGGCGGCCGCACAAGAGGCGGGCAACGTGATCACCTTCGGTCAGGCCTCGGACATGAGCGAATATGCCCCCAAGCCGCGCGTATCGTCGATCATCGACAACTGGGCGCCCTACTACATCGCACGCACCCAAGCGGTCATGGATGGGTCGTGGGAAACCGTGAACACATGGGACGGCATCAAGGAAGGCATGGTTGAGATCGGTGAGATCTCGGACGCCGTTCCAGCCGACATCAAGGAAGAAGCACTGGCGATGAAAGCGGCCATGGCCGCGGGTGAATACCACCCCTTCACCGGCCCACTGAAAAAACAGGACGGTAGCGACTGGCTGGCCGAAGGCGAAACCGCCGATGACGGTACACTGGCAGGTATGAACTTCTACCTTGAAGGTTTGGAAGGCGAAATTCCGCAGTAAACCTTTACACGAACACGTTAAGGGGCTGGCCATTTGGCTGGCCCTTTTTCGTGTCTATGGGAGCACCTCGCCTAGCCTTAACTAAATACTGTCTTGACGATTGCAGACACGACGGACCTGATGGGGTTAATGCTTTACCTGTCTCAACACGAAACGTAAAAATCCCATGGAGATCAAAGCGCAAGACCACAGCCGCTGGTGGATACTCGGCGCGATGGGTGCCATCTTGGGTGTTATTCTGCTGGACGAAACGGTCGTCAGCGTCGCGCTTCCAACCATCCGCAATGAGCTTGGCCTGTCTTTGCTTGAAGCGCATTGGGTGGTGAATATCTATCTGCTGGTGCTGGCTTGTTTTGCGGGCACAGCAGGACGATTGGGCGATGTACTGGGCATTCGGCTTTTGCTCAGTGCGGGTTTATTGATATTCGGCTTGTCCTCTGCACTGGGAGGGTTTGCCGAAAGCGGATTTGAACTTCTGACAGCACGCGCCGCACAGGGCATCGGTGCAGCACTGATTTTCCCGCTGTCGCTAGTGGTTCTGATCCAGTCTTTTGACGAAAAGGAACGCGGGCTGGCACTGGGTTTATATGGCGGGATCGGGACAGTATTCCTGTCAATGGGTCCGCTGGTTGGAGGCGTTCTGACCGAATATCTGTCTTGGCGCTGGATCTTCTGGGTCAACCCCCCAATCGTGCTTGTGGTCGCTCTGGTTGCATGGGTTTTCTGGCGGGATCCGCCGCACCAACGGGAGCGCGAGTTCGACCTGAAAGGCCTAATTCTACTGGTGACGGGGTTGGCGGCTATTGTGTTTGGTGTCATGGAGGGCCCGGACAGAGGCTGGGCACAGCCCGAAGTTCTTATGGCCCTGTCAGTGGGTCTTGTGTTTCTGGTGCTATTTGTCCGCGTCGAACAGAGGGCAACATCGCCTCTGATTGCCATCTCCCTTTTTGCCGGCCCCGGGTTTGCTGCTTCAAACATGATCCTGTTCACCGCACAATTCGGCAAGATTACTCTGTTCGTGTTCGGTGCATCCTACTTTCAATCAAAGCTCGGGTTTTCACCGCTGACTGCTGGTGTCGCCCTGTTGCCGATTGCTTTTCCGCAGATCTTCATTGCCCCGATGGCGGGGAAACTTGCTGACAAATTTGGCTCTCGCGGCCCTTCTCTGACAGGTACAGCGCTGGGTACGATCGCCATACTTATTGTCGCACTGGGAATGCATTTAGACGTCTCCGCGCTGATCTATATCGGCTACTTCCTTTGGGGGTGTTGCGTACCGTTTCTGTTTGTCCCCCCAAGGCGGGCCATCATGTCAACGGTACCGCAAGCTCTGCACGGACAGGCAAGTGGCATCTCGATGACATTTCAGCTGCTGGGCGGTACGGTCGGGATGGCCCTGGGCAGTTCGGTATTTGCCATAACCGGCTCGTTCACTCTGGTTTTCTGTTTTGTAGCGGCGTTCGCTGCCTGCGTTCTTGCGTTTGCCTACACGTCCCTCGCCTCAGATAACAAACCCGACCGACCAGCGGTTTAAGCCTCACGCAGGCCGGGTCTGAAATCAAAACGCTTGAATGGATCAATGCCCTGTCAATACCAACGTATTCACCGGCATCAGGATCAGACGCAGGCGCAAGCCCGCCGCGTGGACAACACCGATCGTGTCGATCACATGCAAGGCGGCGGCGTGCCAGAATCCCAAATCCTCATGCTCAAGCCGTTCATGGTTATCGGTGTAGACATTGGCCAGACAGTTGCTGCCGGGCGGTATGTCATCGGCCATGTTTTTGTACAGCGGCTCCATATAGACCAAAATCGAGCCGGGCACCTTGTTGGTCTGAACATCGCGCAGCTCATCTGTGGGACGTATCTGACCTGACGGGATGACATCCTGCACCTCAACCACAACCATCGGGATCACGGTGAAGGGCTTGGTCATGCAGCCCAACTCTCCGATCATGCCCGGCTTGATGACCTGAGCGGCCATCTGGTTGAATGCAGCCTGAAACCGGTTATGGCCCGAACTTGACGGAACCAGAATGCCCGCAGGCCGCAGCAAAGGACTGACATAGTCGCCCACCTGAAGGCCGAATTGTTCAACCCGACCGGTCACACCTGCGCTTACGACTGTTTTGTCCAGCTCGGTCAGCGCGGCGTCCAACTGGGCGTTGGCGCTGGCCAGTTGGGCCGGGATCAGTTCTTCGATCTGCTGCACCACGGCGGCACGGCGGGATCGCGATGCGGTCAGCTGCGCTTCACGCTCGGCAACAAGGTTTTCCAACCGGTCGATTTCGGCCAATCGCACGGCGCTGGAGCCTTCGTCCCGCAGGGTGGTATTACGCTCTAAATCCTCAAGCGATTGATCCAATGCAGCGCGCGCGCCTGCGATGCCTGCGTCGGCCTCGGCCAGATCGGTTTCCGCCACTTTCAGCGATGCCTGAACCTGCGCGATCTGCGCATGCGCGGCCTCAACCTGTGCGGTTTGGGTGAAATCCTCGATCCGGAAAATCGGCTGGCCGGCAGTGACCTGCTGATTGTTGGTGACGTAAATTTCGGACACGCGACCGCCGAGTTGAGGCAGAATTGTCACCGTTCGGAAATAGGACGCCGCCGTTTTACTGGCAGGGTGGAAGTAAAACAGCGTGGTGATCACGGTCAGCGCAAGAATGGCGCAGGTGGTCAGGCCCCAACGCAGTTCATACCACATGGTGAACAGTGTGATTTCATGGCCTATACGTTTGCCCTGTACGTAACGACGAAACAGGTAATCCGGCAACACGGTGACCAGCGCGCACATCAGTGTTTCAAGCATCTCTTACTGCTCCTGCTGCGCGGTCGGTTGCGATGGGGCCGCTGGGGCAGGAACATCGTTGCCTTGATTGCCCAAGGATCGGATCGCGTCAGCAATGGCGCGCAAGGGGGCGGCGACATCCGGGAACTGGAACCCGGCTACAAGAATGGCCGCCACCCAGAACAGACCATTGTGGGTAAACAGAGCCAACAGCGCCAATATCCCCACAAGCTGAAACTGAGGGTGGTTGGATTCATGCGCGATTTTTTCCGGGATGGAGTGCAGCGTAAAGTAGCCAACTCCGATCAGAACGATCACCAAAACGGTAAAAACAAACATGAAGGTCAGCAAAAAGTCGCTACCATCTGCCTGCGTGACGTACGAGGGAATATGCCCCGTGGCCATTGGATGTAATTCTGCCGGTGTCACGTCTTTCTCCGATTCCGATGTTGGCTGCACTAAAAACAGGCCGGTCTCTTTGGTTCAAGTTTACATTGCGGAAATTACGCCTCTTTTCCAATAGTGTTACGCATGCGAAGCTTAGCGCATGAATGAAAGCAGATCTCAAATCCACCCGTTTTAGGGTGATCCCGGGGCGGAGTTACTGACATGATCGATTTCCTGGTCATCGGCGGCGGCATCGCCGGGTTAAGCGCAGGTGCGCGTTTGTCTGAACATGGACATGTCGTCGTGCTCGAAGGCGAAGACGCGCTGGGATATCACACCTCTGGCCGGTCGGCGGCGTTGTTCGAAAAGGGGTATGGACCACCTTCCGTGAAGACCCTGAATGCAGCGAGCGAAGCTTATCTGAGGTCGAATGGCTATCTGTCGCCGCGCGGGTTGATGCTGATCGCCGGGCATGATCAACGAGACGCGTTTCTTCAGGATCAAGCTGACCTTCGCCTGTCAGAAATCTCGGTTGAAGAGGCCATTTCGCGAATTCCGATACTGAACCCTCAGACTGTTGGATTTGCCGCCGCCAGCAGTTTTGCTTTTGACATTGATACCGACCGGATGATGCAAGATTTCGCGCGTGTGATCCGGGCCAACGGTGGCTTGGTTCTGACCCGCCAAAAGGTCAAGGGCATCACCAAGGCTGGGCATTGGTTTGTCGAGGCGACAGAATCCTTCGAGGCCAGAGCTCTTGTAAATGCCGCAGGCGCGTGGGTGGATGAGATCGCCATGATGGCCGGCGTTACACAGATCGGTATAGAACCACGCCGACGATCAGTGGCACGTATTCCCGCCCCGGCTGGTCATGGCGTGACAGGTTGGCCTTTGATGTTGGGTGCTGGCGAAGGCTGGTATGCGAAACCGGATGCCGGAAAGCTGATCGTTTCACCTTGCGAGGCTGATCCCACCTTTCCCCATGATGCCTATGCGGACGACATGGTCTTAGCCGAAGGACTGGCGAGATACGAAGCGATGGTGACCGAACCGGTCACAAGGGTCGAGGCGAACTGGGCTGGGCTTCGCAGCTTTGCGCCGGATGGTACGCTGGTCTTAGGACCCGACCCTGCCGAACCCACGTTTATCTGGTCGGCAGCGCAAGGCGGTTATGGCTTTCAAACGGCACCGGCGGCCTCACAGCTGGTGGCAGATTTGACGACTGGTGCTCGTTCAGAATTGGAGGCGGCGAGCGTTTCCGCCCTAAGGCCAGAAAGGTTACGTGGATGACGAAACGCAAACTTCCCGCAAATGCCAGCGTGGCGACGGTATCCGATGGGCAAAAATTGGTCGCTCCGGCGGCCAGCAGGAATGCCGACGCGCTGTGTGATCTGCTGGCTCAGTTCGCCCCTGTGTCCGGTCGCGTCCTGGAACTGGCCAGTGGTACAGGGCAGCACGTCGTGGCTTTTGCAAATCGACTGCCCGGCCTGAATTGGCAACCCAGCGAGATTGACACTGAACGACGCGCTTCAATCGACGCGTATGCCGAAGGCGTAGAAAACATAGCCCCGGCGATAGAACTCGATGCGGTCCAACCCGGTTGGCATTCTGTTCACGGGGCAAATGACCTGATCCTCTTGATCAACTTGCTGCATCTGATCAGCTGGTCGGAGGTGGAAGCCTTGGTGACCGAGGCCGCGCTGGCTCTGAACCCGGGCGGTCGGCTAGTCCTCTACGGGCCATTCATGCGCTCCGGCCAGTTGACCAGTACCGGAGACCGGAACTTTCATGCTGCGTTGAGCCAACAAGACCCGGACATCGGATACAAGGATGACGCCGACATTCTGGGCCTGCTGCGTCGAGTTCAACTGAGTTTAATCGGTGCTGTTGAAATGCCGGCAAACAACCTGGCATTTGTCGCTGAAAGACCTGCAGTCTGATCAAGATCAAAGTCAGGCAGCTTCCATAAACATATTCACAAGGTGATATGTTTAAAGGAAGCCCACAAATGAACTGGCAAGACAAGCTCTCGGATACGCGCAACAATCTGCGCAACCTCAACGCTGCAATCCCTGATACCGCCCGTGCCTTCGGTACGCTGGGAAAAACCGTCAAAGAAGGCGGTTCGCTGGATTACAAAACCAAAGAGCTGATCGCTTTGGGTATGTCCATCGCTGCCCGCTGCGAACCTTGCATAACGCTACACACCGAAGCTCTGATCAATGCCGGAGCAAGCCGCGAAGAAGTGTCAGACGTTCTGGCCATGGCCATTCAAATGGGCGGAGGACCGTCGATGATGTATGCGGCCAAGGCGTTGGAATGCTTTGACGAGCTATCAGTATGAAGAAAGGCCCCGGAGATCTCCGGGGCCTTTGCTTGATCATCCGTCCTTGCGGATAGTTTCGTTTTTCGGATCGTAGGGGCTGTCGCATGTTACGACCGCATCCCACAATTTGTCCTGAAGCTTGACCTTCAGCTTGGTGCCTTCAACCGTCAGATCGGGTTTCACATAACCCATGCCGATGGATTTCTCGAAGGCCACCGAATAACCGCCCGAGGTCAGACGACCGACGCGTTCACCTTCCGGCGTATACAGCACTTCACGGCCCCACGGGTCGGCATCCTCTGGTCCGTCGATCAGCAGGGTGCAGCATTTCACGCGCACGCCAGTCTCTTCCAGCTTGGCCTTACCGTAGAAGTCTTTCGACAGATCAACAAAGCGCGGCAGGTCAGCTTCCAGTGGGGTCGCGTCGCGGCCAAGTTCGGTACCAAACGCGCGATAGGATTTCTCCTGACGCAACCAGTTCTGAGCGCGGGCACCGACCAGCTTCATACCGTGCTTTTCACCGGCTTTTTCCAGCAGGTCGAACAGGTAGTTCTGCATCTCGATCGGATGGTGCAGTTCCCAGCCCAACTCACCGGTATAGGCCACGCGGATCGCGTTGACCGGACACATGCCCAGTTCGATCTGACGGGCCGACAGCCATGGGAAGCGCTTGTTGGACAGAGCGGTTTCCGGATCGGCGTCCTTGATGACCTCTTTCAAAACGTCACGCGATTTGGGTCCGGCGATGGCAAAGACGCCCCACTGGGTGGTCACGTCCTGGACCTCGATGTAACCGAACTCCTCCATCTTGTCCTCGGCCGCCTTGCGCAGATAGTCCGCGTCGTACTCGGTCCAAGCACCGGCAGAGACGATGTAGTAGTTGTTCTCGCCATTGCGGACGATGGTGTACTCGGTGCGGGTGGTGCCGTGCGAGGTCAGCGCGTAGGTCAGGTTGATACGACCGACCTTGGGCAGCTTGTTGCAGGTGAACCAATCCAAGAATTGCGTCGCACCGGGTCCTTTGACGACATGCTTGGTGAAGGCCGATGCGTCGATCAGGCCAACGCCTTCGCGGATCGCTTTGGCTTCTTCGACTGCGTACTGCCACCAGCCACCGCGACGGAACGAGCGGGCGTCATGGTCAAAGTTCTCGGGTGCATCCAGCGGACCAAAGTAGTTCGGGCGCTCCCAACCGTTGACCCAACCGAACTGTGCCCCACGCGCTTTCTGACGGTCATAGGCCGGAACAGTCCGCAGCGGGCGGCAGGCCGCGCGCTCTTCGTCGGGGTGGTGCAGGATGTAGACGTGCTCATAGCACTCTTCGTTCTTGCGCGCCGCAAACTCGGTGGTCATCCAGTTGCTGCTGTAACGCTTGGGGTCCAGCGACGCCATGTCGATCTCGGCTTCGCCATCGACCATCATCTGCGCCAAATAATAGCCGGTGCCGCCTGCAGCGGTGATGCCGAACGAGAAGCCCTCGGCCAGCCACATGTTGCGAAGGCCCGGAGCAGGACCAACCAGCGGGTTGCCGTCGGGAGTGTAGCAGATCGGGCCATTGAAATCGTCTTTCAGGCCGGATTCGGCGCAGGAAGGAACGCGCTCGGCCATTGCCATGTACTGATCTGCAATCCGGTCCAGATCCAGCGGGAACAGGTCAGCGCGGAAACTGTCCGGCACACCATGTTCGAACTGTGCGGGCGCGCCGTGTTCGTATATGCCCAGAATCCAGCCGCCGCGTTCCTCGCGGGCGTAGGACTCGTTGTCGGCATCACGGACAACTGGGTGTTCGGGGTTGCCCGCTTCACGCCATTTGACCAGCTCAGGGTCTTTGTCCATGACGATAAAGGTATGCTCGACCGGGATCGCGGGCACCTTGATGCCCAGCATCTTGGCGGTGCGCTGCGCGTGGTTGCCCGATGCAGTCACGACGTGCTCGGCGGTAATCACAACTTGCTCGTCAGACGGGATAAGGTTGCCGCCCTTCTCGACCATCTTGGTGCAGGTCACTTCCCAGTGAGTGCCGTTCCAGTGGAAGGCGTCGGCCTGCATCTTGCGAACAATATCAACGCCACGCTGACGGGCACCCTTAGCCATCGCCTGCGTCACGTCTGCAGGGTTAATGTAGCCGTCTTCGGTGTGATAGATCGCACCCTTCAGGTCCGACGTCTCAATCAGCGGCCAGCGTTCCTTGATCTGCTCGGGCGTCAGCCATTCGTAGGCGACATCACAAGTTTCAGCGGTGGACGCATAGAGCATGTATTCATCCATGCGCTCTTGCGTTTGTGCCATGCGCAGGTTGCCAACGACGGCAAAGCCTGCGTTCAGGCCGGTCTCTTCCTCAAGCTGCTTGTAAAAGTCGACCGAGTACTTGTGGATGTGTGTCGTCGCATAGGACATGTTGAACAGCGGCAACAGCCCTGCTGCGTGCCATGTCGAGCCCGATGTCAGCTCGTCCCGCTCAATCAACATCACATCGTCCCAGCCTGCCTTGGCCAAGTGATATGCAATCGAAGTGCCGACGGCACCACCGCCAACGACCAGTGCTTTGACTTGGGTTTTCATTACCGGGCGTCTCCCCTTGAATTCAGTTGACACCATATGGCGCATTTGAATGCCCCGGCGCGACATTCATCCGACCAGTGATATAAAGAAAACGACCCGTGCATGGCGCAGAGCGTCGATTTTTCAGGTGAACGGTTTCAGTTGCCCCCGACAGAGCACCGTTTGCTACTGCCCAACGTTGCACAGGATGATTGGCCTAAACCACCCTTCCTGACTTTAACCTCACCCGATGGAGCAACCTGAGGCTGGGGTTCATCCGCATTTGCGTCGGCGTGGGCCACTTTGCCCATCAATCCCTTAATGAACCCGCCGATACCACCTGTGCTGGCCACTTCGGTTTCCGCCTCGCTCAGCGCAGATTCAAGCAGCAAGTTCTGGGTGCGAATGTAAGATAATTGCGACAGCTCCTGATTTTCGAAGACTTCGCCGTTGGTGATGTCCATGACGCCCTCGGAATTAAAGCCCGAACTGCTTAGCGTGTTCGCCACCAAAGCCGCCGCATCCAGATTTTCCAGCTTTTCCTGACCCAACCTTAGCTGCGCGATTTGCATCGTTTCGTAAAGATCGTGCATTTCATCCGCTATTTCGGGCTGCCGGGTCAGAGGGACCTCGATTCCCTTTCCCACAACCAGAGCTGGATGCGGCAACATTGCGTTCAAGCCTGCGTAATCGACGCGGCCAAGAAACTCTCGGATCGTCGCATCGCTGGCATCTGCATGAAGGCGGATTACAACCTCTTGATCAAAGCCGATACGGCCTGTGAACGCGCGATAGTTGTTTTTTTTGGTATCATCCTGCGGATTTCCGGTTGTTTCGATGAAAGCGACGCCGTCGATCACCGCATAGCCTTGTTCCGCCTTCATCCCATCCAGAAACGCGTCCTGCGCGCTCAGCGCCAATCCGGCCAAAGTGTTTCGCGCCGCTTGTGGTTTGAGCGTGATATCAAGCCAGATCAGTTCACCTTCTTTTGCGTAAACAGTGCCTGTCTCATCCAGCTTTCGAAGCGCGCCGTCTTTGCCGGCAGCGTTGAGCTGCAGCAATTCGGCTGGCCCGCTGATCGAACTGACAAGGGGCACTGGCCGCAATTCTGAAAGAACTCTGGAGACTGCCTTGGTGTCGGGCTCGGTCAAGGCATATTGCGCCCACCCTTCTGGGGGGCTCGGAAGAAAGGCTTTTGCACCGGCATCCCATAGCTTTTGACGTTCTCGCGCCGCTTGTTTCACTTCCCGCTCTTTTTGGCTTTGATCGAACCGAGCTGAGATGGTTTCAACATATACGGTCAACGAAAGCGTATCGTCTGTTTTTTTATCCTGCTGGAAGTAATCTAGCCCCGCGACGACCAGACCAACTATCAACGCAAACCCAATGAACCTTAGCGCGCCCATTATGACCTCAAAATCAATTGCTGCTCATTTTCGCAATTGATAGCCGCAGAATTGGGCACCCTTGTGGCTCTGAGGCGGAATTCCCAAGGATGCGCCGTTTCTACGTGTTCGACAGGATCTTTCCGGGGTTCATGATGTTATCGGGGTCCAGTGCCTTTTTGATGGCAGTCATATACGTGACCGCTGGTCCAAGCTCTTTGACCAGGTAGGGCTGTTTGCCCTGTCCGATCCCATGTTCGCCCGTGCACGTTCCTTCCATCGAAATAGCCAGATCATTCAGCCAACCGACGAATTCGTCAGCTTTGCTGATTTCGTCCGCGTTTTCCATGTCGATCAGCAGCAAGGAATGAAAGTTGCCATCCCCGACATGCCCAACCACCGGGGCCATAAGTCCTAGCTCACGCGCTTTGTCCTGAGTCGCTGTGACGCACTCTGCCAAACGCGAGATCGGGACGCAGACGTCGGTGGAGATTCCTCTCGCGCCCGGACGCAGCTGTAGGGAAGCCCAGTACATATCATGCCGGGCCTGCCAGAGTTTATTGCGTTCCTCAGTCGTTGAGGTCGCCGCGAAATCGGTGCCACCGAACTCTTCCGCGATCTGGTTGAAGGTTTCGGACTGCTCGACCGCACCGTTTTCCGATCCGTGGAACTCGAGCAACAGCAATGGCGTTTCAGGCAGACTCAGCCCGGAATAGGCGTTGGCGGCCTTGACCGACATCTCATCCAGCAGCTCGATCCGCGCCACCGGAACACCGTACTGGATCGTCATCATGACGGCCTGACAGGCCGCATCCACCGACGGAAATGAACAACGGGCCGAGGCGATCGCCTCGGGGATGCCCTGCAGGCGCAAGGTAAGCTCGGTGATGATGCCCAAAGTCCCTTCGGCCCCAATCAACAGTCGGGTCAGATCGTAACCGGCCGAGGATTTCTTGGCCCGGTGCCCGGTTCGGATAATCTGCCCATCCGGCATGACCGCCTCAAGACTAAGGACATTGTCCTTCATCGTGCCATAGCGAACCGCATTGGTCCCAGACGCCCGCGTCGCCGCCATTCCACCCAACGAAGCATTCGCGCCGGGGTCAATCGGAAAGAACAAACCCTGATCTCGCAAATGGGTATTCAGGTCTTCGCGCGTCACACCCGGCTGTACGACGCAATCCAGATCACCCGGGTTCACAGCCAAGACTTTGTTCATCTGGGTCAGGTCAACCGAGATACCACCAGCGGGCGCATTTACATGGCCTTCCAATGACGTACCCGTTCCAAACGCAATCACTGGCACCTTGTGTGTTGCGCAGGTTTTGACGATCTCGGATACCTCCTGCGTTGAGCACGGAAAGACCACGGCATCCGGGGATTGGTTTTCGATCCAGGTGGTCGTGTGACCATGCTGTTCGCGGATTGCCTGACCGGTTTGCAACCGGTCGCCAAATTTCTGCTTCAGGATGCCGACAGCTGCCTCGATCCCCACTTCGTTTCGCGGCAAAGCTACTGCCTGCACCATGGTCTTCCCCTTTGAAACGCCGGGCTATTCGCCCAGCGCAATTCCTTCACGACGTGGATCAGCACCGCCTACCAGCACATCCCCAATCTCAATCGCATGCAGGCCCGATGTCAGGTCGCGCGGGTTCACTTCAAAACCCAGCTCAATCAACGCATCCGAGAACCCTTCGGCCGCGGTTCCTTCTTCCACGTCATAGGTGCCAAAACGGTTGACGAGGTGCGGTAGCGACAGGGCCTGTTGCACATCCATGTCCCAATCCGCCCAGGCGATGATCGACTTGGCAACATAGCCGATGATACGGCTGCCGCCCGGCGATCCGATGGCCAGAACAGGCGCGCCGTCCTGCATCACAATTGTCGGGCTCATCGACGAACGTGGGCGTTTGCCAGGCTCCAACCGGTTGGCAATTGGAACACCGTCACTGTGCGTTTTAAACGAGAAGTCCGTCAATTCGTTGTTTAGCAGAAACCCGTTTGTCATCAGTCGAGAACCGAACCCGTTCTCAATCGTCGTCGTCATCGACAGGACGTTTCCGTACTGATCAACGATCGAGATATGCGAGGTTGAGGGTAACTCGATCGAGACATCGTCGGCCCAATTCGACGCATGATCAAACTCGGGGTTACCCGGTGCGACCTCTGTTAGGGCGGCTTCTCCGCCTAACAGAGCGCCACGGTCGGACAGATAAGATGGATCAACCAAGCCCTGTGTGGGCATGGGAACAAAATCATGATCGGCCATATAGCGACCGCGGTCGGCAAAAGCCAGACGCGAGGCATCACCGATCAGGCGCCATGCATTGGTGGCTTCGGGCCCCATTGCAGCCAGATCATAGCCGTCCAGCATGCCCAGAATCTGACCGACGGTCAGCGCGCCTGACGATGGCGGGCCCATGCCGCAGACCTCATAGGCGCGATAAGTTGCGCACACTGGTTCACGCTCGATCACCTGGTACAGCGCCAGATCAATTCCCGATAGCACGCCCGGGTTACCTTCGGCGTTGCGTACGGTGCTGACGATGCCAGCGGCAATCTCACCTCCGTAGAAACCGGCCGAGCCTTCTTCGGCCAAAATACGCAGAGTTTCGGCGTATGCCGGGTTGGTCAGGCGTTGCCCCTGCTCAAGTGGCTTACCGTCGGGCAAGAAATATTCTGCGGTTGCAGGAAAGCGCGACAGGCGTTCGGCATCCTTTTCGACCAGGCCAGCAAGGCGCGGAGATACCAGAAAACCGTCGTCCGCCAGAGCGATGCCATCGGTAAACAGGCTTGGCCAGGGACTGCGCCCCCATCGCCTATGCGCCTCTTCCAGCAAGGCTGGTGTCCCGGGTGTACCCACTGACAATCCGCCGACAACTGCATCAAAGAACTTCAGCGGTTCACCGTTTTCGTCGTGAAACAGCCTGTGGTTCGCCTCAAGCGGGGCCGTTTCACGCCCGTCCAGTGTGGTCAGCTTGCCCGATGCAGCGTCGTACCAAACCAGAAATGCGCCGCCACCAAGGCCCGACGATTGCGGTTCGACCAGCCCCAGCACAACCTGAACTGCGACCATTGCATCAGCCGCCGACCCGCCAGCGCGCAAAACCTTTGCGCCTGCTTCAACCGCCAATGGATTCGCGGCAGCAACCATCCAGTTTTCAGATGTGACCGGCTGCCCTGCCATCTTGGCCTCAAGCGCAGCGATCACCTCTTCGGTCAGGCCTTGTACCTGCCCCTCGGACGCGCCTTCGGGCGCAACGGCATCTGCCGTTTCCTGAGCAGTCAATGGTCCCGCCAGCACAACCGCCGACAGCAACACTCCCGAAATCAGACTTCGTTTCATCGTATCCTCCTGAAAAAATACGTGTGTAAATTGGCACCGCCCGCATCAAAACACGGGAAACACCTGATCAGAGCATTGCGGGGACCACCTGATCCGGTGGGCGGTGACCGTCTTCGAACGTCTTGATATTTATAATAACTTTCTCGCCCATTTCGATCCGGCCCTCTAACGTGGCCGACCCCATGTGGGGCAGCAGAACAACGTTTGGTAACTGTCGCAATCTTGGGTTCACATCCGTCCCGTGCTCATAAACATCCAGGCCCGCGCCGGCGATTTCGCCCGAGCGTATCCGGCGTGTCAGAGCGTTTTCGTCGATCACCTCACCCCTTGATGTATTCACGATAACGGCTGTCGGCTTCATCAATTTCAGCCGCCGTGCATTCATCAAATGGAAGGTAGACGGTGTCGACGGGCAATGGACCGAAATCACATCCATTCGCGCCACCATCTGATCGAGGCTTTCCCAGTAGGTCGCTTCCATCTCTTGTTCGATCTCGGGGCGAAGCCTGCGACGGTTGTGGTAATGTACTTGCATTCCAAATGCGCTGGCACGGCGGGCCACGGCCTGGCCGATACGCCCCATGCCAAGCACGCCCAAACGCCGCCCGCCGATACGTCCGCCCAACAAGGCATTCGGCGCCCACCCGGTCCAATCGCCCTTTTGCATGACAGACAGACCCTCGGGAATTCGGCGGGTCACAGCGAGAATCAGCGCCATGGTCATATCAGCGGTATCGTCGGTCAGAACACCCGGGGTGTTCGACACCAGAATGCCCCTCTGACGCGCGGTCGAGACATCGATATTGTCGACCCCCGCCCCGTAATTCGCGATCAAGCGCAGGTTTTCACCCGCCTGCCCCAAAAGGCCACCGTCGATCGTATCGGTTACGGTTGGCACCAGAACATCGGCGGTTTTCACGGCCTCCACCAGTTCTTCACGGGTCATCGGGTTGTCATCGTCGCGCAATTGCACATCGAACAATTCGCTCAACCGGGTTTCAACCGCCTCGGGCAACCGTCGCGTAACGACAACACTCAGACGTTCTCTTGACACCTCTGCACTCCCACTGCTTTGCAAACCTTCGCGCGCCATGTCATCGTGGCGCAGGATAAGGCGGGGCACAAGAACCCCATAGGCATTGAGTCGACCTTTTTTCGAAGCAAGATCAACAGGCACAAGAGCAGACAGTAAGTGAGTGGTTTTCTACCCGTAAAACGCCTTGTTTCGGCGGCATTCGCTGTTTTCCTGACGGTGTTTGGTGGCTTGGCTGCCAGCGCGCAGGACAAGCGTGGCCAAGTCACCAACCTGCCCCTTCCACGGTTTGTCTCGATGAAAGCTGCTGAGGGCAATGTGCGCCGCGGCCCATCCCTGACTCACCGAATCGATTGGGTTTTCAAACGGCGCGGCATGCCACTGCAGATAACGGCAGAATACGGAAACTGGCGCAGAGTTCAGGACCGCGACGGAGCAGGAGGATGGGTGCACTATGCCCTGTTGTCCGGTGTTCGAACTGTGTTGGTCGACGCCGAATTGCTGACCGTTTACACAAGCCCCGATGCAAATGCGCCGATCAGCGCACAGTTTGAAACGGGCGTTGTGGCGCGCCTGGGAAGTTGTTCGCTGGACTGGTGCCAGATTTCTGCGGGCGGGTATCGCGGCTGGGCACAGAAAACGAACCTCTGGGGCGTCGACCCAGCCGAAATCCGAGAATAACCTAGTCGGATCGGGGTGTGCGCGCGATGAAATCGCAGGTCAACTTGACCAGTTCCGGACCAACGTCTTCTTGCAAAAAATGTCCCGCATTCGGCAAGATGACATGAGGCTGCCCCACAGCCCCCGGGCACATTTTCTGGAACACAGAATCAATCCCCGCCATGACCTGATCATCGGCCCCGAAAGCTGTGAGGACAGGCGTCTTTAGCCCTCGGATCACCTCCCACGCCTGCCGGTTCGGACCCGAGGACGGATCATCAGGCGTCGCTGGCACCAGCATGGGAAACTGCCGCGCCCCGGCTTTGTAGCTTTCATCTGGAAAAGGTGCATCATAGGCCGCGATAACGTCTTCTGACAGGGGCGAAACAGTTCCGCCTTTCAAAATTCCACCGGCCGGAAATACCGGGACCTCTTGGCTAAACCTGCGCCAGTTCTCGAACGCCTCGCCCATTGGCTGATCGCCGGTCGGCAGCGCCGTGTTGGCAATGACGATACGCGCGAACCTGTCGGGCATCTCTGCCCATAACCGCAGCCCGATCAACCCGCCCCAGTCCTGGCAAACCAGAGTGATGTTGCGCAGGTCCACCTTGCGCAGCCAATCACCCATCCAAGCCACGTGGCGTTCATAAGTGTAGTCACTTCGTTCAGTTGGTTTGTCGGATCGTCCGAACCCAATCAGGTCTGGCGCAACCGCGCGATGTCCCTGCGCGACGAATCCCGCAATCATGTGGCGGTAAAGGTAGGACCAGCTTGGCTCGCCATGCATCATCAATACGGGATCAGCCTCGGCTGGCCCTTCATCCACATAATGCATCCGCAACTGGCCGCCTTCGGTGTCATCCACCTGCGCGTAATTCGGTGCAAACGGGTATTCTGAGAGCTCGTCAAACCGGGTGTCTGGAGTACGTAGAAACTTCATTCTCTTCCCTTTCAGAGTTTCCAATCTTAGCGCCCTGCCATCAATGCGCGCATCCAGCTCTTCGCAAAACATGGATTTCAAAACCCCGCCGTAAGATCACGCCAGTGGGCTACTCATTCCGCATACATTCTGCAGCGCTTTCAGACGACCCGATCTTAGCAAGATCGAACACCTTACCTATGAAAACAAGCCACTCTCAGATCTTCGATTAGCGCCTTCAGATTTTTTTGATCCGCACTCATTTTTTTACCCGAAAGGTCTTGAACCCACCGATCAACAATCGTAGACAGCGCCTCACCGTTGGGGTGTAGCCAAGTGGTAAGGCAACTGTTTTTGGTACAGTGTACCGTAGGTTCGAATCCTACCACCCCAGCCACTTTCCATGAAAATGCGAATTAACCATAAGCGTGCAAATTTCACTCGGTTCGTGCAAATCGACGTCAATAAGTTTGTCTACTCACACTGTGTCGAATATCTACCACCATCTGTGCATTTCTATTGAAAGCGCAGAACACTAGTTTTCCTCAGATAATTGCTGCTGGCTTTTTGTGTCGAGCCTCGGGTGATTGATGCAAAGGCCGCTTCTAGGGTTCGCTCCAGATTTGTTGGTTCCGTTCCCAGATCTTCTCGCCAATCAGGCAGTCATAGTCTGAGGGTGAGGTGTATTGCGCCTTCATAACCTCTCCTGTTGCTGGCGCTGACCCAATTTCCAGTACCAATTTTCGACGTACGGCTTCGGCAAAGCCTTGCCAGTCAAGCACGCGGACGAGGCGGAAATTGACATCTTCCAACTGGTAACGATGGAGTTTCTAAGTCGACTGGACTTCGCTTGTGCTCATCGATGGGGCCTTGTCATCGAACTGTTGATTGACACCCTCACCAAAGCAAAACTAGAGGGCAAAAGCGAACTCAAGCTGGAAGACTTCGCTGAACAGTTTGCACTACGTACAGGCACGACAGAGCAGTATTCTCCATTCACTGAGAAAAACTACGTCGAGGCATTCGATACAAAGAGAATGCTCAAATTGAGCGAATAGTCAGTATCTGATGAAAACAAGTCTGCAAATTCGAAGGCATACTGCACTTGCGTTCGGCAGGTCGCGGCTCGAAGCGGACATTCATCGTCGGGCTTTGCAAACCCCGAAATGCGGACAAAACGGCCTTTCGCAACAACACTCTTAAGGTACAAGCAGACCGAGGTAACTCCGTTCCTTCCAGTATGAAAGTATCGTGCAAATTTACGCAAAGATCGTTTCAACGGATGCAGCTAAACGAACTAAAACTTCAAGATTTTTGCGCGACAATATAGCGGCTCTGGAGCATTGAGGCTTGATCAGAAGTATAATGCACGTCGAAGCCTGCGGACGCGATTTTCCTTTCAAGCACTGATCCAGACTCAAAATGCACAAACGGGGCTTTCCCAAGAGCCTGCATGACTGGGATAGCGATCCGACTGATCATCGCATACTTGAAACCACCGCTCTCAGGTGCGCAGACGGTTTTGGATATAAAAAGCCCACCGGGTTTTGTAAGCGCGGAAATGTGCTCGAGCGCTTGGTCCAAATCGGGCAGAAGATGAAGTAAATTATGCGCCAAGATCGCATCGTAAGAACCTTCATCTAAACCGTGCTCAAGAACTTCAGCCACCTTGAAAGTGACGTTCTCCAATCCTTCTTTAGCACGCTTCTCATCGGCAATCTTGATCATGCCCGGAGCGAGATCCGTAGCAGTGACATGGGCGACATGCGGTGCAAGCAGCAGCGCGGTTGAACCTGTCCCGCACCCGATTTCCAGTACGTTGTCCTCCGCTTTCAGGTAGGACTTCGTAAGCTCGAGTGTTTTCAGATACCCTTCCATGTTGCGGATTGGGTCTGCCGCGTACTTTTGCGAGATTTTGCTCCAGAACGCGGCATCCTTGGACAAAGCAGTCATTTCATTACTCTCAAAAAAGGTTGTTGCCGTATCCTTTACTTCCAAACAATCATTTATGGAATTGCCACAATTTGCAGAAGTGTTATGCATAAATGCATGAACTGGAAGGCAATCAATTTCGACTGGAACCAGGTACGGTCCTTTCTTGCGACAGCCGAAGAAGGCTCGTTTTCTGCAGCGGCACGCGTTCTTGAGCAAACTCAACCCACTGTTGGCCGTCAAGTTGCTGCGCTGGAAACGGCCCTTGGCATCACCCTGTTTGAAAGAGTCGGCAAGTCGCTTAATTTGACGACTGCTGGCGCCGAGCTTTTGTTGCATGTCAGAGAAATGGCGGATGTGGCGAACAGGATTTCTCTTACTGCGACAAGCCAGTCGCAAGCTGTTGAAGGGCAAGTCAGGATTACTGCGTCCGATGTGATGTCTGCTTATCAGCTGCCACCTATACTGAAAACGATCCGACTTGCGGCACCGCGACTAGAGATCGACATCGTTGCTGCAAATGACATACGAGACCTACAGCGACGTGAGGCTGATATCGCAATCCGACATGTGCGTCCAACTCAGCCGGATCTGACAGCAAAGCTTGTCGCCGAGGCCTCGGCCCATTTTTACGCAGCACCTTCGTACCTTGATCAGGTGGGACGGCCGAAAAATGAAAACGAACTTGCGAAATTGGACTTTGTCGGGTTTGGCGACATCGACACGATGATCGGTTTTCTCGATCCGGCGGGCATTAAAGTAACACGAAAGAGCTTCAGGATTGGCTCACAAAGCGGGATTGTATCCTGGCAACTGGTGCGCCAAGGTTTTGGCATAAGTGTAATGTCGGATGATGTGGCTGCCTTAACACCTGGTGTGGAGCGCGTGCTCCCCGACCGCGAGCCGTTTAAGTTCCCAATTTGGCTGGCGACACACTCCGAGTTACATACCGCACGAAGGATCAGGTTGGTGTTTGATCAACTGGCGGACCAACTTAGCGCAGGGACCATCAGGTAATCCGGGAGTTCGTTCTATGTCACAGGCTATTTCAACGCTTCACTTGCTATGCGGCAAAGTCGCTTCTGGAAAATCTACTCTGGCAGCGGAACTAGCGGAAAGAGACACAGTCGTGCTCATTTCGGAAGATGAATGGCTTAGCGCCCTGTTTGGCGACCAGATGAAGTCCCTGCAGGACTACGTGAATTGCGCTTTGAAACTGCGACCGGTCATGGGGCGTCACGTGGCTTCTTTGCTGAAGGCTGGCGTTTCAGTGGTTCTCGATTTTCCAGCTAACACAATTGAAAATAGAGCTTGGATGCGCGACTTGCTGAAAGACACTACTGCGCAGCACCACCTTCACTTTTTGGATTTGCCAGATGAGGTTTGTCTGCACCGGCTGCATAAGCGCAACAGAGAAGGCGCGCATGCCTTTGCACCAACAGAAGATCAATATCGCCGTATTGCGCGGCATTTCGTGCCACCATCACCCGAAGAAGGTTTTAACATCATAACTCACCGTCAGTAGCGGCGGCACCAAACATGTTTCGAGCACCTACTCTGCATCGACGGATGAACGACTGCTTTAGGCTCGAAGAAGACCTTCGCCGCACTCGGCGTGAGTGACCGCTTTGCGGACAAAGCTGACGTTCCCTTTGGAAGGCTATGTGTCCGCTTGGCTGAGAGACAACAAGTTTTTTTTCAAAGTCGCATACTCATCTCATGCCATGCCATTCCTCCGTGGTCGGAGGCAGACCGCCTCAGATAACCATAGCCGAGCTTTTCATAGAGTGGCACATGATGCTCTTTGCACATCAGATGGATCGCCTCCTTGTTCATCTGCTGCATCCGCCTAACAAACTCATCCATCAGAGACCTTGAATAGCCCTTGCCTTGTTCGGTCGGGTCTACGACAACGGACATGATGACCACATTGGGAGCGTCAGGGTCGTGGCCGATAAGCTCCTTGAAGTCCTCGTCAGACATCTCAACCTCATGAGCGCATCCGCAGTTGATGAAGCCCACAACCGTTCCATCCACTTCGAGGATTAGAAAGCCATCGGGGTAGGTCTCAATCCGTTTGCAGATTTTGGCGTGTGTCGCAGCCTCTTCACCTTCGTAGGCGGAGATCTCGATTTCAAAGCAGCGATCCGCATCGGCGGTTTGGGCATTTCTAAAATTGCGCATACAAATCTCCCATGTGTCTTAGAGAGATATAGCCCAAGAAACCCGAAGCTGTCTTGCGGCCAGCAAAGCGTATTGATAACCAGCCAAAGGCGCGAATTGCAGCCTCAGCCGATTTTGGCTCGAACTGTTCATCTGACGGCTTCAGCAGGTCATAGGGTCGGTTTAGGCGGCACCAAGGTCCGGAAAACGGGACAAAATTGCCAGTCGCAGCACGCGCATAATCACGAAGAGTTTGCAAAAGTCAGCGGCGAACGGCCGAAATGATGACGGACGGAGCCGGGACCAGAAAACCGCCATTGTGTTTAATACCTTGTGAGCGAGTACGTGCCGCCAGATCAGAGCGAATTGCATCTCGTTTTGTGACTGGCTGCGCTCCCAAAAGTGATGCTGCGCGAACGGCACCCTGATCAAAGGCATCAAACAAGTCTTCAGGTTGCTGCAGATACAGTTCTGAGGGCACGTCGATCAACTGAACCTCTGCAAATCCCGCTTTGGTGACCATAGGTTCAGCAGCAGAGCGGTCCACAAGCATATGGGCGTCAGGTCCGAAGGGCAATGTGACCGAGGGGTCGCCCAGGCGTTCAACCGCATCGAACAACCAACCGAATGCACCATTTGATCCTTTCCCTCTCCAGATTGAAAACGCGATACGCCCATCCGGTCTCAATACTCTTGCCGCTTCCGCCAAACCACGTTCAGGATCGGGAAAGTGCGGTACGCCAAAACCAATAGTGACAGCGTCAAAACTGTTATCGGCAAAGTCCATTGACATCGCATCTCCTTGGATAAAGGAAGCGTCCGGCACAGCTGATTGAGCAAGGGAGATCATAGCCGCAGAAAAGTCGAGTCCAGTTACAGAAGCGCCTCTTGCCGAAAGTTCCGCAGCGACAACACCATGCCCAGTGCATAGATCAAGAACCGTTGACTTAGATCCTGCCGAAACCGCATCCGAAAGCCTTTGCGCAACAACGAGCGTAGCTCGGTCGAACCCATCTGCATAACCCTTGGCGATAGCTGGATTAGCCCAGCCTTCGCGCTCCATCTTTTCAAAATCATTGAGGTCGGTCATGCATCCTCCAAATCAGGTCAACGTAGCACCAACAGTTTTCTGAAGCTAATGGAAGCACTCTTGGCGCTGAACGACACCCTCCCGACAATCGCGCTATGACGTCTGCTGTAGGGTTCGGCGCTGTCATTCCCTCAATCGCGACGGATGTCTGCTCTGCGGACAAAGCGGCCTTTCGTAGATTGGCTTGTTTTTGTGCTTTATCTTGTATGTTGGTGTTGCAAAGTTCGGCTGCTCGACCAAAGCTCAGGTGACACTTTCCTGAAGTTGAAGGAGATCCCATGGTCAATCTGGGCACGCAGCCGATCAGGACTCAAAGTGATATTTCTGAGTTCGAAGAAGAAATGACGCTTGAAGAGCGTTTACCTGAACAAAGCATCTTGGATGTCTTTATCAACAGCGCTGACCGCGATCCTGATGCGACTGCGCTGACAATGCTGATGACCGGAACTGAAGACGAAGAGCCGCGTCGTGTGACATATAAACAGTTGCTGGGACAGATAATGCGCGCTGCAAATCTCTTTGCGGCGATTGGAGGTGAAGCGCCGGGCGTTGCGTTTATGCTGCCCGCTTTGATTGAAACCCACGTCACTTTGTGGGGAGCAGAAACAGCTGGGTACGCTGTTCCGATCAATTTTCTTTTGCAGCCTGAGAGCATAGCAGAACTTCTCAAAGCCTCCGAGGCAAAGATCCTTGTTGCTCTTGGCCCTCATCCACGGCTGGACATTTGGGAGAAAGCTCTAGCAATGCGGGAGCAGGTTCCGGGCCTCGTACTTGTGCGCGTTTCTCCGCCGGGTACACCGCCCGAAGAAGGAGTTATTGATCTTGCCAGTGCTTTGATGGCCCAACCTGATGATCATCTGACTTTTGGGGAGGCGCGCAGGGGTTCAGATCTGGCGGCCTATTTTCACACCGGGGGCACAACCGGTGTGCCAAAGCTTGTTGCGCACACCCACCGCAGCCAGCTGGTCGCAGCATTCGGGGGAGCTGTAATGTGCGGCTTTCGCTCCGATGACGTATTTACCGCTACTTTTCCTCTTTTTCACGTCGCCGGAACGATTGTCGGCGGCCTCAGTTGCTTTATGGCAGGCGTTGAACTGCTCGTAATGACTCCTGCCGGTCTGCGAAACCCAGCAGTTGTCGCAAGCTTTTGGCGTCTTGTTGCAGAATATAAGGTTACAATTGTTGGCGGCGTACCAACTGCTATTGGGGCGATTTTGCAAACGCCAATCGGCGATCATGACATCTCGCACGTGCGGGCGGGCGCGACTGGTGCTTCATTGCTACCGCCTGCGGTCGGGCAGAAGTTCAAGGAAGTGACCGGCTGCACTCTTTTTGAAATTCTGGGCATGACGGAAGCTTCCGGATTGATCAGTATCGATCCACTCTGCGGTACGGGTACTGCAGGTTCAGTTGGCTGGGCGTTACCTTACACAAATGTCGACGTTCTAAAGCTGGAAAGCGATGGTGGTCTTGGAGCGGTGTGTGAGATTGGCGAAATCGGTGTTGTAGCCATCAAAGGTCCTCACGTGTCGCCCGGTTACAGCGTTACAGAATTCAACAGTGAGGTGTTCGTAGACGGTGTCCTGAATTCGGGCGACTTGGGGTACAAAGATGCGAATGGGTGCCTTTATGTTGCCGGACGCTCGAAAGATCTGATTATCCGAAGCGGCCACAATATCGATCCGGTCATGATTGAAAATGCGATGAGTACCCACCCTGCTGTCGCGTTAGCAGCAGCGGTCGGCATGCCCGATCCTTATGCCGGAGAACTGCCGATATGTTTCATTCAGGTCCACACATCCGATGAGGTTACCGTTGAAGACCTAATGGCACATGCTCAGAACACTATCGATGAAAGACCAGCTTGGCCGAAGATCATTAAGATTGTTGATGAGATACCGCTGACGTCAGTCGGCAAAATCTTCAAGCCCAGTCTGCGGTGCGATGCTGCAAGGCTGGTAGTATCAAATCTGCTTCGTGAACAACTGAAGTTGCCCGACGCTCACGTGCAAGTGGAGGCCGGTGGGCCACGCGGACTTTGCGTCACAGTGAGCCTTTCTGGGACAGACGCGTCGTCTAGGCCCAGCGTTGAAGAGAAGCTTCAAGACTTCCTTTTCGAGACGCGCGTTGAAGTCGGATCGTAGGGGACAACTCTCAAAATGGCTCAAATTGCCAATCGCAAAAAATATTGTGTTGCCGGTGGCCATTGTGCGAGCCTTTTGATTGTTCAGCTGCTAAATGCAATCACAGAATCCAGTTCCCATGACAACGGCTGCAATGGGCTCAGAGCGGTCGTTCGCTGCGTTCCGTCTGAATTACCGCTCTGCGGACAAAGCGGACGATGTCCGCACACAAGATTTGCATCAATAACATGGCCAATTGACTTCAGAAGACAGGTTTTAGCCTGTCTAACATCCAGCGCATGTCAGGTGGCAAGACCGGTGGTTTTGTCGTCATCATTGGGGCTTGTGATAGCTGCTGGGCCGCTTGCAAGCATGCCTGGGCTTGTTCATGAAGTTGCATCTCAGTCAGCGCCATCGCGCGGAGTTTTAGGTGGCCAGCTTCATTTGGGCGCATGTCATAGGCGGCAGAGGCATCCTCAACACTGCCTTCGAAATTTCCGCCACAATACCTTGCAATGCCACGCATGAACAGCCGATATGGTTGCAGTGGATCCTGCTCGCCACGCTCTACGAGACGCGAAAATGCAGCATCAGCGCCCGCAAATTCAGACCTACGAAGCAAAATCTGACCTTCAAGTTCATGGTTTTCCAAATACGCGGGATTAAGTTGCCGTCCTCGTTTAAGATCAGCGAGCGCTCCTGAAATATCGTCTTGCACTGCAAGCCGGAAATTCGCTCGGACCCAAAAGACATAGTCGCTCTTGGGCTCTTGCATCACCGCGGTGTTTAGGACTTCCTCACATCTTTTCTTAATTTCGGCAGACATAATCTTGTAGCGTGCACCGTGGAGCATGAGTTGTGCTTCCACGCGCATGCAAAGCGACATCCCGTCCAGCGGATTGAGCGAGATGGCACGTTCTATAAGTGAAAGTGCCTCTTCCCAGCTTTCTATCGTAACCTTGTAAAATTCATTGGCGGCACGTGCACGGAGCTCAGATACACTCAAGTCGTCAACTGGGAGCCCAGCAAGTCTATCCCCATCGAACGCATTGGTTTGGAGACGTAAATCCCCCTCTGCCTGCTCCAGGACAGTGTCGCAGAAATCGAATACATCTTCAGTCTGAGCTTCGTATGTCTGTGACCATACAGGCCTCGCGTTGGCACGTGAGACCAACGTAATGGTGAACCTTCCGCGCCTCCCAGCGATCCGAACGCGCCCGCGCAAATCATAGGTCGCGGCTTCTACAGACTTGGCAGATGCATCGAAAACGGAAACGCCCTTTCTTCGCGATACTCTTACGATAAGTTGATCACGGAGGTCACCAGCGAGCGCTTTGGTCTCTGGATCAACCGGCGCGTAATCAAAGGACTGGAATGCAATTGATGGTACATCACCCGACTTGCCTGTTGAACCGGGCGCAAGTCGCCATTGATATAGCCGGACCGGCTGCGAGATATTTTTTAGGCTGAATGTGCCAGCGTCGCTAAGCACTGCTGATTGTTCGGTTGACAGCTGACGGTAAAAGTCTTCCGACACCATCACGCCACCGGGCGGTGCTTCAGTTTGAATGCGTTGAGTGATGTTCACACCAGTGCCGTAAAAATCATCATCGTCTTCGACTATTTCTCCCAGATGGCAACCGATCCTTAGCTTTATGGTCGGGTGGTCATAAAGATTGCTTTGCACCTGAATGGCGCTGTCCAAAGCTGCACCGATTGAGGCAAAGGCAACGATCCAGCCGTCACCCATGCGTTTTAGGATCTCGCCACCGAAGTCGGCGAGCACTGGCTCCAATTGGTCGCGCTTGAGCTCTCGTACTGCTTCGATTGCGGCATCCTGATTGGCGTTCATCATAGATGAGTAACCGACCATATCGACGACCATTAGAGTTGTAATTCGCGAACGCACCGGAGCCCTCCGGCCACCAAACATAGTGAAACGCCTCGAACCAACAAGCAGTTTGCTTCTGATCGCAGTCGGACACGCATTTGGACAGTGGTTTTGCGAAGCCGTAACCACGTAAAGTTTGGGCTCACAACAGACATTCGAAAGTTCACAATGAGGAACGAACGGCGGCCCTGCGGACAAAGCGGTCCTTTCAGCGCTGTTGGACAAAAACAATTGCTCAGTGTCATCTCTGCAGTGCAAAATCTTTACGAATTCGCACTGGCGATAGGGTGGTCAGGCAACCCTGCTTTGCGCAAATTGTTAAAAAGGGCGTTTAACTTTTCTGTGTCGCGTAGCAATTCCTGTGACTTCACATATTCCAGACTGAGAGTGGGGTCGTCGGCCAACGCTTCGGCCACGATTTCACGTGCGCGCTCAACGTCGCCTCGAGCTACTCGGCTTGCTGCTCTGTAGAGCCGGGATCGACGAGTCTGGAAATTGAGGCTCCTGGCCTCTTCGTTGGATTCTGTGAAGCGCCCCAATGCGTATAGTGCCGCCACCTGCTCCTCGACAATCCAAACCGGCAAAAACGGGTCAAGTGTCGCCGCGTGCTCCAGTAACTCCAGGGCCCGCTCTGGCTGCCCATCGAAAGTGTAGAAAGCGGCGCAGCGCCCAAGAATGTAGGCATCGTTCGGAGCAAGTTGCATCGCTCGCTCGTGGTGGCGACGACTGGCGTCATAGTCATTGTTCAGCTTAATCTGTAAAGTACCCAGAATGCGGTGCAGTTCGGGATCTGAAGAATCCAGTTGCATCGCGCGGTTGAGTTTTTCTTCTGCAGATGCCAGATCGAAATCTGCCATACCGCTCCAGGAACACACGTCCATTGCAATGGGGCGCGCAAAGTTGGGATCGGCTTCCTGCGACTTTCGAAACCATTCTCGTGCTTCGCGGTAGAACGAGTCTGCCACAGTGCCCATACGGTGTTGTTCCAGACCCCGCAGATAATATTCATAAGCGGTCATATTCTCGGGCCGTTTCATACGGGCCGCGCTAATCGCTTCGTGATCAATCCGGCCTGATACCGTGGCCGCCACGCGCGCAACTATCTCCTCCATCGCGTCGATTACTTCGTCGAAAGGCCGCTGAATGCGATCTGACCAGACAAGCCCTCCGTCGCTGGTTCTAGTTAGGGTCACGCTCAGACTCACACGTGAGCCCATCTTACGAACCTTTCCAGCCAATACGTACCGCACACCAAGCGTATCCCCGATTAGTTTGGGATCATCTGTTTGCAACGCCACGGAAGCTGTTCGAGAACTCACAAAAAGTGAACGGATGAGGCTCAGATCGTGGATCAATTCCTCGGTTAATCCTTCGGCGAGAAAATCTTGATCCTCGTCTGCTCCAGTTCTCGTCAGGAATGGCAAAACGGCGATTGAATTCGGCTTGATGGCGGATTTTGGTGCTTCAACGGTCGGAGCAAGTTGGAAAACATGGCGATCCGAAGAGGCACCGACGCGCATGATGCGCATGGCTTCGTCCAGCCCTTTGAGCCGATGTTCCCCCCGGTCTTCAAATGCACAGGGCGACACTCTACGGACATGGTCGAATAAGGCTTCCGAGACGTCGATTTCACCGGGTTCGGCCAATTGCTGCAATCGAGCGGCGATGTTGACACCATCACCTCGCAAATCTTCCCCTACCCGAACGACATCTGCCAAATGCAAGCCAAAGCGCATAGACTGCGGTGTAAGACCTGGTGCTGTTGCAAGCTCTGAACGAGCTTCTATCGCGGCTTTGAGGCCATTGACGGGGCTTTCAAATTCAGCAAGCAAGGCATCGCCAGCTGTATTGAAAACTCTTCCGTGATGCTTGCTCACACAACGTGTAACGAGGTCTAGTCCGCTCAGAACTTGGGAGAGGGCGCTTTCCTCGTTTCGTTCCATTGCGCTAGTCGAGCCGACATAATCGCCAACCATGATCGTTGCCAATTTTCGGTCCAACGTTATGCTCCTCTCCTGGGCAACACCGAGGGTAGTGCAAACGCGTTGTTTCTCCAAGAAGAGTCGGTTCGGGCCTCATGAAAAGTGTCGACTTTGGGCTCGATGCGGACAATCAGAGCAATTCAGTGAACGGCTGTCTTGCGGACAAAACTGCCACTGATCCTGTCACAAAAAGTCGGTTGTCTGATGGTTTAAAATTTTTTCACTCAGACTCGCCCAGCGATCATGTCGGCAGCTTTTTCAGCAATCATAATCACCGGCGCGTTGGGATGCCCGGTGTTCATTTGCGGCATCACAGACGCATCGGCAACGCTCAACCCTTCAAGCCCGTGCACCTTCAAGTCAGGAGCAACGACGCAATCATCGCTTTGCCCCATCCTGCAACTGCCAACGGGATGAAAGGACGTCGAGGAAATCTCTCGGATGTCTGCAAGAAGCTCTTCTTCGCTCTGTGCGTCCGCCCCAGGAGATATCTCAACCGGATTGAGCTTCGCAAAGGCTTCCTGTGACACAATCTTCCGCGCTTCTTTGATGATCGAGCGCATCAGATCGACATCCGCCGGATCGCTCAGATATCCCGGATCGATAATGGGCCGATCCAATGGGTCGTTTGATGCAATCGTCACACGCCCTCGGCTCCAAGGACGGGTCGGGAAACCAGAGATTGTAAAACCGTGGCGATCCGGTGGGCGGTACTCCGGGGCTCCCAAGCTTATGAAATATGGAATCATAAGCAGTTCTATGTCGGGAATATCGACATGGGGTCCGGACCTCAGAAATGCACCAGACTCAAAGTGGTTCGTTGTCAGGGGGCCGCGCGACTCCTCCGAGTAGAGGCGCTCAACCTCTGCCGCTTGCTCAGAGCTTCGGCCATAGAAGGTCAAGGGCTGATCGATTTCCCAACGGGCGCGGTAATGAAAGTGATCCTGCAGGTTTTCGCCCACGCCGGGTAGGTCATGCTTTACCGGTACGCCGACATCGTTCAACAGGTCTGCAGGGCCGACTCCTGAGAGTTGCAGGATCTATGGTGAGCCTATGGCGCCCGCCGCCAAGACGGTTTCCTGTGCAGTTGCATGGTTCAGTTCTCCCTTGGCGACATAATTCACACCGGTCACAGAACTGCCCTCAAATTGCAACGACATGACCGTCGCGCCGGTCACAACGGTCAAGTTGGGACGCCTCATTGCCGCGGAGAGGTATGTCTGCGCGGTGCTGCCCCGTCTGCTCTGCTGCAAGGTCGCGGGGAAATAACCGCAGCCGTCCAGTTCCATACCGTTCAGATCCCCATTAAACGGTATCCCGGCCTGCTGGCAGGCTTGGATGAATGTCTCGGTTAAGGGCGACCGCTCGCCTGGTTTAGTCACAGTCAGTGGACCACCGTCTCCATGGATCGACGGATCTCCTTCGACTTCCCAATTCTCAGCCTTCTTGAAATAGGGCAGCACACCGTCCCATCCCCAGCCCGTTGCGCCCATTTGGGACCACGTGTTGTAGTCTGCCGGATGCCCGCGCAGGTAAATCATGTAGTTTATCGAACCAGTGCCGCCGATACATCGACCGCGCGGATAGGCGATCTGGCGTCCTGAAAGCTCGCCCTGCGGAGCGGTTCGAAATGCCCAATCGAAACGTGTGTTGGTGAGCGCGCCAAATTTGGCAGGGGTGGAAACCCGGGGGTCGTCGTTCGATCCACCGGCCTCTAACAGCAAAACAGAACGCTTCACGTCTTCGGTTAAACGAG
Source organism: Ruegeria sp. CDSB117 (assembly GCF_059611005.1). Lineage (NCBI taxonomy): Bacteria > Pseudomonadati > Pseudomonadota > Alphaproteobacteria > Rhodobacterales > Roseobacteraceae > Ruegeria > Ruegeria sp. CDSB117. The sequence goes on from NZ_JBXWOS010000001.1 coordinate 502,278, forward strand.
CGGCGAGGACGCATCCTGCACTTCCGGCGCCAACGATAATAACGTCAAAACTTTGCGTCATGACAAAACCCTAAACTACCAATCTGGAAAGAGTGACGGACAGTCTGCCCTTTTTCAAGCAACACGTTTTGCGAGTTTGGGTATGTCCGCTTTGGGCTCGCTCCTGCCGTTCTCTGTGTCATTGATGAGCGTCTGTCCGCATAACTGACATAATTCAGTCGGGATACTTCGCGACGGCGAAACGTATCTTGCCCGCAAAAAGCAAAGGTTGACCGGAGCCATCTCAACATCCGCTTTCGGAGTAATGGGGAATCTTCGAAAAGGTCTTCGAGATGCAATGCTCGCGAAAGCCCGTCAAATCTGGGATGTCCCAGTATAGTTTCAATATTTACGGCATGTTCTGGCACTTCCAGTGGTGTTGTTCTTTGTTTTCACTTGCACGCTTATGTTTCCTGATTTTACGCTTGCATGCTTATGCTTCATGCGTTGCACGGTTATGGTGTCTCAGTAGTCTCGATTCTCGTTAAGATATTGTTTTAAAGTGATATTTTTTCACAGCCTATGCAAGAAAATGCTGATTCGTGCACGCTTATGCTCAATTTGCAATGAAAAATTCAATAAAATCAGTGGATCGGTTTAAAATAGATGCTGGCACGATTGCCCGGCTGTCGCGTGATTGCCAAACAGCTAACGTGAACCAAAGCCCCTTTGGGCAAACGAAAAAACAATCAAACCGGTTCTCAATCTCGTTTCTGTCTGGGCGAAGCAAGACTCACGTCCCTCCCACACCTGCATTGGGGATCCCTGCTCCAGTGCCCGGGGAAAAAGAAAAGAAAAGAAAATTATCATCGAACCTACAACGCCAGCAACGCTGGGCGCCATCCACGCCATTTCACGAGAGATTGTTCGAAGCCAATTCGAATTGTTACTCAGCAACTTCTCTTACCCAGCCTTCGATGCTGAAGCACAAATCTCGCACCTGCGCGCCGAGCTCGAACACCTTCAAATCGAGATACGGGGCAGAGACTTATCGCGCCCTGTTCGGATCGCAAGGGAAGTTGCAGCAAAGATTGGAGGGCAGGCTGTGCATCCTATGGATGCCGGGGCAGCAAGGCAATTTGCGACAACCCTTAGCCGACGAAAAAAGAAAGATGTGTCCGCAATTGAATAACCTGAGTGACACTAATTTAGTGTGGCATTGAGCCGTTAGAGACATATTCAGCTAAAACTGCTCGACTGCCACTCTGCCAGATCCCGGTTAGCCACCGGGCAAATGCTTCAGAGAACTTTGTGCCACGGCCAAATTCACCGCAATATTGGCTTTGTTCGAGCCAAAGCTGTGGGTCGGCTTTGGACGCCTGTGCGGTTTTATGTAGTTTCTCCCATTGGGGGTCATTCGGGGCGATTTCGGAGCCATCTTCACGAACACCTACGCACATCCGGCACCAGAATGCTTCGGCCAACGCGAGCCCGTTTACCGAAGAGCCAGACGCAGTTGCTGCGCGCAGCGACGGTAGTAGGAACCCGGGATGTCGCGCCGACCCGTCAAATGCGACCCGACGTGTTGTATCGTGAATAGCAGTGTTGGCAAATCGCCTCTTAACCAACCCGAGGTACTCTTTTGCTGTCGTCCCGGGAACAGCTTCGACATGAGGCAAAATCTCTTCTGTCTGAACTTTTCTGAAAAACGCCACGATGTCCGGGTCCTGCATGCAGTCTGAAATCGTGGCCACATTCAGAATCTCCCCGACATTTGCGAGCAGTTGGTGACCTCCATTCAATATGCGCAGTTTCATCGCTTCGTAGCTGTGGACGTCCTGCGTCAGTGTTACTCCGACCTCTTCGAGGGGCGGTCGCCCGGCGCAGAAATCGTCCTCAATCACCCATTGGCGAAAGTTCTCATGCGTGACTGGTACGCGGTCGTCGACGCCCAGTGTGCGGCATTGCAATACGACCTGCTCGGTCGTTGCGGGCACGATGCAGTCAACCATCGAGTTTGGGAACGCGCCATTCTGATCGATCCAATCGGCCAGATCCGGGTCGGATAGACGCGCCAAACCAACAACACAGTTTCGCAAAATCCCACCGTTGCCTTGAAGGTTATCGCAGCTGAGTGCGGTAAAGGGCTTCAAGCCATTTGTGCGCCGTTGCCTGAGCGCCGCGACTATAGCGCCGAAAGCCGTACGCGGCTGGTTTGGGTTCTCGGCATCGTGCAGAATATCTGCGTGATCCGTATCGAACGCGTCAGTGTTGGCGTCCGGAAAGTACCCGCCTTCGGTTACAGTCAGCGACACAATCCGAATGGCAGGGTCGGCCATCGTCCGGATAAGCGCGGCATTGTCGTCTTCGATCGGCAAGTAGTCGATCATCGGACCAATCACTTCGGCGGACATTCCTTTTGGGTCCAGTTCGATCAGCGTTGTCAGGCAGTCCTGCGCCAGCAGTCGTTCTCGCATGTCGGCGTCATAGCTTCGGACACCGGCCCCGATGATTGCCCAGTCATGGGCCTGGCCCAACTGCATCAACTGGTGAACATACCAAGCCTGATGCGCGCGATGAAAATTGCCAAGTCCGATATGGACAATGCCGGGCGTCAGATCCGAACGCTCATACACCGGGGTTCTGACCGTCGCAGGCAGGTCTGAAAGGGTATTTCGCCGTAACCATATCGGAGGGTTTGCATTCGCCACAGGATCCATCAGCTCATCCAGTTTCCGCCGTCGACATTGTAGGTTTGTGCGACGATGTACTTGGCATCGTCAGAAGCCAGAAACACGGCCATCCCGGTCAGATCTTCGGCGCGGCCCATTCGGCCATAAGGAACGGCTGCAGCCACTTCGCGTTTCTTCTGACCCAGTGGTTTGCCTTCGTGCTTTGCGAAAAACGCATCAACACCATCCCAGTGCTCGCCATCGACAACACCAGGGGCAATCGCATTAACGTTGATCCCATGAGAGATCAGGTTCAGCCCGGCTGATTGGGTCAAAGATATGATCGCGGCTTTGCTGGCACAGTACACGGCGACCAACGGCTCGCCCCTGCGCCCGGCCTGCGACGCCATGTTGATGATCCGACCTTTGGTTCCGCGATCAATCATGTGGCGCGCGACGGCCTGCATCGTAAACAGCGCGCCAGCGACGTTGATGTCAAAAACGCGATTGTAGTCAGCGCGCTCAATTTCAACGATTGGAGCGGCGGAGAAGATGGCCGCATTGTTGATCAGAACGTCAATTGGGCCAAAATGTGCCGCCGTTCGAGCAACGGCGTCTTCAATGCTTTGTTGGCTAGTCACGTCCATCTCGACGGCCAACGCGGCTGCGCCGATCTCAGTTGCAGCGCTCTGTGCGCGCTGCATGTCTATATCGGCGATGGCGACGCGTGCGCCCTCAGCCACATAAGCCTTGGCAAACGCCAGTCCAATGCCTCTCGCTGCCCCGGTGATCAGGGCGGTTTTGCCTGCCAGGCGCGTCATTCGATCCGCAAGCCTTTCGCGTCAAACCGGTGGATGACATCCGGTCGTGGTGTCAGATGGATTCGGTCACCGTGGCGAAAGTTAACCTCGCCATCTGCACGGACGGTGATGGTCTCGGCCAACCCTGTTTCGTGGACGTGGAAGAAAGTGTCCGAACCAAGGTGCTCAGAAACGCTTACGACGCCGGACCAGTCTCCTTCAGATTCAGACACCGCAATGTGTTCAGGGCGAATTCCGATGGTTTGGGCACCGAGCTTTTCCGCCTCTGGGCCTTCGATGAAGTTCATCTTGGGCGAACCGATGAAGCCTGCAACAAACAGGTTGCGCGGCGTACGGTACAGCTCCAACGGGCTGCCAACCTGTTCGATCACACCTGCCTGAAGCACAACGATCTTGTCGGCCATAGTCATGGCCTCGACCTGGTCGTGGGTGACGTAGATCATCGTAGTCGCCAGACGCTCGTGCAGTTCGCTGATTTCCAGCCGCATGCCAACGCGCAAGGCGGCGTCCAGGTTCGACAGCGGTTCATCAAATAGGAACGCAGCCGGTTCGCGTACAATGGCCCGACCGATGGCCACCCTTTGACGTTGCCCGCCAGACAATTGGCCGGGACGACGATCCAGGTAGTCGGTCAGGTTCAGAACGCTCGCCGCACCTTCAACCCGCTTGTCGATCTCAGCCTGATCCAGTTTCGCCATGCGCAGCGGAAATGCGATGTTCTTGCGAACGGTCATGTGCGGATACAAGGCGTAGGATTGGAACACCATCGCCAGCCCGCGTTTGGCAGGCGGCACGTCTGTTGCGTCGGCGCCGTCAATGTCGATGGAGCCAGAAGTCATGTCTTCCAGTCCCGCAATCAGGCGCAGCAAAGTGGACTTGCCGCAACCCGAGGGGCCGACAAATACGGTGAACTCGCCATCTTCGATGGTCAGATCCAGCGGGGGAATGACCTCTACGTCGCCGAAGCTTTTGGTCACGGACTTGAGTTGTATACGTCCCATACGAAGTCTTCCTTATTTCACAGCGCCGAAAGTCAGGCCGCGGACAAGTTGTTTCTGGCTGAACCAGCCAAGGATCAGGATGGGTGCAATCGCCATGGTCGAGGCCGCGCTAAGCTTGGCAAAGAACAAGCCTTCGGGGCTGGAATAGCTGGCGATGAATGCAGTGAGTGGGGCCGCGTCGACGGCCGTCAGGTTTAGGGTCCAGAACGCCTCGTTCCAAGCTAAGATAAAGTTCAACAGAACGGTCGATGCGATGCCGGGGATGGCCATGGGTGTCAGGATATAAAGGATTTCCTCTTTCAGCGTCGCACCGTCCATCCTTGCCGCTTCAAGGATTTCCCCCGGAATTTCGCGGAAATAGGTGTAGAGCATCCAGACGATGATCGGCAGGTTGATCAGCATCAGCACCACGACCAGCCCGCCGCGACTGTCCAGCAAACCCAGCTGAATGAACAGCAAGTAGATCGGGTACAGAACACCAACTGCGGGCAACATCTTTGTGGACAGCATCCACAACAGAATGTCCTTGGTGCGTCTGGACGGAACAAACGCCATCGCCCAGGCTGCGGGTATCGCGACGATTACACCCAAAAGTGTTGATCCGCCTGCGATGATGACTGAATTCCACAGGAACCGCATATAGTCAGAGCGTTCCTGCACGATGGCGTAATTTTCGAGCGTCCAGTCGAAGTTGAGGAAGATCGGTGGGCTTGCAATCGCCTGCGCCTCGGTCTTGAAGCTGGTCAGGATCGTCCAGAGGATCGGGAAGAAGATCAGCAGACCTACGGCCCAGGCAAGGGCGGTGTTTAGTGTTTTGCGTTGTGTCGTGACGGTGCGGGCCATGGTTTTGTCTCCTCACGCGTCCAGGTTTTTGCCGACAATGCGCATCAGGAAGATGGCAACGATATTGGCAAGGATGATTGCATAGACACCACCGGCAGATCCGAGGCCAACGTTCTGGCTTTCCAACACGCGCTGGAAGATCATGTAGGTCAGTGTACGGGTGCCGAAGGCGCCGCCGGTGGTCACGAAAATCTCGGCGAAGATCGACAGTAGAAAGATCGTCTGGATCAGGATCACAATCGTTATGGCGCGACCAAGATGCGGCAGGATGATGTGATAAAAGCGTTTCAGAACCGGCGCGCCGTCCATCTCGGCTGCTTCCAGCTGTTCACTGTCCAAGGACTGTATAGCGGTCAGCAGGATCAGCGTAGCAAAGGGCAGCCACTGCCAGGATACGATCATAACGATTGAGGTCATCGAAGCCTCGGACAGCCACGAAATCGGCTCAGCCCCGAAAAAGCGCCACAGATGGGCCAGCAAACCGTTCACCGGGTCCATGAACATGTTCTTCCAGACCAGCGCTGATACGGTCGGCATGACAAAGAATGGCGCGATCACAAGGATGCGGACAACGCCCTGCCCCCACATGGGCTGATCCAGAAGCATGGCCAGCAGAATGCCCAGAATGACCGTAATCACCAGCACGCCGCCAACGATCACCAATGTTGCTTGAACCGCGGGCCAGAAGGAACTGGAGGATACGAAACGAACGTAGTTGTCGAACCCGACCCAACCCAGATCACCTCCACGCAGCGGAAGGTACTTCTTGAAAGAAAAATACAGCGTCATCGTCAGAGGCACGAGCATCCAGCCAAGCAGCAGGACCACTGCGGGTGCCATCATCAGGCGGGCAACTGATCGAGAATGTTGAGTAGCCATAACGCAAACCCTCTCTGTTCAGGCGTAACTCAGCCTGCGAGAAAAACGCGAATTGTGGAAGGGTTGAACGGGTGGGCAGACCTCTGCCCACCCGTTGGGAGGATGCCTCAGTAACCGGCGGCTTCCATTTCTTCAGCTGTGAAAGCCTGCGCTTTGGCAAGTGCTTCCTCAACCGTTTGCTGTCCGGCATATACCGCCGAGAACTCCTGGCTCACCTGTGTGGCAATGCCTGCGAATTCCGGGATCGCGGCAAACTGGATGCCAACATACGGGACGGGTTTTACCGTCGGGCTGTTCGGATCAGCTGACAGGATCGAATCCAGCGTCATCTTGGCGAAAGGAACCTTTTGGTATTCCGGATTCTCGTACAGAGACGTACGTGCACCCGGGGGAACGTTTGCCCAACCTTCGCTTTCGGCCACTAGCTCAATGTAGTCCTTTGAGGTCGCCCATTCGATGAATTGCTTGGCAGCGTCTTCTTGCTGTGTACCGGCAGGAATAGCCAGTGCCCACGCCCAAAGCCAGTTGGACCGTTTGCCCAATCCGGTGTCAGGTGCCAGCGCAAACCCTACTTGATCCGCGACCGTGGAGTCGTCCGGGTTGGTTACGAACGAAGCCGCAACTGTCGCGTCGATCCACATGCCGCATTTGCCCTGCTGGAACAGTGACAGGTTTTCGTTAAACCCATTGGTGGCATAGCCGGCAGGACCGGATTCGTTCATCATTTCAACGTAGAAATTCAGTGTATCTGCCCACTCGGGCTGATCGAACTGAGGCTTCCATTCTTCGTCGAACCAGCGGGCACCGAATGAATTGGACATCGCAGTGATAAAGGCTCCGCCTTCACCCCAACCGGCTTTGCCGCGAAGGCAGATGCCGTTGATCTCGGCGTCGCGGTCGGTCATCGCGGCGGCGGCCTCTTTGATGAACTGCCAGGACGGTGCCTCAGGCATTTCCATGCCCGCCTTTTCCATAAGGTCAGTGCGATACATGATCATCGAGCTTTCACCATAAAACGGCGCCGCGAAAAGCGTTCCGTCATGGCTTAACCCACCTGCCATCGCAGGCAGAATGTCACCAACGTCATATTCTTCGGACAGGCCATCCAGCGGTACCAGCCAGCCATTCGCGCCCCAGATCGGCGTCTCATACATGCCGATTGTCATGATGTCGAACGTACCGCCCTTGGTCGTGATGTCGGTAGTTACGCGCTGACGCAGCACGTTTTCTTCCAACGTCACCCATTCGACGTCAATGCCGGTCGCCTCGGTGAATTTATCGGTATAGCCCTGCATCCGGATCATGTCGCCGTTGTTCACGGTCGCTATTGTTAAGGTGTCCGCATGAGCTGCTGCCGTCGCGACGAGTGTCATTGCAGTCGCCGCACGAAGTGCGTTTCTCAAATACATCCCTGTCCTCCCTGAGCTTGGATGTCGTACAGAGAACCTAATGCGAAAGTTGTCGCGGCGTCAATGAAAACTTTACGCGCGTTAAATTTTGGGACTACGCAGAATCCCTCAAAACCAGTCTGGCAGGGAACAACGTTTCCGACCGCGTTTCAAATTTCCCTCCACTTTCAATGAGTTCGAACAGAGTTTCAACGCTACGCCCGGCAACGTTGTCATAGTCATGCGCAGCCGTGGTCAGAGAGGGGCACGTAAACTTTGCGAAGGGATGATCGTCATTTGAAGCCAGACGCAGCGCGCAATCGTCCCGTCGCCCGACCCGAATCCCTTGCTCGTAGCAGGCTGCCAGAAAGCCGATTGCCAGCCGGTCATTGCTGCACAGGACCGAGTTTGTTCGCAGCTCATTTTCCGCCAGAACTTTCAGCGCACCCTTGTGACCGATCTCTTCAAACGCCCAGCCCTTACCGTCGACTCTGATGATATGCGGCTCGAACCCGAGACGCTCCATGACTTCAACATAGGCTTTTCGGCGTTTATTGGCGTTCGGGTTTGCAGGCGTTCGCATTTCGAAGAATGACGGGGGCTCGCCCGTCCGGATCATGTATTCCACGGTTTGCGACACAAAGCTGAAATTGTCCGACCCGATAAACGCGGCACCTAGACCGTCAAGGTTACTGTCGAACAAAACAGTCGGCACATTGGCGCAAAATCTTTCGATCACTGATTGATCTGAGGTCCGTCCCAATGGCGCTAACAAAACCCCGGCAGGCTTCATGGATTGCAGCCCGTCCAGAATGTCGTTTTCCAGTTTTTGTTCACCATGAGAGCTAAAAAGGGACGGACGATACCCCGCCGCAATACAGCTTTGTTCCAAATAGCGTGCGATTTCGGCAAAGAACGGATCAGCCAGATAAGGCACGACGATGCCGATATTCTTGGTTAGCTTCCGGTTCTGGTTCACCGCATAAATATTGGGGCGATAGTCGAACCGCTCCAGCGCCTCTTCGATACGGGCCCGTGTTGTCGGGCGAACGCTGTCGGGATCTTGAAAGTACTTGGATACCGTAGGCCGCGAGATGCCACTGAGGGCCGCGAACTCTTCCATATTCTTTATTTTGGTCATGTCAGTCTGCCTGCGGATCTGAGCCGCCTTGATCTTATCATATTTTTACATATTCTTTGCGCGCGCTAAAAAATCAATAGCCATGCAAGGTCCGGGCGTTTCTGCGGGCAAGGGGATCGTATGTTTCTCGGGATTGATATCGGAACGTCTGCGGTCAAACTTGTCTGTGCGGATACCGATCGAATTCTTGCCACGTCTTCAGTAGACATAAAGACTTCCTCGCCACAGCCCGGTTGGTCAGAGCAGCACCCAGACATTTGGTGGCAGGCGACTCTCGATGCATTGAGCCAACTTGCAAAACAAGTCCCGCTGTCGGATGTGCAAGGCATCGGGTTGTCCGGTCAGATGCATGGGGCCGTTTTGCTGGATCGCGATCTGCGCCCGATCCGCCCGGCGATCCTGTGGAATGACAGTAGAGCGATACGTGAATGCGTTGAACTGCGCGCAGCCCAACCGCAGATTGGTCACATCGCTGGCGTCCTCCCTTTGCCGGGTTTCACGGCACCCAAAATCACCTGGTTGAAACAACATGAGCCGGCACAATATGCCCGGCTTGCTCATATCCTGCTGCCCAAGGATTACATCGGGTTATGCCTGCATGGTGAGTTGGCAACCGACACCTCCGATGCAGCCGGTACAATGTGGCTCGATCAGGCATCGCGAAAATGGCACGTCGGAATTGCCGAGGCCGCTGATGTAGCGCCCGATTGGCTGCCGCAGGTTTTCGACGGCCACGTCGTCGTCGGAACCGTGACGGCGCACGCCGCAGCTGAAACCGGGTTGAAACCAGGCGTGCCCGTCGTTGCGGGAGGCGGAGACGCGGCAACCGGGGCGATATCTCTGGGCGCGACCGAACCGGGACGTGGCTTTATTTCCCTCGGGACGTCCGGCCAGCTGTTCGTGGCGGACCGTCGGTACAAGCCTAATCCTGAACGCTATGTGCATGCGTTCGCACACACTTTGCCCGACCGTTGGTATCAAATGGCGGCGATGTTGAACGGCGCAAGGCCAATTTCTTGGATTGGCGGCCAACTGGGGCTGTCCGCTGCCGAAGTTGTTGCGCTTGCTGAAACGGTCAGCGGTGATCGTGGGCCGATTTTCCTGCCGTACTTGACAGGTGAACGCAGTCCCCTCGGGGATCCGCATATTCGCGCCTGTTTCTTTGGTCTTGAGGATTCGACAACGCGCGCGGACCTCTGTCGTTCCGTGGTCGAGGCAATTGCCTTTTGCTTTGCTGACGCCGCCCAGAGCTTCGGAGACACGATAGACAATCTCCCGGAACTGGCAGCAATTGGAGGAGGCAGTCAATCGGATCTCCTGCTGGGCCTGATCGCTACAGTGACGGGCAAGCCCATTTTGCGTTCGGAAGGAGCGAGTTCCGGTCCGGCCTATGGCGCTGCCCGTCTGGCAGCCTGTGGCAATGGTGCTTTGGGTAAAGCCGATCTTGCGCTTCAGCCACCAACATCGGATCGGTTCGAGCCCGCTGATATGGCCCCGCTCTTCCAGCGATTGAAGCGATTTCGCAGGCTCTATTCTGCAGTGAGCACTATCTATTAGGCGCAGGACCCATTGATTTCCATTGGGCTTCGTGTGTCCCGGTTCGAACACCGAGCGGTGAACATGCCTGATCTTTTCTCACTAACGGATGCGCAGATGGTGCGTCTTGTGCCCCTCTTCCTTAAGTCCCACGGTAGGTCGCACGACGATAACCCACCTGTGCTGATTGGATTCCCGGACCGGACAGGCGTGACACTGGAACGGGCGATGCTGCCACTCGGAGGGATGCCTTGCGCTATTCGGACGCTGCTAGCCGCTGTGCATCTCTAGCGAGCAAAGGTGGAATTGAGCATTTTGCCGTCGGGTCTAAGCCGGGGATACGCGTAGCCGCAGGTTGCTGGCGTCTGAAGAGACCAACGTTGACCCCGTAGAGTTCGGCAACCTGTCTCATGCTGTTGTTATGCCAAAGTTGAAAATACCAAGAAATGTTCTGTGGTTGATGAGTACCCTCTCGATTACTTTCACGCCTATCATATCTGATTTTTTTCGCGACTTCATAAACCTCTGAACACTCAGGGTTTGCGGTCGCATTCATTGTTTGTCGATCCATGCGATCTTGTTGATTTCCTGAGAGATTTTCAAACCATTCGAACAGCCGCATCACGGCTCAACATCAGCGAGAACGCCGTACCGACCATAATTTCAAAAAGGGAGAAATGCGCCTGCCACCGAGGGTGGCGAAATGCCGCTTTACCGCAGGGTCCAAACTCTCGCTATGCAGCGCAATTTCCTCGCCTGAACTTCTGGTTTATTCTGCCAGAGCTTGGCATGCGCACCAAACTGGCAAATTTGAGCGACACAAAACTAACGATGTGCAGTGATAGACACCAACTGTGCACCTTTGAGCCTAACGGTACGAGTTTTCCACACACATGTTTGCGGAAAGGAGTAAGCGCATGCTTGATACATACAACATTCGCACCGCTGATATGCCGGGCGAGATGCAGATCTTGCTCGATCAATATCCACGCGACAGCTGGGAAGCACACCCTGGCTTCACCGAGAAAACCCGCCACTGGCTGGGTGCCCATCTGATGTTTCGGCGCCTTGCCCGGCTGGTTCGCTCCGATGCAGAAAGCTATCTTGAAAAGGACCTGTCCCCCGAAGAGTATGCCGCGCGCCTGTCCTATTACGGAAACGCGCTAGTTGGAAACTTGCACGGCCATCACGGTTGGGAAGATCATAGCTACTTCCCCGAGCTTTCTGCTGCGGATGCCCGTTTTGACGCCGGGCTAGAGGTTTTGGAAAAGGATCATGCCGATCTCGATCTGGTCCTTGACCAATACACACGGACGGCCAATCGTGTGATAAAGCTCATTCAATTGGATGAGGCTCAGGCCCGATCCGAAGTCGGATCTCTGCGCGACACCTCAGAGGCCATCGAGGCCTTTCTGAAACGGCACCTGAGCGATGAGGAAGACCTTGCGGTTCCGATCATCCTGCACCACCGCCTGAGAGGGTAAGGCCACGCATGACCGACCATTCCAAACAGGAAGATCAGGCCCACGCCTCAGAACGCCGCGCACGAGGAGAATTCGTGCGCGGCGTCAGTGGTTTTCGGCATGCAATCGGCGAACCGAAGTTTCCGGCCGAGCCTGGGCGATATCACCTGTTTGTCGCCCTCAATTGCCCGTGGTGCCATCGGGTGACGCTTGCCCGCAACATATTGGGACTGCAGGATAGCATTTCGATGGATGTGGCCTTTCCCAATCGCACCACAGAAGACGACCCAGAGGGTCCGAACAACTGGCAATTCGCGCCCGAGCTTGTTGCGTCGGCGACTGGGGCGACGTTGCCTGAATGCACCTTGGAAACCGCAACGGGACAAGTGTTCAGGCTGGTTCGCGACATTTACCGTGCGGAAGGATCAGACGAACGTTCAGTTCCGATCCTCTATGACAAAAAGACCAGCCGCATCGTCAACAACGAAAGCGCTGAGATCATCCGTATGTTGAATGAAAATGCGGCGCTGCTGAGCAGTTCGAGCAATGAAACCAGCCGGCCAAACCTTTACCCGGATGATCCAGCGATCCGGACTGAAATTGACGAATTGAACCAGCAAATCTTTGTCGCCATCAACAACGGGGCCTACAAAGCCGGGTTCTCGTCTGATCAAAACGTCTATGCCGCCAGTTTCGGGACTTACTTCAAAACATTGGCGCAGTTGGAAAATCGGTTGGCCAGCGATGGCAGACCTTTTCTGACCGGGGACCGATTTACAGAAGCCGATCTGCGGCTTTTCCCGACACTCTACCGCCATGACCCGGTTTACTACCTGCGCATGAAGCTGAATGGCGCCAAGATTCTTGACTACCCTCACCTCTGGCGCTGGCTTTGTCGCGTCCATGATCTGCCCGGAGTGGAAGCAAGCAGTTCACTGGATCACTGTCGGCAAGGGTACTTCGGCCGAAGCTGGAATGGTGTTATTCCCGCAGGCCCGTTTGTTCCCATGGCGTATCCCAAAGCTTATGGGCATCCGGAACTGGCAGATCAGCGTGTAACCCCGTCGGTCATTTCCAAGACGAATGTTTAAAGCGCCGAAGCCGCGAAATTAGTATAAACTGGCTCGGATGTTACCAACCGAACGAGGGGTATCGCTATGGGAATTCGGCAGACTAAAGGACGCAAACGGCTTTATGATAGTGTTCTCGACACCGTAGGTGACACACCCTGTATCCGGATCAACAGGATCGCCCCATCACATGTCACGGTCTATGTGAAATTCGAGGCTTTCAATCCCGCGGGTTCGGTCAAGGATCGCCTCGCGCTGAACATTATCGAGGCGGCGGAACGCGACGGGCGACTGAAACCCGGTCAAACCGTTGTCGAGGCCACTTCCGGTAACACCGGGATCGGCCTTGCGATGGTATGCGCGGCCAAAGGGTATCCCCTTGTGTTGACCATGGCCGACAGCTTCTCGGTCGAGCGTCGCAAGCTGATGCGCTTTCTCGGCGCAAAGGTCGTGCTGACGCCGCGCGCGCAAAAGGGCTTTGGCATGTATGTCAAAGCCAAGGAACTAGCCGAACAGAATGGATGGTTTCTGGCCAGCCAGTTCGAGACGTCGGCAAATGCCGATATTCACGAGAACACCACTGCCCGAGAAATCATGGCAGATTTCGAAGGTGAGCGGCTGGACTACTGGGTCACCGGCTATGGCACCGGCGGGACCGTTTCCGGTGTCGCACGCGTTCTTCGCGCAGAGCGCCCCGGCACGAAAATCATCCTGACAGAACCCGCCAACGCGGCGATTGTGTCATCGGGTTATACAAACACCCGCAACGAGGGTCACCAACCCACCGAAAGCCATCCGAATTTTGAACCTCACCCCATCCAAGGCTGGACCCCAGACTTTATCCCATGGGTTCTGCAAGAGGCGATCGACAAGGATTACTATGATGAATTGATCCCTGTCCCCGGTGCCGAGGGGATTGAATGGTCCAGACGGTTGGCGTCGGAAGAAGGGATTTTTACGGGAATATCCGGTGGCTCGACGCTTGCTGTTGCTATGAAAGTGGCCGAGCAAGCGCCACAGGGATCCGTTTTTCTGGTGATGTTGCCAGACACGGGCGAGCGCTATCTCTCCACGCCACTTTTCGACGGGATCGAAGAAGATATGACCGAAGACGAGCGTGCGATTTCGATGTCGACACCTTCGGCACAGATGGCCGCTGAATAGGCAAAGCACACTTCATCTGGACGCTTCTATGACTATGGCATTCGGGACGGTCTGCGCCCCGAATGCGCTTTTCGCAGCGCGCTCACAACCTTCGGAACACGCAGGTCAGTCTGTAGTTGAAGCCGCGCAAAAAGACGTCATCCGAATGAATTCTCATCGTTAAATCAATTGTATATGTCGGGACGTTTCGCCGATTTTCGGGTTTGAAGCTTGACTCGACAACCCTCCCTTCGTGCATGATGGACGAATAAGCATCGTATTTTAGCTGCTTTTTCGAACGGTCTAAGTTCTCAGGAGGCGGACGATGGAAGCAATTGTTAACGGCATTAACTCTATTCTTTGGAACTACGTCCTGATCTACGGGTTGCTCGGCGTCGGCATATTTTTTACCATTCGTCTGGGCGCGCTGCAGTTTCTACATTTCGGCGAGATGATCCGTGTTCTGACCTCGTCCAAATCCACTGACAAACGCGGAATTACACCGTTTCAGGCACTGACCGTTAGTCTGGCGTCACGCGTTGGCACCGGAAACCTGGCCGGTGTCGCCGTGGCTTTAACCTTGGGTGGCCCCGGCGCAATTTTCTGGATGTGGATCGTAGCCTTGGTCGGGATGGCCACGGCCTATTCTGAAAGCACACTGGCGCAACTTTACAAGGTCACGTCTTCGAACGGGCGGTTCCGTGGCGGTCCTGCTTTTTACATGGCCAATGCCCTGAACGCGCCCTGGGCCGGGGTGATCTTTTCGATCTGCCTGATCGTCAGTTTCGGCCTGGTTTTTGTCGCCGTCCAATCCAACTCAATCGCTGAGGCGTTCGAAGGCGCGTTCGGGTTGAACAAATTGATTGCTGGTCTGGCGCTGGCGGCTGCCGCTGCTGTGGTCATCTTTGGCGGCATCCGAACCATTGCGCGATTTGCCGAAATCGTCGTGCCGCTCATGGCTGGGCTTTACCTGTTGCTGGCCTGTGTTGTCGTTGTCCTGAACCTGCCACAGGTGCCTGCAATGCTGCGGTCTATCGTTGCAGGAGCCTTTGGCCTTCAGGAAGCCGCAGGCGGCGTCACAGGTGGCGTGATGGCAGCAGCGCTCAATGGTATCAAGCGCGGGTTGTTTTCAAACGAAGCTGGCATGGGTTCGGCCCCCAATATCGCAGCTGTTGCCACACCGGCTCCGCACCACCCGTCGAGCCAGGGTTTGGTTCAGGCGTTTGGTTGTTTCGTGGATACGATACTGGTCGCCACCGCGACCGCATTGCTGATCCTGCTGTCTGGCGCCATCGAACCGGACGGAGCCACCGGTATGCGGTTAACTCAGGATGCGGCAGCGGTCCATCTGGGTGAGATCGGCCGCCATTTTATCGCAATCGCAATCGTGTTTTTTGGCTTTACGTCGATATTGGGCAATTACTCATACGCAGAAAACGCCATGACGTTTCTGAAGCTGGAAGGCAAAGTGCCCATCTACATCTTGCGCCTGGGTTGTCTTGCCATGGTCGTCTGGGGCGCGGTGCAAGCGGTCAGCACAGTGTTCAATTTTGCAGATGCAGCCATGGGCGTAATGGCAACCATCAACCTGGTCGCCATCGTGCTGCTGTCGGGCACAGTGTACAAACTGACTGTGGACTACTTCACGCAGCGCAGACAGAATCTTGAGCCCCGCTTTGTGGCAAGCAAATTCCCTGAATTTGACAAAGGCGTGGACCACTCTGTCTGGACGGAGGAGGCATATGCCGAGACCCAGCGTGATTGAAACCGGTGAGTTGCAGGTCATTTTGGATGACATCGCCGATCGCGTTGCCGGCATGTCGGAACGCGGGAAGGTCGCCCAATATATTCCCGAACTTGCCAGCGTTGACCTGAACCAGTTCGGCATCGCTGTCGCACCCATTGACGGCGCGCCTGTTTCGGCCGGAAATGCGGACACGCTGTTTTCCATTCAAAGCATTTCCAAGGTTTTTTCGCTGACAGAGGCCCTGCAACATGTGGGCGCGACCCTTTGGCAACGTGTGGGGCGCGAACCTTCCGGCGATCCGTTTAATTCAATCGTCCAGCTCGAACATGAACGTGGAATTCCCAGAAACCCGTTTATTAACCCCGGCGCCATCGTCGTGGCCGACGTTCTGCTAGAAGACCGAAGCTCTGATGAGGCGGTCAATGATGTACTGAACCTTTGCCGGACGCTCGCAGAGGATGCGTCCATTCAAGTGGATAAAGCCGTTGCAGACTCCGAGATGCGGACAGGGTCCAGAAACAGGGCACTTGCGCATTTCATGAAAGCCGAGGGAAACCTAAAAGCGCCAGTCGAAGATGTTCTGTCGCTGTATTTCCGCCAATGCAGCATCGCCATGTCGTGCCGTCAATTGGCGGTTGCGGGCCGATATCTGGCCGCCGCGGGGCAGAACCCGGCAGATGCTTCAACCGTTCTGTCCGCGCAACGCGCCCGCAGAGTGACTGCGCTGATGATGATGTGCGGATCTTATGACGCCTCGGGCGAGTTTGCATTCCGCGTTGGACTTCCTGCCAAAAGCGGTGTCGGCGGTGGCATCCTGTGTATCGTACCAGGCATCGCAGCGGTCACAGCATGGAGCCCGGGACTGGACGCAAAAGGCAACTCTCATTTGGCTAGCATTGCATTTCAGGAACTGGTCCGCGCGACCGGATGGTCGGTGTTCGGGCCAAGTGCTTGACTGCCGAAACACACAGTTCACTCACGCCGCTTCTCTCGAATATTTCGCGTGGTTTTGCGCAACCTTCTGGGGTTCCTCCTGTCAGCCGCTAAGACACGTGGCATCCGGCCGGCGTGTGACTGACTTTCCCAAGAAATCTAGAGGTTACCTCCATCCGGCTTTTGCAGCGTAGCGTTTCAACAGCAAATATAATAATGTTTCAATATGACAAACAGCCTGCGCCGTGGAGTCGGTATTCTGAAGGGGAGATTGGAATGAAATTGCAGTGTGTTTTTGTGTTGTCGATGGGCTTTGCTGCCTTATCGGCTGAAGCGCAGGAAAACCCAATTCAACACGATGCGGAATTCTATATCCTTCAAGCACAGCTTGGATCGCAATGGGCCCAAGATGACGCAGCCGTTGACCAAGCATTAGCTGCGTTTCGGGAAGGTAACGGTGGAAACCCTCCAAATATCGTCAGTGTGCTGATCGATGACTTGGGCTTTGGGGATATGGGCATCCCAGAGCTGAATGCAGTACGCGGGTATGAAACACCGAACATTAATGACTTCTCGGATCAGGCCATGCGGATGGTTCGGATGTACACCGAACCATCGTGCACGCCGACGCGCGTGGCACAAATGACCGGACGCCTGCCTGTCCGTATGGGTATGGGGAACACACAAGTTGATATTGCCGGAGAAGGCCTGCCGGGTGGCGAAATTACACTCGCTGAAGTGCTTAAGCAGGCCGGCTACTCCACGAGTCATGTTGGCAAATGGCATATGGGTGACATTTCAGAAAGCTGGGCAATGAATCAGGGGTTTGACTATGCCCAGCATGCGATTCATCAGCAGGGGCAGTTAACCATATTCCACGATGACGCGATTAAGGAGCAGGTTTCCGTAGCCATCAACGATTATGACGACAAGTATACTGTCGACAAGTGGTTCCGCCCCGACGCCTCGGCCATGATGACCGTGATTGAAGGCGAGGCCGGGGGTCCCATCCGCGAAATTAGGATGAAACCCGGCGAACGTTGGAACGCGGCCAAGTATGACGAGATGAACCAAGCCTTCCAAGACAAGACCATGGAAGAACTAGAGCGCTTGGCTGGTGGCGAGGATCAGTTCTTCCTGCAATACTGGCCGATGATCCCACTGGACAACACACGGACCGGCCGGACCGGACCAAAAAGCGCAAATGGCGGCCTTTATGTCGACAAAATGCAGCTACTTGACCAATGGCTTGGAGATCTCTTTGCCAAGATTGACGAGCTTGGATTGGCTGAGAACACCATCGTTATTGTAATGGGCGACAACGGCCATTTTACCAAATATTCACCGCAATCTGGGTTCACACCGATGATCTTCCGTGGCGGCAAGGCCGACACCACTGAAGGTGGCGTACGAGTTGACGCCTTTATCCGATGGCCCGGCATGATCGAAGCGGACGGGCTGCTCAACAGTATCATCCACGTCTCGGACCTTTATACCACCTTGTCGCGCTTTGCCGGTGCTGATGAGTTCATACCGCGCGACCGCCTGATTGACGGAGTGGATCAATCCGCTGCGCTACTTTTCGACGATGAATCCAAATCGCGTCGCGATCACGTGATCATCTATTCGGACAAAAAACCCGAGGCGATCGTCAAGGATCAGCTCAAACTCATCTTGCCGCCTCCGGGCAAGAACCCGATCGCGGCCAAGTTCTTTGACCTCTATCGAGATACTCGTGAAGAATTTTCAGTCTCGACCGAGGTTGGCGCATGGGGCGGCCAGGAATTTGTGCGCATCTTGGGTCGTCACATGGCACGAAAGGAAAAATTCCCGGATGTGCCTCCAGCATATGGCGCGCCCTACGAGGGGATCGAAAACACCCGCCCCGAAACCCAGCTAGCCGTCGACGCGTTTCTCATAAAACGCGCGGCACCACAGCAATAATCCCTGACCGCCCGCAGTTTTCCCGCAGGCGGCCTATTGGAACCCGAAAATAGGATAACCATATGGCAGGAAACATCATTTTCGCTCTGGGTTTAGTCGTTTCACTGGGTATCGGGTTCGTCTATTTCCGCGATCTTGGCGACATTTCGCAAATGGTGCTTAAGGTTAAACGCAAAAACATGATCCGGTTTATCCGGCACGAATACCGCCTGATCGCAGTGGGGTTGAGCGGATTTGCCATCGCTACGCTTGCGCATTTCATTCTGGGCGGCGGCCCGTTCTGGCTGTGGCTGATTGCGGCGCTGCTAGTTTTGGTTTTGTATGGATTTCCCTATGTGTGGGTCCATCTGGGGCTGAGGAACCAACTCAACACTGCGGCCTTCTTTCCTATTGCCGAGGCGCAAAAATTCATCGGCCCGACCGCGCCGGTCATCGTTATTGAAAACAATGGTCACGCCCGCGCGCATCCCGATGCGCAAATCATGCGACCCCACTTGGCCGGCAATGCTGACGGGCTGGGTGGCGAAGATATCGTCATGACCTTTTGCGCGATGGCCAACCTTGGGCAAGGCTATGCCCCACGCATCGAGGGCAACCGACTGGATCTTGAAGTTCTGGCCCAACACGGCAACAACCTGATCCTGCGGGACAACGAAACCGGGGAACCCATCCAGCAGATCTATGGGTTTCGCGAGACGGATCGCGATACTGGCGCGGATGGGCCCGCCTGCCCTGTGCGCCCCGAAGCAAAGATGCAGCCCTGGCCCACTTATCGGATGACGTTCCGCGGATTTCAAAAAGCGTTTCCCGATGGCGAGGTGTATCTGAACACGCCCTCGCCGAACCCGTTTTTGCGGCTGCTGGATATGGTGACGGAAATTACGTTTGGCTGGGGGATCGCGCGCCAGCATCAGGAGGATGCGCCCGTCATGGACAATATGGACAGTTCGGACGACCGGCTTCCGAACAAGACCTATGTCTGGGGGATCACGATCGGCAACGACGCTGCCTGCTGGACCGATGATTTCGTGGTCGAGAATGACTGGATCGTAAACGCAAATGTCGGTGGGCGTGACGTAGTTGTCAGTCTGGACCCAAAGTACGAAAGCCTTGGCGTTTGGTACAATGACAGAGGTCAGCCCATCACCCGCTGCGATTTCTGGGGAATGTCGGATCAGGGAAAACTGCAACGCGTCGAGACCCTGCGTGCCGGTGTATTCTGGCATGTCTGGTCCGAGTTCTTTCCGGAAACCGATATCAACCGTGTCGGTACGCGCGTACAACAGCCTGGCGAAGCCGCTGAATGAGTGAGCAATCACATCAGATTGCCAAATTGGAACAAACGGAGGATCAAAATGGTCTTTAAGAGGGCAATAACAACCGCTGCGTGGGCCGTGGCGACCTGGATTCCAATGACAACTGTCGCTGTGGCGCAGCAGTCCGATTGGTCCTATGAGGCAACAATATACCTGTTCATGCCTGAAACGGAAGTTACGCAGGAAACAGCCCGCGGCACCGTTGATGGAACACTCAGCTTCTCTGACGCGCTAGAAAATCTCGATCTGGCCTTCATGGGCGTCTTTGGTGCATCGAACGGGCGATGGTCACTATTGGCCGACTACAACTATGTGGACGTCTCTTTCAGCAATGGTACGCCTGGTCCGGCAAGTTCTGGTCTTGAAACCTCTCTCACAACGCAATTTTTCAGCGGCTATGTCGGGTACCGGGCTTATACTACAGATACGTCCTATGTGGACTTGGTCGGCGGTTTCCGCTGGTTTCGGACACAGACCGATTTCACCGTCCTTCCCGGGGCAGCCCCGGGCCGGTCCGTCAGTGTCGATGAAAGCTGGACAGACCCGGTCATCGGCGTCCGAGCCCGCGTCGCATTCAACGACAGGTGGTCTGGCACTGGCTTTTTTGATTACGGCGGCTTCAGCAGCGACAGCGAAACATGGCAGGTCTTGCTGACTGCGGATTATGAAATCAACGACAGATGGGTGATCCGCGGCGGTTATCGCTATATCTCTTTCGATCACGAGATTGATGGCAACGATTTCACGTTTGACCAGTCCGGCCCGTTGATCGGCGCGACCTATCGATTCTAAGGGGCTTGCACGATCCGAAATCACCGAAACATCGGGGTCATCATGGTCGCGTAATTGTCGGCCAGCATGGCGGAGTCTTCGCGGTTGAACTTGACCGATGAGAGCTTTTGCAGGTCAATTTGCGAAGGCCCGTCAAAAAGCTTTGCAACATCTACGTTCACGTGCAGGTCAACATTGCCATCAGAACCGAAATCCGGTGGCAACTGAATATCGACCTCGCGCGCGTTTTCCGAAAACCCAACGTGGTAGACCAGCGGAGCGACCTCTTCCCCGATCCGCAACGTTCCTTCCATCACGACGAATTTATAGCCGACCTCCCAATTCCAGGCCATTTGGCTGTTCGGGTCCAGGTCCCCGCGCGCTTGGATCGAGCCATTGGCTTCTGGGTCTACGCCGATCATGAAACGGACCTGCTCAATGCTGCTCACGGGAATGTCGTTCAGCCTGAGCGAATGGGTTGTTTCCGGGTTGTCGAACCGGAGCAGATGATAGCTGTCAGGCTCAGCAAACAGTGCCCCATCTTGCGAGAGGGTCAGGTTGCTGAGGTAGAGCCGAAAGTCACGAACCCTGAACGTGCCGGGCCCGCCGGGGTTTTCGTACAAGAACTCATCAAATACCAACGGATCGTCACCCATCTTCGCGTGAAAGGTCAAAGTGATCGACGTGGTGCGCTGCGGACCAAGAGCAAAGAACAACGCTCCGCCAACGACCAACAGTATCGCAAGCCCCGTCATCCAAATACGCATCAGCCGTCTCCTCCGAAAGGATTGGATAACTGTGTGTTTGTCAAAAAACCCTCATCCGTCAGCGTGTGCAGGAACGCGATGATGGACTGCACTTCGTCGGGCGTCATACGCAGGCCCACAGTGCCCTGCCCGGCCTCTGGTGCATTGTCGGCCTCAAGGATCAAAGGGCTGAGCGTATCGCTGACGACAATCCCGTCATTGTAGTGATCCATGACCTCTTCTAACGTCTCGAACCGACCATCATGCATGTAGGGCGCAGTTACTGCGATGTTGCGCAGTGTCGGCACTTTGAAGAAGCCCTTGTGCGCCGGATTGTCTGTCACAGCCATCAGACCATCCGGCAGGTCGTCATCGGAATCCAGGCCGTTGTTTGAAAACCCATCCAATGCGTCCCGAAACCCGGAAGTCAAAAACTGGCTGTGGCAGTCGATGCAGTTCCCACCACGCAATGAAACCTTGGTGTCCGGATGCGCCATGAATAGTTTGCGACCATGTTCTTCCTGCGCGGTCAAACGCACTTCGCCACGCAGAAACCTGTCGTATTTTGAATCCGACGAAATCAGCATTCGCATGAAGGTCGACAATGCCCGGGCCACGTTTTCAGCGCTGACTTCCCCGTATGCCTTGTGGAACATCCGTCGATAATCGCGGGATGCTTGCAGTTCGGTGATCAGCGCATCCAAGTCCTGATCCATCTCGTCCGGGTGTTGAATCGGCATCAACGCCTGCGCTTCCAACGACGTTGCGCGACCGTCCCAGAAGAACCGCTCTTGCCCCCAAAGAAGGTTGGTCAAACTCATGGAGCTGAACTCCAGCTCTCCGCCCGACAATGCGGGCGACTTTGCCAGACCATCAGTGAAGGCAAGGGCCTGCATATGGCATGTCGCGCACGAGACCTGATTGTTGCCGGACAGGATGGGGTCGTAGAACAGGTGCCGCCCAAGGGCAAAGGCCTCTTCCGTCAGCGGGTTGTCCGGGGGCACAGCAAAGCGTCCGAAAACAAAAGGCGCCGAGAAGCCAGCAATCGGCGTCGCCGTCGGCCCGCGTGCGCGGTCCCAGAAGACCCACGCCGTCGCCGCGATCACCACAGCGACGGCTGCTGTCAAAAACACCCGAAGCATAACGCCCCCAGAGCATTAATGGTGGTGCACAAAACCCGAACCGAACAGCCCTTCAACGTTGTCCACGCCTTTGTTGTAGCGTTCTTTGAAATTGACCTCGGCGATACGTTCACCTGTCTCAAGATCGTGGATCGTGATGGTGTGTGCGTTCAGGTCGGCAATAAAATCCACATCCGTAGGATCGTCATCAGCCGCGTTGCCCAGGTTTAGCAGGTTATTCTGAACGGCGATCAGGTCCCGGCCAGAGGCGGACGTGAAAAAGATCATGTGATGTGCACCCGGATCGGCAACGATATCCGGTCCGCTGGACACAAGCTCGGGCAGTGCGGCCAATTCATAGCGCTTCACAACACCCGGCAGCCCATGAGAGATGAACAGTTCATCTTCAGTGCCATAGAACTCCAGCGGAACTGCGGTTTCATTGGCCACGCCACTATATATGACTTCGGCTTCACCAAAGGTTTTGGAACCGGCGTCATAGGGGATTTTCCAGGTCTCGAACCCGAACATCGTGTTGGCCAGAATGGCCGGTTCAATGTCAGCGTGCATGTCAGGCCGCGCGAACAGCACCTCGACCGGTGAAGACGGAAAATTCAACGGCTTTTCTTTTTCCACAACGATGTTCTGAATGGGTTCAAGCGTGTTGAGATCTATGATCGTCAACACATTCCCCACGCCAGTCGCCATATCGGGATGTATCGTCGAGGTGACCACCATGCGGTCGTCGAACGCAGATATCCCGTGTGGGTACATGATGTATGGCTCGCCCTCGCCGACTTGGCTTTTGCGTGCTTCGATAATTTTGACCACCTCATTAGTCTGAGTGTCAAAGACACCGACCGAGCCGCCATCATCGCCCCCAGTGCCACCCATAAAGGTTACGAACATATACTCCTGCCCGTTCGATGTGGCCCACATGATGTCCTCGCCAACGATCTGCCCTTGGGTATCCAGACAGATAAAGCCTTCGATCACCGGCGTTCCGCTGGAATCGCGGGACAGCCCGATCTCGGCCAGACTGCAGGACGGGTCCAATCCGGTCGAATAGAGACGCCCGTTCGGGCTGTAGTAGAGGTGATGCAATGGATGCTGAATATCCGGCTGTTCAACTTCGCTTAGTAGCTCTCCGAACTGGTCGGATTCCGGATCCAGCTCGACAATCGCGATGCTGTGATTTGTATCCAACGTCGGCAAACCGCGCAGCAGAACCATGCCCTGACTTTCCTCGCGGGTCTGAGACTGCGCTGGCGTTAGGCCAACCATCAACAGCCCGGCACCGAAAAGTACGCTTTGCGCAAGCAATTTGAATTTCATAATTTTCCCCCTTGCGATGAAACTTCTAAAAATGTTTTTGAAATTCACTTTACGTATCGTCATATCACATTCAGGAAACTGCATCAAATTGGGGTGCAATCGACCAAAGAAACGCCGCCCCGAACGGGACGGCGTAAGCTGAATACCTGCAGGTCGACTTCTTTAGGACGCTTGGACGGCCTTCATAAAGCGGTCGCGGATCACAACCGGGTCCATCGTGATTACCGGCATCTTGGCATTGCCGCTTTCGCACTTGCTGACGATGATTGTCATTTGGCCGCTGTCGAGCGCTGCCTGCAATGCGGCGCCAGTGTCTTCGGCCTGGCACTCGACCACATTCTCGCAACCACAGGCCTGCGCCACAGCCGCCAGCGATGTCTTTTTGCCCGCGTAAGTCGGCTGATCCCCGGTCGACCCATAAGATCCGTTATCGACAATCAGCAAGATGTAGTTATCAGCCACGTTGTTGGCGATGGTCGGCAAGGTGCCGAGGTTGGTCAGGATAGACCCGTCGCCGTCGATTACGATGACCGGCTTTGGCTGAGACAAGGCCAGACCCAGGCCGATGCTTGAGGCCAACCCCATAGTGCCCAGCATGTAGAAATTGGTGGGCCGGTCGTCGATGGCGTGCAGCTCTTGACTTGGGATGCCGATATTGCAGACAACCAGTTGATCTCGCAGGATCGGGGCGATTTCTTTAAGAATCTCAGAACGGATCATTGGTCGCCATAGCCTCCCCAGAAATTGGCGTCGGTCAGAATGGCGACCGGCTTGTTGCACATAAAGGTGTATTTCAGGATCGCATCCAGCTCTTCGACATCCGATTGATGATGAAAGTGGTAGGTCGGGATGTTCATCTGGGCCAGAAGCGCCTTGGTATGCACCGCCATCTCGACCTGGCAGGCGACGGGTTCGCGCAGCTCTCCGCGATATGAGATCAACATCGGCAAGGGCATACGGTAGTATTGGATCAACGTTGCCAACGTGTTGATGGTTACGCCGATGGCCGTGTTCTGCATAATGATCGCAGGACGTTTGCCGCCCATCCAGGCACCGGCGCACAGGCCCATGCCTTCATCCTCTTTGTTCGACGGGATGTGAAAGATGTCTTCATGTGCGTCGATTTCGTCAATAACGCCGGCCAATTGCTTGCACGGAACTGTGGTTACGAATGAGATGTCGTTGGCCACCAGATCGTCGGTGATCTTTTTGTCTATGTTCATGTCCGATATGTTAGTCCTGTATGGGGCGCAATTAGCGCGATTGACGGGTTACAGCCCGCGGTGCACATGCACGGCGCAAGGCGCATGACGGACGACACGCGAGGCGGTCGATCCCAGAAAATAGTCGCTGACGCCCGGCTCGTGCGAACCGATGACGATGCAGTCAAATTTGTTTTGTGTCGCAAAGTCGATCACCGTGCGAGCCGTGTGACCTTTGACAATCTCGGCCTGAACGCCTTCAAGCCCAGAAACTTTTTCCCGCAACAAGGTGCGTGCCGCGCGAAAGCCCTCGGCGACGACATCCTTGTCGAGATAGGCACTGACTGAGCCCTGAGGCATCTCGTAGACATGCAGGGCCACAATCTCGGCCCCTTCAGCCGACAAGGCCTTGGCGATTTCCAAAGTGTGCGGCGAGATCCCATGATCCAGCGCCATTGGGACGAGAATTTTTTTGTACATGAATACCTCCGTTTCTGCCTGGACTAGACCCAGGGTGCGAGGATGATCTTAGGTGCGGCCACGGCACCTTTTCGCAAATCGCGAAAGGCGTCGGCGGCGTCAGACAAGGCCCGTTCCTGTATCCAGTCCAACGAGCCCAGTCGGCCATCGAATATCGCCTGCGCGGTCTTCCTGAAATCCTCGGCAGTATAAGTATAGGTGCCGATAAACGTGATCTCCTGCAAGGTCATACGACGTATATCCAAACCGCCAGCATCCTCACCCAACCCAACATGCACGATAACGCCTCCCGGCTGAACGTGATGGGAAGCGGCAGCACGGGTTGCAGAATACCCCACTGCGTCAACAACCAGTGAGAACGTATCATCCGTGGCTTCAACCACATTGAAAGAGCCCAAACTCTGTAAATAGGCGCGCCGCATATCATTCGGTTCGATGATGACAATATCGTCAATGCCGACCGCTGCCAGTGCCAAAGCTGCCGCCACACCAATCGCACCACCGCCAATCACCAACGCATCACGCGCCATTCCCTGATGCAGCGCCTCTAACCCCAAACGAACCGCGTGCCAGCTCACCGCCAATGGCTCAGCCAAAGCGGCCTGCTGAAATGATACGTGGTCCGGCACCTCAACCAGATTTGCATCTGGCATGGCCACATATTGGGCAAAAGCCCCTTCACGCGGTGGCATCGAGATGATCTGCCGGCTGGGGCATAGGTTTTCCCGACCTGCCTCACACGCTGGGCAGACACCGCAGTTAACCAAAGGATTGATCGTTACGCGCGTACCGTCGCGTGGACCTCCAACAATCGTCCCTGCGGCCTCGTGACCCAGAATAAGCGGTGCAGGTCGGCGCGCGTCGTGACCCAAATAGGCGTGCATATCCGAGCCGCAAATCCCGACGGCCTCGACCCGGATCAATTGCTCACCTATGTCGGGCGCAGCATCTGGTACGTCCTCATAGGCCAAATGCTCAACACCCTGATAAACAAGCGCTTTCATTTCGCAGTAAACCCTCCATCGACCATCAAAACTTGCCCTGTGACGTAGTTGGACGCCCGTGAGCACAAAAACAGGATCGGCCCATCGATATCCTCCATCTGCCCGTTTCGGTTCATGCAGGTTTGCGCCGCGTTACGGGTTGCCCGGTCGGTGTCATCGAACACAGCCTGCGTCAGTTCGGTCGGGAAAAAACCCGGCCCGATGGCATTTGCAGTGATGCCGTCAGCGGACCAAGCCTCGGCCATGGCCCGCGTCAGTTGCCCGACCCCGGCCTTGCTGGCCCCATAAGCAATACCGCCCGGAAAAGCACGCGTGGTCTGAAGCGAGGCGAAATTCACGATCCGCCCCCACCCCCGAGCTTTCATCGCAGGAACCATTGCCTGGCTTAGGAAGAACGGCGCGCTCAGGTTCAGCTCAAGCGTCTTGTCCCAGCCTTCGGTGGTCACGTCATCTGCCACTTCGCGCGTGTTGATACCCGCCGCATGCACGATGATGTCCGGCGCGCCAAAACTGGCTGCGACTTCCTCGGCGAGCGATGCCACGCGCGACCGATCGGCCACGTCGGCAACAACTGTGGCCACGTTGTCGCCCCCTTCAGCTTGCAATTCTGCCAATGCTTCCGGTCGACGGGCGACGCCGACGACGCACGCACCCGCTGAGGCCAACACAAGCGCTGCACGACGCCCAAGGCCCGAGCTTGCGCCGGTCACGCAAGCGACACGCCCGGTCAGATCGAACAACGCGCGCGGATCATTCATCGGCGGTCAGGTTGAACTGTTCGTCAGGGAAGTATTTGGCAAGGCGCACGTCCGCAGCCCGCGCATGCCCTTCCATACCCTCCAACCTGGAAATGCGAGCGGTCGCCTCGGCAATGGATTTCGAGCCTTCGCGTGTAGCGCGCTGCCATGTGACGATCTTCATGTACTTATGGACGCTCAAGCCGCCGGTATAGCTGGCCGCGCCGGATGTCGGCAGAACGTGGTTCGTACCAGTCGCCTTGTCACCGTAGGACACTGTGGTTTCTTCACCCAGGAACAGCGATCCATAGCAGGTCAACCGACCCAGCCACCAATCCAGGTCCTCGGCCTGAACGGTCAGGTGTTCGGGCGCATAATCGTCCGAACAGGCCGCCATTTCTTCACGATCTGAACAGACGATGACTTCGGCATAATCACGCCACGCAGCAAAGGCGTTTTCTCGGTTGAGTTCAGGCAGATCCTCGATCAGCGCTGGCACCAGCTCCATGACTTTTTGCGCAAGGTCCCGGTCATCTGTCACCAGCCAAACCGGAGAGTTATAGCCGTGTTCCGCCTGGCTCACCAAGTCGGTGGCCACCACATGCGCATCTGCGGAACCGTCCGCAAGGATCAGGCTGTCCGTCGGCCCGGCAATCATGTCGATGCCAACTTTGCCATAGAGAATACGTTTAGCCTCGGCCACAAACTGATTGCCTGGGCCCACAAGAATATTTGCGCTCGGCAGGCCGAACAAACCATAGGTCATGGCGGCCACGCCCTGAACGCCGCCCATGGCCAGAATGCTGTCCGCACCGCAGATATGCGCTGCATACACAATCGCAGGCGCAACGCCTTCTCCTGGACGCGGAGGCGAGCAGGCCGTGATGTGGCGGCACCCGGCAACCTTGGCCGTAGTGACCGTCATGATCGCGCTGGCAATATGGCTATAGCGTCCGCCGGGCACATAGCAGCCAGCCGCGTCCACAGGGATGGCCTTTTGGCCAGCGATAAAGCCCGGGACAATTTCCATCTCAACGTCAGACACCGTGGATTTCTGCGTTTCAGCAAACCGGCGAACGTTGTCGTGAGCAAACCGAATATCCGCCTTGAGCCTTTCGGGGACAAGCGCGCAGGCGGCCTCGATCTCATCGGCGGTCATCAACACGTTGCCGTCAAACTTGTCGAACTTGACCGCATATTCCAGCGCTTTGGCATCCCCGCTAGCCTCAATGTCGGCAAGGATTGTCTTCACTGTATCATGCACTTCCGTGGCATGAGATTGAGCCGTCAGGGTCGCCTTTTTCAGATAGTCGCGAGGCATATTCAGTAGGTCCTATTGGTAGATTTCAGGAAGCAAAGTGGTCGAAACCGCCGGAACGTAAGCAATCAGAAGAACTACGATCAGCATTGTTAATACGAATGGAATAGCACGGGCCGCAATCTTCAGAATGGACTCACCCGTAATGCCAGATACGACGAACAGGTTCAGGCCAAGCGGCGGTGTGATGAAACCGACGCCCAGTGCGGTGATCATCATGATGCAGAACTGGATTTCGTTCATGCCGATATTGTCGGCCAGCGGTTTCAGGATAGGAGCAAGGATTACGATATTGGGCGTCGTTTCCATAACGCAGCCCGCAGCAATCAGGATACCGATCATCAGCAGGATCAGCAGGTACGGATCGTCGGTCAGCGAAGTGATCGAGGCGACGAACCCTTGCGGCACGCCCATGATCGCCAGCGCTTCGGCCAAGGGGGCCGAAAAGGCAATGATCGGCAGGATCACCCCGTTCACCTTGGCTGAGCTGACCAGCATCGACGGAAAGTCGGCCAATGTCAGCGTGCGCAGGATGAAACCCATGATGATGGTGACAACCACGGCGGTGGCACCCGCCTCGGTCGGGGTCAGGCGACCCGAGAAGATGCCGTAGAAGATAATTCCGGGCACGATAAACGCGTACCAGCCGGACTTCAGCGCTTTACCCAAATTGGCCAGCCACTCGCCCATCGTCATCATGCCGCCACCCTCATAAGCGTAGAGACGGTTCATGATGATGTTGGTGATCAGGATCGAAACCAGAATGGCGAGCCCCGGGATCAGTGCGGCCAGGAATAGGGTCGACGCAGAAATCCCCAGAACGAGGCCGATGATGATGTAGGCAATCGACGGTGGGATCAGGATGCCGGTGCAAGCCCCGGCCGCGACCAAGGCGCAGGCGTAGGGGCGCGGATACCCGCTTTCGACCAACCGGTTGATGGTCATGCGACCGACAGCGGCCGCGCCAGCGGCATCCGACCCCGAAATGGCGGCGAACATGCCGCAAACCAGAACGGTGGCCGAGCCAAACCCACCCTTGGCGAAGCAAGTCAGCGCCTCAGCCACATCCAGGAATTTACGTGACAAACCGGTACGGACCAGCACGTCACCTGTCAGGATAAACAGCGGCACGGCGGTCAGGGCAAAGGCGTCGATCCCGGTAAACAGGCTCTCGCCCACCAGGCTCAGCGGTAGATCGCCCGACATGACCAACATCACGATGGCAGCAGAACCAATCGCTGCCCAAACCGGAACAGCCATGGCGATCAGAACAACGAACAGAATGACGGGCAGGTAGAAATCCCAGCCCAGTTCTACGGTTTGATTGAGAGTATTCCAGAGCATCTCAAATCCCCTCAGTCAAACAGCTTGTCACCTTCGAAGACGGGCGTGCCGTCGCGAAGGGATTTGAAGTCACGCATAAACGATTGGATCAGGCGCCAGATCATCAGCGCGAATCCGGTCGGCACTGCCATCAGGAACCAGACTTTCGACACCCGGAGGCCGTCAGTCACTGATCCAAACTTGGCCGAGACGTGAACCGCCTCGTACGACCAGTAAAGCGCGATCACAGCGACTGCGAACATCACCAGATCGCCGAAGATGTACAGTAGGGCCTTGGGACGCGGCCCGAGGTAATGCATGACCACATCAATCCGGATATGCGCCCGCTCTTTGACCGCCGCCGCAGCGCCGATCCAGGCCAAATAGATGAAGGAATACCGGACGATTTCTTCCCCCCAGATTGAGGAATAGGCGAATATCTCGCGTCGCAGAACCTCGATGGCCATGGTGATGACCAGCATCACGTAGAACACCAGCAGCAGCCAGCGCTCGGCGTTGCGATCTATGTTTTGGAGTAAGGTCATCGGTTCCCTCGGCGACAGAACAGTCAGGCGCGGCCTTCTGTTTTGGGCCCTTTCAGGCCTGACTGCTGTTGAGTGATTGCGGACGCCAAAAAGACGTCCGCCGGTTTAGGTCATGCGTCGTGGACGTAGTATTTTCCTTGTGTCCCAGCCGCCTCGACCAGTTTCTCAAAGGCGTCCATCGACCCGGCCAGCTCTGTCTTGAACGGATCCCAATCGGCGTTTTGGTAGCCCCCAACGCTTTCCCACTCGGCCAGTTGATCCGCGTTAAGCGAATGGAACTCCACTCCGGCCTTGTTCAGTTCGGCCATGGCAAAGGCACGGGCCGAGGGAACTTTGGAAAGGTTCTGATGGCTGGTCATTTCCGAACCCCACATGATGCCTTCCTGAACGTCCGGCGGCATCGAATTGAACCATTCGAGGTTACACGAATAAACCTGACTGTCCGGAACGGCCTGCGTAAAGGTCACGTGGCTGAGGATGTCCTTGAAGCCAAACACATACAGCGCTCCGACCGATGGATCGAGCGCATCCGCAACACCCTGCTTGATCGCTGAGGGGGTTTCACCCCAAGCAACAGGCGTCGGGTTTGCACCGACCATGCGGTAGTACTGCTGCAGCATTTTCGAGCCGGGCACGCGGAACTTCACGCCGCTCATGTCACCCGGCGTGATGATTGCATTACCGCCCTGACGCACTGCAACAACGCGCGGGTCGATCACCACATAGAACAGGGCCTTGAAGCCAGCGGCCTCGACTTTCGGGTGAACTTCGTTCTGCCACGTATCCGAATGTACAAGGTTGGTGAACCGCTGGTTCGACCCGCACAGATACGGCATGTTGATAAGGTCAACGGTCGACGCGAACGGCGCGAAGTTGGACAGCGAATGCTGCGCCGCCTGAATGGTTCCGCCCTGCACTTTCTGCACCAATGCGCCGCCAGCACCCAGCTGACCACCCGGCGCAAGTTTGACGTACACCTTGCCGTTCGTCGCGTTCTGGATGTTTTCTTTCAGATCAAGCTGCATGATAGGATAGCTGCGTGACGCGCCCAGTACATATGCGGTCGCGACCGTCATGACATGGTCCGCTGCCTTTTCACGCTCACTTTCTTCTTTGGCTGTCTGCGCCACAGCCTCGGACGACCAAAGGACGCCGCCTGCACCTGCAACCAGCGCTGCAGTGAATGACCCACTGGCGCTCAGCTTTAGGAAATTACGGCGTTCGACGGACGCCAGTTCATTTCTGTCGTTTTTCATTTAGTGCCCTCCCAAGCAAAAAATTCAGCCACCCTTTTTTGCATCGCGGACAGCTTCCCTTTTTAGAATTGCGACAACGAACAGGATCGATGCCGCGAACAGAACCAACATCTCTCCGACGTCACCAAGAAAGGCGCTGTTTGCAAAAGCCCCCAGCGCCACGTTCGCAAAATAGATGGCAAACACGAGTGCGGACGCAGCAAGAAACATCTCTTGGACTCCCTTTTCAGATTCGGCCCAACGCCATTTGTAAGCGCTTACATTCAAAATGCAAGCGCTTACATATCCACTTCCCTCTGGCGGCAGTTGAGTTTAGAGTTATTGGCAAAAGCAAATTGTGAGTTTGGAAATGGAGAAACCTCGGTCGGCGCCGACACTGGATGATGTGGCAAAAATGGCCGACGTTTCGACGGCTACTGTGTCGCGTTGCCTCAACAGCCCGGACCGAGTGGTCGAAGCGACCCGCAAACGCGTCCTTTCGGCAGTTGATGCGCTGGGGTACACGCCAAACTTTGCGGCGCGCGTAATGGCCGCCAAGCGGTCGTTCACCATCGGGGCGATCATACCGACCATGGAAAACGCGATCTTCGCGCGTGGACTTCAATCCTTTCAGGAAGAGTTGCACCAGCGCGGTTATACGCTGCTGGTCTCAAGTTCAGCTTACAAACCTGAAATCGAAGAAGAGCAAATCAGGACCCTGATTGCACGAGGGGCCGACGGGCTGCTGCTGATCGGACATGACCGCGATCCCAAGATCTACGACTTTCTGAGCCAGCGGAAAATTCCGGCATTGGTCGCATGGTCCTATTTGCCGGACTCCAAGTTGCCTTCCGTCGGATTTGACAATCGCGCGGCCATGTTCGACCTCGCCAGCCATGTTATTGAATTGGGGCATACACAGATCGGCGTGATCTCGGGTCTCGTAGACGGGAATGATCGCGCCCGGCTCAGGGTTCAGGGCATCCGGGATGCGATATCTGATAGCGGGCTCGCGGCCAGCAATCTGACTCTTGTCGAAACATCCTATGAGATCGAAAACGGTGCCAAAGCCTTCCGCGACCTGATGAACGCTGACCCGCCGCCGACTGCAATCTTGTGTGGGAACGATGTGTTGGCCGCAGGTGCCTTGCGACAGGCCCAAGAGATGGGGTTGGACGTGCCTGGCGATGTATCGATCACGGGTTTTGACGATATCGAACTCGCCCGAATCGTTTCCCCGGCCCTGACGACTGTGCATGTGCCACATCGTGAAATGGGGCGCAAAGCGGCCCTGCAACTGGTGGAGATGGTCGAGAACCAAACCGCCGGGACTGGCGAACAACTGGCGACGAGAATTGTAAATCGACCGTCGCTTGGTAAGCCTGCGCCGGGCTAAGCCGCCTCCCCCTCCATCGTGCGGAAGTCGTTTTTTAGCCAAGGATGCTTGGCGCACATTGGGCGAGTGAAATGTTGCCGGATCAGTTTCACCATAACTTTCTGGATCAGTTCCGAGGTCGTCACGGGATACACTTCGGTCGTGAACAGCGACACGGTTCGCACGAAGTTTCTACCGGGAAACGGCATGGCTTTGACACTGTTATGGAACCGCTGGGTCCGATGAAAACAGGCGGCCGTCGTGATCGCCCAACCGCTACCCTGAGCCACCAAACCGATGATCGACTGGTTGCATTCCAGTTCGAACCTGTTCGGTAGGCTAAACTTGCTGCGTGCCAATTGAATCTCGATCTGCTTCCCGATCACATAGTCCCGCGAATACCGTAATAGGGGTAAGTCCGCGTCCGGGTGAAACAACTCTTCTGGCGACCCTTCAAAACTGTTGGGCAGCACGACAAGAAACGGGTCCCGCATCAACGGGTACTCAATCAATCCTTCGGTTCGCCCAGGCGGTCGAGTGGCAACGCCCACATCCAGTTTGTGTTCCTGTAGCTTGGAGAGGATTTCGTGGCTGGGACGCGTATAGTGACGAAAATTGCAACGCGGCAATGCCTGCGCCAGAAACCGGACCATATCAGGCGCGATCTGGTTGTCGAAATCGTCAATAAGCGCCAATCGCAGGTCGGTCGCATGTTGCCAATTGCCCGTTCGGATTTCGGCCTCGCCGCGTTTCAGAACAGTCAAACCGTCGCGGACATATCGCGCAAAGACTTCGCCCGCGGGCGTCAGGCCCATGGGTCTGCGCCCATGATCGACCAGCTCGATACCAAGCGTGTTTTCCAAGCTGCGCAGGTGGTTCGAGACCGTGCTGATCGACAAACCCGTTTCGGACGCGACCTGTTGGATCGATCCGGATTTGGCGATCAATTGGAAGATTTCCAACCATCTCAGGCTCAGCGATTTGGACATGGGTGCCAATCATTGTTTCGATTTGCTCGAAACTAGCCAAGCAAAGATTTACTCTTGCGGCAATGCCAAAGTTCCAGTTACGCCTTCATCCGGTCAAAGCCCGGGTCATATGGGCACGACGGAATGACCGTTGCGCGCACACGCTGACCGCAACTGTCCAGATCCATTTCACATCCGATATCCGCGTAGGCGGGATCGACAAATGCATGCGCCAGATTCAACTCGGTGCGGTGCCCCCATTCGCCCGATGTGACGGTTCCAACCACCTTATCCCCCTGCATCAATGACGCTCCAGGATGTGCAGGACCGAAGGTTGAGGAAACCTGAAGAACGACAAGCTTCTTGCGAAGCTTCTCCGATTGCCGATTTAACAAAGCGTTCCGCCCGACAAAATCTCCCTTATTCATTCGGACGAACCTGTCCAATCCTGTTTCATAGGGATCGAACTCGGTGATCAGGTCTGCTTTCCAATGAAGAAAGCTCTTCTCCATCCGCATCGATTCAACCGCCCGTGCCCCGAACACCTTCAACCCGTGCGCCTCACCTGCTTGCCGTAACGCCAGATAGGCCGCGTAGAGCGAGGCGTTGGGTACGTGGATTTCATAGGCCAATTCACCCGAAAAGCTGAGGTTCATGACCGTAGCCGGAGCGATGCCAACGAAGCACTCGCGCACATTGAGCCACGGGAAAGCCTCAGCCGACCAATCCCCTCGGGCGCAGGCCGACAAGACGTTTCGCGCCTTCGGGCCAGCGAGCACCAATATGGTTTGGTCATTTGTCAAACTGCGCAGATGAACGTCTTCATCGCGTCGCATGTGCTGGCGTAGCCAATCCATGTCATGAAATTCGCTTGCTGCGGCTGAGCCATACCAGACGCGCGCCTCCCCCCGATCGCTGGCCGGTAGATTGGCGACAGTAGCCTCGGCTTTGATCATACCATGATGGTTCAGCAGGTACCCTAGCCCAACACGCCCCTCGCGCCGGGTCACAAGCCCGCAGAACATCCGGTCCAGAAAAGCATGCCGGTCATTTCCAGTGATTTCGATCCGATTGAACCCGTTCACCTCGGCCAGTCCAACACCCGATTGCACATTCCGAACCTCAGTGGCGATCACGTCAAATGTTTCGTCAAAACCGAAACTATGCGTCGGCGTGAATTCCGGCGAAGGTTTGATGTAATCCACCCTCTCCCACCCGTTGACCACTGTGAACTCGGCCCCCTCCGCCGCCAGCACCGGCGTCAGAGGTGTGGTTTTGGCCGGACGCCCTGCAGGGCGATGTTCATGCGGAAAGTGGAACCGAAATTCGTTCTGATAGTCCTCGATAGCCTTAAGCGCGGTCAATTCGACGTTTGCATGACCCGTGAACCGCCGGGGATCGAGGCACCACGTATCGTAACACGCCTCGCCGTACACAATCTGTTGGGCCAGCAGCCACCCATGCCCACCCCCTTCGCCCAGCCCAGCGCGCAGACCGATGATACAAAACGCGTTGCGTTTGCCAGGGATCGGTCCCACCAGCGGAGCCCCGTCGATCGTGTAAGTAATCGGCCCATTGACCACCGTGTGAATACCAACCTCCATCAGCGCGGGCATCCGCGCGAATGCGCCTTCCAACACGTCCGTCACGCGGTCCAAATCATCGGGGCAAAGGGCATTCACAAAGTTCGGATCAATCCCGTCCATACCCCAGGTCTTGCAGTCCTGTTCGTAAAACCCGAGCAACAGGCCGTTCTTTTCTTGCCGGCAATAATAGTCACTGATCGGACAACGCAGCAGAGGCATCCGATGCCCCGCGTCGCGGATCGCCTGTATCTCTTCGGTCAGGAAGTACTGGTGCTCCATCGACGAAACAGGATGATGAACGCCCATCATGGCACCGACTTCGTTGACGCGATATCCGCAGGCGTTGACCACGATGTCGCAATCGATGTCGCCATGCTCTGTCTGCACAGTCCAGGTGTCGTCGGCGTGCTGCACCAGACCCGTCACCGGCGTATTTCGATAAACTTCTGCGCCTGCCTTGCGTGCCCGGCGCGCCAAGGCCTGACACAACTGAGCAGGATCAATATCCCCGTCCAGCGGGTCCCACAGCCCGCCAATCAGGTTGTCGGTCGAAATCAAAGGGTGGCGGCGGGCACATTCGTCCGCGTCAATCACCTCGAAATGCACATCCATACCCCGTGCCATGGATGCAAAGTGGCGATAGCCCTGCATCTGGCCCTCGGTATTGGCCAGGCGTATTCCGCCATCCCCGTAGTGGTAGTTGATCGGATAATCCGGATCGTCGGCTAACTCCTTGTACAATTGGATCGAGTGCGTTTTCAGGCCCACCATCGTCTGGTTCATGCCAAAGTTCGTCACTTGCGCGGCCGAATGCCACGTCGTGCCCGAGGTCAATTCGTTCCGTTCGACCAGCACCACATCGGTCCACCCCTCTTGCGTCAAATGATAAAGGGTCGAACATCCGGCGATGCCGCCGCCGATCACAACGACTTTGGTACGCGACTTCATTGGCTTTGCTCCGTAAGATTTCGTCCAAGTCTTGCGGAAGAAAAGGCTGGGGCGACAACTGCGCAAATGCGGGTGCAGGAAAATCGAAACTGCGATTTCGGATTCTGAAAAAGGCAATTCGCCTTTGATGCCGGGATGTTCCGCCCATTACGGTGCAGGAAAGTGAAAAAAAAGGAATTGGACCGGATGTCATCAGAGGGTTCTAAACGCAGCGGCCGAAAAGCGCGGCATGCCCAGCGAGCAGCCAAACCGGTCGTAGACCCCTGCCCACCCGGCCAGAAGGGCGGCGCTTATAAACCTCTGCGCCAGCCCGAGATCGAACAGATATACGACACGGCACTGCGGCTGCTCGAGCGTTTGGGCATGGGAAACGTGCCAGACAGATTAGCGGCAGACCTCAAAGCCGCAGGTGCGCAGGCGGGTCAACAAGACCGGTTGCTGTTCCCGCGTGGAATGGTTCAGCGCGCAATCGATACAGCCCCCAAAAGTTTCGTGTTCCACGGCCGGGACGAAAACCGCTCGATCCAGGTTGGCGGCGACCGCGTGTTTTTCGGCACGGGTGGCGCCGCTGTTCAAACGCTGGACATCGATAGCGGCCGTTATCGCCCCTCTACCTTGGCGGATTTGCATGACTTCACCCGATTGCAGGACACGCTGGCCAACGTCAGCTGGTTCACCCGATGCTGCGTGGCCACAGATGTACCTGATGTATTCGATCTGGACGTCAACACCGCCTATGCGCTGGTGCGCAATACGACCAAACCAGTGGCAACATCATTTACCCTGGCCGAACATGTTGGTCCCATTGTCGAGATGCTGGATATCGTCGCCGGAGGGCCCGGTGAATTCGCCAAACGCCCGTTTCTGAAAGCGCATATCAGCCCGGTGATTTCTCCGCTGCGCTACGGGGAGGACGCGGTTGATGTCGTCTATGAATGCGTCGCTCACAACATTCCCATGTCGTGCATCACAGCGGCGCAGGCCGGTGCCACGGCCCCGGCAACTTTGGCCGGGTTTTTGGCGCAATCGCTGGCCGAGACATTGGCCAGTCTTGTCATGGTCCACGCGATCAAACCCGGATTTCCGATGGTATTTTCCAATTGGCCTTTCATCGTAGACCTCAGGACCGGGTCTTTTGCTGGCGGCAGCGGAGAGACGGCCGTTTTGAACGCGGCCTCGGCGCAGCTCACGAACTGGTTAGGTCTGCCCTCGGGCATAGCCGCATCGATGACTGACGCAAAGGCCATCGACGCGCAATACGGCGTTGAAAAAGGCATGACGTCGCTTGCTGCGGCCTTGGCCGGGGGCAACTTAATCTATGAAAGCTCGGGCATGACCGCATCCTTGTTAGGCGCAAGCTTCGAGGGGTTTGTGTTGGACAACGAAATGCACTCACACACTTATCGGGCGCTGCGCGGGATTGAGGTGAGCGAGGAAAACCTGGGTTTTGACGCCATCTGCCAATCGGTCCTGGGGGACGGGCATTTCTTGGGAAGCGCACAGACCTATGCGGCGATGGAGCGGGATTACTTTTACCCCGAACTCGCCGATCGACAAGAGCCCCGCACGTGGCAAAACGATGGTGCGAAAGACGCATGGTCATCTGCCCGACATCACGCCAAAGAAGTTCTGGCCAGGCATCACCCAGAATATTTGAGCGCTGAACAGGATGCCGAAATCCGGAAACGTTTCCGCATTCTGACATAAAAACCGCAGAGCATTCCCAACACTTCATTGGGCCGCTAGGGTCCAATGGGAATTGCGCGAAGGATAAGGCCATGACCGATTCATTTTTTCAGCCGGTATCAGCGATGGAGCTGGCCCGGTTTGCCGGCATCCCCTCGTTCATGCGTTTGCCCAGCCTGGACCTGGATCACGAACGGATTTTGGATGTTCAGGTCGGTCTCATCGGCATCCCGTGGGATGGCGGCACCACCAATCGCCCCGGCGCGCGGCATGGTCCGCGACAATTGCGGGACTATTCCACGATGATCCGCGCGATGAACCCGGTCACAGGCGTCGCGCCGTTCTCATTGGTCAATTGCGCCGATCTTGGCGACGTAGCACCCAATCCGGTCGATATCCAAGATACCCTGAACCGGATAACGGACTTCTACGCGGACCTGCACGCAAAAGGCATTGTTCCGCTTACCGCAGGCGGGGACCATCTGACCACACTGCCGGTGCTGCGGGCTCTGGCTGCCTCTGGTCCCGTGGGTTTGATCCAATTCGACAGCCACACAGACCTATTCGACGGCTACTTTGGCGGCCATAAGTTCACCCACGGCACTCCGTTTCGGCGCGCAGTGGAAGAAGGTCTGGTTGACCCCAAGCGATTTGTACAGGTCGGCATTAGGGGCACCGCCTACAATACCGAGGACATCGAGTGGGGTGAGGCCCAGGGTATCTGCATCATCCGCATCGAGGAACTGTTTGATCGGGGCATCGACGACGTGATGGCCGAGGTCCGCGGTATCGTTGGGCAAGCACCAACCTATTGCACCTATGACATTGATTTTGTTGACCCAACCTACGCCCCTGGCACCGGAACGCCCGAGATCGGCGGACCAAACAGTTTTCAGGCGCAGCAGGTCATCCGCCGGATGTCTGGTGTGAACCTGATTGGCGCTGATCTGGTCGAAGTATCGCCCCCATTCGATCCGAACGGAGGCACCGCGTGGCTGGGCATTTCGCTGATGTTCGAGCTGCTCTGCGTTTTGGCGCAGGCTGTGGACGCACGGCGCTAGCTGGCGTTTTCGGCGATCATCGAGATCATTTCGAACATCACCGCAGCTGCCGTCAGCGCGGTGATGTTGTTCGGGCTGTCCTTGGTTGGCATCATGCAAACGACATCCCCACCCACGATGTTCAGACCCCGCGCCGCGCGCAGAATGCCGACAGCCTCGTCAATATCGAACCCCTTCTCGCCCGGCTCCAGGTTGGACACCGCAGGCGCAACGGTCGGGTCAAGGCAATCCAGATCGAAGGTGATATAGACCGGTCGGTCCCCCAGCACTTCTTTGGTCTGGGCCACGACATCCTCCAACCCGCGCTGCCTGAACTCGCGCATGGTGACGATGTTGTAGCCATAGTCGTAAGACGGCTGCAGCCAGTCCAAGCTTCGTGGATGGCCCCTAAGTCCGATTTGCATGGATCGCGTGGGGTCGACCTGCCCCTGATCCGCCAGATACGCGCCCCAATGGGCCGCTGATTTCTTGGCCCCCAGGAAATGATCGACCTTGGTGAACACGTCCGTGTGAGCGTCCAGATGCAGAAAGCTGACAGGCTCTCCACCAGCCAGTTTACCGCGCCCCAGCGCTTGCACGATCCCGCCAGTGATGGAGTGGTCGCCGCCAATCGACACAGGGTGCGCACCGGCTGCATCGATGTCTTTGTAAAAAGCCGTAATCCGTTCGATGCAGTCTTCGTTATCGTTTGCCCGCGGAAATGGAACGTCGCCTACATCTGCAATCTTCGCACAATTCCACGGATCAATTTCAAACACCGAATGTACCCGCCGCTGTACGGCCGAGACATGCCGCAAAGCACGCGGGCCCAAATGCTGATCCCGCTCGGTTGTGCCGTTGCCTGCCGAATGCGGCACTCCGACCAAAGCGATGTCCTGCCCTTCGGGACCTTGATTGGGGCACCGAAATAGGGTCGGTATCCCCCACCAATATAGATTGTCCATCATAGACTGTTCGTAACGGTCGGTCATCTGCGTCTCCGGTGAAAGAAAAACACCCCCGATGTGAACCGGGGGCGCTTGCGTTCAGAGTTTTTCGTCTTCTCGGCGGAAGGCACCTTGAACAATACGGTCCATGACCATGGCCAGGAACAGGATGGCGAACCCACCCAGCAGACCCGGACCTTTGGCAGCGTATTGCAGCGCTTCAAGGATTTCCTTGCCCAGACCTCCACCGCCGATCAGCGAGATGATCACCACCATCGACAAGCACATCAGGATAGTCTGGTTCACGCCGGTCATGATCGACGGCAGGGCAAGCGGGATCTCAACATCCTTGAGCAACTGCCATTTCGATGCCCCGAAGGCCACGGCGGCCTCTTTGATGCTTTCCGGAACCCCGCGCATCCCCAGCGCGGTCAAGCGAATGACTGGCGGCATACCAAAGATGATTGTCGCCAAAATGCCCGGCGGGTTGCCTGTGCCAAAGAAAGCGATGATTGGGATCAAGTAGACAAACGCCGGCAATGTCTGCATCAGGTCCAACACCGGCTCGGCCGCCCGGTAGGCGCGCTTGGATTTGCCGAACCAGATGCCCAGCGGAATGCCAAAAACCACGCATAACAGCACCGCCGCGCCCACCAAGGCCACGGTTTCCATCGCCACATCCCAATACCCCAGAAGCGCGATATAGGCCAACGAAGACGCGGTGAAGATTGCCACCCTTGGCCCTGCCGCGCGCCACGCGGTCACACAGATCACTAACATCACAACCGGCCACGGGGAACCGATCAATGCCACCGTCAACGCGTCCAGAACAGATCGCACACCCGCCACGATACCGTCGAATACATCCCCGCCGGCTGCGGCGGCTGCATCTATTTGCGCCTCCATCCAGCTTGCCAGGTTTGAGAACAACGTTCCGTTGCCTTCGCCCAATATCATTGCGGAGACTTCCTGCTCGGGGAATGCATCCAACAATGGAAGTGAGGCGTTTACGGTGAATTTGTACACGATCAGCGGGCCAATTGCGGCCACCAAAACAGCACCCAGAACAGTGTTGCGGGTCGAGCGGCCGCTTTCGGTGCTGGCAGGATCTGTCCGCCAATTCGAGTACTGCTTTTCGTACACGCGGTCCGCATAAAAACCTTGCGCAAGCTTGAAAACCAGCAACATCAACAGGCCTGTAACCATGATGCCAAACGCCTCAGACTGGGCGGACGCCGCTTTCTCAAAACTGGCATCTGCGGCCTTCTGGATATTCGCAGCCAACTTGTTGAACCGGTCAATGTCCGCCTTTTCGGTGGCCGCAGTCGCACGTTCCAATAGCTCGTTCGCGCGGGTCTGCTGACGTTCAGCCCGTTCGGCCAGATCAGCGCCGGGGTTGCCCCAGGCACCGCGACCGATCTGAACCCACGCGATGATTTCCAGGATCAGGAAAGTCCAGAACATCCCCCAGATCGCGCGGGACGCAGACCAGAATGGTCCCAAAACAGCCGCCCAGATGTTGAAGGTATTGGGAATACCGCTGGTCGCGTCATGGATTTTGTGAAACGCGTTGACGTAGTAGTCGCCGTTTGGCCCGGTAAATTCGTGGATCGAGCGGTCCAGCGCCTCGCGATCGACTTCGATATCCGAGGCGGCCGTGACTTTTACTTCCGTGGTTGCATCAGTCATTTTTGCCCCCCTGAATTCCGCGCAGCAAACGCGGTTTAGTGACCACGCCTACATCAGCGCCAGCATCGGTGATGATGACCGGCAAGTCCGTATTGACGGCAAGGTCGATCAACTGGTCCAAATCCGCCCCTTCATCCGCGCGTGGTGCGCCCTCAGTCGAGCCGGAATAGCTGTCGATTGGTTCCATGATCGAATGCGCTTTGACCAGTTTGAGTTTGGAAATGCCCTGTACGAACTCACGCACATAGTCATCCGCCGGGTTCATGACGATATCTTCGGGCGTGCCAATCTGAACTATGACGCCGTCTTTCATGATGGCGATCCGGTGCCCGATACGGATGGCCTCGTCCAGGTCGTGGGTGATGAACAGCGTCGTCTTTTGCAGCTGCGCCACAAGCGCCTTGAACTGATCTTGCAGTTGCAACCGGATCAACGGATCTAACGCCGAGAACGGCTCGTCCATCAACAAAATCTCGGGGTCCGAGGCCAGCGCACGGGCGATCCCCACACGTTGCTGCATCCCACCCGACAACTCTTTGGGCAGGCGATCCTCGTAGCCTGTCAGGTCTACCAACCCCAGTGCATGATCTGAAACTGCCCAGCGTTTCGACTTGGACACTTTGCGGATTTCCAGCGGGTAGGCGACGTTATCGCGAACCGATCGGTGTGGCATCAGTGCCATGTGCTGAAACACCATCCCGATTTGCATGGCCCGAATGCGACGCAGCTCGGCCTCGGAAATCTTGGAGACATCCTGCCCCAGAATTTCGATCTTTCCGGCGGTCGGTTCGATCAGGCGATTAACGTGTCGTACCAGCGTCGATTTGCCAGAGCCTGACAGGCCCATGATGCAGAAAATCTCGCCCCTTGGCACTTCGAAGGACGCGCCCTGCACGCCAACAACACAATTGAATCTCTCCAGAACTTCAGGCTTTCCGATGCCTTCATTCCGGACGGCTTCCATGGCTTCTTCGGCTTTTGCGCCAAAGATTTTCCAGACATCCGTCAGTTTAACGACTGTTTCGGTCATTTTTGTCCCTTTGGTGCAAAACAGGCCGCCGGGGCTGTCCCGACGGCCTGCCAGAGTTTCAGTTCCGGTCGGCGTCAATCAATTTGACATCCAGCCCAGAACGGCATCTT
Organism: Ruegeria sp. CDSB117; assembly: GCF_059611005.1. NCBI lineage: Bacteria > Pseudomonadati > Pseudomonadota > Alphaproteobacteria > Rhodobacterales > Roseobacteraceae > Ruegeria > Ruegeria sp. CDSB117. Next base: position 545,350 of record NZ_JBXWOS010000001.1, read on the forward strand.
CGTTCGCACCGACCCATTCCTCGGCATAGGCCAAAGGTTCTTTACCTTCGATCACCAATGCATATGTCATCGCCGAAACCGTATCGGTATCCAGTTTCATATTGGCCAGCATAGTTGCCACTTCGGGGTATTCGTCCTCAAGCGACTTTGCGAAGTGCAAGTGCAGATACGCTAGGTCCCAGGCAACGCCGGCCTCGGATTTTTCCAGCCAGTCCGGGTCGTCTGTGGGCTGCAACACGTTCCATTTGGCCGCATCATAAGCCGGTTCTTCAAGGATCTGCATGTCATGCAGGGCAAACACATAGTGCGGCGTGTAGCAGAACCCGACCCACGGCTCGCCCGCTTTGATTGCATTGTCGAGATTCGCGTAAGCCACTGTCTCATCGATTTCTGTCAGTTCAAAAACTTGGTCATAACCGTAGGATTTGGCCCGAATTTTTTCGACGTTGGTCGACGCCCATCCCGGCGCACCGATCCATAGTTCACCCTGCCCGTCACCGTTGCTGTCAAACAGCGCAGCATTGTCGGGGTTTGTCAGGTCTTCAATGGACGTAATGCCATGTGCTTCTGCTGTTGCCTTGTCGACGCACATACCTTGGAAGGCTTCAACTCCGTTTGCGTTGAACGTAACCGTTCCCTTATCTTTTACGTAGGTATCATGCAGGTTTTGCTGGTTGGGCATCCAAACTTCAGGGTGTACGTGCATGGCACCGGAGTCCATCGCCTCGAACACAATCGGGTTGGTGCCATTCTGAAGTTCAACCTCAAGACCGAGGTTCTGTTCGATCGCAACTTTCAAAATATGTGCCGTCGCATTTACCGAAGGCCAGTTCGGCACGCCGATCACGATATCAGCAGCAAGGGCGGGTCCAGCGATCACAGCGGATGCGCCTCCCAGTAACGTGGCTAATTTTTTCATTTGTTTCTCCATGTTGGACGTCTGCGGCGCTGTTTTTCTATGCCCGAGGGCCGTGGTGCACCTTGCAAACAAAGTCGGAAAGCCGATGCTTTCCCGTTTTTGGGTCAGCCGCACGATGCGCCGACCCGGCAAGAAAAACTGAAACATGGTGACGCGTCACCCATCAAGCGTTACGTCCAAGAAGCACTCAAATTCGATATTATCATAGAAATGTTTCGGCTTTGTCGAAAATTGGCCGTGAACTCGTACTCTGCCATCAGGCAGCGCCCAGTTCCAGAATGTAAGCGACCGCCTCTTCGGTCAGATGCTTGAACCGCGCATGTTCACTGACATAGAGGCAGACCTGGCGCTGATCGGGCAAATCCGCAATTTCGCGAAACGCCGTCGCCTCGGGCATGAAACTGGCAACCGATTGCGGCAATACCGTTACCCAATCCCCGGTCTTGACCATTGTGATTAGAGAATGCGTGTTGTGAACAGTAACATCTGCCTGCGCTTCGGATGCCCGGAACTTGGGCGATTGAATCAGATCGCACAGTGCGTTTCGTATAAACGGAAGTGTCAGGACTTCGTCAATTGTTGGTGTATTTGGCTGTCGTATCAAACAGTGATCAGAGGCGCATACCAGCCCAAACCTGTCTTCGAACAACGGAAGCGACCGAACTCCGTTCAGCGCGTGCTGACCTGAGGCGATGCCAATATCCGCTTTACCCTCAACCAGTGCGTCCAATACCTGCTGAGTATCTGTGTCGCGCAATTCGACTTTTACTCCGGGAAAGCGTTTTGTGACATAGGCCAGAACCTTAGGAAAAATCAGCGCCGCAACCGATGGAACGGACGCGATGCGCAGCAACCCGTGCTCTGCTTTTGCTGCGGCCATGATATCCAAGACGGCCTGATCGAATTGGCGGACTTGTTTCAATGCCACTTCGAAAACCTGTAACCCCAACGGGGACAGCTGGTTTTTGCGCTCTCCTTCAAAGAGCTTTTTGCCAAGATGATCCTCAAATTGCTTGAGGGTCATCGAGACTGCCGACTGAGTTCGGCCCAATCTGTCGGCTGCCTCGATCAGGTTGCCTGTTTGGGCAACCGTGCAAAAACACCGCAAGGTCTCGATCTTGATCGCCAAGCTTCACCTTTTTTGAAGTTTGCTCAATTTATTTGAGTTTGACTGATATCTACTCAAAAAGCCATTCTGCGCCAGACCAATTTTCATGACTCTGGGGCGCATCGTGACAAAACTGAACCTGATTGCTGGCGAATGGCTGGCGGGCGAGACCGAAATTGAAAACCGCAACCCTTCGGATCTGAGCGATCTGGTTGGCATGTTTGCTCAGGCCAGCGCCGATCAGCTTGAGGCCACATTGGATCAGGCGCGTGTTGCACAGGCAGAATGGGAAGCCTACGGTCCCGAACGCAAGCAAGCGGTTCTAATGAACATCGGCAACGAGCTGATGTCGCGCGCCGAAGAACTGGGCACCCTGCTGGCCCGCGAAGAAGGCAAGCCGCTGGCCGAAGGCAAGGGCGAGGTTTACCGCGCCGGTCAGTTCTTTACCTATTACGCAGCCGAATGCCTGCGCCAGATCGGTGAGAACGCCGACAGCGTCCGCCCCGGTGTTGAAATTGACGTTCGCCGCGAGGCCGTGGGCGTGGTTGCCATCATCAGCCCGTGGAACTTTCCGACCGCGACCGCGTCGTGGAAGATTGCTCCGGCGCTGTGCTATGGCAACGCGGTAGTCTGGAAACCCGCCAACATCACGCCGGCTTCTGCCGTGGCCCTGACCGAGATCATCGAACGGCAAGACATCCCCAAGGGTCTGTTCAGCCTCGTCATGGGGTCGGGCCGCTCGATCGGTCAGCGTTTGGTTGAAAGCCCCAAGGTCAACGGGATTTCCTTCACCGGCTCCGTCCCAGTTGGCAAAGGCATCGCCGCCGCCGCTATTCAGAACCTGACCAAAGTTCAGATGGAGATGGGATCGAAAAACGCGCTGGCTGTCATGGACGACGCCGATCTGGATCTGGCGGTGACGCTGGCCCTTGGTGGTGCCTTTGGCGGAACAGGTCAGAAATGCACCGCGTCCTCGCGGCTTGTGGTTCATGCCGGTGTGCATGATGCGTTTGTCGAAAAGCTTGTCGCAGGTGCGCAGGCCATGAAAGTCGGCCACGCGCTGGAAGACGGCGTTCAGATGGGTCCGGTCGTCAGCGAACAGCAGCTGGGCGAAAACCTCGCCTATGTCGATCTGGGCAAATCTGAGGGCGCAGAACTGGCCTGTGGCGGTCAGCGGCTTGAGATGCCGCATGACGGGTTCTACATGTCCCCCGGTGTTTTCCTGAACACCAACAACGATATGCGGATCAACCGCGAAGAGATGTTTGCGCCGTTGACCAGCGTCATCAAGGTCGGCAGCTATGACGAAGCGCTGAGCGTGGTGAACGACACCAATTTCGGGCTGACGTCGGGGATCGTGACGCAAAGCCTCGCCTGCGCGACCCATTTCCGCCGCAACGCGCGCACTGGTGTTGTGACCGTGAACCTTCCGACTGCGGGCACCGACTATCACGTGCCCTTCGGCGGACGCGGTGACAGCTCTTACGGTCCACGCGAGCAGGGCAAGGCAGCGGCGGAGTTCTACACCACGGTCAAAACTGCATACATCAGCGCCGGGACCCCGGTCTGATGCGCATCGACGGGCTGCAATACGCCAACTGGTCGGAGAAAATCTTCCGCCAACTGCGCGAAGGGGGCGTGGATGCGATCCACGTCACCATCTCATATCACGAGAACTTTCGCGAAACGGTTCTGAACTTTGAAAAGTGGAACCGCTGGTTTGAGCAATTTCCAGACCTGATCATGAAAGGCCGTTGGGCCAGCGACATCGACATCGCCCGGGAAACCGGGCGGACGGCCGTGTTCTTTGGGTTCCAGAACCCCTCACCCATCGAAGACGATATCGGGCTGGTTGAAATCCTGCACGATCTGGGCGCGCGGTTCATGCAGTTGACCTATAACAACCAGTCCCTGCTGGCGACCGGCTGTTACGAGGCCGAGGACACCGGCATCACCCGCATGGGCAAACAGGTCATCAAAGAGATGAACCGTGTGGGGCTGGTAGTCGACATGAGCCATTCGGCGGATCGTTCGACCATAGAAGCGGCCGAGATCTCCGAACGTCCCATCGCCATTACGCATGCCAACCCGCACGAATGGTCCCCTGCCCTGCGCAACAAGCGCGATGCGGTGATCCGGGCTGTGACCGAAAACGGTGGGATGTTGGGCTTTTCGGTCTACCCTCATCACTTGAAAGACAAGTCCGACTGCACGCTGGAGAGCTTTTGCGAAATGATTGCCCGTACGGCCGACAAATACGGTGCACAACATCTAGGGATTGGAACTGACCTGTGTCAGGATCAGCCCGACAGCATCGTCGAATGGATGCGCGTTGGTCGCTGGACCAAGGAAATTGACTATGGCGAAGGTTCCGCCAGCAATCCCGGCTTTCCGCCAATGCCGAGCTGGTTCGAGGACAATCGCGACTTCGGCAATATCGAAACCGGGCTGCGCAACGTTGGCATGAACGCCGAAGAAGTCTCGGGCATCATGGGCGGCAACTGGTACCGCTTTTTCGATCAGAACTTTGGACTACGAACCGCATGAGCCACGTCAGTACTGATATCCCGCGACGCGATCCTGAGCAGGTTATGCGCCTGTCGCGGCTGGGCTCGCTGCATCAGTGCAGACTTAGCTTCATGCGGCAACTGACCCGACGTATGGCGCGCGAGAACTGGGCCTTTACGCGCCCTGTTTTTGAGATCGACGAAAACGGCGTCGGCCACGCTGTCTACACGGCGCAAGGTCCGGATCGCGCCTATTCGCTGGTTGCGTTCGCCCACGACCTGCCGCCCGAACAACGGTCGGACCGGGTGATCGCCGAGGCGTGGGACGCCACTTTCGCATTATTCGATGGCATCCCAGCGAAGCAGGACATCCAACGCCTGTCAGAAAACGTTCCTTTGCAAGAGGCAGGGCGCGTAAGCGAAAGCGAGTTGTCCCTGTCTCGTGCCAACCGGTCCGTGCGTTTGTGGAAGCACGTTGTCGACAAGTTGGCCGCCGGACAACAGCCCGACTTGGAACAAATCCATAAAGTCGGCTACCTGATGCGGACGACAGCCGTTTACGGATCGGGCAAGTTCGGCGCCGCGGATCGCGAGAAGATTGCGAACCGGCCAGAACTGCACGCACCCTTTCAGGCGGAAATGCTGTCGGTCTACCTGACGCGAACATTTGTCCGCGATCTGGTGCAACATATGGCCCTCGCCAAGGGCGGCATGCAGTCGGCTAAACTGAACCCCGAGATTGCACAGTGGCTGGGCATCGGAAACTCAACCGGATTGGGGATGGCTCCGTTCATCGTCAATCACCCGGTATTGTTCAACAACTGGATCATGGCGCGCGAAGAGGCGTTGGCACGTGTTCGGTCTCTGCAATCAGCGTCAGAGGACGAAGCCCGACACTTTCGGGACATCTATGATCGCAGCAAGTTATCGATGTCGTGGTGGCGATCCGAGCACCCGGTCCAGATTGAGAAGATTGCCTCACTGAATGCCGATCTAACAGCCATTTCCGGCTATCTGGACGAAAATGACCTGAAGCAGGACCGCCCGTGGGATCGGCTCATCCGCTGGTCGGAAACCACACTTGGCGAAGAAGGGCAGGAACTGCTCGCGTCGCTTATTCTGGAACCCTATGGCGAGCTGGTTGATGGCCTGACCGGTTGTATGGCTGACGGGAATGCTCAGGCACAGGTTATTGATGGGGGCATGACCGTCGATCAGGTCCGCACCGCGATCCGCGACCGCTTTGGCTGGGCACTGGATATGGATTGGTCGGCCGAGGCGAACTGCGCGCGCGCCTGGTACGTGTCTGAAGAAAAACTGGAACCTCGCTTGGGTGAACGGTTCGAGGAACCAATTGCCGAATACGAACAGCCCCTTGCCCCGGCCAGAGACGCCGCGCTGGCTTTCACGGACCTTGAGAATTGGCAGGACGACAGGCCGATAGCCGAGTTCCTTCTGCGCCATCCCGAGCACCGCCACACGGTGCGGCGCGCGCAGATCGGCGTTGTAGCCCCGTATGGCGAGCTTCGCGACAACACGATAAGCGCAGACGTCATGCCCATCGATATGCTCCGGGCCAAGCTGTCGTTTTTCGGTGCCACGCATTTTGATCCGCGCTCGGACCGCTGGGTCCGTATCTGCATGTACGCTGGCGCGCCCTACCCTGAAGACCTGAATCCCAGCACCGCAGACTTGTGGGTTTACCCGGAGCTATCTTCATGAACGTCTCGCTAAATGAGATCGAAGCCACCGCAAAGCGCGCGGCGCGTGGTGCCGGATATAGCTGGGGGCTGGCCGAGGAAGCCGCGAAAGCAACACGCTGGCTGTGCGCGCGGGGGCAAAACGGCACCGGTGCTTTGGCTCAGCTGCTGCAACTGGAATTGACGCGCGCACCTAAACAACACACCCCGGCCGATCTGAGCGGAGAATGGCAGAGTGATAGCGAGCTTTGCCCTTTGGTAACTGGCGCATTGCTGTCAGATTGTGCGCACCAACTGAACTCAGCCCCGATTGAGATAAAGAACGTAGCTGTGCCTGCCTTGCTGCTTCCATTCGCGGCAAATGCGGCGCGCGTGTTACAGACCTGCGTGAGTGTTGACTGTGACCGTGCACAGGTAGAAACTGACGGATTTGACCTGTCCCTGAACGCCCCACTTTCGGATAGGGCACAACAGGTTTCGGTGCAAATCGGTGGCCAACTGACCGCACCAGTCCACCGTCGAACACGGGCGGAACCTGATCCAACTGATTGGAACATTCTGAACCGGTTCGCCCACCGCACATACGCCCCCGCCACCGAGGAATCCCGCCTGCGCGGGGCCGGAGCGGGCTTATCCGACAACGATTAAAGAGGCCCCAATGATCGAAACCCGTACCCTGAGCCTTGAGCAGATCGAAGATCTGGCCTTCCGCGCGCTTGTCGCCGCAGGAACATCCGAAGCCAACGCCCGGCCATTGGCCGTTGCGACCGCTGCAACCGAGGCAGATGGGGTCGCCAGCCACGGCCTGGCATACATCCCGATCTATTGCGAGCACGTGCAATGTCGGAAAGTGGACGGAACAGCCCAACCGGAACTGTCGCGCCCACGCCCCGGCGCAGTGAACGTGGACGCAGCAACCGGCTTTGCCCATTCCGCAATTGATATGGGTTTTGAGGCCCTTATCCCAGCCGCGCGCGAACAGGGGATCGCTGCACTGTCTATCCGCAACAGCTATAACTGCGGTGTCCTTGGCTACCATACATACCGGTTGGCGCAGGCCGGATTGGTGGGATTGGGGTTCACCAACGCTCCGGCCTCGATCGCGCCTTCGGGCGGCGCAAAACCAGTCGTCGGCACCAACCCTTTCTCGATCGCCGCGCCCGGCGCAGATGGCCAGCCCGCCCTGCTGATCGACCAAAGCGCCAGCACGACTGCCAAAAGCGAGGTCATGAAACACGCCCGCGAAGGCAAATCGATCCCGGTTGGCTGGGCTTTGGACGCAGATGGCAACCCGACCACGGACCCGAATGTCGGCCTTAAGGGGTCGATGGCACCGTCAGGCGGTTACAAAGGCGTCGGTGTTGCCCTGCTGACCGAGGTACTGGCCGCAGCCCTGACCGGCGCGACCCTTGGCATTAACGCCTCGCCTTTTTCCGGCACCGCCGGTGGCCCCCCCAAGACCGGGCAGTTCTTCATTGCGATCGACCCGACCGCCACCTCTGGCGATGCGTTTACTTCGGGGATCAGCGAATTGGTCGGCGCAATCCGTGCACAGAACGGAGCGCATCTGCCCGGCGATGGGCGCGGCGGCAAGCGCAGGCAGGCACAGACCGACGGCGTTGCAGTAAATGCGGCCACGCTGGATAAGATTGAGGCAATCATAGCCTAACTATTCTGCCCAGGCCTGTCAGGTCGCCAGCGAACGGGTCGTTTGTCTGGCGACACATTCCAAATCACAGCGGATGCTGAAATGCTTGGGGTCATCCGACGTAATAAAGTCGGTGAATTTCTCACCGGCCAGTGCTCCGATGGTTTCTGCGGGAATGCGGATGGTTGTAAGGCCCGGCTCGACGTCAGCTGAGCCCTTGAAATCTCCGATACCAATTATCGACAGATCATCGGGAACGCTTAAACCAAGCTTTTGGGCAGCAAACAGCGCCCCCTGCGCAATGACGTCATTGCCGCACAGCAATGCCGTCGGACGTTTCGGCGTCGTCAAAAGGGCCATGGCCGCCTGCTTGGCCTGAGAAACACTGTACGGCGCTTGGGTTTCATGCTCATCAGGTACGGAAACCCCCTGTTCGCCCAATGCGTCATGCACTGCGGAAAGGCGGTGCTGCGCGCGGTCGTTCCCCTGAGTTTCGGGAAAGATCAACCCGATGTCACGGTGCCCCAAATCTAGCAGGTGTTCGGCCGCCAATCGTCCGGCCAGATGGTTGTCCGCACCAACGCAAGGCAGGGGTGATTCTTCTGAGTAATTCCAGATCGCCAGCGCGGGAATCTTTTGCTGTGTGATCAAGCGGTTGGTGGCATCGGAATGTTCCAACCCGACCAGCGCCACGCCGTCCACACGATGTTCAAGAAACTTGCGAACCATCGCGTATTCCCGATCCAGGTCATACCCATGCGACGCCAGCAACAGGCTGAACCCTGCTTTGTCGATCGAATCCGAAAAGGCCTGAATAACCTCGGAAAAAATGGCGTGGTTGATTGTGGGCACGACAAGGCCAATTGTTCCCGACCGTTTTCCATGCATCGTTTGGGCCGCGCGGTTGCGGATGTATCCCAACCGCTGCACCGCTTTGTTGATCTTTTTGCGAGTCGCCGGGTTGACCAGATCGGGGTGATTGAAGGTACGTGAAACCGTAGACGGCGACACCTTTGCAGCCTTTGCAACGGCCACAATATCTACCTTACCATTTTGAAAATTAGTCATAATTTTACCCCATTCGGTCAAATTTATGAAAACATTTGCAATACTATTTTCATGCCCTAACCTAATTTGTCAACAAAGGTAAAAATGCGAACGGACGGGTTGGGAGGCCCTGGATGGAATTCATTTACTACTTCGGAGATGTGTTCACGCCGATGTCGTTCATGCTGCTATTGGGCGGCACGATCGGAGGGCTGATCCTGGGCGCGACACCCGGCCTGTCGCCAACAATGGCGGTGGCCCTGTTGATCCCGTTCACCTTTCAACTTGAGGCCGCGCAGGGTCTGATCCTGCTGGGGGCGGCCTATACTTCGACCGTGGCTGGCGGAGCGGTCAGTGCCATCTTGCTGAAGATCCCAGGCGCTCCGGCGAATATCGCCACCACTCTGGATGGCCACACGATGGCCAAAAAAGGCGAAGGTGCCCGCGCCTTGCAGCTGTCTTTTCTGGCATCGGCCGTGGGCGGAATTTTTGGTGTTCTGCTGCTGATATTCCTGACGCCCGTTTTGGCGCAATGGGCGCTTGCCTTTGGACCATCGCATCTGTTCTGGCTGGCCATTCTGGGGGTGACGGTCATCGGAACACTTGATTCCGCCTCAGTGGTCAAGGGGCTGCTGTCCGGTTGCATCGGGTTGTGGCTGGCGACCATCGGGTTCGACGACATCATGGGTGCACAACGCTTTATCTTTCACCCCGCACTGGGCGGCGGCATAAACATTATTGCCGCGTTGATTGGCCTGTTTGCGATCCCACAGGTGCTGACCATGTTTGCCAAAGGGCGGCACAACACAGGCGCCGAAGTGATCGAAGTGCAACGCCACTCGATCCTGGCGGCGTTCAGGGAACTGTTCAGCCGCACCCGAGCGCTGAGCATCGGAACGCTGACAGGTTCGATCATCGGCCTGATCCCAGGTGTTGGTGGGCAAATCGCGGGCCTTGTCGCTTATGATCAGACCAAGAAGTTCTCGTCGGAAAAAGAAAAGTTCGGCACCGGCCATTCCGAGGGTGTCATCGCCGCGGAATCCGCAAACAACGCGATGGTCGGCCCCTCGCTGGTCCCGCTGCTGACGCTGTCCATCCCCGGTAGCCCGACCGCCGCCGTGCTGTTGGGCGGGTTGCTGATCCACGGGATTTTCCCGGGCTCGGACCTGTTTGATAATCACCCCGACGTCGCCTGGACCTTCATCAACTCGATGCTGATCGGGCAGGTGCTGATGTGTATCTTCGGCCTCTATGTCGCGGGTCTTGCCGCACGCGTCGCACAGGTTCCGCAATCGGTTATGGCCGCCATCGTTCTGGCCCTTTCGGTCTTTGGCGCATACTCGGTTCAGGGTTCGATGGGCGACGTCTACGTGATGGCGTGCCTCGGCATCGGCATGTTCTTTTTGGAACGCTTCGGTTTCTCGGCTGCACCGTTGGTACTGGGCCTGATCCTCGGGCCTATCGCCGAGGCCAACTTCATCCAGGGTGGAATGATCGCCGACGCGACCGTCGGCAAGGCTTCGTACTTCATGACCGGTGGATTGAACCTGTTCCTGATCGCCGTCGTACTGGCCTCGATCGCCTATTCGGTTTGGATGGAACTGCGCAGCCGCCGCTACACCACCAAAGAGGAGGCACAGGCATGAACCGCTCACAGCACGTATTCGGGTCAGGTCTGGTCTTTGCAGTTGGCCTGTGGGTCGCATGGGTCAGTTACACGCAACAACCCGCCGAGGCATTCCTGTTCCCACGCCTCATAGCAACGGTCTTTGTGGTTCTGGCCGGATGGACATTTGGCAAAGCGGTCATGGGTCTGTCCAAGGTCGGAAACGGCGTTATGCGGACGATGTTCGTGAACATGCTGCCGGGTCTGATCATCACGCTGATCTATGTTTTCTGGGCGGCGAAGACGCTGGGGTTCTACACCGCAACAACCATCGCCTTTTTTACCCTGCTGTCGATCTACGACCCCGCCCCCCATTCCGAGGTCAAAACCTGGATCAAACGCGGGATCATCACGGCGGTCTTTGTGGCGGTGATGTACGGGCTCTTTGCCATGCTTTTGAACGTCTACACACCAAGAGAAATTCTGTTCTGAACACGCAAATGCGCGGATGAACTAAATCAGGGAGGAAACGCAAAATGAAACGATTGATTGCAGGGGCAGCAATGGCTCTGACGGGCCTGACGGGCGCGGCAATGGCCGAGGAATATCCCGAACGGCCGATCATGATGATGGTCAGTTACGGGGCCGGAGGCGCGACCGATTTTCAGGCACGGATCGTCACCATGACCTCGGGCAACGAGGATGCGCTGGGGATGCCTATCGCCATCATCAACAAGCCCGGTGCCGGTGGGCGCGTTGGCTGGAACTGGTTCGCAACTCAGGCCGATCCAGATGGCTATACGCTGGGGGCGTACAACGTTCCTCATTTTATCGCCCAGTCGATCAAGGGTGGCGTCGATTATTCGACCGACAGCTTTGAACCCATCGCGAACTGGGGCGCAGACCCGGCCGTGTTCGTGGTTGGTGCCGACAGCGATTTCAACTCGATGGATGATGTTGTCGCCTATGCCAAGGAAAACCCGGGCAAGCTGACGGTATCCGGCGCGGGCCTTTTTGTGGGCCACCACATCGCGGCGCTGCAGATCGACAAGGCAGCCGGGACCAAGATGGCCTACATCCCGACCAAAGGTGGCGGAGCAGCAGCCATGAAAGCCGTCATCGCTGGTGAAGTCATGGGCGGCATCAACAACCTGTCCGATGCGTTCCGTGCGCAAGAAGCTGGAAATGTGAAGATCCTCGGCGTTGCTGATCTTGAGCGCAATGCGTTCCTGCCTGATGTTCCGACGATGATGGAACAGGGGCTGGACGTGGACAACTCCTCGGTCAATTTCCGGGGTGTAATGGTGCCCAAGGGAACACCTCCTGAGGTGATTGAAAAATTGGCCGCAACCGTGCCCGAGATGTTCGCCAATTCTCGCGTTTCCAAGAAGATGGAGGCGGGTGGCTCGCCCATGCACATCATGACACGTGACGAAGTGATCGAGATGTGGGCGCAGCGCCAGCAAACGCTGAACGAATTGCTGGCTGGTCTTTAACCGACCCCAATCGGGGCGGGCAGAACCCGCCCCGGACAACCAATCGAGGACCAAAATGAACGCTCCAAACGACATAGCCCCCGAAATCGCCGAAGTGGACCGGATCGTGGCACAGGCACGCAAGGCTCAGGCTGCCTATGAGGCAACTGGCAGTCAGGCGCTCTATGACAAGGCGGCGCTGGCGGCAGGTTGGGCGATCATGGAACCCGCACGCAATCAGGCACTGGCAGAACTGGCGGTTGAAACCACCGGACTGGGCAATGTCCCCGACAAGGTTACCAAGAACCACCGCAAAACTCTGGGTCTTCTGCGCGACATTGCCGAGGCAAAGACATATGGCATCATCAGCGACGATCCTGAAACAGGGATCACAGAAATCGCCCGTGCGATCGGCGTCGTTGGCGCGGTGGTCCCTTCGACCAATCCGGCCGCAACACCGGCCAACAACATCATTAATGCTCTCAAAGGTGGTAACGCCATCGTCGTCGCCCCCTCGCCCAAGGGCGTGGCATCCTGTGAGAAGCTGCTAAGCTTCATCCACGCGGAGTTTGACAAGCTGGGTCTGGATCGGGATCTGGTTCAGATGATCCCCGCACCGGGGTCAAAGGCCAAAACCCAACGGCTGATGGAGACCTCAGATCGGGTGATTTGTACCGGCAGTCAGAACAACGTTCACCGCGCTCAGTCCTGCGGCACACCGGCTGTCGCGGTTGGCGCAGGCAATGTCATCGTGATTGTCGATGAAACCGCCGATCTGTCGGCGGCGGCAGCCAAGATCACGGCGTCAAAGTGTTTTGATAATGCGACTTCGTGCTCGTCCGAGAACGCGGTTGTGGTGGTGGACGCAGTCTATGACGACTTCGTCGCAGCAATGGCGGCCGAAGGCGGTGCGCTTGTCCCCGCATCCGATGCCGCAGGTATCATTGCGCGTCTCTGGCCGGACGGGCACCTCAACCGATCCGCGATCGCTCAGGACGCCAACAAGATGCTTGATGCGTTGGGGATGGCAGACAAAGCACCCGAAGGCACAAAGTTTCTGGCGGTAGAGACCGATGGGATCGGTCCCGATCATCCCCTGTCCGGAGAAAAGCTGAGCCGCGTTCTGGCGCTGTACCGGACGTCGGACTATGCGGCTGCCAAGGCCACAGCAGCACGCGTCCTGGCCTATCAAGGGGCCGGACATTCGGTCGGCATTCACACCAGCGACGACGCACGCGCCATTGAGCTGGGCCGAGAGTTACCCACCTGCCGGGTTATCGTGAACCAGGCCCATACCTTTGCCACGGGCGGCAGCTTCACCAACGGAATGCCTTTCTCTCTATCTATGGGATGCGGCAGTTGGGGCGGAAACTCTATCGATACCAACCTGCATTGGCGGCACTTCGTCCAGACCACCAAAATTGTGCGTGAAATAGCCCCACGCGAACCCGCGCTCGAGGACGTATTCGGCGCGTATTGGAGGGAGGCTGGCCAATGATGGAACCGCCCAAAGGAACGGTCCGCGATTGGCTGGACCTAAGAGCCGATCAGGGCGGAACCGGGTTTGTGTTTCCCGATGGCGCACAGGATCTGAGCTGGGCTGAATTGCGCGGCTCGGCCAAAAACGTCGCAAGCATGTTGACCAGCCTTGGGGCGCAAAAAGGCGAAAGCGTCGCCCTTGTCTATCCCAATTGCCGCGAGGCTCTTATCGCCTTGTTCGGCGTACTCTATGGCGGATTCCGGGCAACCATGATCAATCTCGTCGCTGGCGACAGTGCCGTAGCCTACGCACTTGAACACAGCGGCGCGCGCTTTGCCTTCGTGCACCCGGATCAATCAGAGTTGTTTGGCCGAACAGCCGACCCTGCCGTGACCAAGCCTTTGCAGGTCGCCGGTGCTGGTGACGCAGATACCCAGCTTTACGACCTGACGCCCGATGATCATGCCCTTCTCATGTACACCTCAGGCACAACCGGCAGACCAAAGGGCGTTGTTCATACCCATTCCAGCCTTTTGGCAGGCGGCTGGACCACCGCTGTCGCACATGAGCTGACCGACACGGATCGCGGTTTCTGCGTCCTGCCGATCTATCACATCAACGGTCTGTGCGTGACTGTGATGGGAACCCTCGTTTCGGGCGGGTCCCTGGCTATGTGCGAACGGTTTTCGGCCAGCCGGTTCTGGGACAATCTTGGAAAAACTGAGGCAACTTGGTTTTCGGTAGTCCCGACCATCATCTCTCATCTGCTGCAATCCGACACCAATCCGGACATCCAAACCCGCCAGCGGTTGCGGTTCGGGCGCTCTGCCTCGTCCGCGCTGGCACCGGACGTACAACGGGCTTTCGAAGAACGATTCGACGTTCCTATCGTCGAAACCATGGGGCTTACCGAAACCGCCGCGCAGATCCTGTCGAACCCACTTCCGCCGGGTGTGCGCAAAATCGGCTCACCGGGCGTTGCCTATGGAAACGACGCCGCGATCCGGGATGCGAACCAACAGCCCGTCCCGCACGGAACCGAGGGAGAGCTGGTCATACGCGGCCCGAACGTGATGCTTGAATACCTCAAGGATCCGGATGCGACTGCGGATACATTTACGGCCGATGGATGGCTGCGCACCGGCGATCTGGCGCGTATGGATGAGGATGGATACGTCTATGTCACCGGCCGCCTGAAAGAGCTGATCATCAAGGGCGGCGAAAACATCGCACCGCGTGAGATTGACGAGGCGCTTTATTCCCACCCCGACGTTGTCGAAGCCGCAGCCTTTGCACGCCCCTGTCGCAGCTATGGCGAAACCGTCGAGGCCGCTGTCAAAATCAGGGAAGGGTCCGAGCTGACACCTCTGACCCTATTGGAAATTTGTGAGACCAAGCTGGGTCGGTTCAAATCCCCTGACGAGGTTCACATCCTGCATGATCTGCCAAAAGGGCCATCGGGTAAGATTCAGCGCAACCGAATACTCGAAATCGTCGACGCTCGGATCTGAGCGTCGACGGGAATATGACCGCTGGCGCGTTGCTGCGGCCGCATTGAGCGGTGCTAAGTCTTGCTGTGGAACTTCACTGATATTTGACTCAATCGACGGCCAAAACCTCATTAAATCGGTCAATCACGTCATTCATTTCTGACCCAAACGTCAAGCATTTGTGACCCAAAAAGAATTGCGGCCGTTTGACCAGATCAAGGAAAGGATTTGTCTTTATGGACGGGCTATGAACAAAACCTCCCCTCGCGTCCTCAGAACCGAGGGCGGCTTGGCGTGACTTTTGACAACAGCGGAAAATACCTAAGTTTGGCAGTTAAACAAATCTGTTCAAATAATTCTCTAGTATTTCCTGGCGTCCAGATTGCGGCTCTGGGTTTATTCCGTTACTTAAAACGCGAGCGAAAATTTCATCCAGGCTGCTGCTTAACATGGACTCCCCTTTTGGAGATTTCCAACCGGAATACCGTTGCGAAAGCGCGTTTTCCAAACCTCCATCTTCAATCATTGCAGCCGCTGCTTTCAAACCGCGTGCGCATATGTCCATTCCACCGATATGAGCCGCCACCAGATCGACGGCGTCAATCGATTGTCGGCGAATTTTGGCGTCGAAATTAGTGCCACCGGTGGTAAAACCACCGGCCTTCAAGATGTAATAGTAAGCTAGGGCAACTTCCGGTGTATTGTTCGGGAATTGGTCTGTATCCCATCCAGACTGATAGTCGTTGCGGTTCATATCAATCGAACCCAGCATCCCTTCTGCGGCCGCGACCGCAATTTCATGCTCAAAGCTATGCCCAGCAAGAATCGCATGGCCCTGCTCGAGATTCAGTTTCACTTCGTTCTCCAACCCGTACTTCCTGAGAAATCCGATGCAAGTAGCTGCGTCATAGTCGTATTGGTGCTTGGAAGGCTCCTGAGGTTTCGGTTCTACAAGAATTGTACCTTTGAACCCGATCTTGTGCTTGTACTCTACGACCATGTTTAAAAATCGGCCCATGTGGTCCAATTCGGTTTTCAGATCCGTGTTCAGCAGGGTCTCATAGCCTTCACGTCCGCCCCAAAGAACATAGTTTTCGCCGCCAAGCTTGTGGGTCGCGTCTATACAGGATTTTACTGTCGCTGCGGCGTATGCAAAAACGTCAGGGTCTGGATTAGTACTGGCGCCAGACATCCAGCGACGATGGCTGAACATATTGGCCGTTCCCCAAAGAAGCTTGGTGCCTGAAACCTGCATCTTTTCACCGATGTAATCGGTGATCTCTTCCAAGGCATTGAGGTTTTCAGCAAAGTTGCCTTGCTCGGGACGGATGTCAGCGTCGTGCCAGCAAAAATAGGGTTGACCCAAGAGTTCAAACATCTCGAAAGCGATATCGGCCTTCATGCGGGCCCGTCCCATGTCGTCCTGCGGATGCCATGGGCGCTCCAGGGTGGGTCCTCCAAAGGGATCCCCCCCTTCCCATGCAAAGGAATGCCACCAGGCCACTGCAAACCTCAGATGGTCTTCCATGCGTTTACCCAAAATCACTTCATCGGGGTTGTAATGCCGGAAGGCCATTGGGTTTTGACTATCCACGCCCTCATATTGGATCCGTTCGATCCCATTGAAAAATCCGCTTGTCATACCTGACCCTATTCTGCTTTTTGCGTTGGCTGCTTGCCGAGAATGATCATCGACAAAAGATCGTCATCAGTGACGTCTGCGATATCGACCGTGCCAACCAGTTTTCCGTTCTTCATGACCGAGGCGCGGTCGCACAGTTCCATGACGGCATGCACGTCGTGATCGATCAGGAATATCCCAATGCCTTGCGCCTTTAGCTGGTGGATCAAATCCGCCACCATCTGAGTTTCATGCGGGCCCAGTGCCGCTGTGGGTTCATCCATAATCAGGATGCGGGCATTGAAATAGACGGCCCGCGCAATCGCCACAGACTGTCTTTGGCCTCCCGACAGTGCGGAAACAGGATCGTTGAACTTCTGAAAGTTCGGGTTGAGCTGCGCCATGATCTTTCGGCACTCGGCCTCCATGGCTGCGTCGTTGACCAAACCAAAAGGCGTCGTCATCTCGCGCCCCAGGAACAGGTTTGATGTCGCGTCCAGATTGTCGGCCAAGGCGAGCGTCTGATATATCGTTTCGATATTGTTTGCCCGGGCGTCACGGGGATTGCCAATCTCGACCGGCTTGCCATCGATCAGGATCTCGCCGTGGTCCATCTGATAGGCACCGGACAATACTTTGATCAACGTGGACTTTCCGGCCCCGTTATGGCCAAGTAGACCAACGACTTCACCCGGATAGAGATCGACCGACACATGGTCAACGGCCTTGACCCCACCAAAGGAAATCGAGATGTCGCGCATCTCGACCAATGGCGGCGCGCCTGAACCGCGCCCGGTGCCGGAAGGTTTTTTCTGCATATCCTGTGCTTGCATCATTTTGCCCCCAGTCGTTTGCGATAAACGATGTCGATATAGACGGCGAGCACAAGAACGCTGCCGACGACGATGTTCTGAAACGGCGCGTCAACGCCAACCATTGCCATGCCCGATTGCAGCGCCTGCATGATCAATGCACCAAGGATCGCGCCATAGATGGTACCGATGCCGCCCGACAATGCGGTTCCTCCGATCACTGCAGCGGCGATGACCCGAAGTTCGTCCAGCGTGCCAATGTCGTTTGAGTGGTTTGCCAGACGCGCCGAGGCGACCACAGCAGAAACGGCGCACAGGAAGCCCATAAGCGCAAAAATCTTCACGGTCAGCAGCCGAGTATTGATGCCAGAAAGCTCTGCCGCATCAGGGTTTCCGCCGGTGGCAAAGATGTAGCGTCCAAACCGGGTTTTTCGCGCCACAATTGTCAGCGTGACGGCCACGATAATCAGAATGAGGACAGAAATCGGTATGCCGTATCCTACAACCAGCCCCTCTGGCATTGTCTCGCCGCGCGCTTCGAACATACGTTGCAGACGGCGCGTAGGAATGGCGTAGCTGTTTACGATGTAAACGTACCCAAGGATAGCAAATGCGATTATCCCAGCCAGAGTGGCCTCGGCCCAAACAGGTTTCACAGGGAAGCCATGTGCTGCTTTTGCGCGGCGACCACTCCACAACGCCCAGATCGCGATCGCAGTAGCGAATAGTCCAAACAGCCAGCTCGTCGTTGTTCCCAAAGTTCCGTTAGTCCCGCCAAACATCAGGAACGTGCTATCCAGAGGGCCAATCGTCTGGCCGCTGGTCAGATACCACGCTACGTTTCTCCAAACCAAAAACCCGCCAAGTGTGACAATGAAAGCCGGTATCGTCAGATAGCCGATCATCCAGCCATGAAATGCACCAATCAGTGTGCCGACAAACAACCCAACAACAATTGTGATCGCCCAGGTTGCCGGATTGTTCAAACCCATCCCAAGTATTTGCGGCAAAAGCTCGGTTTGCGTCATTGCCATCACGGCCGAGGTTGTTGCCAGCAGCGCTCCTACCGACAAGTCGATGTGGCGAGTGACGATAATGAACACCATTCCGCACGCCATAATGGCCACTGAAACCGTCTGGATGGAGAGGTTGAACAGGTTCCGAGGCGTCAAGAACCGTCCATCCGTGAAGATGTTGAACCCTATACACAGGATGACAAATGCGCCGATCATTCCCAAAAGCCGCATATCCAGTTCCAATTGATGGAACAGGCTGGGTTTCGCTTTTTCAGGTACCGGCTGAGACGAAGTTTCGGTCATTTCCGATCTTTCATATTCAGCATTTGCCCCAGGCCCGGACTAAAGGCCCAGGGCTGAGTGATTTAGTTACAAGGGGCAGGTCCGTTTTCAACGCCTTGGCAAAGATCTTCCAGCGGGATCCATCCGGCATCAACAACCACGGACAAGCTGCCCTTAGTGATTGGAACAGGCGCTAGGAAAACCGAGTTCATCTCGGTGCCACCTGGTGATGTCCAGCTAACTGCGCCTTCGACATCAGCAGGACTTGTGCCGCCGCTCAGCGCAACCGCGATTTCGCCCGCCGCCTTGCCAAGCTCACGCGCGTCTTTCCAAACAGATACGGTCTGAGTCCCCAGCGCAACGCGGTTCAACGCTGCGTGGTCGCCGTCCTGACCGGACACTGGAATGCCTTCCATGCCCTGAGCAGTTAGGGCCGCGACTACCCCGCCTGCAGTACCGTCATTTGATGCAACAACCGCATCCACGTTGTTCTCATTCGCGGTCAGGATCTGTTCCATGTTTCGCTGCGCGTTCGCCGGCAACCAGCCATCAGTATAGGCCTCACCAACGATTACGATGTCACCGCTGTCAACGGCTGCGCCGATGATCTCTTGCTGACCACCCCGCAAGAAGTCCGCATTTGGATCCGTGGGAGAGCCTTTGATCATGACATAATTGCCCTTCGGCATGGCCTCAAAGACAGCCCGAGCCTGCATTCTGCCGACTTCCACGTTGTCGAAGGTCAGATAAAATGCTCGGTCGTCCTCGATCAGACGGTCATAAGCAATCACAGGAATACCTTCGTCCGCCGCGGCCTGAACCGCTGGTCCGATGGCCTGCGCGTCCTGCGCCAGGATGATAAGCGCGTCTACACCTTGGGCGATCAGGCTTTCGATGTCCGATAACTGCTTTGCGGAAGACGATTGCGCGTCCGCCGAAATGTACTCGGCACCACCTGCTTCAAGCGCTGATTTAATTGCCGCCTCATCCGTTTTCCAACGCTCTTCCTGAAAGTTCGACCAGCTTACGCCAACCACTGGCTCTGCGAATGCGGTCGAAGCCAACAAAGTGGCCACAGCCGAAAAGCTGAGAATTTTTTTCATGATTTCCTCCCATTTGCCGAGCCATCGCATTTCGATTCGCGGCTCTCACAAATTTGAATATCATATTTATTTCAGCCAGTAAAATATTTACTCTACAAGAGGCAGGCAAATTCAAATAGATTGGACCAACAGCAAGATTCGCGAGGACAAGATGCTGAAAAGCAAAGCCTCTCCGATTTCTTTGGAACAAAGAAATACGACCCGCCTGCGGGTATTGGAGCACATCAGAGCCAAAGGGTCCGTCTCGCGGATCGATATTGCATCCGCCTTGCAAACCAGCCCTGCGACCGTCACCGCTGCCACGGCTGATCTCATCTCGGCCGGGCTAGTCAAAGAGACTGAAAGCCAGGCACAGTCCAAGTCGGGGAAGAGAGGCAGACCCAGAGTATTGCTGCAATTGGACGGCCAGATGTATCTTGTGGCCGGTCTCAAGGTGGCTCGGCAAGTGATCTCGGTTATCTTGGTCGACTTTGAAGGAAACGAAGTCGCATCCCATAAATATGCTCTGGATCACGCCAGGATGTCGCCGCAAGAATTTGTATCGGCGATCCGCGAAGCTCTTGAAGAAACCTGCAATCAGATCGATCGTTCTGTCGCTCATTTGGCAGGTGTTTCTATCGGGGTGGCTGGACTGGTCGATGCAAACAAGAATTTTGTGCACTGGTCTTCTTCGATTACTGAGAGAAACATTGATTTTAGCCACTTGCTTTCAAATGCGCTGCCCTGCCCCGCATTCGTCGACAACGACGCCAATCTTGTCGCCAAGGCCGAACAGCTTTTTGGCTTGGGCAAGGGTTTAAAGAACTTCCTCGTTGTTACGATCGAACACGGTGTTGGCCTTGGCATCGTATTGGACGGCAAACTATACCGTGGAGAACGAGGTTGCGGCGCTGAGTTTGGGCACACCAAAGTTCAACTTGACGGGGCCCTATGCCAATGCGGGCAACGCGGGTGTCTAGAAGCCTATGTGGGCGACTATGCTTTGATCCGCGAGATGACGGTAACTGGTCATACCAACAACATGGACTCCATTTCCGACATTCATGACCGCGCCAACTCGGGTGACGCCAGAGCTTCGTCGGTGCTTGCCCGCGCAGGTCAGATGTTTGGCCTCGGGATTTCCAACCTGATCAATTTGTATGACCCAGAATGCATTATCGTCTCGGGGGCACAAATGAGCTTTGAGCATTTGTGTTCCAGCGAAGTTATGATCCGCATTCGAAACGGTGTTGTAAATGTCGATGCACCTTTGCCCCAGATCAAAGTTCATCACTGGGGCGATATGATGTGGGCCAAGGGGGCGGCAGCCTATGGAATCGAGCAAATCTCGATTCTTAAGGTCAAGGAGCTGACGGCGAATGCGTCTTGAGCTTGCGATACTTGTAGCTTTTGCCACTGTCGCGAATGCGGACACTGTTATTCCCCAATTTACAAATGTGGATGTACCAAAACATGTCTATGATGGCGGGTGGGAGCATTTTGTCGGCGGCGGTGTGACCGTTTTCGATTGCAATGGAGACTCCCTGCCAGAACTCTTTTTGGCTGGCGGGTCCAACCGGTCTCAACTGTTCATCAATACCTCGAACGAACAGATATCCTTTCAGACGGACACGCCTGAAAATCTTTCGCTAGCCGGTGTGACCGGCGCCTACCCTCTCGACGTTGATAGCGACGGTGTAATAGACTTAGCTGTGTTGCGCGTTGGCCCAGACCTGCTTCTTCAGGGCCATGCCAACTGCCAATTCAGCCCGTTCGCTAAACTCGGTTTTCAATCAAAGGATCACTGGACCACAGGGTTTTCGGCAACGTGGGAAAGCGGGCAGACTTTACCGACCTTGGCCTTTGGCACCTATGTTGATCGGTTTGATCCCGAGGGTCCTTTTGAATCTTGCGGACCAACCCTTTTGTATCGCCCTGAAAGCGGCTCTTACCTTGAGCCGCTGCGACTTGAACCCGGTTATTGCTCACTGTCTATTCTGTTTTCGGACTGGGCCAGAACTGGCCGCGCTGATCTCCGCATCAGCAACGACCGTCACTACTATGTTCGCGGCGGTCACGAGCAATTGTGGGCGATGGAGCCTGAGCCGCGCCAATACTCGGAAGGCGAAGGCTGGCTTCCATTTTCGATCTGGGGAATGGGGATCGCCTCCCGGGACCTTACAGGAGATGGATTTCCCGAAGTTTATCTGACCTCGATGGGTGACCAGAAACTCCAGATTTTTGACCCAGTGACAAACGGCCCGACCTGGCGCGATGCAACTTACGAAAAGGGTACGACCGCTCATATACCGCATATAGGCGGAGACGGAAGGCCATCCACCGGGTGGCACGCACAGTTTGGCGACGTCAATAACGACGGCCGGGACGATATATTCGTGGCCAAGGGAAATGTAGAACAGATGCCCGATGCGGCTCTGAACGACCCCAATAACCTACTACTACAGAACTCCGACGGTCAGTTTACTGAAGCTGCAGCAGATGCAGGCGTAGCTTCGATGGCTAAATCACGCGGCGCGGCCCTTGCCGACCTGAACAACGATGGAAAGCTGGATCTGGTGGTCGTCAACCGAGGTACTGAGCTTGAAGTCAGCCAGAACTCTTCTCAGGGTGGCAAATGGCTATTGATTGATGTCACTCAGGATCAATCCAATCACGCAGCAATTGGTGGATTTATTGAAGTCAAAACCTCGCTGGGTGTTCAGATCCGCGAGCTCACAATCGGCGGCGGTCACGCTGGTGGTATCGCTGGGTTTCAGCATTTTGGGCTTGGGAGTGAGGATCAGGTGCAGGTTCGTATGATCTGGCCGGATGGATCGAAAGGCGAGTGGTTGGACTATCAGCCCAACCAAATCATACGTTTTTACCGCTGATTACTTGTCGACCGGTAGCCCGCTTGGAACTTGGTCGGGCACACCTAGCTGCTCTGCCGGGTCTTCAAGGCTTACCAGAAATCTGAGAAGAGCGTCGATTTCCTGATCCGTCAGGCTTACTTTCGGCAAGCCGTTGCTTTGGGCAATCGCACCCAGGTGCTGATTATCCGACATTGCCCTTTCGTCGTCAGAGCCGGGGAAGTCCGGCAAAGTGGCCATCTCGATCGAGTAGTCTCGCAAGGACGCCACCGAGTCCAGATGATGGCGTACTATGTCCTCAAGTTCAGCATAGGCTCCGTTGTGTCCGTATGGCGCAGTCAGGGTCACGTTGCGCAGAGATGGCGTACGAAAAGCAAACGCGTCTTCGGAATCGCCGGTTACGCGAAGACGCCCATCGTCCCTGACATGGTTTTCAAATCGCGCCGCCTTTCCCGGACCGATCTGCGGCAGTGCAATCGAATGAAACTTGTGATCGGTCTGAAACCAGCCCGAATGGCAGTTGCTGCACCCAGCTTTTCCGTAGAACAGGCCCATGCCAATTTCGGCCTCTTCTGGCAATTCAGCCTCACCTCGCATCGCGCGATCGAACGGGCTGTTATCCGCACGCCACTCGAATGCGATAAAGTCCGCGATTACATTGGCAATTGCCGTGAACGTAATTCCATCATCCGGCGCTAAGTCCTCAAATCTCTGCTCGTACTCTGGAATGGCCGCAACACGTTCTGCAATCAGATCCCACGCACCACCTTGCTGTGTAAGAAAGCCAAGGCGAACCGACTTGCTCACATCATTCTCAGAATAGTGACCCGCCATTTCGTCTGGCGACAAAACCGGGAACATGGCCTGTGCGGCCAGCGCTGAATTGAAACCAGACCGCATATGATTACCCAACGGGGTTCTGATACCATCAGGTTGCGTTAGGTCCGCCTCCAGTCGCCCATCATGGAAAAAAGTCGTGAACTCAGTGGCCCCGAGGTTCCAAAGTCCTGGTGAGTTTCGAGGAATACGTTGTTCCGGGGTGTTCTCGGGATCCAGCGTTCGCTCTGGACCCAGTCCAATCCCTCCTTCCCCTATTCCAAGGGAAAGACCGTCTGACGTGCCAAGTTTGGGATGATGGCAGGTCGCGCAGCTGATATTCCTGTTGCCGGATAATATTGGGTCATAGAACAGCAACCGCCCCAGCTCGACACTTGCAAAGTCGGGTTCGAGGAACTCCGGCAGAGGACCAAGCGATTGGGCACGCGCACCACCCACCGCTGAGATTGTTGAGCCGATAATCAAGAATAGCGAAACTGCTCTCATGTCATTCCTCAGAAACTTCTAGAATAAGTTCCTGCCGATACGGATACTCCGGAGTATAGATGATTGAAGGAAACGACGAGATATTCGGTGCGTTGGGGTAACCCGATGGCTCGATACACACACCACGCGAAGTGCGCCGCAGTTTTGTCAGCTCATAGCCCGAATACACCTGTGCTCCCGGTTGGTCAGAGTAGACTGTCAACGCAAGGCCAGAAGGTGAAGTGAGTTCCGCCACCGGAGCCTTTGGGCCGCGATCATGATCAAAGCAAAAATAATGATCGATCCCTTCGGGAGCACTGCCAATCGTTTTGGGCTTTGAAAAATCCAACGCTTTGTCGGTGGTCGCAAGCACCCTGCCCGACGGGATACCCTGATCGTCGATTTTCAGATACCGATTTGAAGCGAGTCTAAGCTTGTGCCGATCTACGCCTTCCGAGGCGCCCAAAGTGTAGAAATTGTGTTGCGCAATGCTTATTGGCGTCGGCCGGTCAGGTTGTGCAGCTATTGAATATACCAAGCGTGGACCCAGCAGGCATATCCTGACCTCGAACCTGATCTCACCCGGAAAGCCGCCCTCACCGTCGCGAGAAACATAGCTCAGAAAGACTTCGTTCTGTGCAATCGGTTCGAGTTCCCAAAACTGTTTAGACAGCCCATCGTCCCCGCCATGAAGTGTGTTTTTGCCCTCGTTGGCGTTCAGCTCAAAACTGGCGCCATCCAAGTCAAACGTCGCGCCGCTGATCCGGTTGGCAACACGCCCTACAATTGCGCCCAGGTAACGCGTATCGGTGAGATACTCATTTGGGTCCTCGAACCCAAGGATGAGCGGGACGTCCTTGTACCACCAACCCTGCGTGATTGCCCCATAGTTCAGGACCGAAACACACATACTTCCATCGGTAAGAATAGCAGTTTCAATCTGATGGGGCTTACCCGTTTCTGGTTTCATCTTACCGCCAGCGGCGCAAGCGCCTCATAGAATTGCTTATATCTCCGGTATTCATTTTCGTAGACGTCAATCAGATCGCCGCGTGGTTCGATGCGTTCCTGAATATCCGGCGGTGTCATGACTTGCGCCGGCTCAGCGCCGTTGGCAGCACATATCGCGAGGCGCGCAGCGCCCAAAGCGGCACCGAATTCGCTGCCTTTTGGCAAATCCAGTGGAACTTGCAAAACAGTAGCCAAGGTTTCCAGCCAGAACCGAGATCGTGCTCCTCCCCCCACTGCCATAAGGCTATTTGGCTGGGTTCCGGTGCTCTTCAGTGCTTCTAGGCAATCTCTCATTCCAAAGGAAACACCCTCCATTACGGACTGGGTCAACTCAGCTGGTTCCGACGAGATGTCCACGCCCAAAAACGCGCCTCGAATATGGCTATTGTTATGCGGCGTCCGTTCTCCTGACAGATATGGCAGGAAGGTGATCGCTGTAGGTCCATTCAGTTTTTCAGGCATAGCTGAAGCGAGTCTTTCCACGGGTTCGCCCAGATTGCGAGCAAGCCAGTTCATGCTGTTCGTTGCTGAAAGCATAACACCCATTTGTATCCACCGATCAGGAACCGCATGACAAAAACAGTGCACGGCTGTTTCCGGATCAGGAGCATAGGCTTCCCGCGCAACAAGCAATACGCCAGACGTTCCGAGTGAGACAAAACCGGTGCCGTCGTTGATGCTCCCGATCCCGCAGGCAGCGGCAGCATTGTCGCCAGCACCTCCAGCCACGACAACCGGATTCGAAAGCCCCCACTCCTGCCTCAATCGGGTCTTCAACTCTCCACCCGGATCACTGCCTTCGACCAAGCGCGGCATCTGCTCGACACGCATGTGACCTATGGCTAGCGCCTTTTCTGACCACTGCCGAGTGTCAACGTCCAGCCAGGATGTTCCTGCGCTGTCAGACATGTCTGAAACATATTCGCCTGCCAGCCAAAACCGCAAATAATCTTTCGGCAGCAATACCTTGCCGACCTTTGAGAACACATCCGGCTCATTCGCACGCAACCATTCGAGTTTCGGCGCCGTAAACCCCGGGAATACGATGTTTCCCGATATTGCGCGCATCTCTGGTGTTTGATCTAGTGTCCCCGCTTCGTCGGCTGACCGAGTATCGTTCCAAAGAATACAGGGCCTCAATACTTCGCCATCATGATCCAGTAGTGTAGCGCCGTGCATGTGTCCGCTTAGGCCAATACCTCGCAATTTTGAGAATGCTTGCTGGTTGCCAATGCGAAGCTTCCCAACAACCTCTTCGCAAGCGTTGGTCCAATCCAAAGGATTCTGCTCAGACCAGCCAGGCTCAGGCGTCGAAGTGGAAATGCTGACTTCGGCATCACCGACAACGTGTCCTGTGTCATCTACCAGAATCCCGCGGAGACCTGACGTTCCCAAATCTAAGCCCAGATACATTGAGCACCACCCGCCTATATATTTTAATGATTAAAATTATTTGAAACAGGGATCTTGTCAAGGCTCCGTCAAAGGAGTGCCCTCCAATCGTATCTGGATCAGAAAGCACGAACGCGACAACCTTCGATACCCAGGATAGCCAAAAGAAAGACAGAGCAAGAGTTGAGTTTATTCGTTTGACCGAATATGGCTCAAACCTCTTAGAAAAACCACTGTGGCAGGAGGCAAGGTTTAAGCGAGTATTTCCCCAGTTTGACCGACCTTTAGCGTTCCACCATTAACCACTTCGACATAAACGCCCATATCCATATGGCCCATCAGTTTCCGAATAAGGTAGGGTATATTCAAGTCGCGCTCGGCCGTTTTCGGGTTCACTTCAGTTGCTGCACACCTTTTCGTACGTGAGAGTACCTTCAACTCGACATCGCCAAACCTTAAAACTGATCCAACTGCATCCAGCTCAGCAAACGAAGGTAAACCGTCTATCTCAATATTCGCTCGGAAGCGCGCCGGGTGGATTTCTGCGTTCAGTAGTTCGCCCAACTTTTTCACAGAGGCCAGATTCAAAACGGATATCGCGTTCATCATTTGCGTTGATACGACAGATACATCTGTAAACCTATGAGGAGCAGAGGAGACAAACTTTGGCAGCTCTGGATCTTTTAAATCGATCTCTGAAGAAAGGTACTCTGCCGCACTCCTCCTATCTTCAGACTCTCGCATGTCAAAGCGTCGTGTCTTTCCATTCGCATTGATCTCAAGTGCCTGGGACTCAATTTCAAAACCGGTCTGAATGCCTGCCAGTGCAGCCTCGTTCAACAAAACGACAAAACGATCTTTCGGCAGTGGCATTGGGTTCTGCATGTCGAAACCGGAGTTGTAGCGAGCAAATCCGAACAGGCGATCGCCCGGAATGCCCCCTCCTGCTCGCAGCGCCACAGTTCGCATAGGCTCGGAACTCAAGCCTTTTATTGGGTAGCGGTTCAATCGGACGATGGAGAGATTGTTCATACGTCTGCACCTGACCACAAAGAGTTATGCACGGTCCCGAGTTGTCCACGCTATTTGAAGTTATCTCGAGTGCTCAAAAGTATCGACCAAGTAATCTTTCAGCGCTTCAGAAGCGGGTTCGCTGAACCTGTTGGCCGCATGACGGCTGGGCCCATTTAAGTCGAATTTAAGTCGATATGACCATACAATACCTCGCTGCCGAAAATACATGCGCATCAAGTCCAAAGAATAATATCTATAGGAATCAATGACTAGGAGGCAAAATTGGCGATCTCTTTCGGGTTTATGAGGTACGAACCTCAAAAATATCTAGACTTGAGGTGCGTACCTCAAATAGCCTTGGAGGTATGCCGCGATTCGCACATCCTCGATTGACGGCGAAAAAAGGGAGGAATGGATGACTTACACAAAACTGGCTTCGGTCAGCACAATAGTCCTTGCCGCTACTACTCTTTCTACCAAGGCAAATGCTGAAGATCTGACACTATGTTGGGCGGCATGGGACCCGGCCAACGCGCTTGTCGAACTATCAAAGGAATTCGAAGCAGAATCCGGCCACACAATGAATTTCGAATTTGTTCCTTGGCCAAATTTTGCGGACAGGATGCTGAACGAACTGAACTCCGGCGGTAAGCTCTGCGACCTGCTGATTGGTGATAGCCAATGGATCGGCGGTGGCGCTGAGAATGGCCACTATGTCCAGCTGAACGACTTCTTCGATGCTGAAAGCATAAGCATGGACGATTTCGCACCTGCAACAGTTTACGCCTATTCGACCTGGCCCAAGGGTACACCAAATTACTACGCACTGCCCGCGATGGGCGATGCGAATGGTTGGTTCTACCGCAAGGATTGGTTCGAAAACCCTGAAATCCAAGCCGCGTACAAAGAAGCGACTGGTCAGGACCTACGCGAGCCTCAGTCTCAGAAAGAGTTGTTGCAGATCGCGCAGTTCTTCCAAGGTCGTGAAATCGACGGCAAGACTGTGTATGGGGCTGCAATCTTTACCGAGCGCGGCTCGGAAGGGATCACCATGGGTGTCACCGGGGCCCTGTATCCGTGGGGTTTCAAATACGAAAACACTCCTGGATCATATGATATGGAAGGTGCTGTAAACTCACCGGAAGCGGTTGAGGCTCTGGAGTTCTATAAAGAGTTCTACAAAACGGCGACGCCTCCGGGATACACGAACTCTTACATGGGTGAGAGCTTGGATGCATTTAAATCCGGTCAGGTCGCCATGGCTATGAACTGGTTCGCGTTCTTCCCGGGTCTCTATGCCGATCCCAATACCGGCGGTGACAAGATCGACTTCTTTGTGAACCCACCACAAAATCAGGCAGGCTCGACACTGGGCGGACAAGGTATTTCTGTTGTCAGCTACTCTGACAAACAGGACGCCGCGCTTGAGTACATAAAGTGGTTCGCGCAGCCGGAAGTTCAGGCCAAATGGTGGGAACTTGGCGGTTACTCGGCACATAACTCGGTGCTTGAAGATCCTGGTTTCGTGGACAGCCAACCGTTTGCCGGTGATTTCCTAGAAGCAATGGGTGGGGTGCAGGATTTCTGGCAAGAGCCTGCCTATGCGGAACTCTTGTTGGCAATGCAGAAACGCATCCACGACTACGTGGTTGCCGACCAAGGGACAGCTCAAGAAGCGCTTGATCTTTTGATCGAAGATTGGACGGAAGTCTTCGAAGACGAAGGCAAGCTGTAACCCGGACGCAGGCAGGAGCGGGTGCGAACCCGCTCCACCTTCTCCCGTGAGTCGTAAACCAACAAGAACTGGCAAAGAGATGTCTGACAGGACCGTAGATCGCGTTGCGCAGGCAACGCCCAAGCGAGTTGCGCGAAAAATTCGGGGGTTATCCGACCGCGCGATCGCCTGGATATTCATCTCCCCAACGATATTTCTACTGCTGGCGATCAATATCTTCCCGTTGATCTGGACCATTCAGCTGAGCTTTACCAACTACAAGGCCAACCGGATTGGGCGTGAAGTCAAAGATGTCGGGCTCAGGAATTACGAGCGTATCCTGACCGACTCAGACACCTGGCTGAACATGCAGGCGACGGCGCATTTCCTGTTCTGGACAATCTTTTTTCAGGTGTTAATCGGGTTCACACTAGCTTGGTTGATCAACAAGAAATTCAAGGGCAACGATCTTTGGACCACGATTATCGTATTGCCGATGATGTTGTCACCTGCAGTCGTCGGAAACTTCTGGAAGTTCCTGTATCAGCCTCAAATCGGCCTGTTCAACTACATCGTGTCGTGGTTCACCGGCAAAGAACCCTCGAGCTTTGAGATGCTTGGCTCAGTGACCCTAGCCCCGTGGGCGATCGTTATCGTTGACACTTGGATGTGGACGCCCTTCGTGATGCTGATCTGTCTGGCCGGGCTGCGCAGCATTCCCGACTATATCTACGAGGCTGCCGAGATCGACCGGGCCAGCAAGCTGCGGCAGTTCCTCACGATTACTATCCCGATGGTGCTGCCATTTCTGATGCTCGCGGTGCTGTTTCGTGGGATCGAGAACTTTAAGATGTTCGACTTAGTGGTTCAGCTCACCGGCGGAGGACCGGGTTCTGTAACGGAACTCACCTCAATCAATCTCAAGCGGGAGGCGTTTGAGAAGTGGCGTACGGGCTATGCCTCGGCCTATGCGATCATCCTTTTCGTCACCGTGTTCGGCCTTGCGTCGATCTACGTAAAAGCCCTGAACAAGGTGAAACAGAGATGAGTAGCTTTTCCGTCACCGAACCTTCGAACCGGTCCAAGTGGATCGCAGGCTTCTTGGTCATCACTTATGCGCTGATCACGATGATCCCGTTGGTGTGGATCTTGCTGACTGGCTTCAAATCGCCAGCCGATGCGATCAGCTATCCACCCAAGGTGGTTTTTGACCCGACGCTAGAAGGCTATGTCAACCTTTTCACCACACGCACGCGACAAACGCAGGAGTTTCTGGAAGCCAACCCACCGCAGAATTGGGCCGATGAGATCGTACGCCAATATGACATGGTGATCGTTGGACCATCCAAGTTCGGTGAGCGCTTTATGAACTCGGTCATCATCGGGTTTGGATCAACGTTCCTGAGTATTTTTCTTGGCACTTTGGCGGCCTATGCCTTCAGTAGGTTCAAGGTCCCGCTCAAGGATGACCTTCTGTTCTTTATCCTCAGTACGAGGATGATGCCTCCGGTGGCGGTCGCTATTCCTATCTTCCTGATGTTCAGAAATCTTGGGCTCAGCGATACACACTTAGGAATGATCCTGCTGTACACGGGCGTGAACATCTCTCTGGCAGTGTGGTTGCTGAAAGGATTCATCGACGAAATCCCAAGAGAGTACGAAGAAGCCGCTCTCATAGATGGCTACACACGCTTTCAGGCATTTTACAAAGTGGTGCTGCCACAAGCCGCGACCGGCATAGCCTCGACAGCTATCTTCTGCCTCATCTTCGCATGGAATGAATATGCATTTGCCGTACTGCTTACCTCAGCAAATGCGCAGACCGCGCCGCCATTCATCCCAACCATTATCGGTATCGGCGGTCTGGACTGGCCTGCCGTGGCAGCTGGAGCAACGATCTTCCTGATCCCGGTTATGATTTTCACCATCCTGATGCGCAAACACCTGCTGCGTGGGATCACATTCGGAGCCGTACGCAAATGAGCGAGTTTCTTACCGGACTGATGCGGCTTCGCCGCGGCCCATGGGAAATGGTCGCAACCATCCTTATCGCACTGGGTGTCTTCATGCTGATGCAGCCCTTTGTCCTTTGGGCTTTCACCTACTCTTTCATCGTAACGCTGATCGGAACCGTTATGTTCATCATCGTCAGCCACTTCCCGGAGTAGAAATGGCCCAGATCATAGTCAAAAACGTAAAAAAGATGTTCGGCGATTTCACGGCTGTACGCGAAAGCTCGTTCACGATTGAGGATGGTGAGTTCTTCATGCTGCTGGGGCCATCCGGTTGCGGAAAGACGACGACACTGCGGATGATCGCAGGTTTGGAACTTCCAACGTCGGGTGAAATCTACCTGGACGGTGAAGAAATCAGCCAGCGGCCACCCTCAGAGCGAGACATTGCCTTCGTGTTCCAGATGTTCGCGCTGTATCCACACATGAATGTGCGTAAGAATATCAGCTACCCTCTGATATCACAGGGTATGCCGCGCGCCGCCGTACATTCTAAAATCGAGGAAGTCGCGGGAATTCTAGGGATAAACGACATACTCGACAGCCCTGTAGGTGGACTTTCAGGCGGCGATCGGCAACGCGTAGCGCTCGGTCGCGCGATTGTTCGTGACCCCAAGGCATTCATGATGGACGAACCTCTTGGTGCACTTGATGCAGAGTTTCGTGAACACATGGCCGAAGAACTGCGCGCGCTTCATGACCGTATGGGTGCGACCACTGTTTACGTTACACATGACCAGTTGGAAGCCATGCAAATGGGCGACAAAATCGTAGTGATGAACAATGCTGTGATCGAGCAATTCGGCACGCCTCAGGAGATTTACGACAAACCCGCTACGATGTTTGTAGCTAACTTTATCGGGTCTCCTTCGATGAACTTCTTGCCATTTCAGGGAAAGGTCGAACCTGGCACTGAAATGGTTGGCCTGAACGGGCATGACGAACCTGTTCCCAAACTGATGGAAGGGGCTGAAGGTGACTTGGTTTTTGGTGTCCGCCCCGAGCATGTTTTTCTATCGGATGCAAGCGCCTACCGGGCCAAGGTCCTGGCCGCAGAATATTTGGGAACCACCCAGATAGTGACATTGCAAAGCCCGAACGGTGAGCTGAAAGCCCGAATTGATGCACGCGAAGTCGTTAACCCTGGCGAGACCGTGGGATTGGAGTTCCGCTCACCCGCAGTAACCCTTTTTGAAAAATCTACCGGACGCGCGTTGAGGTCCGCTCTGAACGACGAGGTGCTGAGCAATGGCTGAAATCGTTTTGGAGAGTATCTCAAAATCATTCGGCAATCTTAAAGCGGTGGATGATATCTCAATGACGATCCCCAACGGTGCCTTTGTGGTGTTGTTGGGCCCGACCGGCGCGGGAAAAACAACAACACTGAGATTGATATCCGGACTTGAGAAACTGGATTCAGGAACAGTGCGCATTGGCGGGCGTGACGTTGGAATAGATACACCCGCCCAGCGCGATGTGGCGATGGTCTTCCAGCAATACTCGCTGTACCCGCATATGACAGTGCGTGAAAACCTGTCTTTCCCTTTGCGTTCGCCGATCCTGAAGACGCCAGAGGATGAGATCGCGAGGAAGGTCAACGAAGTCGCCGAAATCCTCCAGATCCCACACAAGCTGGACAACAAAGCCACCGAACTGTCCGGCGGCGAAATGCAGCGCGTTTCAATCGGGCGGGCGCTAGTGCGTGACCCCCAGATATTTCTGATGGATGAACCCCTCAGCTCTTTGGACGCCAAGCTTCGGGCGGATTTGCGGGTCGAATTGAAAAGAATTCAGGCAGATCTGGGATCGACCTTGCTCTACGTGACCCATGATCAGGTCGAAGCGATGACAATGGCGACCCATATCGGCGTTTTGGAAAACGGCAAGTTGGTTCAATACGGGACACCCCGGGACATTTATGAAGACCCCGGCAGTGTATATGTCGCCAGCCGCTTGGGTCTGCCGCGGATCAACATCCTGCCGTCCGAGTTGTTCAGAGGCGACCACAAAGGCCCGCAGATTGGTCTTCGCCCAGAAAACATCATCGAAGGCGAAGGCAGCGAAGCGCGTGTGATACGTGCCGAACACCTGGGGGATCAAACACGACTGCACCTGGACTTAAACGGTCACACGGTTGTGACCTTGATTGATGTCCATCAGGACTATCCATCTGGAAAACTTATAAAAATCCGCCCACACAACCCGTTGTATTTTGACGCGTCCGGCGCGCGAGTGAATTAAGGAGCAAAAGCATGGCCCAGTTCCTCAACACAAAAGAAACACTGGTGACAGAGGCCATAGACGGTCTTCTCGCGTCATCAGGAGGACGGCTTACCCGATTGGATGGATACCCGCACATCAAGGTTGTCTACAGGTCGGATTGGGAAAAGTCGAAAGTCGCCTTGGTTTCCGGCGGCGGGTCTGGTCACGAACCTGCCCACGCAGGGTTTGTCGGCGCCGGTATGCTCACGGCAGCAATCTGCGGAGAAGTGTTCGCCTCGCCATCGGTCGAGGCGGTTTTGGCTGGCATTCTTGCGGTTACGGGCGAGGCTGGGTGCCTGCTTATTGTCAAAAATTACACCGGTGATCGATTGAACTTTGGACTGGCGGCCGAACGCGCCCGTGCGTTGGGCCGCAAAGTAGAGATGGTCGTAGTTGATGATGACATCGCCCTGCCCGACCTTCCGCAACCACGTGGCGTGGCAGGTACATTGTTCGTGCACAAAATAGCCGGAGCGCTTGCCGAAAGTGGTGCTGATCTCGACACCGTCACCGCCGCAGCAAGACGCATCATAGCCAAGGTCGTGAGCATCGGTATGAGCCTGGACACCTGTACCGTTCCTGGGTCTCCGAAAGAGGACAGGATTGCGCCCGGCAAAGCAGAGCTTGGCTTGGGCATCCACGGTGAACCCGGTGTACAGCAAGTCGAATTCTCGAATGCCGTATCGGCCATGTCCACAGTGGTGGAGAAGCTAAAGCAAAGGATGGGATCCGGGGATCGTGTGGCGCTGGTCAACAACCTTGGGTCCACAACACCGCTAGAAATGGCTGTCCTCACGCATGCCCTGTCTGAAACAGGTATCGCCCACCATATCATCGGCCCGGCACCAATGATGACATCGCTGGATATGCACGGGTTTTCTGTTTCCATTCTGCCTGTAGATCAGGACGATTTATCGGCACTTGAGGCTCCTGTTGATCTGGCGGCTTGGCCCGGCGTCAATTCCATCGACCCGATAAAAGTAGCGCCCTTGCCTGATGGCCTGACCCCGATCGATCCAATTCCTTCGAACAACCCTGCCACAAGGGAAACGATCGCTCGTTTGTCTGAACTTCTCATCAACGCAGAGAAAACCCTGAACGAGTTGGACGCGAAATCCGGAGATGGCGATACGGGAAGCACACTCGCCACTGCCGCAAGAGCATTGCAAGGTAGCCTTGACCGCATGCCGCTTGCTGATCTGACGCAACTGTTTCCGGCACTAGGCAATGAGTTGAGCCAGACAATGGGTGGTTCTTCCGGCGTTATACTCGCAATTTTCTTCAACGCAGCTGGCGATGCCTGTGCGAGCGGGGCTTCGATACCGAAGTCTTTGGTCGTAGGCCTGAATCGCGTCAGCCAGGTTGGGGGTGCCAAGGTCGGTGACAGGACAATGATTGACGCACTGGCACCAGCACTTGCCGCACTACCATCTAGTCTGACGCATGCAGCCGAGGCTGCCCGCGAAGGCGCGAACAACACCGCAAATATTCGCCGTGCGAAGGCGGGCCGCGCGGCCTATGTTCCCGAAGAAAACCTAGTTGGGCATAACGATCCCGGCGCTGAAGCTGTTGCTTTGTTGTTTGAAGGCTTAGCACGGGAGATTGAGGGCTGAAGAACACGTGGAAGATCAAAAACAAAAACTAAAATTGGTGAAAAAGCCAACCGTCAATGACATCGCTCGCGTGGCGGGTGTCAGCCTGGCGACCGTTGATCGAGTCTTGAACAGGCGCCCCGGCGTGCGAGCTGTGACTGTACAGAAAGTACAGAAGGCGATTGATGAGCTGGGGTATGTGCGCGACACCGCCGCAGCCAACCTGGCGCGAAACCGCGTCTACAATTTCCTCTTTGTTTTACCAGACACGGACAACGAGTTTGTGGAGGCAATAAGCAGTCAGATCGCTGAACAAACACGTGACCAATTTATCCAACGGACGCGCATTGCAGTAAAGAACGTCGCTCCGTTCGAGCCGCAAGATATCGTCAACATTTTGGATGCTGTCGACAGTTTGGACGTTGACGGAGTCGCCGTTTTCGGGCCCGAGACCCCTTCTGTCCGCGACGCTGTAAAAAGGCTCAGGGAAAAAGGCGTTCCGGTTGTTGCCTTGGTGTCTGACTTGCCAAGTTCTGAGCGAGACCACTTTGTCGGAATTGATAACGTTTCGGCAGGACGAACCGCAGCTCAGCTGATGGGAAGATTTGTCCATCGCGAAGGCAAGGTCTTGGTTCTTACAGGATCCCGTTTGGCGCGTGACCACCTGGAGCGTCGTCAAGGTTTTGACCTTGTTGTGGCTGAGGAATTTCCGCACCTCAAAGTCGTAGCGTCTGTCGAGGGCCGGGATGACCCGGATCTGATTTACAGGATGATGCCCGAAATCTTTGAAACCTATCCGGATCTGGTCGGAATATACTCGTCAGCAGCGGGCAATGCGGGCCTCATTCAATTTCTTTCAGAGAACAAACTCAGCAAAGATCTGGTGATCATAGCTCATGAGCTTACTCCGCTCAGTCGTGAGGCGCTTAGGCTTGGCACATTTGACGCCTTAATCTCGCAAGACACCGGGCACATTGTTCGCTCTGCCGTCCGTCTATTGCGCGCAACTTCGGACAAGGTTCCGTTCAACAAAGCACAGGAACGTATCCGTATCGACATCTATCTGAAGGAAAATTTACCGCCATAGAGGCTTAGGTTTTGGGGAGGAAATTTTATGAAGAAAATCAAAGGTCCAGCTTTGTTTCTTGCGCAATTCGCGGGGGACGAAGCGCCGTTCAATTCGTGGGACGCGATCACTAAATGGGCGGCGGACTGTGGATACAAGGGCGTTCAGGTTCCTAGTTGGGACGGCCGGTTGTTCGATCTGGAACAAGCCTCGTCCAGCGCCAGTTATTGCGATGATTTTAAAGGCATAGCCAAGGAAAATGGCATCGAAGTCACTGAACTTTCAACCCACCTTCAGGGCCAACTTGTGGCCGTTCACCCGGCCTATGACAGCGCGTTTGATGGTTTTGCAGCCGAAAGCGTCAGGGGAAACCCGAAAGCCCGGCAAGAATGGGCGGTAGACCAAGTCAAAAAAGCGCTATCTGCTTCGAAAAACTTGGGTATTTCAGCGCATGCGACATTCTCAGGCGCATTGGCATGGCCTTATGTCTATCCTTGGCCGCAGCGCCCTGCAGGCTTGATCGAAACGGCATTTGAGGAGCTTGCTCGTCGTTGGGTGCCAATACTGGATCACGCCGAGGAATGCGGCGTTGACGTCTGTTATGAAATTCACCCAGGTGAGGACCTCTACGACGGTGTGACGTTCGAGATGTTTTTCGAACGGACAGGAAATCACCCACGCGCTTGCATGTTGTACGACCCGTCGCACTACGTGCTGCAATGCCTCGACTATCTGGACAATATCGACATCTACAAAGATCGGATCCGGATGTTCCATGTCAAAGATGCCGAGTTTAACCCGACTGGCCGCCAGGGTGTTTATTCCGGGTATCAAAGCTGGGTCGATCGTGCCGGGCGCTTCCGGTCGCTTGGTGATGGCCAGGTGGATTTCGGGGCGGTCTTCTCAAAAATGGCCGCGAATGACTTTGATGGCTGGGCTGTGGTCGAATGGGAATGCTGTCTCAAACACCCCGAGGATGGAGCGCGTGAAGGCGCTCAGTTTGTGTCAGATCACATTATCCGTGTGACCGAGAAAGCCTTTGATGATTTCGCTGATGGTGGCGCAGACGAAGCAGCCAATCGTAAAATGCTGGGGATTGAGTGATGGTCACAGGACGCAATGAAGAAACTTCCGGCCGCATTCGACTTGGCATGGTTGGCGGCGGGAACGACGCCTTCATAGGCGGCGTTCATCGAATAGCGGCGCGATTGGACGACAAGTTTGAGTTGGTTGCCGGTGCTTTGTCTTCGACGCCAGAGAAATCTCTTGAAAGTGGTCATGCATTAGGGCTCGAACGGGTCTATGAAGACTTCAAACAAATGGCGATCAGGGAAGCCCGGTTGAAATCTGGGATCGAGGCGGTCTCAATCGTCACGCCAAATCACGTTCACTATGCAGCCGCACGTGAGTTCCTGAGACGCGGTATTCATGTAATTTGTGACAAGCCACTCACCTCGACCCTTGCCGACGCAAAGAAACTGGTCAAAGCAGCAGAAAGCGCGAATGCTTTATTCATTTTGACCCACAATTACACGGGCTATCCGCTGGTTCGGCAGGCACGTGAAATGGTCGTTAACGGAGATATTGGCAAGATCCGCGTTGTTCAGGTTGAGTACCCGCAGGACTGGCTGACCGAGCAGCAGGATTTCAAACAGGCTGAGTGGCGAACCGATCCAGAACGCTCGGGCGCTGGTGGTTCAACCGGTGACATCGGAACCCATGCTTACAACCTCGCTTGCTTTGTAACCGGGCTGAAAGCGGAAAGCCTCGCGGCGGACTTGCAGGCCTTTGTGCCGGGGCGCAAAGTCGATGATAACGCGCACGTCTTGCTTCGCTTTGAAGGCGGAGCGCGTGGTATGCTGTGGTCTTCTCAGGTGGCTCCCGGCAATGAAAACGCACTTCGTTTGCGCGTCTACGGCGAAAAAGGTGGGTTTGAGTGGTCTCAGGAAGATCCCAATTATCTTTGGTTCACGCCATACAACGAACCCAAGCGTTTGATCACCCGAAATGGAGCTGGAGCTGGTGACGCAGCCAATCGGTTGAGTAGAGTTCCTCCGGGACATCCCGAGGGATACCTTGAGGGGTTCGCGAATATCTATGGAGAGGCAGCAGAGGCGATCCAAGCCTTCCGAAATGGGATTTCACCTGACGTGTCGGTTGTTTATCCAACAGTTCATGACGGACTCAATGGTGTTAAATTTGTGGCTGCATGCGTGCAAAGTTCTTCAAGGAATGCGGCTTGGGTCAATTTAACTTAAAATCTGGTTGTGGACATAAGGCAGAAATCTTGGAAGGCAGCACGGGTATCTGCCAAAAATCGAAGCGCACGCAACCTATAGATGAACACTCCTGAACAACAAACTGCGAACATCTTTGAATGCGCGTTACGTAAACCGCCTTATGGTTGTATCATCACCCATCCTGGCTCTCATCACTCCAACGACCGATATCATAGATTCCCTGTTTCTTCTTACGACGTATAAAAGCAAGGTAGTTAGGCTCCAGACTCATTGATTTACAACCAGAATAGAACGGTAGCCGCGAGTGCGATGGCTGACAGGAAGACCTTCGGGCATCTGTCGTATCGGGTTGCGACCCGCCGCCAGTCCTTCAG